>CALNYA010000073.1:0-35968 GCA_942490575.1 uncultured Verrucomicrobiota bacterium
GGATCGATCGACCCGCGCCTGCCGCGCGCTCAAATTGGCCGGCTCCGACCGGAGATCCTTGAGTTTCGGTAGAAGCCCCCCTTGTCCCGCCGACTTTCCAGTCGGCATCCTTCGTCCCCCGTTCACTGGCCGCCACGGAGCCGGCTGAAAGCCGGCGGTACTTGGAGAGCCAATTCCACATCACCGCCGCATCTCCCTCCCCTGTCGCGCCGACTTTCCAGTCGGCATCCTCCCCACGTTCACCCGTCGAACCGGAGCCGGCTGAAAGCTGGCGCTACTTAACCCGAGCCGGCTGAAGGCCGGCGGTACTGGGAGAGCCAAATCCACATCACCGCCGCATCTCCCTCCCCTGTCGCGGCGGCTTTAGCATAGGCATCCTTTGTCTCCCGTTCACCCGCCGAACCGGAGCCGGCTGAAAGCCGGCGCTACTAACCCCGAGCCGGCTGAAAGCCGGCGCTACTTAACCCGAGCCGGCTGAAGGCCGGCGGTACTGGGAGAGCCAAATCCACATCACCGCCGCATCTCCCTCCCCTGTCGCGCCGACTTTCCAGTCGGCATCCCCTCCCCCGTTCACCCGTCGAACCGGAGCCGGCTGAAAGCCGGCGCTACTTAACCCGAGCCGGCTGAAGGCCGGCGGTACTGGGAGAGCCAAATCCACATCACCGCCGCATCTCCCTCCCCTGTCGCGCCGACTTTCCAGTCGGCATCCCCTCCCCCACGTTCACCCGTCGAACCGGAGCCGGCTGAAAGCCGGCGGTACTTAAGGAACCCCCTACCCACGACCCGAACGCCGGCCCCCCCAACCCTTACGACCACCTTTCCGAGCTCCAGCGCCCGCCCCCGACCCCGATCCCCCTCCGCCCCCGCCTTCGCCCGTCGAGCGTTTCAATTCCTGGATCTGGTCCCGCACGAGGGCCGCCTTCTCGAACTGAAGGGCGTTCGCGGCCTCCAACATTTCCGCCTCGAGCTCCCGGAGGGTTTCCGTCACGTCGAAATTCCCGCCGGCATCCCGGATCACCCCGATGGCCTTCGAGTTCTCGGCCTGCCCAGGCGCCAATCCCTCCTCGATCGGCCGGGTGACGCTCCTCGGGATGATGCCGTGCTCCTGGTTGTAGGCCATTTGCTTCTGACGCCGGTACTCGGAGACCGCCAGGAAACGCTGGATGCTCGCCGTGCGCACGTCGGCGTACAGGATCACCCGCCCCTGGAGGTGGCGCGCCGCCCGGCCAGCCGTCTGGATCAGACTCGTCGTGCTGCGCAGGTAGCCTTCCTTGTCGGCGTCCAGGATCGCCACCAGCGACACCTCCGGAAGATCCAGCCCCTCCCGAAGGAGATTGATTCCCACCAGCACGTCGAAATCGCCCTTGCGCAGGGAACGCAGGATCTCGACCCGCTCGATCGCGTCGATCTCGCTGTGCAGGTAGCGGACGTTGATCCCGATGTCGCGGAGGTAGTCGGTGAGTTCCTCCGCCGTCCGCTTGGTCAGGGTCGTGACCAGCACCCGCTCCTTCCTCTCCACGCGAAGGCGGGCCTCCTCGATCAGGTCGTCGATCTGCCCCCGCAACGGTTTCACGACCACTTCGGGGTCGATCAAACCGGTCGGCCGGACGATCTGTTCCACCACCTGGCCCCCGGCCCATTCCATTTCCTGGCCGCCCGGCGTCGCGCTCACGTAGATCGTCTGTGGTTGCAGCTCGCGGAACTCGGTGAACGCCAGGGGGCGGTTGTCCAAGGCGCTCGGCAAACGGAACCCGTGTTCCACCAGCACCGTCTTCCGGGCCATGTCGCCCGCGTACATCCCGCCGATCTGCGGCACCGTCGCGTGCGACTCATCGATGACCAGCAGGAAGTCCGGGGGAAAGAAATCGATGATGCAATACGGCCGCGAGCCCTTGGCTCTCGCGGCGATATGGCGCGAGTAGTTCTCGATGCCCGAGCAGAAGCCAAGCTCCTCCAACTGCTCCAAGTCGTACTCCGTCCGCATCTTGATCCGCTGCGCTTCGAGCAACTTTCCCTGCTTCTCGAACCAAGCGATCCGCTCGCCCAATTCCTGGCGGATCGACAGAAGCGCCCCCTTCAGCTTGTCCTGCGGCGTGACGAACTGTTTGCAGGGGAAGATCGTCATCGACTTCAAATTCTCGAGGGTCGACCCGGTCAGCGGATCGAAGCGCGTGATCCGGTCGATCGATTCGCCGAAGAACTCGATCCGCACCGCGTCCTCGGCGTTGGCGGGATGGAGTTCCACCGTGTCGCCCCGAACCCGGAACTGGCCGCGCTCGAAGGCGATGTCGTTCCGGTCGTACTGCATGTCGACCAGGCGGCTCAGGAAGATCTCCCGGCTCATCTCCAGGCCCACGTGGATCGGCACCAGGAGCGCCGCGTAATCCTCCTTGCTCCCGATGCCGTAGATGCACGAGACGCTGGCCACCACGATCACATCGCGCCGCGACATCAGGGAACTCATCGTGGAAAGCCGGAGGCGCTCGATCTGCTCGTTCACGCTCGAGTCCTTCTCGATGAACGTGTCGGTCCTCGGGATGTACGCCTCCGGCTGGTAGTAGTCGAAGTAGCTCACGAAATACTCGACCGCGTTCTCCGGGAAGAACGCCTTGAACTCCGCGTACAGCTGCGCCGCCAGCGTCTTGTTGTGCGAGATCACCAAAGTCGGGCGCTGGGCCGACTGGATCACGTTCGCGACCGAGAACGTCTTGCCGGAACCGGTGACGCCGAGCAGGACCTGATGCGGCTTGCCGGAAGACACACCTTCCGACAAACCAGCGATCGCCCGCGGTTGGTCCCCCGCCGGCTCGTACGGCGCGCTCAATTCGAACTTCACCGCGCCAGCGTATCCGCCGAAATCCGGACCCGCCAGTTCGGCGCCCCAACCTTCCGCATCGGTCCATCGCATTCCTGGCGCCGGAGAAATTTTTGCGATTAATCGCTGGAGGCATCGAAGGCGGCCCTTTAGTAACGGGGTCAAATCCTGCTGGAGGGCCAGCGACATCCAAGGGGGAGGGCACGATTTTTTTGTATGGAACGGCTTCATCCAAGAACAGGCCGACTGCGCGGCAGCTTTTGTCCCCCCGCCGGGATGGATCCCGCGCGTTCTTCCCCCGTATCCCGAGACGACTCCGACCATCCCGTGAGAAGTTCAATTCCGACCCGCCGGCTTCCCTGGAACCCCGCTCTGACTTGGTGCCTCGTTTTAGGCCTCGCGCCCGCCGTCCTGGGCCAGAACGCCGCTCCGAGTCTCGCGATCTCCCGACTGGATAACAGTTCGGTGCGCCTGTCGTGGACCGCGACCTCCGCGTCGTGGTCCGTGGAACAGACCACGAGTCTCGCCGGGCGCCCGCTTTGGCGCGGCGTCAACGCCACCCCGGATCGCGACGGAAACACGTACTCCGTCGCGCTGAGCATCGGACCCAGCGAGATTTTCTACCGGTTGCGCGCCAACGCCGCCGCCGGCCGAAATCAACTCCCCCAAGTCCGACTCACCGCGCCCCTCGCGGGTGCCATGGGGCCCGTTCCAATCAGCCAGTCTCTGACGGCGGTCGCCTCCGACCCCGACGGTTCGATCGGGAAAGTCGAGTTCTTCGCCAACGGGATTTCCGTTGGCCAGACCCTCGCCGAGCCGTACGCCGTCGCGTGGTCCCAGCCCACCGCCGGGACGGTGGAGCTCTACGCCCGGGCCACCGACAACACCGGCGCCGTCACCAAATCCACCTCCGTCTACTTCAACGCGTACGAGGCCGCCACGCCGCCGCCCACGACCTTCACCAGCTCGCCCTCCCATGGCGCCAGCGACGTCGCCGTCAGCCGCGAGACCTCCATCCATTTCACATCGCCATTGGCCGCGGACACCGTGGCGAACAGCGCCCAAGTCTACGCCACCCAGGGCGGTCGGCGCATCCTTGGCCGTCTGGAACTCGCCAACGACCGCCGGACGCTGACGCTTTTCCACCTGGAACCGCTTCCCGGCAGCTCCCGCGTTCGCGTCACCGTCGCCGGCGACACCCTGAGGGATGAACGCGGAAAAGCGATCGACGCCGACGGAAATGGCACGTACGGCGGAACCGGGGTCGTCGACTTCGACACCATCAGCCTCACCCCCCTCCCGTCCACGGCCGTCTACGGCCGGATTTTCGCGTCCGAACTTCGGAACGTTCCCGATCGGCCCAACGAGTTCGTCAACGTCCCCCTCGCCGGCGTGACCATCACCATCGACGGCCAGGAGGAATCCCAGCGCGCCGTCACGGACACTCTCGGCAATTTCCGCCTCGAACCCGTTCCCGCCGGTCCGTTCTTCGTCCACATCGACGGACGCACGGTCGTCGACCCCGCCGGCGGTCTCAGGTATCCCGACCTCGCGTACTACCCGAACGTCGGGAAGAAATGGGAGGGCCGGGCCGGCGAGGAAGTGATGCTCGATCCGATCTACCTTCCACTGATCCCCGATGGCGCCCTGCAACCCGTCAATCCAAGCGGCGTCACGTCCCTTAGTTTCACGCCCGAATTCGTCGCCGCGAACCCTCAGTTCGACGGTGTCGGCATCCAGGTGCCGCCCAACTCCCTTTACAGCGAAAATGGAACCCGGGGTGGCATGATCGGCATCGCCCCGGTCCCCCCGGACCGCCTGCCCGGCCCCCTGCCCCTCGGGCTGGATATTCAGGACGTCATCACCATCCAGACCGATGGCGGACAGAACTTCGCGGAACCCGTCCCCGCCTGCTTCCCGAATCTTCCCGACAGCGTCACCGGCCTTCCCCTTCCCCCCGGAGCCAAGAGCGCCCTGTGGAGTTTCAACCACGACACCGGCCGCTTTGAAATCGTCGGCTCAGCCACGGTGTCCGCGGACGGGCGGCTGGTCTGCACCGATCCCGGCGTCGGAATCCTCGCGCCCGGTTGGCATGGAACCCGGGAAGGAACCCAGGGAAGCGGTGGCCCAGTTGGCGATGGCGGCGGCCCTGACGGCGGCCCTGATGGTGGTCCTGATGGTGGCCCAGGCGGTGGCCCAGACGGTGGTCCAGGCGGCGGTCCGGACGGTGGCCCAGGCGGTGGCCCTGGTCCTGAAGACGACCCCGGTACCGGACCTGGCCCCGGCGACGGCCCCGGTCCCGATGACGACAACCAACCCCCCGGCCCCACGGACGATGAATCCCCTGGTGGTCCCGGGGACGGTGATGGTGATGGTGATGGTGATGGTGATGGGGACGGCCCCGGCGATGGTGACGGTGATGGCCCCGGCGATGGCGACGGTGACGGCAGCCCGGGCGATGGTGACGGAGACGGCGGCCCCGGCGACGATGATGGCGACGGCGGCGGCGGCGGACCCGACGACGACGACGAGGAGGATTGCGACAACCCGGGTGTGTCCGGGAAACCCATCAGCCTCTTCTCCGGCGAGGAACAACTGCAGGTCGAGGATCTCCGGATCCGAGGTCGCGGCACGGATTTCGTCTGGACCCGCACCTACCGATCCCGCACCGGCCCCTACTCGGTTGTGGGCCGCAATTGGGACTATTCGTACAACGTGGCCCTCTACCCCCAGGGCGCCGACCTGGTGCTCTCCGATGGAACGGGACGCCGCGATCTCTACCGGCTCCAACCCGACGGCACGTACGCCCGGCCCGAATTCTTCCGCAGTATCGAAGTCGAAGGGGACGGTTCTCTGACCGTCCGATTCGCCAATCAGGGTCGGTGGAATTTCCATCCGCTGATCGGGACTCCCTGGGACGGACGCCTCCGTCGCCTGACCGATCGGAACGGCAACACCCTCCAGTTCGGCTATTCCCCCGAAGGACGCCTGATCGAGGTCATCGACACCCTCGACCGCCCGATCCGCCTCGCCTACACGCCGGAAGGATTCTTGGAATCCATCCGGGACTTCGCCGGACGCGAGATTCGATACGCGTATTACAAAAAGGACGACGCGGGAGGTTCCCATGGTGATCTCAAGTCCGTGACTCGTCCCAAAGTCACGGTGGGCGCGCCCGGCAATACGTTCCCGGAAGGCAAGACCACCGTCTACACCTACACCCGTGGATTCACCGACTCCCGCCTCAATCACAACCTGCTCACGATCACCGACGGGAAGGGCCAGACCTACCTTCGCAACGTCTATTCAGCGGTCACCGATCCGTCCGACCTGCTTTTCGACCGGGTGATCCGCCAGTCGTGGGGGTACACGAACGAGGTGACGGACTTCACCTACGTCGGCGTCACACCCTCCCCGGCCAACCGGGACGCCGTCCTCAAGACCATCGTCAACGACCGGGTTGGGAACGTCCGTGAATCCTTCTTCGACCGGGCCAACCGGCTCGTGATCGAACGACGGTTCACCGGTCGGGCCGACGCGACCCAGCCGACCACCGAAAGCTCCAACCGGCCCAAAGACCGGCTCCGCGCGGACGATCCCGAATGGTTCGAAACGGCCTACGAGTACAATTCCGACAGCCAGGTCACCCGCCAGATCCTGCCCAACGGCAACCTCGTGGAGCGGGTCTACGAATCCGACCTCGATCCCGCGGCCGATCCCGCGGCCCGGGGCAACCTCCGCGTCAGCCGACTCCTTCCCGGATCCCACACGCCCGTGGGGAACCAGGAGGTCATCGAGGAATTCTATGAGTACGCCACCGGATTGGGTGGGTGTTGCGGCGCCGGAATGGACTTCCTGGTCAGGCATGTGGATGCCCGCGGCAACGAGATCCGCCACGCCTACGATGAGCGCGGCAATCGCACCAACAGCGTCGGCCGGCTCCCGAACGTCGTTCACGACTGGGAATACAACGCCTTCGGCCAGGTCACGGCGCATGTCCACCCGGACAACGGCACCGGCAACCGCCGCCGCGACACGTTCACGTACCACGAGAACGGACCGCAACGCGGTTATCGGAGCGCCCGCATCGTCGACGCCGCCAACCTCGCCCTGACCACCCGCTACGCCTACGACGCGGTTGGGAACCGCACCCAGGTCACCGATGCGCGCGACTTCACGTTCGAAACCGTCTACAACGAACTCGATCAGGCCGTCCGATGGATCTCCCCGGAGACCACCCCGGGAAGCGGGATCCGACACACCACCGAGTTCCATTACGACGCCAACGACAACGTCGCCCGGGTCGATGTCCACAACCTGGGGCCCGACGGCGTCGACGCCACCAACCCGGTGCTCTCCACCCAGGTTGAGTTCGAAATCCTCAACAAGGCCGTAAAGAAGATTCGGGAGGTGGACCCGGGACATTCGGTCACGGTCGAATTCGCCTACGATGGCAACCGCAATCTTGTCATCACCCGCAGCGGCGAGGCCGTTGGAGGCGGACGCACCAACGCCACGCTCGCCACGGTCTTCGACGAACGGGACCTGCCCTTCCGCGTCATCCGCGCCGCGGGATCCGTCAGCCAGTCCACCAGCCAGACGGACTACGACGGAAACGCCAACCTGGTCCGCTTGACGGACGGTCTCGAACGCGACCCTCACATCCGGACGTTCACCTACGACGGATTCGACCGACCCATCGTCGACGTGGACGCCATGGGCAATGTCACCCGGACCGACTACGACCCGAACGGGAATGTCGTCCGAACCCTGGTCGAGGGCGAGAGGATGGACGCCGACGGATCCGCCGGAAATGTCCGCCTCTCGGAGGGCCAAAGCGAATACGACGGGATGAACCGACTCGTCCGCCGATCGTCGCTCCAGTTCGATACGGAAACACAGGCCCCAATCCTCGACGGCGAGGCAACTCGCCTTGTCGAATACAGCCCCGCCTCCAAGGTTCTTCGGACCGTCAATGACAACGGCCACGCCACGGTCACCCGGTACGACACCGCCCATCGCCTCATCGAGACTTTGGATCCGGCCGGCACGAGCACCCGCGTCGAATACGATGCCGCGTCCAATCCCGTCCGGATCACAGAAACAGAACGCTCCGACCTCGATGGTAGCGTCACGTCCTTTGTCACGATAAAGACCTACGACAACCTCAATCGCCTGGCGCGCCATACCGACAGCGCCGGCCAGACCAGCGAACGGCGATATGACTCCCGCAACAACATCGTCCGGGAGGTCGATCCGCGCGGCAACGTCTCGGTCCTCACCTACGACGGAATGGACCGGGTGATCCGGACCGACCGGATCCTGACCACCACGGGTGACGGAACCGGATCCCCCGCCAACCCCATCCGCACCTCCCAGGTCTGGGACGACAACTCCCGGATCGTCCAGCGCATCGATCCCTTGGGCAACATCACCCGCAACACCTACGATGATCTGGATCGGGCGACGCGAATGGACCTCGCGGACGGCGCCTCGGTGGAGGTTGTGTACGATCTCCACTCCAACCCGGTACGGGTCCGTGATGCCAACGGCACGATTCGGAACACCACCTTCGACGCCCTCGACCGGAAAACCCGCGTCGAATTCACCCCGGGTCCGGGAGTCAGCCCGGACACCACCTTCGAACGATTCGAATACGACGGTCTCTCCCGTCTGGTGCTCGCCGAGGACGACGACTCCCTCGTGACCCGAGGCTACGATTCGCTCTCACGGGTCACTCTCGAAACGCTCAACGGCGCCCGCGCGGATTCGCTCTTCGACGGCGTCGGCAATCGCCTGGGCCTCATCTACCCCTCGGGCCAAGTGGTCACGAACGCGTTCGATTCCGCCGACCGCCTCGCCACCGTCACGGATGCCGGCGGATTGGTCGCGCGCTACACCTATCGCGGCGGCCAGGTCGTCCAAAAAGACCTTGGGAATGGCACCCGCCAAGCGATCGCCTACGACAATTATCGGAGGGTAACCTCCATGACCCACTCCCTCGCGCCCCACGGATCGGGCCAAAGATTCGACGACCTCGCGCTGGCCTGGAGTCCGACCTCCCAAAAGATCCTGCGCGAAGAGCGCCTCCCCGGAGGGATTGCCCAGGCGTTCCAGTACGATTCGATGAATCGGTTGGTCCGTTCCGTCACGACTCCACAGGGCGGCGTCGCTGATTCCACGACCTACGCATTCGACGACGCCGGAAACCGACGTTCCGTCGTTGGCGGACCCGATCCCGGGGCCTACACCCTTTCCGCCGCGAATCCGCCGGCCGACGTCCAGGTGAATCAGTACACGACGACCCCGATGGATTCCCGGACCTACGACGCCAACGGCAACCTTCTCACCGGCGCGACCGCGGCCGAGATCCTGTACGACGTCCGCAATCGCATGGTGAAGTTCGCCGGAGCCGGCACCGGAATCACCGCCCTCTACCGATACGACGCCCTGGGTCGGCGTATCGAGAAACAAGTCGGAGCCGTGGTGGCGGGCGGTGCTCCCGCCGTGGCGACGACCCGGTTCTTCCACAGCGAGGGTCTCATCCTGGAACAGCAAGGCGACCTTCCCGCCGACCTGACCCGCTTCGTTTACGGAGTGTACGTTGACGAACCACTGGCCATGGACCGCCCCGAGGGCCGCTACCACTACCACGCCGACGACCTCTACAGCGTCACCCACCTCACCGATTCTTTGGGACGGGTGGTGGAGTCGTATCAGTACGGCGACTACGGCGAACCGATCATCACCAGTTCGGCGGGCACGCCCCTTCCCGGGTCGGCGGTCGCCAATCCCCACCTTTTCACCGGACGATACTACGACGAGGAATCCGGTCTGATCCATTTCCGGAGTCGCTACCTCGAACCGCGATCGGGCCGGTTCACCACTCGGGATTCCATCGGAACGTGGGGAGACGCGATGAACCTCGGCAACGCGTACACCTACGTGGGGAACTCACCCCTCAGCCGGCTGGATCCGGCGGGGACCGAGCAATCCACGGTGCGAAAAATCGTGGGCAACAACGGCATCAACGAGCGCGCGATCGCGCTCGAGGGCGAGGTGGTCAAGCAACGCGGGGGCAAAATGGAGGCCTATTACGGTGCCATCCATCATTGCATCGCCAACTGCCTCCTCCAGGTACGCTACGGGCCAGTCCTGGCACGGGCCGGCGAGGCGGCCTGGAATATCCTCACCGAGCGGCCGGATCCCAACAGGAGCGATTACGCCAAAGACTCGTATCACGACATGCTCGCCAACAACCGGGGTCAGGAAATCGGCGCCGACGTCCGAAAAACTCGCCCCAAGAAGAAGGCATGCATCCGGGGGGGCATCCTGATCGATGTCGATGACGACAGTGAGAAAGCGAACGCCCAACTCGAAAATGCCTGCGCCTCCAAGTGCGGTGACGCCTACCCCCCGGAACTGGAACCGGCGGGTTGGGAACCACCTCAGTTGCCCGCCCCCTTCGTGGATTCGCGCGGGAACCGACCCACCGACATCCCCAGAGGTCCCCGATTCTGACGCCAATAAGCATCCCAACCCTGCGATGGCCACCACCCCTTCACACGCCAACGATCGTCCATCCGGAACCCGTCCGATGCTCCTTCCATCCTTGCGTCAATTCGTCGTCCTGAGCTGGCTCGGCCTGCTCGCGCTCGCCACAGGACAGCCGGCGTTCGCCCTCGAAACCGGCCTCCACTACTACGCCGTCGTCGACCTCACCCGAGGCGAAGTCGTCCAACGGGGCAAAGCCGGCGACAACGGCATCGCCTTCGATCAGCTCATCCTCGGCCCGCGCCGGCCCTACCGACTCCTCCTCCTCCAGGCCTCCACCTTCCGGGTCGCTGAACAAAGCCTCACGACCCCCGAGAGCGGATCCACCTTCAAGATCGGCGCCTTCACCCTTCAAACGTCCCGCGCCCCGGACACCGACCGCGACGGTCTCCCCGATGATGGCGAACTCATCATGGGCACCGATCCCCGCAAGGCCGACACCGACGGCGACGGAATCTCCGACGGCGCCGAGGTCCGGGATGGCGGGGATCCGCTTTCGGGCCTCGCCGTCCGCACCGGAATCATCGCCTCCGTCCGCACGCCGGGTCCGGCCGCCGACATCTGCACGATCAACAACCTCGCGATCGTCGCCCTCCGCGACCGCGGCGTCGCCGTGTACAACATCTTCGCCGGGTTCGACCCGGTCAGCATCACACTCGTCGACACGCCCGGCATCGCCTCCCGGGTCTCGTGCTCCGGGAACCTGATCGGTGTCGCCGATGGGGTCGCGGGTCTCGCGGTCATCGACATATCCGACCCGCCGGCGGCCAGCGTCGCCCGCCAGGTGCCCCTGGGCTCCCCCGCCACCAGCGTGGCCACGGCTGGATTCCTCGCCTTCGTGGGTCTCGAGAGCGGCGAAATCGCGCTCGTCGACATGAACACGGGGGACATCCTCATCCGCCGCTGGCTGGGAGCACCGATCGTGGACGTGACCTTCGGCCGCAACCTGATCTACGCGCTGACAGCCTTGGACCTTCACACGCTGGAGTTGGTCGGTCCCGATCTCGACATCCTCTCCAGCATCACGTCGCCCGCCTCGTCGACGTTCCCCAATCGCAGGCTCTTCGTCGGCGGCGGCCACGCGATCGCCACCCGCACCGACGGCTACAATGTCTTCAGCCTGGCCCAACCGGAACGCCCCGCCCTCCTGGCCGTCGGTTCCAGCCCGTCGCGCGGCTGGCGGCAGATGGTGCTGAACGGCTCGGGTGAAGGCGTCGCCGCCGTGGGCACCACCCCCTCTGTCGGTAGCGCGGCGGACATTTCGATCTACGACGTCAGCGATCCGTCCATCATCGGCCCCCTCATCACCACCCTTCCCACTCCGGGCAGCGCCTCGGCCGTCGCTCTCTTCAACGGGCTCGCCTACTGCGCCGACTACAACTCCGGAATCCAGGTCATCAACTACATGCCGCCCGACCGGAGCGGCAATCCCCCGACGATCCGTCTTGAGACGTCGTTCCCCGACTTCCAGGCCGAGGAAGGCAAGATCTTCGTCGCTTCCGCCCAGGTGACCGACGACGTCCAGGTCCGCAATGTGGAGTTCCATCTCGATGGACGCCTCGCGTTGACGGATGGCGATTTCCCCTTCGAGTACCGTTTCATCGCCCCCAGCATCACGCCCGGCCGGGACACTTTCTCGCTCCGCGCCCGGGCTTTCGACACCGGAGGCAACACGACTTGGAGCGACGAAATCAGCATCCGCCTGGTGCCGGACGCCACCCCGCCCCGCATCACTCGTGTTTCACCCGCGGAGGGATCGTTTGTCCGCGATCCCGGTACGGTCGGCATCGTCTTCAATGAACCAATGGACCAGGCCAACCTCGCCACCAACCTCACCTTCCGAGGCGCCGGCCCCGACGGAATCTTCTTCAACGCCGACGATCTCCTTTTCCCGGTGTTGAGCCTGAGTTTCCCCGCCGATACCTCGGGAGCCTTCCTGGCATTTGATTCACCCCTGACCTCCGGCCGCTATCGCCTCGACCTCGCCGCCGCCGCCGCCGATCTCGCCGGCAATCCCCTGGGCACGGCCAGGAACACTTCGTTCATCGTCTATCGCATCGCGGACGACGCCGACGGCGATTGCGTGCCGGACGCCCTGGAACCGGAGTTCGGATTCGATCCGAACAACGCCGACACCGACGGGGACGGCATCAGCGACGGCGACGAGGACTCCGACGGGGATCGCCTGAGCAATTGCGCGGAACTGCTGATCACCGGGACCACTCCGAACGTCGCCGACTCCGACGGGGACGGTGTCCTGGACGGCGACGAAGACTCGGATAGCGACGGAATCACCGACGGTGAGGAACTGGTCCCCGGAAACGACTTCCACGTGACCAACCCGCTGCTCGCCGATTCCGACGATGACGGCAACGACGACGGCGTCGAAGTCGCCCTGGGACTGGATCCCAACAACCCGGCCGACGCGGGCCAGGACGTCGTCATCGACGCCCGGACGGTCACCCTCACGGGCAATGCCCGGCTCGGGAATCTCACCCTCCGCAACGGCGCGGTTCTCACCCACCCGGCCTACGCCTCCCGCGGACTGGTCGGGCTCACGTTGAACGTGAGCAACCTGGTGGTCGACGCCACCAGCCGCATCGACGTGTCGGGGCGTGGCTATCCGGGAGGACTGACCGGCTACAATTCCGGCAGCCAGAGCGGGCGAACCCGGGGCGACGTCGCCGGAAGCACCCGACGCAATGGTGGCAGCCATGGCGGTCTTGGCGCCGTGGGGGATGCGGAGACCACCGTGAACGAAGTCTACGGTGATCCGTTCGAGCCGATCGACCTGGGCTCCGGAGGCGGATCCGATTCCGGGTCGCCCGGTTCCGGCGGCGGCCGCGTTCGCATCACCGCGGAGATGTTTCAACTCGACGGACGGATCCTGGCCAACGGAAGTCCGGGAAGCCGGTACGGCGGCGGCGGCTCGGGTGGTTCGATTTTCGTATCCGCACGCAGCGCCTCGGGGACCGGTTCCATGGAAGCTGGTGGCGGCGCGGCCGGGGGACAGGCGGGCGGCGGCGGCGGCGGGCGCGTCGCGCTCGTGGCGCTCACGGTCAGCGGTCCCCTGACGAGCCAACTGTCCACCGGCGGCGGTATCGGCGCCTCCCAAGGGGGATCGGGGACCGTCTATGTGAGGATTGCCGATCAGCCCTCGGAACTGGTGATCCGCGGCCCCGGTCGCGAAACCACGCTGCCCGCCGGCAACCCGGGCGGGATTGTGATTCTGGACGGAAGCACGGTCACGGCGACCACCCTGGGCGCGGCTGAACTCCGCCTCGTCAATGGCGCCGTTCTGACCCATCCAAGGGCCACACCCGTGAGCGAATTCCGGCTCAATCTCGAAGTCGATTCGCTCGTGGTTGAAGCCGGCAGTCGCATCGACGTCTCCGGACGCGGTTATGCCGGTGGTCAGACGCAGGGACTCGGCTGGAACGGCAGGACGCTTGGCAACCAGCTTGGCAGTTCGCGCCGCGCCGGAGGTTCCTACGGCGGCCTCGGCAGCGTGGGCGACATCTCCGAGCCCGCCAACCTGGTCTATGGAGACTTCCGCAATCCCAACGAACTCGGCAGCGGGGGCGGATCGGACGTCGATCCAGCAGGTGCCGGAGGCGGTCTGGTGCGCCTCACGGCACGTTCGATCACGCTGGAGGGCGAAATTCGGGCCAACGGAGCGAACGGTGCCCGCTACGGCGGCGGCGGCAGTGGCGGCGGCATCTGGATCCAGACCACGGGGATCGCCGGGAATGGCCGTTTGACCGCCAATGGCGGCGCCAGCGGCGGCCAATCCGGCACCGGCGGCGGCGGTCGGATAGCCGTCCGATACTCCAGCACGGAAGGCGAGGCCCTGGCCAACATCCAGGCCCTGTCCGGCCCCAGCGGATGGGGCATCGGCGGACCCGGGACCGTGTACCTCAGCGCCGCCGGCGCCACACCTCAACTGATCGTTCGCGGCAACGGCCGTGAAACGCCCCTGCCCCCGGGCAATCTCGGAAGCCGCCTCATCGTGGACGGAGGCACGGTCTCGGCGACGAACCTCACAGCGACGGAACTCCAGTTGGCGAACGGTGCCGTCCTCACCCATCCGCCGGCCGGCACAGCGACGGAGTTCCGACTCGTTCTCAACGTCGATTCACTCCTCATCGATGCGGACAGCCGCATCGATGTCTCCGGGCGCGGCTACGCCGGCGGGCAGACGCTGGGAATCGGCTGGAACGGCAGGACGCTCGGCAACCAGCCCGGCAGTTCGCGCCGCGCCGGAGGTTCCTACGGCGGATTGGGCAGTGTCGGTGACACCCGGGAACCCGCCAACGCCATCTACGGCGATTTCCGCAATCCCAACGAACTCGGCAGCGGCGGTGGATCGGACGTCGATCCAGCAGGCGCCGGAGGCGGGCTCGTACGTCTCGCCGCACGTTCGATCGTGCTGGAGGGCGAGATACGGGCCAACGGAGCGAACGGTTCCCGCTATGGCGGCGGCGGCAGTGGCGGCGGCATCTGGATCCAGACCACGGGAATCGTCGGGAGTGGCCGTCTCAGTGCCAATGGCGGCGCCAGCGGCGGCCAATCCGGCACCGGCGGCGGAGGTCGGATCGCCGTCCTGTATTCCAGCTCGGAAGGCCAGGCCTTGGCCAATGTACAGGCCCTGTCGGGTTCCGAAGGATGGGGCGTCGGCGGACCCGGGACCGTGTACCTCAGCGCCCAAGGCGCCACACCCCAACTGGTGGTCCGTGGAACCGGCCGTGAAACCCCACTTCCCGATGGGAACCTGGCAAGCCGCCTCCTCCTGGATGGAGGCACGGTCTCAGCCACCAACCTCACCGCGACCGAGCTTCAGCTCGTGAACGGCGCGGTCCTCACCCATCCGTCGGCCGGCGCCGAATCGGAGTTCCGACTCATTCTCAATGTCGATTCACTCCTGATCGATGCCAGCAGCCGGATCGATGTCTCCGGCCGCGGCTACGCCGCCGGGCAAACGCTCGGAATCGGCTGGAACGGCAGGACGCTCGGCAACCAACCCGGCAGCGGACGCCGCGCCGGAGGTTCCTACGGCGGCCTCGGAAGCGTGGGGGACACCTCCGATCCCGCCACCTCGATCTACGGCGACTTCCGCAATCCCAACGAACTCGGTAGCGGCGGCGGATCGGACGATAGCGCCGCCGGCGCTGGAGGCGGTCTGGTGCGCCTCACCGCTGGTTCCATCACTCTGGAAGGAGAGATCCGGGCCAACGGAGGGAACGGTTCCCGCTACGGAGGCGGCGGCAGCGGCGGCGGCATCTGGATCCAGACCACGGCGATCGTCGGGAGTGGTCGCCTGAACGCCAATGGTGGCTCCAGCGGCAGCCAGTCCGGCACCGGCGGCGGCGGTCGCGTCGCCGTCCTGTACTCCACCACCGAAGGCCAGGCCCTGGCCAATGTCCGCGCCCTGCCTGGCTCCGAGGGATGGGGCATCGGCGGACCCGGCACCGTGTACCTCAGCGCCACCGGCGGCACCCCTCAACTGGTCGTCCGCGGGAGCGGCCGTGAAACGCCCCTTCCCGAGGGCATTCTGAATCTCGACCTGCTGCTCGATGCGGCGACCGTCTCCGCCGAGAAGATCGGCATCCGCGACTTGAGCCTCACCAACGGAGCGGTTCTCACGCATCCCGCTTCGACCCCCACCCGCCTCGCGCGGTTGGAGGTCACTTCCACCACGGTCCTGATCGACGATTCCAGCCAGATCCGGATCACGGGACGCGGTTTCCCCGCCGGGCTGTCCCCGGGCAACAACCTCGTGACCGGCATCACCGTCGGCCTCGCCGAGGGAAGCGGACGACGGGCCGGCGGCAGCCACGGAGGCCTCGGCGGGACCGGCGATGCCGAAGGCAACGTCACGCCAATCTACGGCGATTACATGAATCCCGACCAACCCGGAGCGGGAGGCGGCGTTGATTCCGGCTCCGCGGGCGCCGGTGGCGGAGCACTCCGACTCATCACCCAAAGCATCACGGTTCTCGGAGGCGTCATCGCCGATGGCGCGCCCGGAAGCCGCTACGGCGGAGGCGGCGCCGGAGGCAGCATTTGGATCACGGCCGATACCATCTCCGGCTCAGGCCAAGTCTCAGCCCGGGGCGGATCGGGCGGAAGTCAGGCGGGCACCGGCGGCGGCGGCCGGGTCGCCGTCCACTACGGCACCCGCGAAGGTTCCGTGCTCGATTCGATCACGGCGATCTCATCCACGGCCGGCCACTCGCGCGGCGCCGCCGGCACGATCTACCTCGAGGGAGCCGGCGCCCCGCCAGAGCTCCTCGTCCGCGGGCCGGGACGCGAATCCCCCCTGCCCGCCGGCCTTCCCAATCAGCATCTGACCATCGACCAGGCCACGATGAGCGCCACGCGCCTGGATTTCGCCGACCTCCGGGTCCTTCAGGGAGCCGTCCTCACCCACCCGCCGGCGACGAGGACCAACGTCGACCGCCTCGCCATCACGGCCAACCGCGTGGAGATCGACGCGACCAGCCGGATCGACCTGACCGGGCGCGGATACCGTGGGGGACAATCCCTGCCTCTCATGGGAGAACGAGGGCATACCTTGAATCACGCCGAAGGTAGTTTCCAACGCACCGGCGGCAGCTACGGCGGCCTGGGGGGAATCGGCGATCTGAATCGTCCCGCCAACGAAACCTACGGCGCCTGGAATCATCCCAACGAAGCCGGCAGCGGCGGGGGTGCCGATTCCGACGCCGCCGGTAGCGGCGGCGGATTGGCCACCGTGACGGCCGGGGAACTCGTGCTCGACGGCCTGATCCTGAGCCACGGCGCGGAGGGATCCCGGTACGGCGGCGGCGGCAGCGGCGGCGGGATACGGCTCGAGATCGGCACGCTCCGTGGATCGGGCACGGCCCGCGCGAACGGCGGAGGAGCGGGCGGTCAAGCCGGTTCGGGCGGCGGCGGGCGCATCGCCATCGTCGCAACCAATTTGACTGCTTTCGATGTCGCCCGTGTCGAGGCCCGCGGCGGACTCGTGGGCCTTCGCCAAGGCAGCCCGGGGACCGTTTATCTCGGCCATCCGAACCGCCCCCTCGGCGACCTTCGAGTCGATGCACGGGGCACCAATCAGACCACACAGCCCACCCGCCTCTGGATGAGTTCCGGGCGCGACTCCACCACGACCACGCTGCTCGCGAATCGGCTCACCGATCCGCTCGCGGATTTCATCCCCGGCGGACTCGTCGGTCTGGAACTGAATCCCGATACCAACCAGTCGAGCCCGGCGCGGACTTTCACCATCGTCGCCAACGACGCCACGACGATCACGACCGATCCCGCCGACGGCGACATGCGGACGGTCGCCGCCAATGGGCGGCCCTACGCGGCCCGCTTCGCCGTCACCCGGTTCAGTCTCCTTGGTGGAGCCATCGCGGAATTCGTCGACGCCGACCAGAACCTGCCGGACCGCCAGGGGATCCTGGCCGCCGGGATTTGTGAGATCTTGGGGTCCTCGGTGCTGACCCACCCTGTCAGCAGCCTGACCAACATCCACGGACTCTACATCCGGCTCACCGACCAACTGGTCCTGGATGCGACCAGCCGGATCGACGTGAGCGCCCGCGGCTATCGAGGCGCCCACTCAGGCGGCAACTCGGCGGACACCGGCCGCACGCTGGGCAACGCGGCGGGCAGCACGCGCCGAGTGGGCGGCAGCCACGGAGGAACAGGCGGCCTCGGTGACGTCGGAGGCACACCGGCCCCCATCCACGGAGACCCCGATGCTCCGGTTACTCAGGGCGGCGGCGGCGGATCCGACAGCGGTCCCGCGGGTGACGGCGGAGGTCGGGTGTTCATCTCAACCCTCCGCGCCCTCCTCAACGGATCCATCCTTGCCGACGGCGGATCGGGTTCGCGCTACGGCGGCGGCGGCGCGGGCGGCGGCATCCAGATCGTGACCGACGATTGGGCTGGCGCCGGCATCATCCGGGCCAAGGGAGGAAACGGCGCTGGTCAATCCGGCGGCGGCGGCGGCGGGCGGATCGCCCTGCAGTACCGCCGGCAGACCCTCCCTGTGGGGACTCTTTCCACGCCAGGGGGCACGGGAGTCAACCCCGGCGAAGAAGGCAGCGTCAGCCGCCAGGTCCTTCCGTAGCGAAAAGTCGGCGGTAAAGGCAGACATCAATCCCCGTACCGCCGATCCCCGTACCGCCGACTTTCCAGTCGGCACAGGCAACCCGCCCGACCCGAATGCCGGCTAAAAGCCGGCGCTACAAACACCCCCCGCCCTGTACCGCCGACTTTCCAGTCGGCACAGGCGACCCGCCCGACCCGAATGCCGGCTAAAAGCCGGCGCTACACCGGATCCAGTCGGCACAGGCAACCCGCCCGACCCGGATGCCGGCTGAAAGCCGGCGCTACAAACACCCCCGCCCTGTACCGCCGACTTTCCAGTCGGCTCCCCCCCGACCCGGATGCATCCCGAATGCCGGCTGAAAGCCGGCGCTACCAACACCCCCGCCCCGTACCGCCGACTTTCCAGTCGGCACAGGCAACCCGCCCGACCCGGATGCCGGCTGAAAGCCGGCGCTACAAACACCCCCGCCCTGTACCGCCGACTTTCCAGTCGGCACAAGCAACCCGCCCGACCCGAATGCCGGCTGAAAGCCGGCGACTTACAAACACCCTCGCTCCGCCCCCCCCCCGTACCGCCGACTTTCCAGTCGGCTCACAAGGCGACCCGCCCGACCCGAGTAAAAGGGAAAATTGGAATGCCGGCTGAAAGCCGGCGCTACTGCCGGCGGTACGGACACCACGTCCGGTCTTTTCCGCATTGACGAGTTCCGGGCCTCCCTCTTGAACTCGCCCGATGCCGTCCCGACCGAACACGAACACCCGTCCCCTGCTCCGGCTTCTCGCCCTGGTCCCGTTGATTCCCACGCTCACGCTGAGCGCCCTCGGGGCCGACTGGCCCCGTTGGCGGGGTCCAGGCAACGACGGCCACGCGCCGGCTGAATCCAACCCGATCGATTCCCTCCCCTCCGAACCGGCGGTGATCTGGCAGGTCCCCGCCGGGGAAGGCCTCGCGTCCCCGGTCGTCGCGGATGGACGGGTGTTCGCCTTCGACGCCCAGGAAGGCCAGGAAACCCTGCGCGCCCTCGCCAAGGAAACCGGGCGCGAACTTTGGCGGGCCCCGGTGGACGCGCCGTTCTCCGATTCCCAAGGCCCGACCGGACCGCGCAACACACCGGTCGTGGAGGACGACCTCGTCTACGTCGTGTCGTGCCGAGGGGAGTTGCAGTGCCGGGCGACGAAGGACGGGTCGCTGGTGTGGCGAGCCAATTTCGTGAAGGACTTCGAGGCGGTCTTCACCGGCGAATCGGGAAGCGCCCAGGGGGCCAGCCGGCACGGCAACAACGGCTCGCCCCTCGTCGATGGCGAGCACCTGATCGTGTCGGTCGGCGGCACCAACGGCGCGGGTGTCGTCTGCTTCGCCAAACGCACCGGAGCCGTGATCTGGAAAAGCACCAGCGACCAGGCCGGCTACGCGCCCCCCGTGGTCGCGACATTCCACGGTGAACGCCAGGTCGTGTGCTTCACGGCGGAGGGCTTGGTCGGACTCCGCCGCTCGGACGGGCTCGAACGCTGGCGCTTCCCGATCCGAACTTCCTTCGCCCGCCACGTCACCACCCCGGTGATCCATGAGGATCTGGCGATCGTTTCCTCCCACCAGGCCGGCCTCTTTGGGATCCGAATCTCCAAGGACAGCGACGCTTGGACCGCGACCAAAGCGTGGTCCGGGAAGGACGCGGTCATGAATTTCGCCAGTCCGGTGGCCGTGGATGGGCACCTCTACGGCCTTGGGCCTCGGCGCAACGTCGTCTGTCTGGAAATCGCGACCGGCAAGATCCAGTGGTCGCGCGACGGCGTCTTCGTCACGTCCGCCGACAAAGCGTACGGAGGCTTCCTGGTGGTGGGGAACCGCGGCGTGCTCACCCTCACCGACCATGGTGAACTCGTGCTCTTCGCCGCGGACTCGGCCGAGTACCGGGAACTGGGACGAGCCCAAGTCGCCGCGGCGAACTGGACGAATCCAGCCCTCGCCGACGGCGTCGTCTATTTGCGCGACGGCGTGAAAAATGGCGGCCAATGGAAGGCGGTCCGCCTCCGGTAGGCGCGTCCGCCTACTCGCGCTCGACGCCGCTGTTCCAGTACGCGCCGACTTCCTCGACGGTGGGGACTTTCAGCGGGCGCACGACCCGGAAGCCCAGGAACTGGGCGTCGGTGTGGTACCAGATGCTCTTGGGAAGCTGAGGGTCCTGGATCTTCCAGTCCTTGTTGGAGAATCGGCGGGCCGCGCTCCTGAGCGCGGTCGAATCCTCGTCGTCCCAGGATCCGCCGCGGGCCACATGCGGATAGGGCTTCGTCGCGCGATTCCACGGGTCCTCGAGGACCTTGCCCGCGTTCTGCTTGTACCAATCGGCGTCGTACTGATCGAGGGTCCACTCGATCACGTTGCCGTGCATGTCATGGAGCCCCCACGGATTCGGCTTCTTCTTGCCGACCTTTTGATAATTCCAATCGCTGTTCGCGCTGTACCAGGCGTAGTCGTCCATCTGGGCCGCATCGTCGCCGAACGAATAAGCGGTGGTGGTGCCGGCTCGGCAGGCGTATTCCCACTCGGCCTCCGTGGGCAGCCGATAGAAATGCCCGGTCCGCGCGCTGAGCCAGTGGCAGTACTTTGTTCGCGGCGTGCTGGGTCATCGAGATCGCGGGATACCCGTCCTTACCCATCCCGAAGCTCATCTCCACGTACGGCTTGGTCGGGCGGCTCAGGGCGTCGGAGAGCTTGTTCTGATATTCCTCGGACGGATTGCGCTTGCGCAGGTCGAGTTCGATTTCGGGGCGCATGAAAAGTTCATACTCCGCCCAGGTCACCTCCAGTTTGCCCATCCAGAACGGGGAGATCTTGGCCTTCACTTGCGGACCTTCGTCCGGCTTGCGTCCTTCCTCGCCCTCGGGACTGCCCATCATGAATTCGCCGCCCGGGATGGGCACCATGTCGAACTTCACACCCGTGCCCGAGATGGTCTCCTGGTAGGCCTTCATGTCGGCGGCGGCGGATTCCTTGCTCAGCTTCACGATCGTTTCGTGAATGCCCACGAGCGTGGCCGACTCGTTGCCCTTCGGCGCCTCCTCGACCTTCTTCGGAGTCAGAACCACGCCGTCCGGCCAGGGAGCGCCCTGCGCGATCCAGGCGCGCAGGATCTCGGTCGTCTCCTTCGGTAGCGGGCCGCCCTTGTTGGAAGGCGGCATCAGGTCGTCATGATCCGCCGCCAGCTGGGTCGATGTGTAGGAGGAGCTCTTCTCGGGATGGAACGGGACGATGCTCGGGCCGTCCTCGCCGGACGTGAACGCCTGCTCCTTCGTGTCGAGCCGAAGCTTGCCCTTGTCCTCCTCCTCCCGGTGGCAGGCGACGCAGTTGTACTCGAGCACCGGCTGCACGTCCTTCACGAAGTCGATCCGCTGGACCTGGGCGAGCGTCACGCCGTCCGGCCACTTGGCCCCCTCCTGGATCCACTGCTTCAGGACGTCGGTCAGCTCCTTCGGCAACGGGCCCCCCTTGTTCGGAGGCGGCATGATATCGTCGTGGTCCTCCGGAAGAATCGTGGAGGAGTACATGGGGCTCTTGGCCGGGTCCCCAACCACCAGCACCGGCCCGTCGTCCCCCCCTTTCAGGACGTCGGCCAGCGTGATCATCCGGAGGTCGCCCTTGGGCTTTTCCGCGCCGTGACAGCTCACGCAGTTGGCTTCGAGCAACGGCTTGATCTGGTGATTGAAATCGACGGGATCGGCCGCGGAAACCCGCCCGGTCAGGGCCGCGATTCCGCCAGCCACCAAATAGGAAAGACGAAGTGTCTTGGGCATAGGCGAGGACCCCAAATCGGGTCCACGGCCGAAGCTTCGGATATCCCCCGACCCCAGGTCAACGCCGCTGGGGGCCCAGCCGGATTCCCCGATGGACCGAAGGACACGAGTGGGAAACGGAAAAAGGTCGGCACGAATCACCTGAGCCGACTGGAAAGTCGGCGGTACAGAACGGCGGTGTTTGTAGCGCCGGCTTTTAGCCGGCATCACCTGGGCCGACTGGAAAGTCGGCGGTACAACCTGCGTCCGTCGCGCCGGCTTTCAGCCGGCACCCGTCCCAGGCGGGTCACACAGGCCGACTGGAAAGTCGGCGGTACAGAACGGCGGTGTTTGTAGCGCCGGCTTTTAGCCGGCATCCGGGTCGGGCGGGTCGCCTGGGCCGACTGGAAAGTCGGCGGTACAGAACGGCGGTGTTGTCGCGCCGCGATCCGAACCCGGCCCTTCCCACGCATTTTTCTTCGTGGTCTCCGTGACCTTCGTGGTTCCACTTCCGGGGATTTTGGGGATCGTGTCGTGTCAGGCGCGGGGATGAAACCGGCGATGGACCTCCTTGAGCCGGGCGCCGGCCACGTGGGTGTAGACCTGGGTGGTGCTGATGCTGGCGTGGCCAAGAAGCTCCTGAATCACGCGCAGGTCGGCCCCATGTTCCAGCAGGTGGGTCGCGAAGCTGTGCCGCAGCATGTGCGGCGTCACGCGGACCCCCACCCCCGCCAGCTTCGCCCGACGAACCACCCGCGCCCACATGGAGGTCCTCGAGAACGCGTCTCCGCGGCGGGTCAGGAACACGTTGCCCGGCGACCCGGGTCGGACCAGCGCGGGCCGGACCTTCTCCAAGTAACCCCGCAGCGCTCCGATCGCCCGCTCCCCCACGGGAACGATCCGCTCCTTGTTCCCCTTCCCGATCACCGTGACAAACCCCGAGTCCAAGTGGAGTTGCTCCGACCGGACATGACACAACTCGCTTAGGCGCAGGCCCGAGGCGTACGCCAGTTCCAGGACGGCCAAGTCGCGGTCGTCGTCCGGGGAGCTTTCCGGCAGGGGAGTGAGCAGCTTTTCGATCTGGCTCGTCGTCAGGGCCTTCGGCAGGCGTTGCCAGCGCCGCGGCAAGCTGAGGTTTTCAGCGACGTTCTCCAGCAGATGCCCCTCGGAGACGGCGAACTTGTAGAAAGCCCGGAGGGCGGCGATCTGAAGGTAAACGCTCTCGGGGCTCATCCGGCGCGCCGATCCTTCCGGCTCGTTCGCGGGCCGGCGATCCCGCTCCCCCTGGAGAAACGTCAGGAGATCCGAAAAGCCGACGGCCCGCCAATCCGCCAGGCCCCGGGTTTTCGCCCAGGCGCCGAACCGCCGAAGCAGCGACGCATAGGTTTTCTGGGTCTCCACCGACTGCCCGCGCTCGTGCCGCAGGAACACCAGAAAATCCTCGATCAACTCGTCCATGGCCGCCCTTCCGCTTCGGTCGGCTCCCGCTTTACCCGAGCCGCCTCCCGGTCAGGCGCTCGAACGCTTCGAAATACTTGGCCTGGGTCCGCGCGACGATTTCGTCTGGAAGGGCCGGAGCCGGCGGAGTTCGGTCCCACTCCAGCGTCAGGAGATAGTCCCGGACAAATTGCTTGTCGAAACTCGCGGGACTCCGCCCCACCACGTACTGGTCGGCCGGCCAGAAACGCGACGAATCCGGCGTCAGCACTTCGTCGATCAGGAGAAGGTCGCCCTCGTGCAGACCGAACTCGAACTTGGTGTCCGCGATAAGAATTCCCCGCTCCCGCGCATAATCCCTGGCCCGCCGATAGATCTCCAGGCTCAGGGCTCGGACCCGCTCCGCCACCTCCCGCCCCACGATCTCCCCCGCCCGCTCGAACGGAATGTTCTCATCGTGTCCCGTCTCAGCCTTGGTCGCCGGTGTGAAGATCGGTTCGGGGAGCTCCGAAGCCTCCAGAAGTCCCGCCGGCAACCGCACCCCGCAGACGGTCCCCGTCTTCCGGTATTCGTTCCAACCGGAGCCCGCCAGGTAGCCGCGCACGACGCATTCGATCGCCAGGGGTTTCGCCTTCTTCACGAGCATGCTTCTCCTCGCCAACCGGGCGCCATCCCGGCCTAGGCGGGCGGGCAAAGGATCCGCCGATCCGGCCAGGCGATGGTTTGGAACCACGCCGGACATCCGATCGAACCAGAAGTGCGAAATCTGGGTCAGAACCTCCCCTTTTCTCGGAATCCCGTTGGGCAGGATGCAATCGAAAGCCGAGATCCGGTCCGTGGCGACGATCAGCAGCGCCTCACCCAGATCGAACACCTCCCGAACCTTGCCGCTTTTCAACTTGGGGATGCCGGCCAGTTCCACCTGCAAAAGAGGCTCCTCGGTCATGGCGCCCGAAGGTAGGCGATGGCTTCCCGCGGTGAAATCAAAACCCAAATTCCCGATTTACTGGGCCCGCATCCCCGGCACATTCAGTCCGTGCCCGAGCCTCACGAGCCCCGTCCGCGAACCCGCCCCCCCTTCTTCGGGCGCGCCCTCGCGCTGGCGATCGTCGCCCTGTTCGGCATGGTCGCCCTGGGTATCGTCTGGGTCTGGCAGCGGGCTAGCGCCGAACAAGCCTGGACCGACCGGGTCAACGCCGCCGAACCCTTCGAAGCGCCCCGCAAGCCCTGATCTTCGCCGCGACGAACCGACCCACCCCACCCCACCCCGTCCCACGTCATCCGATTTCGCCTCGCATCGCCTCGCATCGCTTCACTTCACTTCACTTCTCCGCACCTCATGACTTCCGAAATCATCGAACGCGTGGTCGACCTTCTCGATCCGCGGCGCACCCAGATCCTGAACATGACCGCCGAGGAGGCGCGCCTCCGGGTCCTCGCCGGCACGCCCGAAAGCGTCCGCGAGATCGACGGGTCCTTCGCCCTGATCGCGCGCCAGGGGAAATCCGTCCGCCTGGCGCGATCCCTGGACCGTCCCATGCGCTATTTCCTCGCCAAGCGGCAGGAGGGGCCCGCCCTGATCGTCGCCGATCGCATCGACGCTATTTACGCCTGGCTGAAATCCGGAGGGGCTCCACGAGCAGTTCCACCCGAGCTACACGCGAATGGTCCCCGCCCATCACGTGCTCGAAATCCAGTTGGTGGGCTGCCCCGATCCCGACCCGGCCTACACCCGGTTCTTTGATCCGCCCAGGAATCTGATGGCGGGGGATCTCGATGAGATTGGCGCCACCTACGTCTCGGTGCTGGCCGGCGAGATTCTCAAATGGCTTCCGACGGTTCCCGAGAAGGCGCCGATCGGGGTCTGCTTCAGCGGCGGCATCGACAGCGGCGCGGTCTTCCTCCTCGTCTACCATGGCATGCGCCAGCTCGCGATGAGCCCCAGCCGGCTCAAGGCGTTCACGCTGGACCTGGGCGGCGGCGAGGACCTCCGGCAATCCCGTGAATTCCTGGCCCGCTTCGACCTGTCCCTCTTCCTCGAACCCATCGAGGTCGAACCCGCCGCCCTGGATCCCGCCGAGACCGTGCGGATCGTCGAGGACTACAAGCCCCTCGACATCGAGGCGGCCACCATGCTGGTCGCCCTGCTCCGCGGCATTCGAGGGCGGTACCCCGATTGGCGGCATCTGGTCGATGGCGACGGCGGCGACGAGAACCTCAAGGACTATCCGATCGAGGAGAACCCCGAACTCACGATCCGTTCGGTGGTGAACAACCTGATGCTCTACCAGGAAGGTTGGGGCGTCGGGAAGATCAAGCATTCCCTGACCTACAGCGGCGGGCTCAGCCGGTCCTACGCGCGGACCTACGCGCCGACGCGCCATTTTGGGTTCGAAGGATTCAGTCCCTACACCAGGCCCCACGTCATCGAAGTCGCCGAAGGCATCCCTTTCGCGGACCTGACCCGGGGCGATCACGAGAAGCTTTACGCCCTCAAGGGCGACATCATCCGCCGAGGCATCCGGCAGTTGATGGACGTCGATTTTCCGGTCTTTCCCAAGCGCCGTTTCCAGCATGGCGCCCTGCCGGTGGAGGAACTCCGCAACCGGATTCCGGACCGGGAACGGTTCTTCAGGAAACAACTCGCGGATCTCTACCTCGAGAACACGCGTTGAACCGCGGAGCCCCTGGGTACAACCACGGACCACACGGAGCACACGGAAGGCGAGAGAAGCGGTGGAGATCGCGCGTCGCTTCGTCCCGGCCGTGAGTCGTCCACCAATTCGGGCCTTCGGCTTCGGAAGATTCCGTGTGCTCCGTGTGCTCCGTGGTTGTCACTGCCGCATCCGTGGTTGTCACCCGGTTTGGCGGGCGCTACGGGACTGGCGCCATTTGTCGAGGCCGACGGCCAGGACGATGACGATGCCGATGATGATCTCCTGCATGTAGGTCGGCATTCCCATCTGGTTCGAGCCGTTGCGGAGAACGGCCATCATGAGGGCGCCGATCATCGAGCCGACGATGCTGCCGGTGCCACCGCTCAAGCTGGCGCCACCGATCACGACGGCGGCGATGATGTCGAGTTCCAGGCCGACGGCCACGGACGGGTCTCCCTGGGTCAGCCGGGAGAACTGCATCAGGCCGGAGAGGCCGAAGAAGGTGCCCGCCAGCGAGTAGATCAGGACTTTCTTGAGGGGGACCCGGATCCCGCACAAGCGGGCGGTGGCCTCGTTCGAGCCCAGGGCGAAGATGTGGCGCCCGAAGACGGTCTGTCGCAGGACGAGGGCCATGATCCCGGCGAGGACGGCGGCCACCCAGACGCCCACGGGAAGCGGCAGGAGTTCCTGGGGACGCGACAACGCCATCAGGCCGTTCAGTGGATTCCTGGGCGGATTCACGGTCTGATTGTTGCCAAGCCATTTCGCCGCGCCCCGCACCACGCCCATCATTCCCAGGGTCACGATGAACGGCATCATCCGGAAGCCCGCGATGATGCAGCCGTTGACACTACCGATCAGGCCTCCGGCGATCACGGTCACCAGGACGACCGCGGCCGGGTTCAGGCCCATCAACACCAGTTTCGCGGCGAGCACGCTGGTGAAGGCCACCACGGAGCCCACGCTGAGATCGATGCCCCCGCTCACGATGATCAGCGTCATGCCCAGCGCGCCGATCGCGACGATGACGGTCTGGGTCAGGATGATCTTGAAATTCCCGCCCGACAGGAAGTAGGGCCGGACCTCGGGGGATGCGGAGAAGATCCCGATCACAAACAACAACCCCAGAAGTGGGCCCAGGGCGGAAATCAGTCGCGCGATGCGTGGGTTCATGGAAATCGGAGTGCGGAATACGGCGAAGGGAATCCGGGCGACCCGGCATGAAAGGCCAGCTAGCCGGTCGGCGTTTGCCCGATGGCGGCGCCCATGATTTCGTGCTCGGTCCAGCGGTCGGCGGGGCGGACGTCCACCAGTTCCCCGCGGCACATGACAGCCACCGTGTCGCATATCCCCAGGAGTTCGGGCAGGTACGAGCTGACGAACACGATGGACTTGCCCAGGACCGCCAGATCCCCGATCAGGCGGTAGATCTGCGCCTTGGACCCGACATCGATGCCGCGCGTCGGTTCGTCCAGCAGAAGGATCCGCGCCTCATGATGGAGCAGGCGGCCGATGGCGATCTTCTGCTGGTTGCCGCCCGAGAGTTCGCCGATCGCCTGGCGCGGCCCCCGGGCCCGGACGTCGAGCCGCTTCATCCATTCGGAGGTGGCGGCGTCCTGAAGCCGGTCGCTCACGAGGCCGAAGCGAGACACCGGGCCGAGCCGGGTCAGGGTCAGATTGTCGGAGAGGCTCCGGCCCAACAGCAACCCCTCGGCCTTGCGATCCTCGCTCAGCAATCCCATCCCCTGGGCGAGCCGCTGGCGCGGGGATAGGCCGAGGGATTCGCGGCCGAACACGGCGATCGATCCGGCGCGGCCTTGGTCCAACCCGAACACCGTGCGAAGCGTTTCGGTCCGACCGGCCCCCACCAGTCCGGCGATGCCGAGGATCTCCCCAGCGCGCAGATCGAAGGAGACCGACGCCGGCTTGTTCCGGCCGGCCAGGTCGCGGACTCGGAGCACTGTTTCGCCCAGGTCGTGGGGAAGGCGCGGATAGATGTCCTTCACCTCGCGACCCACCATCAGGCGGATGATCCCACCCAAATTGGCCTCGGCCATGGCTCCGCTGCCGACGCTCTCGCCGTCGCGAAGCACCGTGTATCGGTCGCAGATCGCCTGGCACTCCTCGAGGAAGTGGCTGATGTAGATGATCGAAACGCCACGCTCGCGGAGGCGCCCGATCACGCGGAACAGGCTTTCGGCGTCGCGCCGGGTGAGGCTGCTGGTCGGCTCGTCGAGGATCAGCACGCGGGGCTGCCGGACCAGGGCCCTGGCGATCTCGACGATCTGCTGCTCGGCGATCGGACGGCCGCCCACCGGCGCGTCCAGCGGAAGGCCGCCCTGATCGAGTTCGACGAGAGCCGCATGGGCCAGCGCCCGCCGTTTCCCGCGGTCCAGCCAACCCCAACGCGCGGGCTCGCCCCCGAGCAGGATATTCTCCTCGACGCTGAGGTGGGGGGCCAGGGTCAGTTCCTGGTAGATCATCTCGATGCCGCCACGTCGGGCGTGCAACGGATCCCCGGGCTCAAAGGGCCGACCATCCAACTCGATGCTTCCGGCATCCGGGAGGTACGCCCCGCTCAGCACCTTCATGAGGGTGCTCTTCCCCGCCCCATTTTCGCCGATCAACGCCAGCACTTCGCCCGCCCCCACTTCCAACGAAACACCGGCGAGAGCCCGGGTAGCCCCGAAGCTCTTCTCGACCCGCCGCATCACCAACCGTGGTTTCATCGCGTCCCGGTACTCTCGTCCGACGCCCCGCCCTTCGGAATGGCCGGAATCGATCCAAGCCGCGAACGGGAAAGCGTGACACCCCCAGAAAGCGAAACGGCCTCGCGGGGTCAAGCCTGCAAGGCCGCAAATCTCCGGAACACCAAGCGCCCGTCAGTCCGATAGACCCGGTCCCGGCTTCGATCCCCCGTCGCCGGGGGGCGATCCATTCAGTCCGTCCGCCGTTCCCGGCTCCCCCTCCAGAAGTTCGGCGTGACGCGTCTCGGGCGGATCGTCGTCGCGTCCTTCCCGCATCCCATCCAGCAATCGGGCCCCCCCGGGGCGGTGGCCGACGTCAGCGCCCCCTTCGGTCACCGCCTTCCTCCGGCGGCCGCCCGTGTAGGCGTAATGGGAGTAGTAATAGGCCGTGTAGTAGTAGTCGGGACTGCCCAGCGAAACTCCGTTCAGGATGAGCCCGAGGATGTGTCCTCCGCGTTGCCGGGTGATGTTCACCGCGAGCTTCGCCAACCTCAGCGAGGTGGATCCGACCCGGTACACAAAGACGAGCCCGTCGCAGTTGCTCGCCAGGGACGCCGCGTCGTCCATGCCGATCACCGGCGGTGAATCGAAGATGATGTAGTCGAATTCCCGGCGCGCCTGCTCGATGAACCGGCTGAAGACCTTCGACAAAAGGAGTTCGCCCGGGTTCGGAACCTCCCGGCCCTGGGTGATCACCAGCAGAGTCTGGTGCTGAGTCGCGTTGAGCACGTCGGGCCACGCCTCGTGGCCGCTCAGGACATCGGACAGACCGGGTTCCGGCGGCAGATTGAAATAGTCCGCCACGGTCCCGCGGCGGAGGTCGGCGTCGACCAGCAGGACCCGGTTCCCAGCCTTCGCGAGCGTGATCGCGAAGTTCACCGTGAAGGTGGTCTTCCCGTCCCCGGGCACGGAACTCGTCGCCATCATCACCTGCTTCGCCCCGCCGAGATCCCCGAACATCACCGACGACCGCACACCGCGAAACGCCTCCACGAAGATGTTGTTCGGCGACAACCGATCGACTGAGATCACGCCGTCCTTGGCGTCTCGCCGGCTGACGATCGGGATCTGGCCGAGGATCGGCTCCTCCAGCGCCTTCTCCAAGTCCTCGGCCGATTCCACCCGGTCATCGAGCTTGTGGAGGAGGAAGATCAGCGCCAGACCCACCAGCAAACCGACCGACACTCCGACGATCACCGTGCGGGCCCGGTTGGGCCCGATCGGCGCTCCGGGGCCGACACCTTCCTCCAGGATCGTGAAATCCTCGTCGCTCGACTGGAGTTTCGAAAGCGCCTGCAGGTCGCGGTTGAGTTCGTCCAACTGCCGCTTGTGGCCGATGAAGTTCTCCGAAAGTCGCCCGTATTCGCGGCTGATCTCGCGCAGCCGAAAGACATTCTCCACCTCCCGCTTGATCTGCTCGTCCAGAACGGACTCCTCGAGCTTCATGGACGCGATCTGCGCCCGCCGGATCTCATCGATGAGCGCGAGCTGTTCCCGCATCTCCCGCCCCAGGTCCTCCTGAACGCGCGCGAGGTTGACCATGTAGGGATGAGCCGGCTTGAGAAGCGGGGTCTGCCGCTCGATCTCCGCCTCCACGCGCCGCAACCGGAGCCGAAGATCCCGGTAGGTCGAGCGCCCCATGAATTTCTCCAGCGGATCAGTGGGTTCCGCCACTCCGGTGTCTCCGACGCCGACCCCAGCCAACCCGGTTCCCGCGGACCCGGACACGCCCTGGGCCGCCACCTTTTCATCCGCCAGCTGCTCGGCCGTCTTCGCCTCGAGTCGTTGCCGTTCCAACTCCACCGACTGGCGGCGGCGCTGAAGATTGTCGAGGAGTTCCTGAGCGGCGTTTCCGGTGTCCTGGCTGGTGGCGATTTGGTGGACCTTCAGGAACTCGTCCAGAATCGCCCGCGCCTCCTTCACCTGCTCCTCCTGGCGGCTCAGGTCATAACGGGTCCGGTCGATCTGCTTCCGGGCCACCTCGCTGAGCATGTCCTCCTTGAACAGGCGGAATTCCTGGGCCCACGCGCGGGCGAATCGGCGGGCGTAGTCGAGGCTGGTGCTGTTGACCGTCAGGATGAACGTCGACCCCGCGCCCTGCGCCACCGAGAGAACCTTGGTCGGGATCGTCCCGTCCGAATTCCGCAGGTCCTGGACCTTCTCCTCCACCTTGGCCAGCAACGCGACCCCGCGCATGTATTCCATCTGCGCCTGGGCGTAATTCTGCCTTTCCTCCGTGATGGTCGCCCGATCGCCGGTCCGCTGGGAAAAGGCCACCTTGGGCGCGACGCTCAACTGGGACATCGCGGTGTACATGTCCGGCTGGGTCTTCGCCCGGTACACCCCCAATCCCACCCCGATGGCGAGGGTCGCCACGGCGATCCACCATCGGCGCCGGAACATCCGGAGCGATCGTCGCAGGAAGGCGACGAGGTTGACCCGATCCGCCACCGGCGACCGGTATCGCGCCGGACCGCCTTGGGGAGGAGGAAGAAACTTGGACATGCGTTGTTCCTGGGCGGTTCCGTCCCGGCCGTTCAGTTGATCCACTTCTGGGGGACCTCGACCCGGTCGCCGTCCTGCAGAATCACATCCTTGGACCGCGCGCCGCCGCGAATGATCGATCGGACGTCCACTTCGATGACGCGCGAAGTCTGGGTGATCGGGTCCAGTCGATGGATCTTCACCCGGCGAAGGTCGGCGAAGTCCGGCACTCCCATCTGGAGCACCTGTTCGCTCAGGTACATGGGGGGATGGTCGGGGAGCATGGGGATCGTCCCCCGCATCTCGCCGAAGAACTGGACCTTGCCGGGGGTCACGATCTTCTCCTCCAGAGCCAGTTCGACGGTGGCCCGGTTGTAGTACTCCTCCAGCAACCGGGCCGTGAGGAGTTCCTTCACCTGGGGAAGCGTTTTGCCCCGGACGGAAAGTGTCACCCGGAGGTCGGACTCGCGGCTCACCGGAAAGCCCGCCTCGCCCACCGTGTTGACCGCGACAAGGATCGGATCCCGGCCGGTCGCCGGATCCTCTTCGATCCGGAATCGCAGGCGATCGCCGGAACGAAGTTCATACCGGGTGTCCGCCGATGTCGTCCCGCCACCCGCCAGGGCCGAACCCGACGTGACGCGGCCGCGCCTGACTCCGGGGACCGATCCGGCCCCGTCCACGATGGCAGACCGGTCCGGGCCGGCCGACTGCGCCCGCGACACCGGGGAGGCGGCCAATGCCAGGAGAATGACCAGGAACGTGCTCAACACTTTCATAACGTTGGTGCCGCCGATCCGGATTCACCCGAACCCCCGCGGCTTTAGAATCGATAACTCGCGATCAGGCTCACCCGGTTCTCGGCGTACTCGCGGGTGGGATCGTCCGACACACGCCAGGTCAGGTTGTAATTCAGTCCCAGCGTCGCCCTCCGCAACACGGGATAGCCCACCCCGACGTTCAGCCGGTACAAATCCGGGTTCTCCCCGTTCTCCCCGGAAATCGCCGCGGATTCGTAGGAGAATCCCAGGTAGGGCCGCAGGACCGGGCTGATCTGGGCCGCGAAATTGTACCCCAGGATGAAGCGTTCGGTGAAGTTCGAGCCCAACCCCGGGTCGGCCCCGCGACTGAACTGCAGCGAATGGTTCATCCGCTTGTTGAGCTGATGCCGGATTCCCACGTCGTAGGTGAGACCCGAGAACGCGTCGTTGTCCTGGACCGTCCCCGTCTGGTCGAAGTTCGACTCACCGTAGCCGATCGCGGCATCGAGGCTCAGATTGTCGCGGATCCGCCAGGACACCGTTGGTGTGATGTTGAAGCCGGACCCGTCGTTCTGAATGCTCTCGAGGTAGCTGTAGATCGAATAATTCCCCGCCAACCCCACCGTGATGGGATCGGTCACCTTGCAATCGATCCCGCCGGCGAAGATGTGGCGGTTCATGTCCAGGGACGCGAACTGGTCGTTCAACGACCGGTCGATCATGAACGAGTAATTCCCGCGAATACCGATCCGCCCGGGTTGCCATCCCGCTCCCAGGGTCGTCATGTTGCTGATCCGGTTGAAGGCGATGTCGCCTCCCGGCGATCCGTTCGCCCCCGGTCCTCCGGCGATTTCCACGCGGGACGACGCCTCGGAGGAACTGGCGGTGTTGTTGGAGAGCGAGACATCGACTTCCCCGACGCCGAGCACGTAGCTCACGTGGGAGCGGGGAGCGACATAGAACCGGTTCTGGTCCGAAACCTCGTCCCACCACTGATACCCCACCCCCACATCCACCTGGAGTTTCTGGCGGTCGTTCAGCGGATAGAACAATCCAAACGTCAGTGTCGGACGGAGGCCGAAGTCGGAGTCCTTGTCGGTATCCTCCAGGTTCCGGTTGTCGGTGAAGACCGTTTCGAGCGAGAGATCATAGCGGATCTGGACGCGACCGATCCGAACCCCGTAGTGATCGTCGGTCACGGCGACGTACTGCGGAAACGGCAACTGGGTGGTGATCAACTCGGAGGTCTCCTGGGCGCTTGCGATCCCCGCGTGGAGTCCCGCCCAACACCCGGCGGAACCAAGAGCCAGGGTGAACCAGCGACGCCGACCCCGCCTGGCCCAGGCCCTGAAGGGCGGATTTTCCAAAGATGGACCTTCACCGACCCCGGAAGTCCCGGGCCGGTTCTCAACCGCGTGACGCGTCTTCATGAGTCTCCTTGGACACTGGCGGGGCCGAAGGAACCCCCGCAACCGCATTTTTCCCTCCCCTAGCGGCTCGGAAAGGCCGCCCCGGGAATGGCCCGGAGGGCTTTCGCCGCCCAACTCCCGGTGTCATTCGCGACACCCATCGAGCGTTCAGTCTGTGATTTGGTGCCGACGGAGGGGGTCGAACCCACACACCCTTACGGGTACCAGATTTTGAGTCTAGCGCGTCTGCCAATTCCGCCACGTCGGCATCCAGACCATCGACGCGCTGCAAGGACTCCGGCCCGAAATCGGCCTTGGGACCCCTGGGATCCGACCGCAAAGCCCGCAGCAACGTCGGAAAAGCGTGCCGACCGCGGTTCTCGCCGTCAACCCCGCGCCTTGAACCCTGTTCGCCGCGTCGACCCGGCTCTCTCGGAAAGCCTGGGATCACGCGAAAACATCCAGACGGCCGGCGGAATTCGGCATCCCGGATTCCACCAGAAGATCCACCAGGGCGTCGCCCTGCTGTTTCATCATCTCCTGCGCCTTATCGAGGACCGCGACGCCCAGGTCCGCACGGGTCGATTGCGCGTCCATCGCACTCTGAAGCAGGGACAGCATGGAGCCACCTGAAACAGTCATACGGGAAAACTATCGGCAAAGGGCTGGACCGCCTTGAGTCCGAGGGTTGAGGACCGTCAGTCACTCGCCGCCGCCCGCCTTTCCACCCGCTCGGAGACCGGACATGAGGTTGAACATTCGATGCCGCCAGTACGGCACCGGCGCCATCAGGAGCGTCCCGGAACCCTCGTAGATCCGCACGAAGCCCTCCCCCGAGGTCATCGAACTGAACAGCGATTTGGTGGCGCGCTGGGCCGAGTATTTGATTTCGCCGCTGCGCGCGAGGACATAGTTGCCGTCGACGGTCATCCGTTCGTTCTTGAGGGACACGACCTCCACGGCGCCCTGGGCTTGGAGGACGATGGTTCCCTGACCGCTCAACTTGGTCTGAAAATCGAGGAATCCCTCCCCGCTCTTGAACGCCGTGAGCGTGCTCTCCCGGTGGACATCCACGGTGATCCCCATCTCCGACGCCCAGTAGCTACCGCTTTCGGTGATCCATGTCTGTCCGCCGCCGTCGAAGATGTGGAATCCACCGAACGAAGGCTCCAGGAAGAGCTCCCCGGTGCCGGTGTAGGTGGGGCGGAATATCTTCTCGCCCGTGGCGAGGGCCTTGAAGAACCCGCCGATGCCGGGCGCCTTGGATTCCATCGTGATGGCCCCTTTCATGTAATAAAGGGCGCCGGATTCCGTCCGAATGGTCTCCTCCTGAAGGGTGGCCTTCACGAGCCTGACGCCTTCCTGTTCGATGATTTCGAATTGGGCCATGGGTGCGAACAACGTGACGGATCCAGGCGGGCTTGCAACTTTTCGCGTGCAACTCACGGGCGTCCACGGGACCTTCCGATCCCACAGCCATGGCCCCTGAACCGGAGCAACTGGGATTCAATTTCGCCGCCCGGCCCGGGGAATCGGATGGCCTCTCGCGATGGCATGAGGAGCGTCGTTCCGCCCTGAAGGAAATGGCCCGCCAACTCGGACTGCCCCTCGATCGGCGGGTCGAGGTCATCCTCCGGGACGGCATTCGACTCCGCGGCGTGCTTCACCTGGCCCGGGACGATCTGTTCATCGAACCCAAGCGCGATCTCAGTCTGCAGCTTCGCATCGACCGCTGCACCTTCCTCCCCACCGACATCGAATCCTGCGTCCGGATCGACGACTGAGCCGCTCAGATCTGCTCGAAGTAGCGGCGCTTTTCCCAGTCGGTCACCGCGTTGCTGAAGGCCTGGTGCTCAAGGCGCGCGTGGCGGACGTAGAAATCGACCACCACATCGCCGAACGCAGCCCGGGCGAGGCGGGAATTCTCGAACAAGTCGGTCGCCGCCCGAAGGCTGCTGGGCAACCGCTTCAAAGCTTCGTCGACGTAGGCGTTGCCCCGGTACTCATCCCCGCAGTCAGCAAACCTTCCTCAACCCCGGCAAGGCCGCGCCAGCGTGGCGGCAAGCGCCAGGTACGGATTCGCATCGGCGCCGGGCATCCGGTTTTCGACCCGGAACGACTTGTCATGGCCCACGATCCGGAAACCGGTCGTCCGATTGTCGGTCGCCCAGGCCATCCGCGTCGGGGCCCAGCTGCCGGGTTGGTAGCGCTTGTAGCTGTTCACCGT
>CALNYA010000074.1:0-88280 GCA_942490575.1 uncultured Verrucomicrobiota bacterium
ATACAACTAATAAATTAGTTGATTCAAATCATAGATGTTGGGAATTATTTTATAAAGAGTTAGCAAATAATAATTTAAATTACTGATGGTACAGAAGATTTTTTACTTAATCTTGTTAAATTAGGGAAAAGAGATAATAATAGTTACAAATTCTACAAAGAACGTTCAAGTATAAAAGATATATTTCCTATCAAAAAAATAGATAATTGGATTTATAAAGAAGACCTTAAAAAATAAAACCATCAGAATGTTATATAAAGCAATTAATAGATTTACTATTTCAATGATAAAATAGTTACTTGAAGATAGTTATAAAGGATGGTATGCAATGGATAAATTTAAACAAAAAATAATGATAGGACATCGATTATTATTTACAAAATATGATGAATCCTCTTATATTATTAAAGATTTTACTGAAATAAATAATCTTAATATTATTTCTAATATTCCGCAATTAAATCATAAATTAGATATTTATAGTCATTCTATAGAGATGTTCGATTTACAATTATTAATAATGTGTATATTTTAACTAATATATTAAATGAACAAGTACGTATTTGTTACCGGAATAGAAATCTGGATGGGTATGTAAAAAATCTGTTTCACATGGTTAAGTTTAGGATTACAAATTAACTTATTTACATGTGGAAGATTTATATCATGGTGAATTTTGGAGTTTTTTCTAATGATGATTGTTTAATTATGGTAAGTAATAGTGGTAATTCTAGCGAATGGTTTAATGTTTCTTCGTCATCTTAACAGATAAATTTAATGTAACTATAAATACATTTATTTCTAATAACAGGGACTGTATTATACTAAAGATTTAGTTGATTACATGTTAGTAGTTGGTACGGAAAAGATAATGGAAATAGATAAAATTAATATGGCTCCTACAACATCTTCAGTAATGTTTATGATTTTATTAGATATGGCTGCAATATATATTGCAGAAAATAAGGGGATAACTATTGAAGAATTTAAAAATATCATCCTGGTGGTACTTTAGGTCATATTAAACCATTAGAATATGTAGTTATTTTTGTTGTGGTAAAGGCCTTCCCGAGCCCCTCTCAACCGCCGCGTCGTAGCTGTCGCCCATCGACGCATCCCAGGCGACTAGCTTCACGTGAGCCGAACCGCCGGCCGCGACCCCGACCACCACCACATCACCACCTCCCGTGATGTATCCGATGGCGGCGTCGTCGCGGAAGGGCAGGGGCCTTCCCACGGGACCCAGGGCACCCCCGGCGAACGCCGCGTAAAGCTGCCCGAGGTAGGCGCTCCCCACCGGCGCCTCGGCGCGGGTCACCCGCGCGTTCACGGAGCCTGGGACCAGTGTCGAAAATTGAATCGTGCCTTGCGCCCAAACGGTGCCCGCGACGAACCAAGGAATCCCGACCATCGCGCAGGCGGTTGCCAGCCGTCTCCAGTGTCGCAGTGCCGAGCCGTCCGTCCCAACAGCGTCTCGGAAGTCCCGGCGGAAACGAAAACGACGCGCGCCCGAGGAACGCGTTCCATTGAGGAGCAGTCCACAGCATGCCTTTCTGGAATCGCTTAGGCGGAATCGGACCATCCGAGGTGCCTAGGGGATTCCTCCTAGGTATGGCTCATTTCTCGCATGAGGCCAGATGATTCTTGTGAAGACTTGAGGGGCCAGGGTCTTGATGCGCCAACTCGCGCGCCCGTAGCGCAGACAGCCTTGTCTGCTGTTTCGCCGACTGCCAGTCGGCGGGCGTGACGACTCGAGTCCCTACTGGAACCAACGAGTCGCATGCGTTGCTCCGCGACACGGTCCCCGCCGGTTGGCAACCGGCGATACAGCAGGCTGGGCAGCCTGCGCTACATCGTCCGGTCACTCAGGGACCTACTCCGACGCTATTTGCGTGGGTGATGATCACCCACTGGAAACGTCGAGGACCCCCGACGGGGCTTGGGAACCGTTTCTGGAATGCACGTCCCGTGGACTTTCCAGTCGGCTCGGTGACCGATGCCCGGTGCTCACTTCGGACTCCAGACATGTCGCGCCTCGGGTTCGATTCGATTCCCCCCCGGCACGGCCTAGCGGGGAGCGGTTTCGGGTGTCCGCACAACCTCGATGCCGCGCTCGCGGAGTCCGGCCAGGAGGGGCTCGGGCGCGAGTCGGTCGGTGACCACGACGTCGATCTCGTCGAGCGGACACAGGAACGAGACGAGCCGTCGGCCGAACTTTGAGTGGTCGAGGCAGAAGATCACCCTCTCGGCGGCGGTGATCATCGCACGTGCTATGGATGTCGATCAACAGTCCATGTGAGTTGGTGATGCCATCCAGAGTGATCCCCCCGGCGCCCATGATGGCCACGTCGGCATTCATGCGGCTGAAGGATTCCACCGCCAGAGGCCCCACCAGGACTCCCAGGCGGGGGTAGATGACCCCACCGGAAACGATCACTTCCACGCGATTGTTGGAGGCAAAAAGATTTGCGATGGGCATGGAGTTGGTGATGATGGGGGGCTTTGGATTCCAGATGGCGCGCCACGTGGTAGACCGTGGTGCCAGCATCCATGATCACGGTCTGGCCGTTGCCAATCAAACCTGCCGCCACACGTCCAATGCTTTCCTTTTCGCCCAGAGGCATGCGTATCCCGATTATCAAAGGAAAATTCATCCGAGCGAGGTTGCATGATGCGTGCGCCTCCGTGAGTGCGGCGCAACAGTCCCTTTGTTTCCAAGGCGGTCAGGTCTCGGCGCACGGTGGAAGTGGACGCGGCAACATTACTGCGCCAACTCTTCAAGTGACGCGAATTCGGCCCTTTGCAGATAGTCTTCAATTCTTAACTGGCGCGCCTCGGCCTGCATTCAGGCGTGGTTGTGGAAGATTTTGGAAGATATTGCAAGAACCTGATTGACACTTGGGCTTGTGCTTGGCGATTCTGCGGACGCTTTCGAGCACCATGGCTACCGCTTCGCCCACGCTCCATCGTGCAGTTGTTGAACACTGGGTCCGCCAGGAGGTGTACCGGCGGATGGGGAAGTCGTTGCCGCGGGTGGCTTCGGCGCCTTCGCCGCTTCTGGTGAACATCAGCGCTCGGCACTGTCATCTGACGCAGGCGGCGGTCGAGGCGTTGTTCGGTCCGGGACACCAGTTGACGCCGTTCAAATGGCTGTACCAGGACGGGCAGTTCGCGGCGAAGGAGGCGGTGACGCTCATTGGTCCGCGGAGCCGGGTCATCTCGAACCTCCGGATCCTGGGACCTTGCCGAACGCTGAACCAGGTGGAGTTGGCCTACACGGACGCGATCGCGCTGGGCTTCGAGGTGCCGCTTCGGAGTTCGGGAAGCATCCAGGGAACGCCCGGTTGCATGCTCATGGGGCCGGCGGGTTTCTTCGAGATGGGGGATGGGGTGATCCGGGCGTTGCGGCACGTTCACATGCATCCCGACGACGCGTCGTTTTATGGAGTGAAGGGGGGGGATTCGATGGCGCTTCGCGTGGGTGGCCCCTGCGCGACCACCTTCGAACAGATGCTCGTTCGGGTGGACCCGAGCTTCAAACTCGAGGTGCACATCGACACGGACGAGGGCAACGCCTGCGACCTGCAACCCGAGACGCCCTGCGAGCTGGTCCGATGAATGCCCCGTCCACGAGCCGCATGAATCGCGGAGGCGATGGACCAACCAGAGGACGACTTTTCCGAACTGATTCTTTACGGACAGACACCACGAACCCTTGCGAAGCGAGAACACGTTATGAGCGAAGCGATCGGAATGATTGAAACGAAGGGCTTCACCGGCAGCGTCGAGGCGACCGACGCGATGGTGAAGGCCGCGAACGTCAGCGTAGCCAAATCCATCCCCATCGGGGGCGGCATGATCACCGTCATCGTTCGCGGGGACGTCGCGAGCGTGAAGGCGGCGGTCGACGCCGGGTCGAGGGCCGCCTCGAAGGTCGGCGAGTTGATCGGATCCCACGTCATCGCCCGCCCCCACGACGATCTCGTGAAGGGCTTCCTCGGCGATATCGCCGCCGCGGCCAAGAAGTAGGCGCGCGCCCACCGAACTCGAACGCGAACGCGAAGCGACAGAAATTCACTCAGGAGACGAACGGAGAATTCCCATGGCAAACCAGGCAATTGGCATGATTGAGACGAAGGGACTGTGCGCCCTTCTCGAAGGCACCGACGCGGCGTTGAAGGCGGCCAACGTGTCCTTCACCGGTTGGGAGAAGGTCGGGTCGGGGTTCGTGACCGGCTTCTTCCGGGGCGACGTGGCGAGCGTGAAGGCGGCGGTCGACGCGGGAGCCGCGGCGGCCTCCGGTATCGGCCAGGTCGTGAGCGTGCAGGTCATTCCGCGGCCGCACGAGGGATTGGCCGGGTTGGGCAAGTGGCTGGCCTGATCCCGATCCCGATCCCGATCGCGGCGCCTCGGCGCGGTGGCGGTGGATACCGTCGCCCCACCCATCCGAGGCGCTGTCCGTCATGAAGATCCTCGTCGCCAATCTCGGAAGCACGTCACTCAAGTGGCGGTTGTTCGATTTTTCGACGGGCGTCGAGCAGGTGTTGCACAAGGGTGGGTTCGAACGGGTGACCGATCACGACGCGGCGATCGGCGACTGTCTCAAGGCGCTTCTGGAATCGGGCGGCATCGCGTCGGAGTCGGAGATCGCGGCGGTGGGGTTCAAGACGGTGGTGGCCAAGGGCGTGAACGGATGCGTCCGGTTGGACGAGGACTCGGTCAAGGCGATGGAGGCGTACAACGCCCTGGCCCCGGCGCACAACCCGCCCTACATCTCCGGGATCCGGTTGTTCGCGAAGCGCATGCCCGGCACGCCGTTGATCGGGCTGTTCGAGACGGCTTTCTATCAGTGGATTCCCGAGGCGGCGCAGCGGTACGCCGTGCCGGATTCGTGGCATGAGGCGGGCGTTCGGCGCTGGGGATTCCACGGGGCGAGCCATAAGTTCGTGGCGGAACGTTCCGCGGAACTACTTGGGCGCGCCGATGTGGCGGGAACGGGTCCGTCGACTCTACGTCGACGGTGGCGCCAGCCCGGTGAAGGACCCGGCATTGCGGGTGATCTCCTGCCATCTGGGCGGAAGCTCGAGCGTGACCGGCATCCGGAATGGGGTCGCGATCGGCAACAGTCTGGGCATGAGCCCCCAGTCGGGACTGCCGCACAACAACCGGGTCGGCGATCTGGACAGCTTCGCGGTTCCGTTCGCCCTCCGGCACCTGGGATTGTCGCTGGACGAGGTGGAGAACCAGTTGTGCAAGGAGTCCGGGCTGAAGGGACTGAGCGGCCTGTCCAACGACATCCGGGACATCGGCGCCGCCGCGGCGAAGGGCGATGCGCGGGCGAAACGGGCCTTGGATTTCTTCGTGCACGAGGCGCGACGCTGGATCGGGGGGTATCTCCTGGAATTGAACGGCCTCGACGCGTTGGTGTTCACCGCGGGCATCGGCGAGAACCGGACGGAGACAAGAGCCGCCATCTGCGCGGGTCTCGATGGATTCGGAATCGAGGTGGACCCGGTGGCGAACGCGGCGCTGCGCGCCACGGAGGGCGTCGTGAGCACCCCCGGATCCCGCGTGAAGGTGATGGTCATTCCCGCGAACGAGGAACTGGTCGTGGCCCGCGAAGTCCAGCGCCACCTTCTGGCGGCGGCCGGTGGATGATCGGCGAGCCGCTAATGTGAAATGAATTTCCAGCGGACCTGAATTCAACCCAAGACGGACAACCGAATCGGACAACGAGTATGGCTCAACAAGCAATCGGACTCATTGAAACCCGGGGCCTCGTCGCCCTGGTCGAAGCGACGGACGCAATGCTGAAGGCGGCGAACGTCGAACTGGCCGGACCCATGACGCAGGTCGGCAACGCGCTGGTCACCGCGGCCGTCGTCGGCGATGTCGCGGCGGTCAAGGCCGCCACCGACGCCGGCGCGCAGGCGATCAAGGCGATCAAGGGCGAACTCGTGAGCGTTCACGTCATCGCCCGGCCGCACGCCGAAACGGAACAGGTTCTGCCCAAGAAGCGCTGATTCGAGGTCGCCGGCCGCTGGCTGGGTTCGCTCCCTGAAGGAGGAACCGGACCGCGTTCGGTGGCATCGCCAGCAGTTCCCGTCCCACGAAGCACCATGTTTCTAGCCCGGGTCGAAGGATCGGTGGTCGCCACCAAGAAGGATCCCGCCATGAGCGGCAGGAAACTCCTGTTGCTGCGCCCCCAACTCGTCGACGACAAGGATCCAACCCGGTTCAAGGCCGGATCCAACACCATCGTCGCCGTGGACAGCGTCGGGGCCGGCCTCGGGGAGATGGTCCTCTTTTGCCAGGGCAGCAGCGCCCGCCTGGCGCCCGACATGGGAAAGGCGCCGGTCGACGCCGTCATCATCGGCATCGTGGATTCGGTGGATGTGCTGGGGAAACAGGTGTTCTCCGCCCGGACGTCCTGACGCCGACGGAGGATTCCCGACCGAGGACTGAAGGCGGAGGACGGAGGACGGAGGGCCGAGGACGGAGGGCCGAGGACGGGAGCGGACGCGGGGTTGGAAGGGTGGGCGGTTTGAGGTCATGCGGTGAATTGGGGTTCCCCACGGAACCCGAAAGCCAATAGCGAGCGATGAGTTCTCAAGTGAATGAAACGTTGATCCGCGACGTCGTCGCGGAGGTTCTAGCCCGGCTCGGTCAGGCGTCGAAGCCGGCCGGTGCCGCGCCTGGGTCGTCGGCGTCCTGCAACCTTCCGGCCACGGGTCGCTCCGCGACGGGCGCTCGAACCGGATTCCGAGGCAAGTTCGGCGTCTTCGCCGACGCCGACGAAGCCTGCGCCGCGGCGCATGAGGCGTTCCTGAAGCTCTCGGAGAAGGGTGTGGCGGGGCGGGTGAAGGTGATCGAGATCGTGAAGCGGCTCTGCGAGGCGAACGCTTCCGAGTGGGGCCGTATCGAGCTGGAAGAAACGAAGATCGGGCGTCTCGACCACAAGATCGAGAAGCTCAAGGCGCAGCGGGGGATCCCCGGAGTCGAATTCCTGAATCCGTACGGCCTGAGCGGCGATCACGGCATCACGCTGGAGGAGTACGCGCCCTTCGGAGTGGTCGGCGCGGTGACGCCGAGCACGCATTCCATCCCGACGATGGCGTGCAACATCATCAGCCTGGCGGCGGCGGGCAACTCGGCGGTCTTCAACGCGCATCCGGCGGCCTACAAATGCGCGGTCATGGCGGCGCGGGTTTTCAACGAGGCGATCTACCGGGAACTGGCGATCGAGAACCTCGCGTGCATCGTCGAGCCGCCCACGCTCGAATCCTTCAGCGCCATCGGGAAGAACGAGTGGGTGAAGCTGCTTTGCGTCACCGGAGGGCCGGGCGTGGTGAAGGCCGCGATGGCGAGCGGCAAGCGCGCGGTGTGCGCCGGACCCGGGAATCCGCCGGTGCTCGTCGACGGAACCAGTTGCCTGACCAACGCCGCGAAGTGCGTGGTCTACGGGGCGGCGTACGACAACAACCTCCTGTGCATCGGCGAGAAGGAGGTCTACGTCCTCGAACCCTTCTTCGAGAAGTTCATGGCGGCGCTCGAGAAGAACGGGGCCCACCGCCTGAACTCGTCCCAGGTGGAATCCCTTTCGAAGGCGGCCTTCGTGTTCCCGCCGGGGCAGGGCGCCGGATGCCCGCACCCGGTCGTGAATCGGGATCTGGTCGGACGCGATCCGTCGGTTCTGGCCAAAGCCGCCGGCGTGTCCATTCCGCCGGGCACGCAGTTGCTCTTCGCGGAAACCCCGGCCGACCACCTTTTCGTCGAGGAGGAGCAGATGATGCCCTTCATTCCGATCGTGCGGGTGAAGACGGTCGAGGAGGGGGTCGCCCTCGCGAAGAAGGCGGAGCACGGCTACAAGCACTCGGCGCTGATCCATTCGCACGACGTCTCGAACATGACGGCGATGGCGCGCGCGCTCGAAACGACGCTCTTCGTCAAAAACGGCTCCAGCCTGGCCGGCCTCGGCTCGGGGGGCGAAGGCTACGGGAACTTCTCCATCGCCACGACCACCGGGGAGGGCATCTGCAACCCGAGGACCTTCACCCGCGTCCGCCGCTGCGTGATGGTCGACAAACTCCGGATTTTCTAGGCGCCCTCATCGATCCCTGTCCCCACGACCCCGCATTCATGTTTCTCGCCCGTGTCGAAGGCAATCTGACGGCCACCCGGAAGCACCCGAGCTTCGAGGGATGGCGCCTCGTCATCTGCCAGCCGATCAGCCGGGACGGAGAGCCGGAAGGGGTGCCGCAGGTGGCGATCGACTCCCTGGGCGCCGGGATGCACGAGCGCGTGCTGATCTCGAGCGACGGCGCCGCCGCGCGAAAGGCCGTGGGCGACGACCGCAGTCCGGTCCGCTGGATGATCGTGGGGATCGTCGACGAGGTCGCGCCAGGTTCCACCGCCCTGGAGGACGCCGCGTGAGATTGGGCCAGGTCATCGGCCGGGTGACGCTCAGCCGCACGGTGGCCGGTCTCGACGGCGCCCGCTGGCTGGTGGTGAATCCCTTCAATCGCGCGCATTTTCCCCAGGGCGGAACGTGCCCGCCCGGACTGACCTCCGAACCCACCCTCGTCGTGTACGACAACCTGGGTGGCGGCGTCGGCGACGTCATCGGATTCGTCGAAGGACGCGAAGCGGCCCAGCCCTTTCCGGTGTCGCCGCCGATCGACGCGATCAACGCCGCGCTCATCGACAACGTGTTTCATCGTCCGCGCTGAGCCGATTCCAGCACTCATTTCGTCTTCATTCACAGACCCCAGAACACCATGGCCACCGTCATCACCGCGAAGGACATCGAAGCCCGGATCGCCCGGGGCGACGACCCGACTCAACTGCCGGCCGACGCGTTGCTGACGCCTTCGGCGAAGGACGCCCTGCGGGATCACGCGAACAGGCGGGGGCGCGGGTCCGTTTCGCCGGCGAGCCGGACGGCGGGGACCTTCGCGAAGCCGGTGTCGGCCTCGAGTTCGCCCGAGGATCTGGAGGCCTTCTTCAACACACCCCAGATGCAGATTCTGAAGGAACAGATCTGCGACATGGGGCGCCGGCTCTGGCAGCGGGCCTACGTGGACGGCAATGGCGGGAACATCGCCATCCGGGTGGCGGACGATCTGGCGCTGTGCACGCCCACGCTGGTGAGCAAGGGGTTCATGAAGCCCGAGGACATGTGCCTCGTCGATCTGGATGGGAATCAGAAGGCCGGCAAGAAGAAGCGGACCAGCGAGATCCTGATGCACCTTCAGATCATGAAGCGCCAGCCCCGGGCGAAGGCGACCGTGCATTGTCATCCGCCGTATTCGACCGGATTCGCCGTGGCGGGCGTCGAACCGCCCACCTGCATGATTCCTGAATACGAGGTGTTCGCGTCGGTGGCGATGGCGCCCTACCGGACCCCGGGGACGCCGGAGATGGGCAAGCTGGTGGCCGACCTCGTGGACAAGCACAACACGGTCCTGATGGCCAACCACGGCGTCGTGACCTGGAGTCACAACGACGTCGAGGACGCGTACTTCAAGATGGAGATCCTCGAGGCGTACTGTCGGACGGTCCTGGTCGCCGCGCAGTTGGGCAAACCGGCGCAGACCATGACGCCGACGCAGCTCAAGGATCTCCTGAACATCAAGCAGAGCCTCGGAATCCCCGACCCGCGGCACGGCCTCAAGGAATGCGAGCTGTGCGACAACGCCGAGTGGCGCCCGGGCGTGGTGTGCGGCATCCCGCCCAAATCCCAACCGGAGGCGGGTCTCGACGCCGACGCCGAGGCGCTGGTCAAGGCCGTGACCGAACAGATCCTCGCGCAGAAGCGATGAACAAGTCGCTCGACGTCAAGCTCGCGGAGATCCGGTCCAATCCCCGCTCGCGCGCCTTCATCCTGGCGGATGCCAAGGATGCCGACATGGCGTTTGGCGTCCGCGCTCCGGGGCCGCGGGCGTATCTGGCCCGGCGCGGGGCCCGGCCGGCCCAGTTCTCGCCGGAAGTCTGGTCCCGGGACGAATTCGGGTACCGCAACCTCCCGGAGTTCCTCGATATCATCCGCGAGATGGTCCACCAGGGGATCGTCGACATCATGCTGATGTCGGCGTACGTGAGCGAACAGTTGGCGATCAAGGAGGGACTGTTCCGCGATTGCCAGGTGACGCCCGCCGCGCGCGCGAACGACACGACCGACGTCTGGGCGGCCCGTCACGGCTGCTACACGCGGGAGCCCTCCCAGCCGTTCCGGAGCGCGTCCATCGACCAGATCCAGTGCGGTGAAGTGGAATGCGACCGGACCGGCCAGCCCTTTCCCGGAGCGAACCTCGGCCTCTATTCGGTGACGTTCGTCAACGAACTCGACCAGGACCGCGAGGCGCTGCTCTGGTACAAGGAATTCCGCGAGGAAGCCGAAAGGAAGACGTTCCGGCATTTCCTGGAGGTCTTCGATCCCAACGTGGGGAGCGGGATTCCGCCCGAGAAACTCGGCGAATTCATCAACGACAACATTCTCCGGACGTTGGCGGGAGTTCCCGACGCCGGCCGGCCCGTGTTCCTGAAGATCGTGTACCACGGTCCGAAGGCGATGGAGGAACTGGCGCAGTACGATCCGAACCTCGTCGTGGGCATCCTCGGTGGAAGCGCCGGGACGACCTACGACGCGTTCCGCCTGATCCACGACGCCCAGAAGCACGGGGCGCGGGTGGCGTTGTTCGGTCGGAAGATCAACAACGCGGAACACCAGCTCGCCTTCGTCGAGATGCTGCGGCTCATCACCGACGGCAAGGTGTCGCCCGACGAAGCCGTGCGCGCGTACCACGGGGTTCTGCAGGGCAAGGGAATCCGGCCGCACCGGGAACTCGTGGAAGATCTCCGTCTCACGGACCAGGCGATGAGCTACGACGGCGCGCCGGCCCGACGCGCCACGGCGGAGATTCGCGACAATCCGTTGGCGAAACCCCGGGCGGCGGCGGCGGCCCAGGATACGGCTGCCAACGCGAAGCCGACGGCAGGGGGCGGGGGCGATGGCAAGGCGGCGGCGGGCGGATGGCCGAAACATTCGGACGGCTCGCCGGATTTCGCCGCGATGACGGGAGCGCACCGGTTGGCCTTCGATTCCTGGCGGCTGACGCGCCGCTATGGCTGAACGAGGGCTGTGGCGTCGGGGCGAACCAAGGGGGTCGTGAACTGCGAGGTCGGCGAATCCCAACGGGATTCCGTGCTCCAACGGACTAGTTGCGGCGGGGGGCGATGACTCGTAAGCCTTGCGGATGCGCGGACCTAGCGAACGGGAAGGGACTCGGAGCGATTCAACACGGCGGCGTTTCCTGGCGCGAAGCCTCGCGGCCGGAGGCGTGCTCGCGGTGGGGTCGGCGGGTTCCGCTCGGGCGGCGGAACGATCGAAGCCCCCGGAGATGAACCTGACCCGCCAGCCCGACAAGGTGCTGGTTCGGTACGGAACCCGGGAGTTGTGCAACTACCAGCTCCGGCAACCGTTCGGCAGCGGGGTCTCGGTGCCTGGCGCCTGCTATTTCCATCCCCTCCACACGCCCGGTGGAATCGCCGTGACCGAGGTGGGACCGGACGACCATCGGCATCATCGCGGCGTGTTCTTCGGCTGGGTGGAGATGTCGGGAGGTGGAAAGAAGGCCGATTTCTGGGGATGGGGCGAGAAGGCCCCGGTCAAGGGCCGCGAGATCGTCAACAAGGGGATCGAAACCTCGCCGCCCGGGCTCGGGTACATCCGATTCCGGGCGTTGAACGAGTGGCAGGTCGACGGCGCGCGGATGGTCGGCGAGGACCTGCGCGCCGGAGTCGCGCTCCTCGAAGGCGCGACCGCCTTGGAACTGACCGTTCAGTTTTCGGTCGGGGCGCCGGTGACCCTTGAGCGGTGCGCCTTCGGAGGGCTTGCGGTGCGACTTCGGAAGGGGGCGCGAATCCAACCCATCGGTCCGGGAGGGGCGGTGACGCTGGCTCCGCCCAAGCCGACCGAGCCGGAATCCAACTGGCCTGACGCGCCCTGGTACGGACTTCACTCGACCTACTCGGACGGGAAACAATCGACCGTGGTGGTGGTGGGACGGAAGACCCACCCGCCGACGAGCTGGCACGTGGTTTCCGGCATCGGTCTGATCAACCCCAGCATCACGGGTCCGGGTTCGGTGGTGGTGACGCCGGACAAACCGCTGGTGCTGCGATACCGGGTGATGGCGTTCGACGGGGCGCCCCGCCCCGAGGTGATCGCGAAGCTGGCGGACAGTTGGTACAACGGCCGCCAGTAGGGCCCGCGGGCTGGTCGAGGGAAGGGCCGCGGCCATCGCGGTCCGGTCCGAGCAAGGTTGGGTTGGGTCGGATTGGGTTGGGTCGGGGGGCAAACTCGTTGCAACCTGCCGGGTCATCGCCGGGTGGTAAGGCGTGTGTCCAGGCCGGTGAAGGTCAGGTGACGACAAACCCGAACAATTTCGAGGACTTTATGAGGTCCTACCAAGGCATGGTCTACTCGACCGCCTACCGGCTGCTCGCGAACAATGCCGAGGCGGAAGATGTGGCCCAGGAGGTCTTCTTGCGCGCCTTCAACCACTTCGATGACCTCCAAACCAGCGTGACGGCTGGGGGTTGGCTGAAAACGGTCACCAGGAACCTGTGTATCAACCACTTGCAGCGCTATCGGGCGCGTTGGAAGTTTTTTTCGGATCTCTCACCCGAGGGATCGGAGCGCGAGGACAAGATCTGGGATGTACCGGTGGAGGACACGACGGTCCATGAAGCCAGCGCCGTCGATCGTCGGGACCTACTGGAGCGGGTCCTCGAACAATTGCCGGCCAGCCAGCGTGTGCCGCTGGTCCTCTACCATTACGAGGACCTCAGTTATGAGGAGATCGCGGTTCGGTTGAAGATTTCGCTGAGCAAGTTGAAGACCGACATCCACCGGGGTCGGGAGACCCTTCGCAAAAAGCTGAAGCTGGGAGTGAATCGGGAGGAATTCGAGGACTCCACGGGGTCCGCCACGACATTATGAAGATCATCCGCCATCCCTTGTTCATGAGGCCCCATCCGGATGAGGACCTGGAACAACTCATCGACCGCGAGTTGCGGCGCCTGCCGGATCGCGCGGCGCCGGAAACCCTGATGCCCCGCGTGATGCGGGCGATCGCGGCGCGGCGGGAGGCGCCCTGGTGGCGGAAGTCGTTCGCCCACTGGCCGCTCGCCGCGCGATGGGCGTTCCTGACGGGGAGTTGCGCGCTCTCGGCTCTGATGATTTACGTGATGTGGGGTCTGTCGAGCGGCGTGACCCTGTCCGGGTTGGGAGCGGAGATCCGGCCCTGGGTGTCGGGCCTGCCCGTGATCCGGTCCGTCTTCGAAACCCTGGGGTCCGCGCTGCTCGTTCTGGCGCGGTCGGCGGGTACCTGGGTGGTCTGGGGCGCCGCTTGCGTGGCCGCTCTCAGTTATCTGACCACGATCGGGTTGGGCACGGTTTGTTGGCGTCTCGCGATGCGCCGGGAATGAAAACGATTTTTCAAGGAGGACCAATGAAGTTGCATGGCAAACGTCGGATCCAGGCCGCCCTGGCGCTTGTTTCCGCGATCGGCTGGCTGGGGATCCATGACTCGGCCCGGGTGTGGAGCGCCGAACCGCCCATTCCCGGCAGCCCACCCGCGGCTCCGGTGGAGACGACCCGGGACGGTCGATCCGGACAGGATTCCGAAGAGGTGTCCAACCCGGTCCCGCCGACCCAGGCCGCGAAACCCGCCGAGGCGCGACAGCGTCTGGGCGAGGTGGTTTCGGTCGGATCCAGCGCCAGGGTGGGTCCGCGGCAGTCGGCATCGGAAGTCGTCGTCGTCCATGGCGACGCCAATATCGAAGGGGATGTTCGCGGGGACGTCGTGGTGGTCTTCGGGAAACTCAAGATCGAGGGCCGGGTGCGCGGCGACGTCGTCGTCGTCCTCGGTGAGGCCGAAGTGACTGGTGGAATCGGGGGCGATACGGCGCTGATCCTGTCGCATGGCCGGTTCGGTCCGACCGCGGATCTGGATGGTGAACTGCTCGCCGTGGGTGTTCCGCCCGAGGTCGATCCCGCCGCATCCCTGAAGTCGACTCCCGAGATTGTGTCCCTGGGGCCCTTGTTGGGCTACTTCGAGGGGGCCAAGGACTACCTGCTCCAGGGAGTGCTCCTGCTTCGACCTTTCCCGCCGCGCGTCGGCTGGGTGTGGGTGGCGGCCGGGATGTTCCTCGTATTGCATGTGATGGTGGCGCTGATCCTGTCACGGCCGCTCGGCCAGTGCATGGAGATGGTGCGGGACCAGCCCGCGCGTTCGTTCCTCGTGGGTCTGCTGGCCTGCGTTCTGGTCGGCCCGATTTCGCTGCTGCTGAGCTTCACGTTGATCGCGCCTTTCCTCATTTGGATCGCGTTTTTCGCGTTGTGCGTCTTTGGACGGGTGGCGACCTACGGGGCCGCCGGCGCTGCGCTGACCCGCGCCGCGGGGATGACCGGTCTGAGCCATCCGGTGGGGGCCGTCCTGGTGGGGTCCGTGGTTCTGTACCTCTGCTACATGATCCCGGTCGTGGGGATGATGGTTTATGCGCTGGCCCTTCCCCTCGGGGTGGGCGCGGTGCTCATTCGAATCCTGGATGCGATCCGGAACGAACAACGTCCCACGCCGGGCGTGCCGCGCGGTCCAAGCATGGCGGCGGCCAGCGCCCTGGCTTCCGGGGCTCCCGGGCCGGCGACCCACGGATTCGAACCCGTTGGGACGACGGCGCCGCAAGCTTCCGTGGAGACGCCCCCGGCGGGCGCGCCCGGGACGCCCGGACCTCTCCCCGGCGAATCAACGCCGCCCGCGGGAACTCCGCCGCCGATGACACCGCCCCCCTTCGCATCGGCATCGGCATCGGCGGCGGCTGCGCCCGTGCCTCCGCGGGTGATCCCGATGGCGCCGATGGACGACCTCGCGATGCCGCGCGTGGGCTTCTGGCCCCGGTTGGGAGCGTCCCTGATCGATCTCGTTCTGGTGGGGGTCATCAATCTGGCGACCTTCCAGAGCGCCGAGGCCTTCTGGACTCTCTGGGCGCTGTACCATGGGATTCTCTGGACTTGGAAGGGCACCACCCTGGGTGGATCCGTCCTGAATCTCAGGCTGGTCCGTCTCGACGGTCGGGCCATGGACTGGCAGACCGCCGTGGTTCGCGTGCTGGGAGCGGTGGTGTCGCTGGTGCCACTGGGTTTGGGATTCTTCTGGGCGAGCTGGGATGCCGAGTTTCAGGCATGGCACGACCGGATTGCCGGCACAACGATCGTGAAGCCCGAACGCAAGGTCTCCCTGGTCTGATCCCTTGGGGCCGACGGTGAGGTGCGCATGGGCGGGGCGTGGCTGGACAGGTCTCGGCCGGCGGCCTAGCCTCCGGCCTCGAAAACCACTCCACGCTGCACGCTCCATGCCCAAGACCTTTTTCCCCGGCATCCCGTCGATCACCTTCGAAGGCAAGGACTCCCGGAATCCGCTCGCCTTCAAACACTACGATGAATCGGAGGTGATCGAAGGGAAGACCATGAAGGACCACCTCCGGTTCGCGGTTGTGTACTGGCACACGATGCGGGGGACGGGAGCCGACATGTTCGGGTGGGGCACGGCGCAGCGCCCCTGGCAGGCGGGGGAGGGGACGGTCAAGGAAGCCACGTCGCGGGCCCGCGCCATGTTCGAGTTCGTCGGGAAATTGGGGGCGCCGTACTACTGCTGGCACGATCGGGATGTCGCGCCCCACGGCCGGACCCTGGCGGAATCGCACAAGAACTTCGACGCGGTGGCGACCGAACTGAAAAAACTTCAGGGCGACACAGGGATCCGGCTCCTCTGGGGAACGGCCCAGAACTTCGTGCACCCGCGTTACATGCACGGCGCGGCGACGAGTTGCAGCGCGGACGTGTTTTGCTTCGCGGCGGCGCAGGTCAAGAAAGCCATCGAGTGGACGCACGAGTTGGGCGGCGAAGGGTATGTGTTCTGGGGCGGCCGGGAAGGGTACTCGACGCTGCTCAACACGGACCTGAAGCGGGAGATGGATCATCTTGGGCGGTTCATGCACCTGGCGGTGGACTACAAGAAGAAGTTGGGTTTCAAGGCGCCCTTCTACATCGAGCCCAAGCCGAAGGAACCGACCAAGCACCAGTACGACAGCGACGCGGCGGCCTGCCTCAATTTTCTCCGGGAGTACGACCTGCTGCCCCACTTCAAGCTGAACCTGGAGGTCAACCACGCGTGGCTGGCGGGGCACACGTTCGAGCATGAACTGGAGGTCGCGGGCGCGGCGGATGCCCTGGGGAGCATCGATGCCAACATGGGCGACACCTTCCTCGGGTGGGACACGGACCAATTCCCGACCAACCTGTACGTCACCACGCAGGCGATGCTCTCGATTCTCAAGCATGGCGGTCTGTCCACCGGCGGCGTGAATTTCGACGCCAAGGTGAGGCGCGAGAGTTTTCAGTTGGATGACCTGTTCATGGCGCACATCGCGGGCATGGACTGCTTCGCGCGGGGACTGAAGGCGGCCGCGGCGATCCGGAGGGACGGACGCCTGGATGCCTTCGTGAAACGTCGGTATCGCAGCTGGGATTCGGGAATCGGAGCCAAGATCGAGGCCGGACGCGCCACCCTGGCGGATTGCGAGAAGCACGCCTTGAATCTCGGCGAAGTGAACGACCTCGAATCCGGGCGGCAGGAGCTCCTCGAGGCGATCATCAACGAGTATCTCTGATCCCCGGGGTTTGGCGCCCTACCCCAAGAATCCGCGCGACCGGGACCGGTGGATCCTCGACCGTCGGCCGGCGCGGGAAGCGTTGGATCCGCGGCGGCCGTCCGGGTGGTTCGTCGAACCGGAAGCCGCCGTCGGAGGGGGGGTGGCGTCCGTCCTGACGGTGCTCTTGACCAACCGGGAATGCCCTTGGCGGTGCCTGTTCTGCGATCTCTGGCGCCACACGCTGGAGACTTCGGTGACCCCCGACGACCTCGTCGCTCAACTCGACCTGGCGCTCGGTGATCCTGCCGTCCAGGCGGCTTCACCCGACGAACTCAAGCTGTACAATGCCGGCAGCTACTTCGACGCCGGCGCCATTCCGCCGGAAGCGGACTCGGCCATCGCGGCTCTGGCACGCCCGTTTCGACGCCTGATCGTGGAAAGCCATCCCTCGCTCGTGGGGGACCGTTGCTGGCGATTGCGGGACCGGTTGACGGCGAAGACTCCCGGATCGGAACAACAGGGCGCCGACCTGGAAGTGGCCATGGGATTGGAGACGGTGAATCCGGGAGTCCTCGACGCGCTGAACAAGCGGGTGACCCTGGAGGCCCTGGACGAAGCCGCGGCGGCGCTCCGACGGGAGGGAGTCGGTTGGCGCGCGTTCGTCCTGGTCCAACCTCCGTTCGAAGCCCTGGGTGAAGCCGTGGAATGGGCGGTCCGATCGACGCGGCACGCTTGGTCGATCGGGGCGCGACGGGTGTCCCTGATTCCTGTGCGCGGCGGGAACGGGGCGTTGGAGTCGCTGGAAAGGGACGGCCATTTTCGGCCGCCCAACCTGGCGACCCTGGAAGCCGCCCTGGAGGCCGCCTTGACCGAGAAACGCCGATCCGGGGGCGGTCTGGTGGCGGCGGATCTCTGGGACCTCGAGCGCTTCTCCTCCTGTCCGGTCTGTCTTCCCGGGAGAAAGGAGCGACTCCATCGGATGAATCTCCAGCAACAGGTGATCGACAAGGTTCCATGTCCGGCCTGCGGATGGGGGCTGCGTTGACACTTGGGGGACCGGGGCCGGAGGATGGCCGCACCCCATGAATGCGATGGCACTTTGGCGATGGTTCGGCTTTGGCTTGGGAATGATCGCGAGCGGTTGGGTCGGGTGTTCGACCCCGGGTTCATCCTCCGACCTGGTCGTGGGCGTGGCCCGGCGGGATGTGACTCCCGAATACCCGATCCGATTGACGGGCTACGCGGCGCGGTCCGGGCCGTCGACGGGCGCGGCGCAACGGTTGTGGGCGAAGGCGCTGGCGATGGGAAGCGACCGGCAGGGACCCAGGGTGCTCGTGACCGTCGACAACTGCGGAGTGTCGCGGGAGATCATCGACGAAGTCGCGCGGCGGTTGAAGCGCCGCGTGGGTCTGAAGCGCGAGAACTTCGCGGTCGCGTCGTCCCACACCCATTCAGGCCCCATGGTGCGGGGATTCGCCGCCAACATTTTCGTGCGTGACCTGACGGAGGAGGAGGCGTCGGCGATCGACCGGTACACGGCGGAACTGAAGGATCATCTGGAGGCGGTGGTCTTGGCCGCGTTGGACGATCGGCGGCCGGGCCGGCTGTCGCGCGGGGAAGGGCGCGTGGGTTTCGGAGCGAACCGCCGAACCGCCGGCGGGCCGGTGGAGCCGTCTCTTCCCGTGATGGTCGCCAAGGATCTCGACGGCCGTGTCCGGGCCGTGGTCGCGAACTACGCCTGCCACTGCACCACCCTCGGTCACCAGATCAACCAGCATCATGGCGACTGGGCCGGATTCGCCCAGGAAGCCTTGGAACAGGATCACCCCGGCGCCGTGGCCATGATCACGATCGGGTGCGGAGCGGACACCAATCCGTCGCCCCGCGGCGGTGAGGATTTCGGGATGGCTCTCGCCCAAGCCCACGGACGCGCCCTGGCCACCGAGGCGGGCCGGGTGATGGCGTCGGCCGAACTGTTCTCACTTCCCCGGCTGCCCCAGACCGAGTTGCGCGGGTTCGACTTGAAATTCCAACCGTTGCCGACGCGGGAGGAATGGGAGAAACGAGCCACGGAATCCGGGATTGTCGGGTACCACGCCCGGAAGAACCTGGCCCGACTGGATCGCGGGGAGACGCTCCCCACCACCCTTCCGTATTCGGCCCAGGCCTGGCGATTCGGCGACGGGTTCTCGATGGTGTTCCTGCCGGGCGAAGTCGTCGTCGACTACGCGCTCCGACTGAAGCGGGAACTCCCGGGCGAGACCCTATGGATCACGGCCTACGCGAACGACGTTCCCTGTTACATCCCGTCGAAGCGCATCCTGGCCGAAGGGGGATACGAGGCGGAGTCGTCGCTCTGGTACTACGACCGGCCGGCGCGGCTGGCTCCCGAAACGGAGGACCAGATCCACGGCACGGTGGTCGGGATGATTCGTGGGCGGTGATGGGAAGTCAGGGGCGCGGGGAGGGATGTTGGTGTCGATCGAGGTCATGACAGGCCGCGGGTGGATTCATCCAGGGCGGAGACGTCACGAAGTTGTTCCAACGGGACCTTCAGCCCCCCACCGTCCACGCTTGGGAGCGTCCAGAGGCGATCGAGAATGGGCTTGGAAGGGTGCCGGGCGATGAACAGTTCGATGCCGCGCCGGGCGACCTCGGCCAGGGAAAGCTCCCGCTCAGCCGCGAACGCTTTGGCCCGCTCGTAGAGCTCGTCCGGAAGCTGGATTTGCGTGCGCACCATGATGCTATTTGCACGTCACAATGTGCGCGCCGTCAATTCACGATCACTGAATGGATGGGTCGGGATGAAAAAAGGGCGGCCCGGTGAGGGGCCGCCCTGCTGAAAGGATTGGGTGATCGGGAGGTCGGCGAAGCGACCCTCGGATCGATCAGATACCTTTGCCGAGGATGTAACGGACGAGGTCCGCCACCCGGTTCGAGTAACCCCACTCGTTGTCGTACCAGCTCACGAGCTTGAAGAAGCGCTTGTTCAACTCGATGCCGGAGCCCTTGTCGTAGACCGAGCTGGATTTGCAGTGGATGAAGTCGGAGCTGACGACCTCGTCCTCGGTGTACTCGAGGATGCCCTTGAGGTAGGTCTCGCTGGCCTTCTTCATCGCCGCGCTGATCTCGGCGTAGCTGGTGTCCTTGACCGTCTTCACGGTCAGATCGACGACCGACACCGTGGGGGTCGGGACGCGGAACGCCATGCCGGTGAGCTTGCCCTTGACCTCGGGGATCGCGAGCGCGACCGCCTTCGCGGCGCCGGTGGTCGACGGGATGATGTTCTGCGCGGCGGTGCGTCCGCCTTTCCAGTCCTTCTTGCTCGGGCCGTCGACCGTCTTCTGGGTCGCGGTGTAGGCGTGGATGGTCGTCATGAGACCCTCCTCGATGCCGAAGCCTTCCTTGAGAAGGACGTGGACGACGGGCGCGAGGCAGTTGGTCGTGCAGGACGCGTTGGAAAGGACGTGGTGCTTGGCCGGGTCGTACTTCTCGTGGTTCACACCCATGACCACCGTGATGTCGTCGTTCTTGGCGGGTGCCGAGATGATGACCTTCTTGGCCCCGGCGGTGATGTGGCCGTAGGCGGACTTCGGGTTGTCCTTCGCCGCATCCGTGAACAGCCCGGTGCACTCGATCACGATGTCGACGGCCATGGCCTTCCAGGGCAGGTCGGCCGGGGTGCGGCCGCTCACGACGCTGATGTCCTGTCCGTTGACGACGAGGACGTCGTCCTCCTCCTTGTCCGCCGAAGATTTCTTGGATCCGACCGTTCCGCTGAAGCGGCCCTGGGTGGAATCGTATTTCAGGAGATAGGCGAGATTGTCGGCGGGCACGATATCACCGACCGCCACCACGTTGATTTCCTTGCCGACGAGGCCCTGTTCCACCATGGCCCGGAAGACGAGGCGTCCGATACGGCCGAAGCCGTTGATTGCGACATTGACTGGCATCTTGGTTCCTTAAGGTTCGAGTTCCGAAACAACCGTGGGCGCCATGCTACCGGGGGGGGGCCAAGCGTCAACGCGCAATTCCTGCGCCTAATTCATCTCCGCGTTTGAAAACAGTCCGATTTATGGGCAGGGTGCGTCATGCGACAAGTGTCCCTGGAGTTTCTGAAAACCCTGATCAACACGCCGAGTCCGGTCGGACACGAGGCGCGTGGTCAGCGGGTCTGGCTCGATTACGTCACTGAATACGCCGACGAGACGTATTCGGATCACTACGGAAACTGCGTCGCGGTCTTGAACAAAGGGGGATCCCCCCGGGTGATGCTCGCGGCGCACGCCGACGAGATCGCCATGGCGGTCAGCTACATCGACGACAACGGATACCTGTACGTGCGGCGGTTGGGAGGGGTCGACCCGGTCGTCTCGCGGGCGCAGCGCGTTCATGTCCACACGGACGACGGTCCGGTCCTGGGCGTGATCGGCAACGTGGCTCCCCATCTGACGAAGGCGGACGGCGACAAGAAGTATCCGCGGATGGACGATCTGTTCATCGACATCGGGGTGGGTTCGAAGAAGGAGGCCGGGAAACTGGTGCGTATCGGCAACCCAGTGACCCTGGTCGACGAGTTCGAGATCCTGCGCGGCGACCTCGCGGTGGCTCGGGCCTTTGACAACCGGATCGGAACCTTCGCGGTGGCGGAGACCCTGCGGTTGCTGACCGAGAACCGGAAGGGCCTGAAGGCCGAAGTGTGCGCCGTGTCGAACATCATGGAGGAGATCGGCCTCCTCGGCGCCCGCCAGATCGCGTATTCGCTGAAGCCGGATGTCGCGGTGGTTGTGGACGTCACCCACGCGACCGACTACCCGTCGGTGAGCAAGACGATCCACGGGGACGTGCGGGTCGGGGATGGCCCGACCGTCACCCACGGTGGGGCCAATCATCCCGAGGTTGTGCGGCGCCTCGAAAAGGTGGCCAAGGCTCTCGAAATCCCGCTGCAGCACGAGGCGCAGTCCGGGACGTCCGGGACGGACACGGACGCCATTTTCTGGACGCGGGGCGGCATTCCCAGCGCCCTGGTGTCCTTGCCGAACCGCTACATGCATTCGCCGGTCGAGGTGGTAAGCCTCAAGGATCTGACGCGGATTCCCGAACTGATGGCCGGCTTCGCGCGGACCCTCAAGAAGGGCGAGGAGTTCAAGGTCCGCATCTGACACGCGAACCCGTCTTTCCGAATCAAGGTCCGTAGGACCGGCCCATCTCCCCGGGTTGGTGACAACGCCGATCCATGCACGTGAGGATGAACGCGCACTGCGAGCCCAGGAAAAATGGCCGATCTCCAGGCCGCTTACAGCGGCGTGGTCACCATGGCGTGGGCGGCGGCGGGTTCGCCGGCGCCGCCGTGGAAGATCCAGAACACTCCGACGCTCAGGGCGGCGAGGGAGGACGCGGTCATGAGTCCGCGAAGCCAGCCGACGCCGGCGTGATGGGCGCGCCGGGAAGCCAGGCCGACCAGCGCTGTGAACGAGACCATGGCGGTGATCGTTCCCAGTCCGTAGGCCGCGAGATAGAAGACGGCGCCGGCGGTGTCGAGGGCGAGAGCGGGGAGGACGCCGAGCAGATGGGACCCGCCGGCCAGGCCATGGAGTGTTCCGACGGCGAGGGCCGCGTGCCCATGGCGATGCGCGCCGCCGCGGGCGGGATCGTGGGCGTCCCTTGCCGAATGGGCGTGAACATGGACGTGCCGGTGTCCGTCGTGTTCGTGAACGTGGGCATGCACGCGCTGCGTGAGGACTTTTCGGAGGCCCCACAGCCCGATTCCTACGAGGACGACCCCCACCACACGTTCCGACCAGAGCGAAAGCCTCAAGACGTCGAATGGGGCGACTTCCCGGAGGGCGATCGCGATCAGGGCGAGAAACCCGGCCCCACCCGCATGTCCCAGCGCCCAATTCCAACCACCGCGCCACGCCGCGGACCGATCGTTCACGGACAGGGGCGCCACGGCTGCCAGGTGATCCGGGCCGGTGACGACGTGGTGGAGTCCGGCGATGAAGCCGGCGAGGGGCGCAAACATGATCGCGGTGCGGTGGCTGCGAACCGCGGGGACGCTAGTGAGGGAACCCGAGGGACGTCCAACGGATTCCTGGAATCCGACGCGATTTCAGGACCGTGTCATTTTCGCGAGTTCGGCCACCCGCCGGTTGATGTCGGCGCGCCGGATGCGATCGGTGCGCGTGAGGCCGAAGCCCTCGCAGCAAAAGGACGCGACGACCGAACCCCGGATCATGGCGGCGCGGAGGTTCGTCTCGATCGAACCCTTGGCGGAGGCGAGCCAGCCCATGAGCCCGCCGACAAAGGAATCACCGGCGCCGGTCGGGTCGACGACCTTGTCGAGGGGATACGCGGGGCAGAGGAAGAGTCCTCGGGGGCCGCTGAGGACGGAGCCGTGGGAGCCCAGCTTCACGATCACGTGGGAGGGGCCGAGCTTGTGGAGTTTTTTGAGCGCCACGAACACGTTGTCCTCGCCGGTGAGGGCCCGGGCTTCGCTGTCGTTGAGGACGAAACCGTCGATGCGCTTGAGGAGTCGAACCAGGGAAGCTCGGGCGATGTTGATCCAGAGGTCCATCGTGTCGGCGACCACGAACCGGGGTTTTTTCATCTGGTCGAGGACGTGGTGCTGGAGGTCGGGGCCGATGTTGGCCAGAAGGACGAGCGGGGTCGAACGATAGGCCTTCGGCAGGTCCGGGGAGAACGTCTCGAAGACCCCCAGCTCGGTGGCGAGGGTTCGACGGTTGTTCATGTTGACCTCGTACTCGCCCGCCCAGTGAAAGGTCTTTCCCGGCTGGGTTTGGAGGCCGGCCAGGTCGATCCCGTGGCGTTGGTAGAGTTGGACGTATTTCCGGGGGAAATCGTCCCCGACGATCCCAACGAGGCGGACGGGCGCGAAGTAACTCGCTGCGACGGCCGCATGGCTGGCGGAACCTCCCAGAAGCCGGGGGTTTTCGGCGCCGGGGGTTTTGATGGAGTCGAGGGCGGTGGATCCGACGATGAGGACGCTCATGATGCGGGGGCTGCTTTGGGGACGGGGCTCGGGGAGGGGTGGTTCCCGGGGGAACGCACGGTTCAGGGGCGGGCTGGTCGACACGACTAGTCGCCGAGGGTTTTGGCGAGGAGAACCTGGGCTTCCTGGACCACGGTCTGGAGGTGGGTCTCGCCGAGGAAACTCTCCGCGTAGAGCTGGTAGAGATCCTCGGTGCCGGAGGGGCGGGCGGCGAACCAGCCGTTGGCGGTTTCAACCTTGAGACCACCGATGGCGGCGCTGTTTCCGGGGGCGTGGGTGAGTTTCTGGATGATTCGTTCGCCGGCGAGTTCGGTCGCCGTGACGGCCTCGCAGGTGAGGCGCTTGAAGCCGGCCTTCTGGGTGGGGGTCACCGGGGCGTCGATGCGGATGTACCGGGGATCCCCGTGGACCCGGGTGAGTTCCTGATAATGCTGGCCCGGATCCTTGCCCGTGGTGGCGGTCATCTCGGCGGCGAGCAGGCCGAGGATGAGACCGTCCTTGTCGGTGCTCCAGGCGGAGCCGTCGAAGCGCTGGAAACTGGCGCCGGCGCTCTCCTCGCCGCCGAAGACGAGCGAGCCGTCGAAGAGGCCGGGCGCGAACCATTTGAACCCGACGGGGACTTCGAGGACCGACCTTCCGAGCGAGGTCACCACGGCGTTGATCATGCGGGAACTGACGGCCGTTTTGCCGATCCGCGCCGAGATGGGCCACCGGTCGCGTGTCTGGACGAGGTACTGAATCGCGACGGCGAGGTAGTGGTTGGGATTCATCAGGCCCCCGGGAGTGACGATGCCGTGCCGGTCGGCGTCGGGGTCGTTGCCGAAGGCCACCTGATATTGGTCCTTGAGCGCGATCAGACTGGCCATGGCGTACGGGCTCGAACAGTCCATCCGGATTTTGCCGTCGTGATCCAGCGTCATGAAGGCGAACTTCGGATCGACCTGCGTGTTCACGATCGTGAGGTCGAGTCCGTGGAGTCGCTGGACGGGTTCCCAGAAGTCGATGGCGGCTCCGCCGAGGGGATCGATTCCGATGCGGATCCGCGCGTCCCGGATGGCGCGGAGGTTCACGACGTTCGGGAGGTCCTGGACGTAGGGCAGGATGAAATCGTGGGAATGGGTCGTGGCGGCGCGGGACGCCTCCTCGTAGGGCATGCGCCGGACGGACTGGTTCTTCCCACGCAAGAGTTCGTTGGCCCGGTCCTGGATCGCCTGGGTCACGTCGCTGTCGGCGGGACCGCCATAGGGCGGGTTGTACTTGAAGCCGCCGTCCGTGGGCGGGTTGTGCGACGGGGTGATGATGATGCCGTCGGCGATGCCCTGGGTGCGGCCTCGATTGTGGGTGAGGATGGCGTGGGAGACGGCGGGGGTGGGTGTGAATCCGCCGTTGGTCTGGACACAGACCTGGACGTCGTTCGCCGCGAGCACTTCGAGCGCGGTGCGCTGGGCCGCGGCGGAGAGGGCGTGGGTGTCCATGCCCATGTAGACCGGGCCCGTGGTCCCCTGCGCGTGCCGGTATTCACAGATCGCCTGGGTGATGGCGAGGATGTGGGCCTCGGTGAAGGTGGATTGCGCGGAGGTGCCGCGGTGGCCGCTGGTGCCGAAGCTCACCGCCTGGGACGGTTGGGCGAGGTCCGGGGACCGTTCGTAGTAGGCCCGTTCGAGTTGTCCCAGGTCGATCAGGGATTCCCGGGGCGCGGGGCGTCCGGCGAGTGGATGCAGCGGCATGGCGGCGGGATGATGCCGAACGGGGCGGGACTCGCCAAGTGCCGGGACGCCGTGGAGGCGGTTCCGAGGGTGGACAACCACGGAGCACACGGATCACACGGATCCATCCTGAGGGCCTGTGGACTCGGGGTCCGGGTTCGCGGTTGATGCGGCTGTCTTTTGCCGCCACGGTTTCGCGAGGCCGGTCGAGCTTCTCGTGTCCAAGAAACGCCGAAACACTCCCCATCACGCCGCCGCGTCCGAAACCGAAACCCGCGGCGCGGGTCCGAAGGTCGGAGATGGGCCCGTGGGGTGGAAGGTCGGCCTGACCCTCGCGGCGGTTGTCATCGCGGCGGTCTGGTGGGTGTGGCCGTTTGGACCGCCACCTGGTCCGCGGCCCTCCGGAGTTGGGGCGGCTGGAGCCGGTTCAGGCGCCCCGCCAGCACCCTGGGTCCTGGGGCCTGATGCCGAAGCGTTCGCGCGGTACGCCGGTTCGGAGTCCTGCAAGGAATGTCACGGGGCCCAGCACGGTTCCTGGCACGGCTCGAACCACGGTCTTGCCGAGCGCCCTGTGAACGAGTCCCTGGACCGGACCGCCTTCGAACCCGCCCGAAGTTTCGCCCACGGCAGCCAGACCACCGAGGTCGCCTGGAACGACGGCCGCCCAACGGTCGAGGCGGACGGTCTGGCCGGAAAGCGGGAGGCGATGCCGGTCGCGCGGGTGATCGGACACGATCCGCTCCGGCAGTACCTGGTGGAATTCCCCGGGGGTCGTCTCCAGACGCTCGAGGCTTCCTGGGATCCGAGGACGAACGAGTGGTTCAACGTCTACGGCGCCGAGGACCGGCGTCCGGGCGAATGGGGTCACTGGACGGGAAGGGGGATGAACTGGAACACGATGTGCGGGACGTGCCACAACACGAGGTTTCGGAAGCACTACGATCCGGTCACGGACGCCTACGGGTCGGCGATGGCGGAACCGACGGTCGGATGCGAGGCCTGCCACGGTCCGATGCGCGACCACGTGAGCTGGCAGCGGGCCTGGACGGATTCCGGGAAGAAGGATCCCACCCTGGTGAAGCGCACGCCGGCCGAACACATGGAGAGTTGCGCGCCCTGCCACGCGCGGCGCGGTGAGTTGACGGGTGATTTCGTGCCGGGCGAGTCGTTCTGGGATCATTACCTGCTTTCGATCGTCGACGAGACCGACGTGTTTTACCCGGACGGGCAGGTTCTGGAGGAGGACTACGAGTACACGGCGTTTCTCGGGAGCCGGATGCACGCGGCTGGCGTGACCTGCATGGACTGCCACGACCCGCACAAGGCGCAGCCTCTGGTGGATGGAAACGACCTGTGCATGCGCTGCCACAACGGGACGCGGCAGGGATCGCCGATCATCGACCCGGTCCGGCACAGCTTTCATCGTCCGGGCGAGGCGGGCAGCCGGTGCGTCGATTGCCATATGCCGACGACTGTCTACATGGGGAGGGACCCCCGGCACGACCACGGTTTCACGACGCCCGATCCTCTGCTGACGAAGGAGTTCGGAATCCCGAACGCCTGCAACCGGTGCCATGCGGATCGCGACGCGGACTGGGCCCTGGCGGCGTGCGAGACGTGGTACGGTCCGCGCATGAACCGGCCGGCCCGCGCCCGCGCGTCGCTCATGGCGAGGGGAAGGCGCGGCGATCCATCCGCGCGCGAAGGGTTGCTGGGGCTTCTGGAGTCGAAGGAGACACCTTCCTGGAAGGCGTCGTCGGTCGCACTTCTCGCCCGTTGGGTGAACGACGAACCGGTGCGAAACGCGCTGATCGGCGCCTTGAACCACGAGCACCCGCTGGTGCGGCATCGGGCTGTCCAGGCGCTGGCGCCGGTGGTGGAAGCCGGGGACGGCGCCGCGGCGGCGGCGGTGCGCGGACGGCTGACGGACGGTTCGCGCGGGGTGCGGGTGGCGTCGGCCTGGGCCCTTCGCGGGCAGGGGCACCAGGAGTCGGTCGCCGGTCTGGAATTGGCGCACATGCTCCGCCTGAACGCGGACCAGCCGACGGGCCAGGCCCAGCTGGCGGTCGCCGCGATGGCTCGGGGGGCGATGGACGAGGCGATCGGGCACTATCGGCGCGCGGTGGAATGGGATCCCGGATCGCCGGCGTTGCGCCAGGACTTGGCGGTGGCTTTCAGTCTGACGGGACGATCCCGGGAGGCGCTGGAACAGACGAAGGAAGCCGCGAGGATCCAGCCGGACCTCGGTGAGAACCATTACCGACTGGGACTCGCCTGGGCGGAAGTCGGCGATCTGGGTCAGGCGGTGGCGGCTCTGGAAGAGGCTCTACGCCTGGATCCGTCGAATGACCGGGCCGCCTACAACCTGGGGCTGGCGTACCAGCAGCGGGGAGATTCCGGGCGCGCGTTGACGATGCTGGAGGCGGCGGAACGGGCGAATCCGCGGGACGCCCGCATTCCGTATGCCCGGGCGACCGTCCTGATGCAATCGGACCTGCGCTCGGAGGCCCTGGCCGCGGCGCGTCGAGTTCTCGCGATCGATCCGAACCATGCCGGCGCCGGTGAATTGATTCGGATCCTAGGGCGGTGAGGCGTCGTCGGCGCGGCTTTTGACTTGGTTCCCAATCCCTCCTAGCGTCGGCCGCACATGAATCTGCTCCGACAATCGGACGCGACATTCGTCTCGCAACTCGCCCGCATGGCCGGTGGTTCGAGCCTCTTCGACGCCAAGATCGAGTCGAGGGCCCGTTCCGTGCTGGACGCCGTGGCCGAGCGCGGCGACGAGGCGCTGACGGAGTTGACCGAGCGTTTCGACGGCGTGCGACTGGAACCCTCCGCGTTTCCCGTCAGCAAGGCCGAATGGATGGCGGCGTCGGTGCAGGCGGACGACGCGTTGCGCGCCGCGGTGAAGGAAGTCGACCGGAACGTCGCCGGGTTCGCGCGGAAGTCGCTGCGCCGGGGATGGAGCATGCGCAATTCGCACGGCGGAAGGGTGGGGGAGAAGTTCGATCCGTTCCATCGGGTCGGGATCTACATTCCCGGAGGGACGGCGCCCCTGGTTTCGACGGCTCTGATGACGGTGACCCTGGCGCGGGTGGCGGGGTGTCCCGAGATCGTGCTTTGCACTCCTCCGCGGCGGGACGGGTCCGTGAATCCGGCGCTTCTTTTCGCCGCTCGTTCGGCCGGCGCCACGGAGGTCTACAAGCTCGGCGGCGCCCAGGCGATCGGCGCGATGGCGTTCGGCACCGCGACGATCCGGTCGGTGAGCAAGGTCTTCGGGCCCGGCAACGCGTACGTGGTGGCCGCGAAGCGACTCCTGTTCGGGCAGGTGGCCGTCGACTTGCTGCCGGGGCCGAGCGAGATGCTGGTGTTGGCGGACGACTCCGCGAATCCGGTGTTCGTCGCCGCGGATCTCCTGGCGCAGGCGGAGCACGGATCGGGTCACGAACGCGTCTGGCTGGTGACCCCCTCGGCGAAGCTCATCCAGGCCGTGAAACGCGAGGTGGCGCGGCAGTTGCCCCGCTTGGGACGCCGCGAGTTCATCGAGGCGGCGCTGAAGAACAACGGCTGGCTCATCCACATGCGGTCGATGGAGGAGTCCATCGCGGTCACGAACGAACTGGCCCCCGAACACTGCGAGATCCACGCGCGCCGAGCGTCCGGGATCGCGGCGCGGATCCGGACCGCGGGCGGGATTTTCGTGGGGCCCTGGTCGCCGACGGTCCTCGGCGATTACGTCGCTGGACCGAGCCACGTCCTGCCAACCGGCGGCGGCGGGCGCTCGTTCTCCGGATTGACGGTCGACCAGTTTCAACGCCGGACCAGCGTGGTGGAATACGACAAGACCTCGTTGCGCAAGGCGCTGGGCGGGGTTCGAGCGTTCGCCGGGATGGAGGGTCTGGACGCCCATGGGCGCTCGGCGTCGATCCGTTTCGGCAAGGATTGAACGGGCGACGGACCCGGCTCCCGATCCCTCGACACGACACGACACGACACGACCGTCGGCAATCATGGCGACTTCGAAATCGACTTCGACTGGAAGCGGCGGCCCGGCCCGTTGGGTCCGCCCGCTGGTGCGCGGGCTTCACGCGTATGTCCCGGGCGAACAGCCCAAGGTGCGCGGGTTGATCAAGCTCAACACCAACGAAAACCCCTACCCGCCGTCGCCCAAGGTTCTCGCCGCCGTCCGCGCCGCGGTGGACGGACGCCTGCGGCTCTATCCGAATCCTTCGGCGGAGCGTCTCAGGGAAAAGCTGGCCCGATTGCACGGGTGCGACTCGGAGCGGGTGATCGTGGGCAACGGGAGCGACGAACTGCTGGCCATGGCGGTGCGATGTTTCGCGGAACCCGCGGCCGCCCGATCGGGGAAGCCAACGGCGAAGCCGAGGGCGAATGGGCGAGGGTCCGCGGCGGAACCCGGTCGCGCGACAGTTCAGTACTTCACACCCAGCTACTCGCTCTATCCCGTCCTCGCCGACGCGCATGGGGCCCTGCGAAACGAGGTTCCGTTGAAGTCGGACTTCGGGATTCCGTCGGTGACCGAACTGAAGCGCGGCGGGCTTTGGGATTTCGACGCGGCCCTGACGCTGGTGACGACGCCCAACGCGCCGAGCGGGCGGGTTATCCGCTGGCGGACCTTCGCGCGCTCGCCAAGGCGGCGCGGGGTGTGGTGGTGCTGGACGAGGCCTACGTCGATTTCGCGCGCGGGCACGCCATGGAGCTGGCCCTGGAATTGGAAAACGTCCTGGTGGCGCGCACGTTCTCGAAGGCCTACTCGCTCTGCTTCCAGCGCGTGGGCTACTTCGTGGGTCACCCGGCCCTCATCGCGGGCCTGCACAAGATCCGCGACAGCTACAACGTCAACGGGCTGGGGCAGGTCGCGGCCGAGGCGACCCTGGGGGATCTCGCGTACTACCGTTCCAACTTCCGGAAGGTGATCGCGACCAGGGAGAGGCTGGCGGCGATCCTCACCGCGGAAGGGTTCGACGTCCTGCCCAGCGAGACCAATTTCCTTCTCGCGACTCCCCCGGGTCCCCCGGCCCGCGAGTGGTTGGAGCGGTTGCGGGAGAAAAAAATCCTCGTCCGCTGGTTCTCGAACCCGGCCCTGGATCGACACCTGCGGATCACCATCGGCACCGAGCGCGAGGCGGATGCCTTGATTCGCGGGGTGCGGTCGGTGCTCGCGGGAACTCGTCGGCGCCTTTCAGGGCGGGGGCGCGGGGGACGAAAAACGTGACCCGGGGAGGATCGAAGCGATGGACGGGATCGGCGTGGTTGGCGTTGATCGCCATTCCGCCGGTGATCGTGGTGGTGGGGCTCGGTCTTTTTTTCGGATGGCAGATCCGCAAGGGCGCCGTGACGCCGAAGTGGAAGGCGAAACCGGTGATCACGAACTCGGTGTCGGAGTCTGAAAAGCCTCGTTGAATCGGGAGACACTATGCTGGATGACATCAAGAAATCCCCGTTGCTGGCGCGAGTCGTCCCGTTCGTCGTCTTCCTCCTGATCACCATCACCCTGCAGACGACCGGCGGGGAGACCTCGCGGTACTGGTGGTACTTGGTGAAGACCCTCGTGGGGGCGTGGCTGGTGTGGGAGTGCCGGCACGCGGTCGCCGAATTGAAGTGGGCGTTCAGCTGGGAAGCGGTGGTGGTGGGCGTGGCGGTCTTCGCCATCTGGGTGGGGTTGGATCCGTTCTATCCCAAGCAGGACGAGCTGATGTTCAAGCTGGGTTTCGGGAAGGACCCGGCGGAGACGCCCCCGGTGATTTGGAATCCCTTCGTGGCGTTTGGCGCCGGAAGCGCGATGGGGTGGCTCTTCGTTGTGGTGCGGACGGTCGGGTCGACGGCGCTGGTCCCCATGCTGGAGGAGGTGTTCTACCGCTCGTTCCTGTACCGCTACATGATCAGCCCCGAATTCGAGCGCGTTCCCTTCAAGCGGTTTCACGGCGTGTCGCTGGCGTTGACGTGCGGCGTGTTCGCTTTCACTCACCACCAGTGGCTGGCGGGGATCCTCTGCGGGCTCGCCTACCAGGGATTGGTCCTTCGCAAGAACCGGATCGGCGACGCCATGACCGCCCACGCCATCACCAATCTCCTGCTCGCGGTCTGGGTGGTCGCGCGCGGCGATTGGAAGTTCTGGTGACGCGTGATGGAAGCGATGGAAGCGATCGAAGCACCCGCGGTTCGCGGCCCCCTGATTCTGCACGAGGACGACGACCTGCTGGTGATCGACAAGCCGGCGGGCATCAACACCCATGCCGCGAATTTCCACGCCGGCGAGGGAATCTACGAATGGCTGAAACGGCGGGAACCGCGTTGGGCCGACCTGGCGATCCTCCAGCGACTGGACAAGGAGACCTCGGGCGTCCTCGTGTTTTCGAAAACCCGGCGCGGCAACGTTTCGCTCTTCAAGCAGTTCTCAAAGCGCAGGGCGGAGAAGGAGTACGTGCCCCAGACGGACCGCGACCCGGGCCGCGACCCCCCCCCCCCCCCCCCCCCCCCCCCCCCCCCCCCCCCCCCCCCCCCCCCCCCCCCCCCCCCCCCCCCCCCCCCCCCCCCCCCCCCCCCCCCCCCCCCCCCCCCCCCCCCCCCCCCCCCCCCCCCCCCCCCCTGGGTGGTGCAGGGAAATCGTTCATTCGCAAGGTGTCCTGCCGCTTCGAGAGCGTCGACGATCCCGAAGAGGGTTTGGAAGCGGAGACGCGGTTCACGGTCCTTTCCGGAGGCGCGGGGCGCTGGCGGGTGAAGGCCGAGCCGAAGACAGGGCGCACCCACCAGATCCGGATCCACGCGTCGGACGAGGGGATTCCCATCCTCGGTGACACGGTCTACGGGGGAACGCCCCACCCGCGCCTGTGCCTTCACGCGCGAGCGCTGCGGTTGCGTCACCCCGCGACCAACGAGCCGATCGAGTTCCTTGCCGAACCGGACTTCGAGGCTCCAACCCGCGCCGCCCTGCGTCGCGCCATCATCGATCCGGTGGCCACCTCCGCGTACCGGCTGATTCACGGGGCGGCGGACGACCGACCCGGATGGTACGTGGACCGGCTCGGTGAGTTTCTCCTCGCCAGCCACACGGACGCCGCGGCCGACGCCGGGGGCGCGCCGGAGTGGCTGACCACGCTGGCCCGTGAAACAGGCGCCGCCGGAATCTACCGTCGACGCCTCGACCGACAGGTCCAGGGGAGCGAGCCGGAGTCGGTGTCGCCCCAGTGGATCTGGGGTGGAACGGCTCCCGACGAATTCGAAGTCCTCGAGAACGGCCTTCGCTACCGGTTGAGCTTCCGCGAGGGGTACTCGGTGGGGCTTTTCCTGGACCAACGGGACAATCGCCGGCGCCTCCAGACCAACTGGGTCGGTCCGGAGTTTCCCGTGCGCCAGGCCGGGATGTCCGGGGCGGAGGTCCTGAACCTCTTCGCGTACACGTGCGGGTTTTCGGTGGCGGCCGCGTCCGCCGGAGCGAGGGTGACCAGCCTGGATCTGTCACGGAAGTACCTCGACTGGGGGCGGCGGAATCTGGAAGCCAACGGCATCGACCCGGCGGCGCATGATTTCATCTACGGCGACGCGCTGGACTGGTTGCGGCGCCTGGCCCGCAAGGGACGCCGCTTCGACGTGGTGTTGATCGATCCGCCGACGTTCTCGAAATCCAAGGAGCGCGGCGTGTTTCGAGCCGAATCCGACTACGCGGGCCTCGTGACGTCGACCGCGGGCGTGCTCGCGCCGGGTGGGGTTCTGTTCGCGTCGACGAACGCCGCACGTCTGGACCCCGCGCTATGGCGGGAACAGGTGGCCGAGGGTTTGAAGGCCGCGGGTCGGGAGGCGACGAAGAGTCTGTTTATTCCTCAGCCGCCCGATTTCCCGACGAGCCGCGACGAGCCGGGATACCTGAAGACCCTTTGGTTGAAGGTGCCGTGAGACGTATGCCCACTCCAAACCGGACGTCGTTCGGAGGCGGAGCGGAGGATCAGGAATAATGGTGTCGAGGCCCGGATTCGTTGACTTCGGTCAAGTCGGCTGGCACGGGCCGCCGGCAGACTCTTCCGGAGATTGGATTTGTAGGTCGATTCACTGGGTGATTTTGTGAAGACACCGATTTCCGCGATGGCACTGGTGACCTTGGTGGCGGCCACCGGCGGATTCCTTTTCGGCTACGACACGGCGGTTATCAACGGCGCCAATCAGTATCTCAAGGCGCACTTCGCGCTGACGCCGGCTCAGGAAGGAATCGCGGGTGCGAGCGCGATTCTGGGCTGCATTCCGGGCGCGATAGCGGCTGGGTTCCTGAGCGATCGCTTCGGGCGCCGCAAGGTGCTGTTCCTGTGCGCGGTGCTCTACGCTGTCTCCGGCGTGCTCTCGGCGCTGCCGCGAACGTTTTCGGAGTTTCTTGTCGCGCGGTTCATCAGCGGCCTGGGCATCGGTGCTTCTTCGATGGTCTGCCCCATCTACATCGCGGAACTGGCGCCGGCGGACCGGCGTGGACGGCTCGGCTCCTTGTTCCAGCTCGGCATCGTTCTGGGAATCTTTCTCACGTTGTTCATCAACGCCTGGATTCAGGGCCGAGGCGACGAGACGTGGAATGCGGCCAGCGGCTGGCGCTGGATGCTCGGCGCCGAAGTCGCTCCGGCGGTCTTCCTGCTGGTCCTGCTGTTCTTCGTGCCCGAAAGCCCGCGCTGGCTCCTCCAGGTCGGACGCGAGTCGGAGGCGCGGTCCATTCTGGAGACCATCGTCGATCCGCGGCGGGCGCAAGCGGAGATCATCGCCGCGCGCGGCGCGCTGGGGCGGGAAGAAGGCCGATTCGGTGAATTGTTCCACCCGCGCTTCCGCCGACCGCTGCTGATCGCGGTGGCGCTGATGGCCTTCTCCCAGCTCTGTGGGATCAACGCCATCATGTATTACTCGACCAAGATCTTCACCACCGCCGGCGTGGGGGTGAAGAATGCGTTCGTTTCCTCGGTCGTCGTGGGTCTGGTGAATCTAGCCTTCACCGGCGTGGCCATCGCGTTCGTGGACAGGGCGGGCCGCCGCGCCTTGCTGGTGATCGGGCTGACCGTGCAGGTGATCGCGCTGGGCGCGGTGGGCTGGATGTTTCGAAGCAACGCGGGCGGCTTTCCTTTGCTCGTCGCGATTCTCGCCTTCATCGCCGCCTTCGCCATGGCCATGGGGCCCATCCCCTGGATTGTTTGCTCGGAGATTTTTCCCACCCGGATCCGCGGGCGCGCGATGTCGGTGACCACGTTCACGATCTGGTCGGCGTGCTATCTCGTGGCCCAGACCTTCCCATGGCGCTCAACGACAATCCGGCACATCGGCCCGGCCCGGATGTTCTGGATTTCGACGCCTTCGGTCTGGCCGGTCTGATCTTCGTGCTCGCGCGCGTGCCGGAAACCAAGGGCCGGACGTTGGAGGAAATCGAACGGATGTGGGGTTCCGCCTCCACGCCTCGGCGATGAACATCCTGGCCTGCGATGTTGGAGGCACGAGCATCAAGCTCGGCTTGGCGCGCGGCGCGCGAATGCTGGCGCGCGTCGAGATTCCCGCCGAGCCGCAACGCGGACTGGCGGCCGCGTTGCGGCGGATTGTTCGGCGATCCCGGGCCCTCTGCCGCGAGGCCGGGGAGGCGCCGCGGGAGCTGGGGGGCTTCGCCCTCGCGTTTCCGGGCATCATCGAGCCGCGTTCGGAGCGGATTCTTTCCACGCCGGCCGGGAAGTTCGATGACGCCAAGGATCTGGATGTGGCCTCGTGGGCCGGGCGCGAACTAGGCGTGCCGGCGCTCGTGTGCAACGACGCCAACGCCGCCCTTGCGGCCGAGTCGCGCTTTGGCGCGGCGCGCGGTTGCCACAGCGCGGTGATGATGACGCTGGGCACCGGCATCGGCACCTCGGCGATCATCGACGGCGTGCCGTTGCGCGGGCAGCACGGCCAGGCTGGATGCCTGGGAGGGCATTGGACGACCAATATCGAAGGACGCGAGTGTCTGTGTGGCAATGTGGGATGCGCCGAGTCCGAAGCGTCCACGTGGGCGCTGCCGGATCAAGCTCGGGCGCATCCCGCCTTCCCAGCCAGCCGCCTCGCCGGCGAACGCACGCTGGATTTCGCGGCCCTGTTTCGCGCGGCTGAACGGCGTGACCCGCTCGCCGTGGAATTGCGCGATCGTTCGCTACGCGTTTGGGCCGCCACGCTGGTCTCCCTGATTCACGCCTACGATCCCGAATGCGCGGTTGTCGGTGGCGGCGTCATGCGGAGCCGGCGGGTCATTCTGCCGCGGCTTCGTCGATACGTCGCGCGACACGCCTGGACGCCGTGGGGTGAGGTGAAGATCAAGCCGGCCGCGCTTGGCAACGACGCCGGAATGCTCGGCGCGGCCTGGCTCCTGGAGGCCCGACAATGAAACTCTCGAACTACGACAAGTTCCCGGTCGTTCCAGTCTCCGGGAGTGCCGGCGCGTGCGTGACCGGTTGGGACGCCATCGTGGATCGACTGCGCCGCGCCGTGACGATGCGAGGGACCCCCAAGACCGTCATGGTGGTGGAGTGTTATCCGGGCGTGCACGAAGACAGTGTGCGAAGGGAATTGGAGCGCCGATTGCGGCCCGCCCTCACCATCCGCGCCGCGGACCTCCTGCTCGGGCCGGAACGGATTGAGGCCTTGGTCGCACCATTTCTCGGGGGCGACGACCCGGTGTTCGGTTTCCTCGACAACCTGACCCTGCCGCAATTCTTCGACGACGACCTGGGCCGGCGCGTGCGGCGGGACATCGAGAGGATCGGCGGCGGCATCGTTCTTGTCGTCGGCTGCGGCGCGCGCTGGCTGCACGACGGCGACATTCTTGTTTACGCGGACCTCGCCCGCTGGGAGGCGCAGGGACGTTTCCGCGGGAATGAATCGACCAACCTTGGCGCGGAGAATCTCGGGCTGGCCGCCAGTCTTAAATACAAGCGGGCGTTCTTCGTTGATTGGCGGATTGCGGATCGCTGGAAGCGCCCGCTGATCAGCAAGTGGGACTTCGTCCTCGACACCAACCATCCGCGCGAACCGAAGCTGGCCGGAGGTGACGCGGTGAGAAGCGGCCTTCGGCACGCGGCAACTCGTCCTTTTCGCGTTGTGCCGTTTTTCGATCCCGCGCCGTGGGGCGGGCAGTGGATGAAAGAGGTCTGCGACCTCGACCGCGGCGCGCCAAACTACGGTTGGTGCTTCGACTGCGTGCCGGAGGAAAACAGCCTGCTCCTGAGCTTCGGCGGCATGCGCTTCGAGCTCCCCTCAATCGATCTGGTGTTCGATCAGCCGAGGGCGCTGCTGGGCGATGCGGTCTTCGCCCGTTTCGGCGACGAATTCCCAATTCGCTTCGACCTCCTCGACACGATGGATGGCGGCAATCTTTCTCTCCAAGTCCATCCGCTCACCGATTACATGCGACGTCATTTCGGCCTGGGCTACACCCAGGACGAAAGCTATTACATGCTCGACGCCGGGCCGGACGCGAGCGTGTTTCTGGGACTCCGCGAAGGCGTGGATCGCGCGAGGATGGAGCGCGAATTGCGCGCGGCGCAATCAGGCGGTGCTCCGTTCCCGGCCCGGGAATATGCGAACCGGTTTCCCGCGAAGAGGCACGATCACTTTCTTATCCCGGCTGGCACGGTGCATTGCGGCGGGGCGAACTCGGTGGTGCTCGAGATCAGCGCCACACCCTTCATTTTCACCTTCAAGCTATGGGACTGGGGCCGGCTCGGACTTGATGGCAGGCCGCGCCCCATCCACCTCGAACATGGCATCGCCAACATCCAGTGGGAGCGCACGACAAACTGGGTGGAACAAAACCTGACCGGTCGAAGCGAGCCGCTCGGTTCGGGCGACGGCTGGCGCGAGGAGCGAACCGGACTCCATGAGTTGGAATTCATCGAAACCCGCCGGCACTGGTTCACGAAACGAGTGCCCCACGACACCCGGGGCGGGGTCAACGTGCTCAATCTCGTCGAGGGTGAGGAGGCGGTCGTCGAAAGTCCCGACGGCGCGTTCGCCCCGTTCGGCGTCCATTACGCCGAGACCTTCATCGTCCCGTCCGCGGTGGGCCGCTACACGATTCGCCCGGTCGGCGCATCGGCCGGGCGCCAACTCGCGACGATCAAAGCCTTTGTCCGAACCTGAACCCCATCACGCTATGAAAACCGCCTGCGTCGTTCTGCTCATCACCGCCATCCCGGCGCTCGCCCAGTTCACCCCGCTGACGCCGCTGCCCGCGCCGCGCATCACCTCCAGCGCGGCGGCCTACCCGGGCGGCTCCCATGAGGCGAGCCATCTCCTCGATGGGATTGTGAAGACGGAATTCTCCTCCGACGGAAGGGGCATCGGGACGTTCGTCGAGTTCGAGTTCGCCGCATCCGCGCAAGTTGGCGCGTTCCGCCACGTGGACCGGAATGATCCCGCCACAATCGCGGCGTCCGAACTGATCTTCTCGGATCCGGCCGGCGCGGTGGTCGCAACCGTGCCGGTCACGCACGTCAACCAACGCGGCGGCGAGACGTTCTTCGTGCTGCCTTCGCCCGTGACGGCGCGGCGTGTGAAATGGCGCGTGACGAAGCTGGGTCCGGGGAATCACGGCACCGTGGGCGGGGCTGAAATCGGCTTCTATTCCGCCGGATCCGCCGAGGCGCAACCATCCAAGGACTCGGTCGAAGTCCACCAGGTGCCCATACTCCGGAACACCGCCGATGGGCCGGTGCAGACGCTGCGCCTGACGATGAATCATCCCTACGCGGAACCAGCCGAGGCGCGGCTGCGTCTGGGCGGCGCCGAACCCAAGGCCCTTCACCTCTCGCCGGGCCGGCGGCTTGTCGAAGTCACCGTTCCCGCCGTGACGACCGAAACCGTCGTGACGCTGAGGCTTGAAGTCGGTGGACAACCCATCGTGACAACTGACGTGCGCCGCCAGCCGGTCCGCCCGCTCACGGTCTATGTCCTTCCTCACTCTCATACCGACATCGGCTACACGGAGATTCAGACCGAGATCGAAGACAAGCAGGTGCGGAACCTCATCGACGGCATGGCCATTGCCCGCCGCACCACGGGCTATCCGGCCGGCGCGCGGTTCGTGTGGAACATCGAGGTGTTGTGGGCGGCGGATCTGTATTTGCGCCGCCTCGGCGAGCCGCAACGCGAGGAGTTCCTCGAAGCCGTGAAGTCCGGGCGGATCGCGCTGAACGGAATGTATCTGAATGAACTGACCGGCCTCTGCCGGCCCGAGGAACTGATGCGACTGTTCCGCAAGGCGACCCAACTGGGCGTGCGGACCGGCGTGCCCGTCGAATCGGCGATGATCAGCGACGTGCCAGGCTACACCTGGGGCGCGGTCAGCGCCATGGCCCAGGCGGGCATCAAATACTTCAGCGTCGCGCCGAACTACTTCGACCGCATCGGCGACATCCTCGTGCAGTGGGAGAACAAGCCATTCTATTGGGTCGCGCCCGACGGACGGAGCAAGGTGCTCGTGTGGATTCCGTTCTGGGGCTACGCGATGTCGCATCGCTACCACAAGATGTCATCGCAGCTCGTGGAGGATTTTTGCGACGGACTCGCGCAGCGAGGCTATCCCTACGACATCGCCTACGTGCGCTGGAGTGGCCACGGCGACAACGCGGTGCCCGATCCGGCCATCTGCGACTTCATCAAGGATTGGAATGCTTCGCACGCCTCGCCGCGCTTCATCATCAGTTCAACGACCGAGGCCTTCCGCGAGTTCGAGGAGCGCCACGGCGACCAGCTCCCGCGCGTGAGCGGCGACTGGACACCCTACTGGGAAGATGGCGCGGGATCCTCCGCGCTGGAGACCGCCATGAACCGCGCCAGCTCCGACCGCGTCGCTCAGGCCGAAGCGGTCTGGGCGATGCTGAATCCGCGCGGCTACCCGGCCAGCGCGTTCGAGGACGCCTGGCGCAACGTGCTGCTGTATTCGGAGCACACCTGGGGCGCGTGGTGCAGCATCAGCGATCCGTTGCGCCGCGACACGCGCGAGCAGTGGGCCATCAAACAATCCTACGCCGTCGCCGCCGATCTTCAGTCTCGCGACCTGCTGAGTCGAGGCCTGGCGCAGGCCGAGGGCCCGTCGCAGGCGGACGCCATTGACGTCTTCAACACCGCCTCCTGGCCGCGCAGCGAACTGGTCGTTGTGCCGAAGTTCCTTTCGGAAGGAAGGAACCGAGTCATGGACGACACAGGCCAGCCGGTGGCCTCGCAACGATTGCGCGGCGGCGAACTTGTCCTGCGTGCCAATGACGTGCCGCCGTTCGCCGCCCGGCGTTACCAGCTCGGGACCGGGGAGGCGCGACTTTCTGGCAAGGCCTCGGCCCAAGGCGCGACGCTCGACAATGGCATCCTCACGGTGCGCGTGGACGAGCAGACGGGCGGCATCGTCGAACTCCGCCTCGCCGGCCTCGACGCCAACTTCGCCGACACCACGGGGGGTCAGGCGTTGAACGAATACCTCTACTTCAATGGCGACAACCCGGCCGATGTGAATCGCAATGGCCCGGTCAAGATCCGCGTCGGCGAACGCGGCCCGCTGGTGGCGTCACTCGTCATCGAGTCCGAGGCACCGGGCTGCCACCGGCTCGTGCGAGAATTGCGCCTCGTCGCGGACGAGGACTCGGTCGAGATCATCAACACGGTCGACAAGAGGCGACTCGTCGCGGCCAGCTACCACGCGGAGGAAGGCAAGGAGAGTTTGAACTTCGGTTTTCCCTTCGCCGTTCCGGATGGCCAAGTGCGGCTCGAAGTTCCTTTCGGCGTCTTCGAGCCGGACGACGGGCAGATCCCGAGCGCCTGCAAAAACTGGTTCACGGTAGGTCGCTGGGCCGACGTGGCGAACGACCGCTTCGGCATCACCTGGATCACGCTCGACGCGCCGCTTGTGCAGGTCGGCGGGCTCACGGCGAACCTCCTCAATTCGCAATCCAATCCGGCCACATGGCGCAAGAAGGTTGGCGGGACTCGGAAGCTCTATTCGTGGGCGATGAACAACCATTGGGGCACCAACTACCGAGCCTACCAGGAAGGCCCGCACGTCTTCCGGTTCATCCTCCGGCCCCATCGCGGCCACGATCCGCTGGCGGCGTCGCGCCTGGCTATCGCCGCGAGCCAGCCGCTGCTGGCGGTTGGGGCGCGCGGAACGAAGCCGTCTGGCACGCCCCGCCTGCGGTTGACTTCGCCGGACGTGCTCGCCACGGCGCTCAAGCCCAGCGATGACGGCCAGGCCTTGATTCTACGCCTCTGGGGCGCCGCCGGCCGCGAGGCGCGGACGGACCTCGACTGGAGCCAGCCTGAACCGAAGCGGGTTTGGAGAAGCGACGTCAGCGAGGAACCACTGGAGGCGTTCGAAGGCGGCGTGACGGTGCCTGCGTGGGGCGTGGTCACGGTGCGGGCGGAATTGAAGGACTAACCGAAGCGTCCAACCCATCGCCCAGACCATGAATGCCGAGACGAAGCCACTCCGTTCTCGCCGCGAGTCTCTTGCGACTGGTTCACGGAGCTATTCAGCCGGCAGGCTGTTGAATGCTGAATTGAATTGAACCTGCGTATGAAAAAGATCTTTCGAAATCTGACGGTTGCGGTCGGACTGCTGGCGGCTGCTCAAAGCGTCGAAGCACTCGACCGCGTCCTGTTTGACCGGCGGTTCGACCTCGAGAACATCAGCGCCCAGGATGCGGCGGTCTCCGAGTCCGCCACCCCGGCGGGGCGCGCCCTCCGCGTGGTCACCGGCACGCGCCAGCAATGGCCGGGCATCACGATTCCCGCGCCGAAGGCCTGGGACTTGTCGGAGAATGCCGCCGTCTGGGTGACGCTGCGGAACCCGGGCAGCGACGAGATGAGGGTGATCTGCCGTGTGGACAATCCAGGTGCCGACGGCACGGAGAACTGCGTGACCGATTCGCTCGCGCTTGGGCCGGGCAAGAGCGGCGTGCTCAAGGTCGCGCTCAAGCGCGCGGGCGACGGCAAACTCGGCGGGAAGCTGTTCGGGATGCGCGGCTATCCGGTCGCGTCCGGCGGCCCGGGCACGGTGGATGCGAGGAACATCACGCAACTGCTCTTGTTCGTGAACAAGCCCGCGGCCAGCTACATCTTCGAGGTGCAGGAGATTCGGGCCACCGGCACCTACACGCCTCCGACGGCGAGCGTCGCCGATGCCGAGCCCTTCTTCCCGTTCATTGACACGTTCGGCCAGTACAAACATCGCGACTGGCCGGACAAGGTGCATTCGCTCGCCGAACTCACGGAACGTCGTGCCGTGGAAGCGAAGGAACTCGCGGCCCGGCCCGGCCCGGCGGAGTGGGACCAATACGGCGGCTGGACGGCGGGACCGAAGCTTGAGGCGACTGGCTTCTTCCGCGTGGAAAAGCACGCCGGAAAATGGTGGCTCGTCGATCCCGAGGGTCGGTTGTTCTGGTCGCATGGCATCGACTGCGTGCGCATGCTCGATAGCACGCCCGTCGAGGAGCGAGCCGAGTGGTTCGAGAATTATCCGGGGGATGAGCCTGAGCTGCGTGAATTTCGCGGCGACGGCTACGCGCTCAAGGGGCGTTACGCGGGACGTTCGCCGAAAACATTTTCGTTTTCCGGCGCGAACCTCGAACGCAAGTACGGCGCGGACTGGCGTCAGGAATACAATGATGTCATTCACCGCCGCCTGCGCGGTTGGGGCTTGAACACCATCGCGAACTGGTCCGACGAAACCACGCGCCTGCTGCGCCGCACGCCGTACACCGACAACGTGAGTTCGCGCGGCGCGAAGAACATCGAGGGCAGCGAGGGCTACTGGGGAAAGTTCCCGGACGTGTTCGACCCAAGCTTTGAAGCCGGCGTGCGCCGTTCGATGACGGGATGCAAAGGCCGTAGCGCCGGCGACCCCTGGTGCCTCGGTTACTTCTCGGACAACGAAATGTCGTGGGGCGAAGACACCTCGCTCGCGCTCGCCGCGCTCAAATCACCGCCCGAGCAGGCGGCCAAGGGAGTTCTTCTCGCCGACTTGAAGGCGAAGTATCGCGACATCGCCAGGCTCAACGCCGCGTGGGGCGCCAAGCACGAATCCTGGGACGCGTTGCTGGAGAGCCGCGAGGCGCCGGACAGGAAGAAGTCGCGCGACGATCTCGTCGAGTTTTACTCCAAGGCCGCCGAGCAATACTTCCGCACCGTGCGCGACGCCATCAAATCGGTCGCGCCCGGTCAGCTTTACCTCGGTTGCCGCTTTGCCTGGGTGAATGAACGCGCCGCCATCGCCGCCGGCAAGTTTTGCGACGTGGTCAGCTACAACCTCTACCAGCGCACCATCGCGGACTTCAACTTTCCCGGCGCGGACAAGCCGCTCATCGTGGGCGAATTCCATTTCGGCGCGCTCGACCGCGGCATGTTCCACACCGGACTTGTGCCCACGGCGAACCAGGCGGAACGCGCGCAGGCCTACAAGGACTACGTGCTCGGCGCGGTGCGACATCCCCAGTTCGTCGGCACGCATTGGTTCCAATGGCAGGACGAGCCAACCACCGGGCGTGTCTATGACGAAGAGAATTACCAGATCGGTTTCGTCGACATCGCCGACACGCCGTATCGCGAAACCGTGGAGGCAAGCCGCGAAGTGGGAAGCCGGCTCTATCGGGAGCGACTGGGTGGCGCGGCGCTTTTGCCACGCTGACCCGTTGGTCTGGGCGCGGGTCCGGTGGGGGATTGCGCCGGGGGGAGCGGGCTTGGCACGATCGCCGCATGTTGGATTCGTCGCAGGTGCCGGCCGTCGAAAAAGACTCCGGCTGGCTGATGGTGGTGTTGCATGGGCTCGGGGACAGCCTGGCGGGGTATCGTTGGATGCCCGAGGCCCTGGGCCTGCCGTGGTTGGGCTATCGGCTCGTGAACGCGCCCGACCACTATTTCGGCGGCTATTCCTGGTATGACTTCGCCGGGGTGCCCGGGCCGGGAATCGAGCGGAGCCGAAAGCTCCTCGCGGAGCTGTTCGATCGATTGGCGGCCGACGGGCAGCCCGCGGACCGGACCTTCCTGCTCGGGTTCTCGCAGGGCTGCCTGATGACGATCGAGTTCGCCTCCCAGCATCCCCAGGTCCTGGCCGGCTGCGTTGGAATCAGCGGCTACACCCACGAACCGGAACGGCTCCTGGGTCGGCTGTCGCCCGTGGCCCGACAGCAGCGTTTCCTCATCACCCACGGCACCGCCGATCCCCTGATCCCGATCGAACCCGTTCGCGGGCAGATCGAAACCCTGCGGAAGGCGGGTCTGGGCATTGAATGGCGCGAATTCCGCAAGGACCACACGATCGCTGGCGAACAGGAGTTGTCGGTGATCCGTGATTTCCTCATCGCGCGCCGCCGGCAGATGGGCGAATCCGCGTAGCCGGAGGCGGCCGATCTCTGGCAACGGTGGGCCCCTCAAGAAACCTGCCACTCTCCTGAGCTCACCGACCGCGGGCTGAAGCCCGTCGGCTACCGAAGCCGAGGGAAAGCGACCGCGCCCGTAGCGCGGACAGCCTTGTCTGCCGTTTCGCCGACTGCCAGTCGGCGAGTGCGACGACCCGAGTCCCTACCGGAATCAACGAGTGGCACGCGTTGCTCCGCGGCTCGGTCCCCGCCGGTTGGCAACCGGCGACACAGCAGGCTGGGCAGGCTGCGCTACATCGCCCGGTTACTCAGGGATCCCATAAAATGGCCAATCTCCAGCGCCTGGCTACGGCTGGGCCGGTGGCATCCCCGCGGCGGGCTGCGAAGGCTGCGAAGTTCCACGATCGCGGTCGATGAGGCGAAGGTAGGTTTCGGCCGGGCCGTAGGGCGGGTAGCCCTGTTCGATCGAGCGCAGGAACCACTCACGCGCCTTCACCGGGTCGCCGCTCTGCAGGTGATGCCAGCCGACATGAAAACTGGTGATGCGCCCCTGGGGATCGACTTTCACGGCGGCATCGTAGAACGGGGCCGCCTCGTCGTGACGACGGATCCAATCGAGGCACATTCCCGAACGGAAAAGGGGGATCGGATTGTACGGATTGAGAAGGGCGGCCCGCTGGAACCAGCCGTGCGCTTCCTCCGCGAGTTTTTCGTAGCCTTCGGCCCCGGCCCAGCTGCGCACCCGGTAGGCTTCTCCGAGATACAAGGCCGTGACAGCGTTGCGCGGTTCGACTTTCCAGGCTTCCAGCAAGGCGTCGATCTGTTCGTTCGAACCGTCGCGGGCGCGGCGGCCCTGGCGGAAATGGGCGCCTTCCCGGCCTCGATGCCAGGTATCCCAGGCCAGCACGGTCGTCAAAGCGAGGACCACGACGCTGATTCCAAGGCGCCAGGGAACTTTCGAGGACACCCAATCGTTGTCCGTGGCGTACCGCGAGTAGCCGGTGAACAGCGCCAGAAGGATCACAGCCACCATGGCGTTGGCGGGAATGTGCAGGTTGAAATCCGTGAAACTGTGGACCAGGAGGGCGGCCAATCCGCAGAGCGCTCCGAGCACGAAGGTGTAGCGACTGCTTCGTTTCGTCTCGATATTCCCCGGGTCGCGGCGCACCTGGCGCAGGGTTCGGAGGCCGCCGACGGCGAACAGGATCCAGGTGGTGCCTACAAGTCCGGCACCCGCCAATCCCCAATCCGCGAGACCGTCGAGGTAGTCGTTGTGGGCATGCTCGGGCTCGGCGTCGACCCAGTGGGTGCGGTACTGCTTGAAGCGCTCGGAGAAATGGGCCGGCCCGACTCCGAGCCACGGGTGATCGCGCCACATCTTCGTGGCGGCGGACCAGATCATCGGCCGGGTGTTTCTCGCCTGGGGATTGAGGTCGTCGGCGGCGGCCAGACGCTTCTGAAGGAACCGAGTCTTGGTCGAAGCGACACCGCCGATGAGAAGGAGGATGCCAATCGAGGCCAGGGCGGCCCAGCGGTAGTCCCGGTGCCGGGCGAGCGAGATAAGCACCAGGAGGATACCGACCCCGCCCGCGATCCATCCACCGCGCGACAGGCTGAGGGCGAGGCCGGCGAGCATCGCGAGCGCGCAGTAGGCGAGGAGTATCCTGCCAACCGGGGTGATCCGACCGGCCACCACGGTGGCGAGGGCGATCGGGATCAGCATCTCGAGGAGTCCGGCGAAGTGATTCGGGCAGACATAGGAACCGGATGCCCGATGCGAATACCCCTCGCCGCGGTCGAAACCCCAGACGGTGTTGCTGGACACGGCGAACTGCCAGGCGCCGTAGAAACAGAGCAGCGTCGCGAGCCCGATCAGGAACCAGGTCAATCCCTGGGTCGTGCTCTGGCGGTGGAGATTGTTGACGGCGACGAAGAAGAGCGTCGTGTAGGTCAGGATCCGCGCCAATTCGCCCCAGGCCACGACCTGGACATCCGCCTCCCAGGTGCGCCAAGCCGCCCAACCGGCGAACACGAGGACCGCCCAGCACACAGGAGGCCAGAGCAACCGATGGCTTCGGACCGTCCAGATCCGGACAAGCCACAGCACGGCCGACGCGGCGACCAGGCCTTCGACGATCAGGAATTCCTGAATTCGAACCCCTCCAAATGCGAGCACGGCAATGCCCAGGGCCGCCGCGACGAGGCCCAGGATCGCACGCTCCAACCAGTTGTCCCAACGCTCCGAGTCCACGGGGCGCGAAAAGTATCAGGCGAGACCCCGGAGCCACAACCGAAACCCTGGCGAAGCCAAGCTCATGGCGGAAATCGGTTCGGGCGGTGGAGAGACTGACGGTCCGACCAGGGGGTCGGGACCAGAATCGGCGGTGTTGACCTGTATATGGGGCCCATACACATTTCGGCATGACGATCGACTGGGGGGCCGTCGAGGGCTTCGCCTGGGACGAGGGCAACCGCGCCAAGAGCAAGGACAAGCACTGCGTCGCCATGGTCGAGGCCCAGGAGGTGTTTGGGTCATTCCCGTTGGTCGTTCTCCCTGACGTTGTCCACAGCGGGACGGAGCTTCGCTACCACGCGTTGGGACGGACCGTGCAGGGACGCCTGTTGCAGGTGACGTTCACGGTTCGAGATCGCCAAGTCCGAGTGATCTCAGCGAGGCCGATGAGTCGAAAAGAGAGGAGCCGATATGCCGAGGAAGAATGCCAAGCCTGACGTCTGGATCGTGCCTTCGGAGCCCGAGAACAGCACCGATCACCTCGATTGGTCCAAGGCGGAGCGCGTCGTGCTGCCGAACCTGAAGCCGACCACTCAAACCATCTCGCTGCGACTCCCGGTCAGCCTTCTACACCGTCTCAAAGTCGAGGCGAACCGGCGTGACGTGCCCTACCAAAGCTACCTGAAGGTCCTTCTGTCCGAGGCGTTGGACCGTAGGAACGCCTGAGGAGATCGCGGAAGACTCCGTTTCGCTCGGCGACGGCTCGCTTGGGTGGGCATGGCGCATCGGGCGGGCCCGCTGGCGGCGAGGCATGACCCAAGTCAAGGCGGCGGGCTCGGGAGTCATGTGTGATCTCGGACCATGAACTCCCCCGTCGGTTTTGGGCCGATCGATGCTTTCCATCATGGCTGGAGTGGGATTCTCGGGTTTCTCGGTGTGGCGCTGATCACGCAGTCGATGGGCGAGGCGGAGGCGGCATCCTCCCCATCCACGGGGAAGGCGGTCTACGATCGCCATTGCGCCGCCTGTCATGGCGCGGACGGGGAGGGGGATGGACCCGCCGCGGTCTGGTTGTTCCCGAAGCCGCGGAATTTCAGCGCCGGTCAGTACAAGATCCAATCGACGCCGTCCGGGATGCTTCCGTCCCGCGAGGACATCCTTCGCAGCATCGTCCGTGGGTTGGGCGGAAGCTCGATGCCGGCGTTCAACTACCTCCCCGATTCCGAACTCAACGCCGTCGTCGACCACGTCCAGCATCTGACCGCCTACACGGGGCCGGACGGGAAGCGGATCCAGCGCTATGTGGAGGCGGCGGCCAGCGGCGGAATTGGCGAACCCATTCAAGTTCCGCCGGAGCCGCCCCTGACCTTCGACTCGATCATCCGCGGGCGCGAGCTCTACGGCACCCTCCAGTGCGCCTCGTGCCACGGTGAGAATGGCGCGGGCGACGGGCCCTCCGCGGCGACGCTGGTGGACGCCTTCGGGATCCCCGTTCCGCCACGTGACTTCAACACCGGGGCGTTCCGAGGAGGAGCCACCGGTCCCGACCTTTACACGCGGATCGCGGTGGGCATCTCGGGAACCCCGATGCTGGCGTTTCCCGACAACGTTCTCAGTCCGGCGGATCGGTGGGCCCTGGTCCATTTCATCCAGTCCCTGCGAAGAAAGGACATCGAGGTCAACGACATGCTCTCCCCGGAAGACGGGGTGATTTCCGTGGCGCGGGTGTCCGCCGCTCTCCCGCTCGAACCCACCGATCCGGAATGGGATCGGGTCGACAGCGTTCGTGTTCCGCTGAACCCGTTGTGGCCGGAGCCTCTACCGGTGGCGGCGGTCGCGGTGCGGGCATTGCACGACGGAAAAACGGTCGCCCTGTGGCTCCAATGGCGCGATGACACCCTGGATGGCGCGCCGGTCCGCACGGAGGATTTCCAGGATGGAGCCGCGATCCAGTTCTCGCTCTCGGGTCGGTTCGGATTCCTGGGGATGGGTGATCCGGAGAATCCGGTCAACATCTGGCAATGGCGGGCCGGGTGGCAGCAGACGGTGGACGGTCCGTCGCAGGACGTGGACACCCTCTATCCGGCGATGCATGTCGACGTCTACCCCGACGCCCTGAAACACGCACTCTACCGAACGGCGGAATCGGCCGGGAACCGGCTCGCGTATCGTTCCCTTGCTTCGCCCATCGAGGACATCAATGCGCGCGGATTCGGCACGACCGTCACGCAGCCGCCGGGTTCGCAGAACGTCCAGGGCAAGGGGATCTGGCGGGACAATTCCTGGACGGTGCTTTTCCACAGGAGTCTCGATTCCCCGGACGCCGGGGATGTGCGCCTGCGGGTGGAGCGGTCGACCCCGGTCGCCTTCGGAATCTGGAACGGCGCGCAGCGCGACCGGAACGGTCGCAAGGTCATCAGCCACTGGTTCCAGATCGTGCTTCGCCCCTGACTGAGTTCCCCCCCACCCACACACCGGCATCCGCACCCAACCTCATGAACTCCCAGGATCTTTCCCGTCGCTCGTTCATCCAGCGCAGTGGCCTCGTCGGCGCCGGGATCGCCGCGGCCCAGATGCTCCCGCTGCGGTTTCTCCAGGCCCAGGAAGCCATCCTCAACCCGCTCGCGCACTATCCCAATCGGGGTTGGGAGGCGATCTATCGCAACCAGTACGCCTACGACTCCACCTTCTCGTGGGTGTGCGCGCCGAACGACACCCACAACTGCCGCGTCACGGCCCACGTCCGCAACGGCGTGATCATCCGGATGGGGGAGCAATTCGACGTCGGAACCTACGCCGATCTCCAGGGCAACAAGGCCTCCTGGAACTGGGGCAACCGCCATTGCGCCAAGGGCTACACCTTCCACCGGGTTCTGTACGGACCCTACCGCCTCAAGCACCCGATCATCCGGCGCGGATGGAAACGCTGGGCCGACGACGGTTTCCCCGCGCTCACCAAGGAGCTTCGCGCCCGGTACAAGTTCGATTCCCGGGGCACCGACCGGTTCGATCGGATTTCGTGGGACCAGGCCTTCCTCTACGCGGCGAAGGGACTGAAGGCGATCGCGGCCCGTTACAGCGGGCCCGAAGGCGCGCGCTTGCTCGCGGAGCAGGGCTATCCGCCGGAGATGATCAACGAGATGGGCGGCGCCGGGACGCGCACCATCAAGTGCCGCGGCGGCATGGGCCTGCTCGGGGTCATGGGCAAGTACGGCATGTACCGACTCTGCAACTCCCTGGCCCTGCTCGATGTGAACGTGCGCGGCGTCCAACCGGAGCAGTCACGGGCGGGGCGCAACTGGTCCAACTACACCTGGCACGGCGATCAGGCGCCGGGTCAGCCGTGGGTCCACGGGCTCCAGAATTCCGAGTGTGATTTCAACGATCACCGGTTCTCGAAGCTCATCATCATGAACGGGAAGAATCTGGTGGAGAACAAGATCACCGATTCCCACTGGTTCATCGAATGCATGGAGCGCGGCGCCAGGATCGTGGTGATCGCGCCCGAGTACGGCGCGCCGTCCACCAAGTCCGATTACTGGGTGCCCATCCGGCCGTCCACCGATGCGGCCCTGTGGCTGGGCGTGACGCGGCTGATGATGGACCGGAAATGGTACGACGAAACCTTCGTCAAACAGTTCACCGATTTCCCGCTCCTGATCCGGGCCGACAACCTCAAACGACTTCGGGCGCACGAGGTCTTTCCGAACTACCGCTCCACCCTCGACCCCGACGGGGCGAGCAAGAAGGTGCAGGGGTTGACCGATGATCAGCACGCGAAGCTCGGGGATTTCGTGGTCTGGGATGCGCGGACCCGCGCTCCCAAGGCGATTCACCGGGACCTGGTCGGCGACAAACTCGCGGCTTCGGGGATCGACCCCACGCTGGACTGGTCGGGGACGGTGCGCCTGGCGGACGGCGGCGTCGTCGAGGTGCGGACCGCCTGGGCCCAGTACCTGGTGCATCTCCAGGACTACGGGCTGGAGACGGTATCCGAGATCACGGGGGCGCCCAAGGACCTGATCGAGCAGTTGGCGAAGGACATCGCCACGATCAAGCCCTGTTCCATCCACCAGGGCGAAGGCATCAACCATTGGTTCCACGCCACCGAGGCGAATCGCGCCGCGTATCTGCCCGCGATGCTGACGGGCAACATCGGTCGGCCCGGGGCGGGCGTGCACGGCTGGGCCGGCAACTACAAGGCCGCCCTGTTCCAGGGAAGCAAACTGACCGGACCGGGATTCAAGGGCTGGGTGGCCGAGGATCCGTTTCATCCGAATCTCGACGAGCGGGCCCACGGCAAGGCCGTCGAGGCCCACGCCTACACCAAGGACGAGGAACCGGCCTATTGGAACCACGGCGACATCCCGCTCATCGTGAACACGCCCAAGGAGGGGCGGAAGGTGTTCACAGGACAGACCCACATGCCCACGCCGACCAAGGCGATGCTGTTCACCAATGTGAACCTCATCAACAACGCCAAGTGGGCCTACGGCGTGATCAAGAACGTCAATCCCAGGGTGGAACTGATCGTCAGCATCGACATCCAGGCGACGGCGTCCGTCGAGTATTCCGACCTCGCGCTGCCCGCCAATTCCTGGTGCGAATTCCAGGGACTCGAAATCACCGCGTCCTGCTCCAATCCCTTCCTCCAGATGTGGAAGGGCGGGAATCCAGCCGCTCTACGATTCGAAGGACGACCTGGCCATCCTCGCGGGCATCGCCAACGGGCTCGGCGAGGTCACCGGCGACCAACGGTTCCGGGACTACTTCAAGTTCGAGCACGAAGGGAAGCGGCGCGTTTACATCCAGCGCCTGCTCGATACCTGCACGACGACCGCCGGCTACACCGTCGAGGACATCATGGCCGGCAAGTACGGTCCGCCCGGCGGCGCGCTGCTCAATTTCCGCACCTACCCGCGGATTCCCTTCTACGAACAGGTCCACGACAGCTGGCCGTTCTACACGGACACCGGCCGGCTCCACTCCTACAGCGACGATCCGACCGCCATCGAATGCGGCGAGAACTTCATCGTCCACCGCGAGGGCCCCGAGGCGACGCCCTACCTGCCGAACGTCATCGTCAGTTCGAATCCGTGGGTGCGTCCGAACGACTTCGGGATTCCGATGGACGCCGAGCACTGGGACGAGCGCACGGTGCGGAACGTCAAGCTGGGCTGGGACAAGGTCCGGGAGACCAAAAACTTCCTCTGGGAAAAGGGCTACCACTTCTACTGCCTCACGCCGAAGTCCAGGCACAGCGTCCATTCCTCGTGGGCCAACGTGGACTGGCACCTGATCTACAACTCGAACTTCGGCGACCCATATCGTATCGACAAACGGCTGCCCAACGTCAGCGAGCACCAGATCCACATGAACCCGCAGGCCGCGCGCGACCACGGGTTGAACGACGGCGACTACGTCTACGTGGACGCCAACCCGGCCGACCGCCCCTACCTGGGCGCCACGCCGAGCGACCCGTTCTACAAGGTCAGCCGGCTGATGCTGCGTCTGACCTTCAACGCGGCCTACCCGTACCACGTCGTCATGATGAAGCACGGAACCTTCATCGCCACCGAGAAGACCGTGCGGGCTCAGCAGACACGGCCCGACGGCCTCTCGCTGACGGAGAATGGATATATCGCCAACTTCCGCTTCGGCTCCCAGCAGTCGATCAACCGGAACTGGCACATGCCGATGCACCAGACCGACACCCTGTTCCACAAGAGCAAGGTGTTCATGAGCTTCCTGTTCGGCGGCGAAGCCGACAACCACGCCATCAACACCGTGCCCAAGGAGTGTCTGGTCCGCATCACCAAGGCCGAGGACGGAGGCCTGGGGGGCCGGGGAGCCTGGACCGGCGGCACGGACGGGATGTCGCCCGGCGCCGAGAACGACACCATGAAACTCTATCTCACCGGGGACTTCGCCACGTCGAAGAGTCAGGGGCGGGACGCCAGCTTCGAGTGATCCGAGCCGCCTCCCATCCCAACCTCCAAGCCACTCCGCGACCATGCCCAAAGACGAAATCGATCCCGAGGATCCGTTGGAACTCCACGGCGTCGCTCTCATGACGCATGAAGACACCAGCGAGAGCATGTCGGAATGCTTCATCGAGGAATTCATGCGGCTGGGACATTCGCCCGCGCGGATTCTCGCGCTCTTCCGGAACCGCCATTACACCGGCCCGAACATGGTCCTCCAGAACCGCGGCGAGGACTTCGTGAAGGACAAGATCGTCGAAGTGTTCGGCTGGTGGGGCGTCCGGGTGGAACGCCGGGTGGGCGCGGGGACGGCCGCTCCCACACCGGAGATTCCCGGGGACAGCCGCGCCCCGTGCGAAGCCCCGGAAGCGGAGCCCGTGGCTCAGACGCTGGAACTCGACCCGGAACAAATCGATCCCGGCGGGGCCGCGGTTCCGAGAATCAACCTGTGACCGCGCCAATCCCCTCATCCCATCCCATTCCCACGCCCCACATGAGCAACGTCCTGAACTGGCAACTGGGCCGCGACATGGAATACCCGTATGAAGCGGCGTATCCGGACCGGCAATTCGCCTTCGTCTTCAACCTCAACCGCTGCATCGGCTGCCAGAGCTGCACGATGGCGTGCAAGTCCACCTGGACCTTCAACAAGGGCCAGGAGGCGATGTGGTGGAACAACGTCGAGACCAAGCCGTACGGAGGCTATCCCCACCATTGGGATGTGAAGATTCTGGATCTTTTGAACCGATCGAATCCGGGCAAACAGACCTGGAGCGGCGATTCCAAGGGGCCCCGGGGCCCGTACGGGCGGTTCGACGGCAAGACGATCTTCGAGGTGGCCAAGACCAACATCAGCCCGGAAGGCGCCCAGCGCGCCCTGGGGTATCTGCCCACCGACGAGGAGTGGTCCGCGCCGAACCGGTTCGAGGACAACCCGGTGGGCGCCGAGAAGGGAAAGAAGGGCCAGATGACGTTCAGCGGGGGCGAACTGATTCCCCAGCACAAGACCTGGTTCTTCTACCTTGCGCGGCTCTGCAACCATTGCAGCTATCCCGCCTGCCTGGCCGCCTGCCCGCGCAACGCCATCTACAAGCGACCCGAGGACGGGATCGTGCTCGTGGACCAGGAACGGTGCCGCGGGTACCGGAAGTGCATGGAGGCCTGCCCCTACAAGAAGACGCACTACCGCAGCACCACCCGGGTGACCGAGAAATGCATCGGTTGTTTTCCCAGGGTCGAAGGGCGCGACCCGCAGGGAGGCGGAGTGCCGATGCAGACCCGCTGCATGGCGGCGTGCGTCGGGCACATCCGACTGCAGGGTCTGGTGCAGATGAACCAGGACGGCACCTGGAAGGAGGACCGCCAGCATCCGCTCTACTATCTCGTGCACGTGGCGAAGGTCGCGCTGCCGCTCTACCCGCAGTTCGGCACCGAACCCAACGGCTATTACATCCCGCCGCGCTGGGTTCCTCGCGACTACCTGCGGCAGATGTTCGGCCCGGGCGTCGATGCGGCCATCGAACGGTACAGCCATCCCGACCGCGAGTTGCTGGCCGTCCTGCAATTGTTCGGGAAAGACGCGCGCATGTGCTTCCGGTACGAGATCAAGCAGGGCCCGAAGGTGTTCGAGACCACCATTCGCGGGAAGAAGTTCGAACTCTTCGACGACACCATCATCGGGTACGCGAAGGACGGCTCGAAGATCATCGAGACCAAGGTCGAGGAACCCATGCACATCCGTGGCCAGCAATATGCCAACTCCATCTGAACCGATCCGGGCCGGCGGCGACGGCCACTCCCGCGCGGGCGGCGCCGTTGAGACCGCCCCGCGCCAACGACGGTCGCTGTTCGGAAACTATTCCCAGGCTCGACCCGAGCCGGAGTCGCATCCACGGAGCGAGCCGGCCGGGCCGGGACCCTGCGAACGGGGTTCGCCCGAGGACGCGCTGTCTCGGTGCTTTCTCCATCAGTTCTTCGCCCGGGCATTCGACTATCCCAGCCCTGAGTGCTGGGTTTGGCTGGGGTCCGCGGAGACTCTGAATGCCGTGCGCGCAGCCGTGCTGAGCATACGTTCCGATCCGGGAACGGACCTTCGACGCGAGTTCGAATCGATGGCGTCCCGGTTCGTGCCATCCGCGTTCGCCGAGTGGCATGACGATTACGTCGCCGCCATTGGCCATGCCGCGCGGGGTTCGAGTCCGATCAACGAGATCGAGTACGGGGACCTGAAGGCGGACCCGTTGTTTCAACCGCATCGGCTCGCCGATCTGGGCGCCTTTTACCGCGCCTTCGGGATGGAACTCCGATCCGAAGGCGGCGAACGGCACGATCATCTCTCGGTGCAGCTGGAATTCATGGCGGTGCTCGCGGGACAGGAGGCCCACGCCTTGGGGCTGGGGGCCACGGACGAGGCGATCGCCGTCAATCGGGATGCCCAGCGCCTGTTCATGCGGGAGCATCTCGGACGGTGGAGCCCGGCCTTCGCCCGACGTCTCCGCGCGGCGGTGGGTGACGGGCTCCTCGGGCGATTCACCAACCTGCTGCTGGCTTTCGTCGAATCGGAATGCCGACGCCTCGAAATTCCGGCGGGAGCGGAGGACTTGCTCCTTCGACCCGCGGACGAGGGCGCGGCGCTGTGTGATTCATGCGGCATCGCCCAGCGACTTCCCGGAACCGCTCCCGCGGCGGGTTCCGAGTGCTCCCAAGGCTGAGATCCACCTCGCTTACCGGAACCAACACCATGCAACTGCTGCTGGACGACGACCTGGTCGAGGCGATCATCACGCTCGGCATTTCGGGGCGCATGGGGCCCTTGCCCGCGCCCGAGGTCCGGCGATTCCACGCGGAGCGGGAGCGTTGCTACGGGGTCGCGGATCCCGGGGAGCGCGGCGCCGCGTTCGCCCGGGTTCATGCGGATTGGTTCACGGCGTGGGGTTTCCGGGAGCGTCTGGATGAGCCCGTGGGGCGGTTTCCGGAGCTGGAAAGTCGACTGATGGCGCTCGTCTTCCGCAGGAGCCGCGGGCGGCAGGATGAAGGAGCGGAACTCTACCTTGATGCCGCGGGGCGGCGACGCGGGGTCGTCGCGCTTCGCCCCGACCGGGTCGCGTCAGTCCCCGCCTTGACCGGCTTCCTGCACCACGAACTGGCGCACCTGGCGGACATGGTGAACGAAGACTTCAAGTATTCGCCCGATCTGGGACGGGCCTGCCGAAACCCATCCCAGGAACGGGTCGTCCGAGAGCGGTACCGGTTGCTCTGGAGCGTGAGTGTCGACGGGCGCCTCGCTCACCGGGGCCTTGAGGGTCTCCACGGGGTTGACCGGCGCCGGTCGGAAGTGGAGAGCGCCTTCGGCTACCTTTCGTCGGATCGGCGAATGGCGCTCTTCGATGCCCTCTGGGAGGGCGCGTTGGCCAGCCACGGCGAACTGCTGGAGTTGGCGTGCGATCCCCGGGGTCTGGAGGGGCGCCATGAGCCGGTTCCCGGCGCCGCCTGTCCCCTCTGCGGTTTCGCCGCCTTCCGCTGGTCGGACGCGCGGGCGCTTCGACCGGCCGCCCGCGAACGGATCGAGATCGAGTTCCCGGCGTGGCAAACCCACGAGCCGATCTGCGCCCGATGCGCGGAAATCTACGACGCCATCGTGGGTTTGGAGTACCCCGCCACCGTCTGTCTCTGAGGTCGCGGGCTATCGACAGGCCGGTCCTCCGGGCCCTGGAGAGTGGCCATTTTTCTGGAGCCCACCGATCGCATTGGGCCTGCCCTCGTCCAGGGAACCATTTTTTTCTCAACCTCGGGAGGAGATGGGTCGGTCATCGAAGTCATCGCCCTCGATTCGGTCGCGAGGAATCCCCGCACAACCCCGTAGGGGTGGCCGGTCTATAGCAACGATCTATCACAAATGAATTCAAGCTCCGTAGGAGCGGCCCTCGGAGCGGCGGTCACGGGCTTTCATCGCCCGGGATTGGGGTCGCAAGGGTCATCCGTTGGGCCGCCCGTCCGGGGCTTGAGATCCATTCCTGGACGCGTTCTATCGACAGGCCGGTCCTACGGACCTTGTTTCGGGGACGCGGATGGCCCAACGGATGACATTCCCGCCCGGTTCCTCGGACTCCATCTCGTGGGGATGTTGCAGGCCCGACTTTTGGCTTGCACGCGGGCGTTCCCTGCGAAGGTTGGAGGCATGCCGGGCGACGCGGACCTCTATCAACTTCGGGGAGTGGGCAAAACCTATGCCGGCGCGGAGGGCGGCAAGGTCGTCCGCGTCCTGCGGGACGTGGAATTGACGGTGGCCCGGGGTGAGGCCCTGGCGTTGGTCGGGCCTTCCGGTTCGGGGAAGACCACCTTGTTGAACATCCTGGGAACGCTGGACCGGGCGGACTCGGGCCAGGTGCTTCTCGAAGGGCAGGATCTCGGGGCGCTGGATGAAGCCGGGTTGGCCCGGGTGCGCAATCGGAAGGTCGGTTTCGTGTTCCAATCCCATCACCTGCTCCCGCACCTGACCGTCCTCGAGAACGTGCTGATTCCCACGCTCCCGTTGGAGGACGGCGATGTCCGAGCGGCGGCGCCGGACCGGGCGCGGAAGCTTCTGGCGCGGGTAGGGCTGGGAGATCGGGTGGGGCACCGGCCGGGGCAGCTTTCGGGAGGCGAATGCCAGCGGGTGGCGGTGGTCCGGGCGATGATCAACCAGCCGAAGATCCTCCTGGCGGACGAACCGACGGGGGCCTTGGACCACTCCAATGCGCGCGAACTCTCGGTCCTTCTCCGTGAACTCAACCGCGAGGAAGGCGTCACCCTCGTCGTCGTCACTCATTCGGCGGAACTGGCGCGCGAGATGGGGCGGGTCCTGACGTTCAGCGACGGACAACTTCGCGAGGGAGGTGCCGGGTGACCCGGTTGCGGATGATCCGCCGGTCGCTGGCGTACCACTGGCGGTCGCATCTCGGCGTGGTGCTCGGCGCGGCGATCGGGAGCGCGGCGCTGATCGGCGCGCTGATGGTGGGGGATTCGGTGCGGGAAAGCCTCAAGGACAGGGCGGAGGCGCGCTTGGGTGCTGTGGAACTGGCCCTGGACTCGGGGGATCGATTGTTCGGGGCCGACCTGATCCAGCGAATGAAGAAGGCGAGTCCCGCCGCGGCGGCGGGTTCTCCGGGAGCCGCGACCAACCTGATCTGGGGCGGTGTCGGTGAGACCGGAGCACGGGCGCTGGTGCTCCGGGGTGTGGCCGCCAAACAGGACGGCTCGGCGCGCGCGCACCAGGTTCAGATCCAGGGAAGCACGCCGAGTTTTTGGGGAATGTCGCCCGAGGAGACGTTTCGGAGGGAGATGCTCAGGCTGGCGTTCCGGCAGGGCGGACTGGGAGGGACATCGCTGGGTCGGGCGACCGTGGACGAGGAGAAGGCCTTCTTCGAAAGAGTGCGAAGCTGGTCGAGACCCTCGGCGGGCGGCGTCCGCCTCAACCGGGCGCTGGCTGAGCAGTTGTCCGCGAAGCCGGGGGATTCCCTGATTCTCAGGTTTCCGAAACCGTCCGCGCTGTCCCAGGACGCGGTTCTGAGTCCCAGGAACGAGGCCAGCGTGGCGATGCGAGTCGTGGTCGAGGACGTGGTGGACGGCGAACAGTTCGGGGATTTCAGCCTGAAATCGGGGCAGCGCCCGGCGTTGAACGCCTTCGTGAACGAGGAGGAGTTGTGGCGCCTGAGCGGGGTGACGAATCGCGCCAATCTGTTGCTTGTCCGCGGCGGCAGCCTGGCGGCGCCCCCGTCTCCTTGGCGTGCCCGGGTGCTCCAGTGGACCCAGGGATCCGGGTCCTTCCTGCCCCGGTCGATCAGCGACATGATCCGGCGTTCCCTCCGAATCGGGCTTCAGCCCACTCGCGCGGATTCCGAAATCACCCTTCGGCATGTGACCGGGGAACTCTCGCGGCGATGGCGGTTGTCCGACGCGGAGATCGAGGTGCGCGCGATCGAAGAGCCCGTGACGCGCACGGGCGGAGAGTTCGTGCCGCCGATGATCGAAGTGGCGACGCGTCGCATCTTCCTGGATTTACCGGTGCGTCCCGCCGGGTTGACGCCGCGAACCCGTCTCGTGCGGGAGCACTACGGATTCGCAAACGACAGGGATGAAGACTTGGAGGCGGCGACTTTCGTGACCAACGGAGTTCCGGTGCTGACCTACCTGGCGAACTCCATCCGGGCCGGCGATCGTTTGACGCCGTACTCGATCGTGACGGCGGCCGGGGCGCCGTGGACGCCGGCCGGGATGCGCGACGACGAGATCGTGGTCAACGAATGGCTCGCGAAGGACCTGGGCGTGAAACCGGGCGACCGGGTGGAGTTGGCCTACTACGATCCCGAGGGGGGCGCGCGGTTGGTGGAGAAAACCAACACGTTCACCGTGAAGCTGGTGGTGCCGCTGAAAGGTGTACACGCCGACCGAACGCTCATGCCGGAGTTTCCGGGGCTTTCGAAGGCGGAAAGCACGCACGATTGGGACGCGGGATTTCCGCTGGTGCATCCGATCCGCGACGAGGATGAGGCCTACTGGAAGGCGTATCGGGGCACGCCGAAGGCCTTCATCACGGCGGCGGCGGGGAAGGCGATGTGGGCGAACCGGTTTGGGGATCTGACGGCGATCCGCTACCCGGTTCCCGAGGGTGGCTTCGCGTCCGGTTTTCAGCGGATCGTCGAAGCGAACCTCGTGGCGAACCTGGATCCGGCCGATCTGGGTCTGGTGTTCCGGCCGGTCCGATCGGAGGCGCACCGGGCGGCGACCTCGGGGCAGGATTTCGGAGGGTTGTTCATCGGGTTCAGCTTCTTCCTCGTCCTGGCGGCCCTGCTGCTCATGGCGCTCCTGTTTCAGTTCGGGCTCGAGCAGCGGTTGCCCGAGGTGGGGACCCTGCTGGCGGTGGGATTCCGGCCGAAGGAAGTTCGGCGACTCTGGCTGGGGGAAGGCGTGGCGTTGGCGGCTGTGGGAGGCGTTTTGGGGGTCGTCGCGGGACTGGGGCTATGCCCGGGCGATGATTCACGGACTCGCGACCCTGTGGCGGGATGCTGTGGCGGGGACTCCTCTGTCCTTTCATATGACGCCGGGAACCCTGGTGACGGGGTTGCTGGCCTCGGTGGTGGTGTGCGCCGGCACGATCTGGATCACCATGAGACGACAGTTCGCCAGATCGCCGCGGGCTCTGCTGGCGGGGGCGATCGAGGAGGGACGGCTCGGTGGGAAGACCCGGGGATTTCGAGTGGGCTGGATCGCGCTCGTCGGCGCGCTGGTTTTGGCGGGATGGGCCTTGGCGGGCGGCGACACCGCCAACGCGGGGGCGTTCTTCGGCGCCGGAAGCCTGATCCTGATCGCGGGCCTCGGATTCGTGTCCGGCGCGCTGCGGCGAATGCAGGGGCAAGGGTCGGCGGAGGCTTCGTGGACAGCCGGGCAACTGGCGGTGCGGGGAACCGCGCGGCGCCGGTCGCGAAGCCTTGCGACCGTCGGCCTGCTGGCGTCGGGAGTCTTCCTGGTGGCGGCGCTCGGCGCTTTTCGGATGGACGCGACTCGCGACGCGACCCGGCGGACCTCGGGCACGGGCGGCTTCGCCCTGATCGCGGAAAGTTCGCTTCCGATCCCCGTCGACCTCAACACCGAGGCGGGTCTGGAACAATACGGGTTGGGCTCCGACGACCTGAAGGGGGTGGGCTTCGTGCCGTTCCGAGTGGTGGAAGGCGATGATGCGAGCTGTTTGAACCTCGACCGGGCGCAGAGGCCGAAGCTTCTCGGGGTTCGGCCCGGACAGTTGACGGAGAGGGGCGCGTTTCGCTTCGGCGGGATGGCGAAGGGGGTGGCGTCGGATTCGGGATGGGAAGCGCTCAAGGCCTGGAAGGAGACGGCGGATGGCGGCGTCGATGAAGTCCCCGCGGTGGGGGATCTGGCTTCGATCCAATGGGCCCTGGGGAAGAAACTGGGGGACACGCTGGAGATGACGGATGAACGGGGGAGATCTTTCCGGGTGCGGTTGGTGGGTGGCGTGGTGAATTCGATCCTCCAGGGAAGCCTCGTGATCGACGAGGCGGCGCTCTCGCGGCTGTTTCCCGGGGTGAGCGGCTACCGCTGGTTTCTGGTGGATGCGGACCCGGCGCGGCGGGATGAGGTTTCCGCCCAACTTTCAAGGGCGCTGGCGGATGTCGGCATGGAAATCGCCCCGGCGACGCGGCGGTTGGCGGAACTGAACGCGGTTCAGAACACCTACCTGAGCACGTTCCAGGTTCTCGGCGGTCTGGGATTGCTGTTGGGCAGCGCCGGGCTGGGAGTGGTGGTGTTGCGGAACGTGCTCGAGCGGCGTGGGGAACTGGGGCTTCTGGCCGCGGTGGGATTCCGACGGAAGGCGATCACCCGGCTGGTTCTTGTGGAACACGGGGCGCTGCTGGCGGTGGGATTGGCGATCGGCTTGTTGGCGGCGCTGGTGGCGGTGTTGCCTTCGGTCATGGGGGCCGGCTCGGAATTGCCCGTTGTTTCCCTGGGTTTGACCCTGGGATCGGTCGTCCTTCTGGGTGGCGCGACGACCTGGGCGGCGACGCGGATGTCGGTGCGGGGATCCCTCCTGGCCGCGCTGCGGGGGGAATGAATCCGAATAGAAATGCCTGAGGCATGTCAGAGAGAATTGGGATCATCATGAAAGAACGACGACGAACCACAACAAGGCGGATCGCGGGTTGGATCGGACTCTTGCTCGCGGCCGGGGCCGGGGCGCAGGCGATCCTGACTCCGACGCTCACGCCGATTTTCGCGGAGGATTTCTCCCAGGTGGCGGTGGGCGGGATGCCCGAGGGATTCCTGATCCTGAACGACAACAACTTCCAGGTGAAGGAGGAGGGTGGGAACCGGTTTCTCCACCTGCCGGGCGCGCCTCTCGACGACTACGGTGTGATGTTCGGAAGCGGTTCCCGGGAGGACTGGGGCGCGCAAGCGCGATTCCATGGCACCCGCCAGGGCCGTCGCTTTCCGGCGTTCGGGGTCAGCGTCAATGGCGTCGCGGGGTATCGGGTCCAGGTGGCTCCGGCCAAGCGCGCCATCGAACTCTTCAAGGGCGACCAGGTGAAGGCGTCGGTCGCCTACGAGTGGGAAAGCGGGACATGGACGCTGATTCGAATCCAGGTGAAGAAGACCGGCGAAGGGAAATGGCTGGTGCAGGGCAAGGCTTGGCCGGAGGGGGCGCGCGAACCCGGGGAATGGATGGTGACCTGGGAGGAAACCGAATCACCCATCGCCGGACGCGCCGCCGTCTGGGGCAAACCGTTTTCCGGGACCCCGATTCAGTTCGATGACCTGAAGGTCCTTCCCCTGGAGAAGTAGGCCATGGTCCGGTTTTCAAGACTCAGGTGCGCGGCGGTGGCGGCCCTCCTGTTGGGGACGATGGCGGGCCGGGCGGAAGATGCCGTGTCGCTCGCCCTGAAGGTCCCGGAGGCCGAGACGTGGGTCGTGGGCGACGCGATTCCCCTCTCCTGGGAGTTCACCAATGGGTCTGAACGGCCGCTGGGATTCATGTGGGAGGGATGTTGCCGGTTGAATGGGCGTTTGGAGGTTTCAGACGCCGACACAGGCGCCCCGCTGGAGACCGCGCCGCCGGGTCAGGCGTTGGCGCACATGTTCGCTCGGGCGGACCAACTGGAGCCCGGGATCGGGAAGGAATACGAGACCAAGGTCGCCGACTGGGTGGGTTTGCCGGGCACGGGACGCTTTCGATTGCGGGGGACCTATCGCGGCGTTCTCCCCACCCAGTTTCCCCAGGTCCCTCGGGGGCTGTCGTTGTGGAAGGACGCGGCGACCAGCGCCCCGGTCGAGATCGCCGTCCTGAGCGTCGCCGACTACCTCAAGGAGCGGGAGGCCCGAAGTCGTCGGGGCGGACTTTCGGTGACGTTGTCGGGACCCAGTCGCTTGTCACCCCTTGAACCGACGCGTTTCAAGGTGCGCCTGGAAAACCGCGGCGCCTCGGAACGCCGACTGGTCTGGCCCGATCAGGCGGCGCTCTGGGTGGTCGATTCGGCGGGGCGCCGCGCCGCGCCGTCGGCGGTGATCCCAGGGGCCACGAGCCATGGGGTTCTGCCGGCGGGCGGGACGAAGGAGTTCGCCTTCGTGGTGGAGCCGGACCGATGGGAGGGCGAGGCCCTTGGTCAGTATTCGGTCTTCGTGGACCTCGCGGGCGCGGTGGGTGAGTGGCCCCGGGTTCCTTCCAACCCGCTCTCGCTGGGATGGCGCCTGGGTCCGGACGACGTCGAAGCCCTGGTCCGGGAGGCGGCCCGGGGGGCGGGGACCGGCTATCGCAACGCGGCGTTGAAGCGGTTGCGGGTCCACCTCGGAGACGTGGGCCCGATTCTCGCGGGCCTCGACCTGACGCGAATCGACGCTGACGCCCAGGGTCTGGCGGATCGGCTGACCCTGGCGTGGCGGGTGCGTCCGCTGGGTCTGAAACCGGGCAGGGTGGATATCCCCGTTTCGGTCGATCGAGACGGGGCGCCGCGTTGGGCGGATCCGGTCCTCGTGGAAGCGTTCCGATCCCGGCCGGATGAATTGCGGGGACAGGCGGAGGAGTTGATCTCGATTCGACGCCATCTGGGTTGGGATCTGACGCTGGTCATCCGACCGGAGGATGGAACTCCGATGGGGCGCGTCCGCGACGTGGCCCGGAGCCTGGTGGGGGATGCGACGACGGGGTGGGCGGGTCCCGCGGAGATAGGGTTGCCCAAGGTTGGGACGAACGCGCCGGTTCGCCTGGTTCTGAAGGGGGTCGCGGGCGGCGGCGACACGGGGCCGGCGGATGCGGTGGTGCGCGAGGATTCGAACGGAGGGTGGCGGTTGGATGCGGGGAAGGGCGCGTCGCCGGGGACGTCCTTGGTCGGGGTGCGGGGGCGTGTGGCGGCGCCGTTGTCGATTCGCTGGAGTGATCTTCGTCGGGTGCTCGAACCGCATCGGGTACCCGGAGCCCGGTGGGATTTGGTGCCCCTCGGCGCGGGAGACGGGAATTGAACCTAGAAACGGCGGCGACAACCACGGAGGAAGCGGAATACACGGAATGAGAGTGGGCTGCGGAGGGAGTGCTGGTCACCCTCCAGAGGATACCCACCGCCTCTCCGAATCACTCCCCTTCCGTGTGTTCCGAGCCTTCCGTGGTTGAAACTCCCGTTTCCAGGATGAAGTGACCCTCGATCCGTTCGAATCGTCGCCGCCCGGCGTTTCGGGCGGAGCAACGCGGCTCAGGGCCTGGGGAAGGGCGCCTGCCTGCCGTCCAGGAGTTGTTCGGCGACCCGATGCCGGGAGGCCACGATCCGAGGTGGCAGCCAGGCGCCCGCGAAGACGACGAGGGCGATGATGATGATGCCGGCTCGTTCGAGGCGGGTGACGGCCAGGGACACGGAGGACGAGGGGCGGCGGCCGGTGAAAATCGCGAAATAGGCCCGAAGGATGGCGATGCCATTGAGCATGGCGACGATGGCCAGCGTGCAACTGACGCCGAGTCCGTGTTGCGAACTTCCGCTGAAGAGAAGTTCCATGGGCAGAAACCCGACGGTCCCAGGGAACCCGACACTCGCGAGACCGGCGACCAGGAAGCCGATGGCGAGTCCCGGGACCTGCTCATAGTGGCCGTGGTGCTGATCGAGGGAGAGTCGACCGAACCGGGCTTCGATGGCTCTGAGGGAAAACGCGAGGCCGGCGAGGGAAAGCGACGCTGAGACCCAGAGACAGAGAGCCGCCGTCAATCCATTGGCGGTGTGCAGCAACACGCCGAACAAGACGAGCGAAGTCTGACTGAGACAGAGGTGGGCGAAAAACCGTCGGACATCCTGTTGAACGATGGCCATTCCCCCCGCGTAGACGGCGGTGATCAGGCACGCGACCGAGGCTGCGCCGAGCAGGGAGGCGGGCGCGCCCGGAAGCAGGAGGCGGATCGCGGCCGCGACCTCCACCAACGGCAGCACGTAGAGGCTCGCCGTCGCGAAGGAGGCCTTCTCGAAGAGCCGGGGCACCCATCCGTGGAAAGGCACGATGCCTCCGCGCAGCACGAGGGCGGCGACGACCATTCCGAATCCCCAGATCGAACCCGTGGTGACGGCGAGCCCCTGTCCGAGCCCGAGGAGGGCGATGAAAATCCCCATGTGGATGGCGAAGCCCCGGGTCGGTTGGCCCCGGGCCTTCAGGTCGGAATAGGGCAGCACCGTGGAAAGGATCAGAAGCAGCGTCAGCGCGGACCAATCCTGGCAGGTCACGATGGCGAGGCTGGCGAAGGTCGACAGAAGGATCCTGACGCAGAGGGCGGGCGTCACGCGGGACTTCGCGGTGCCAAGCAGCGTGAGCAGGTGCAGGAGGATCAGCACCGGCAGCATGGGCGCCGACGTGTCATCGATGGCGAACGCGCGACCCGGACCGCCGGTGGCGTTCGCCGTGGTGGCGGTGGCATGGCGGTGCCGTCCAAGATCGCGATCGCCAGGACCGCCGCGAAGAGGGAGCCGAGGAAGGCGATGCAAAACCGCGAGCCCGCCGCCGGGGTTCGAAGGAAGGGCACGATCGCGGCGGCCATCCAGGGCAGGACGAGCACGGCGGTCAGGAAGGATGGGGAGGCTTCGTTCACGGGGCGGGCGGACGGGGTGTCCGGGCGGGTGGCGTTGGGAGGGGTTCGCCGTCCAGTCGGCGCGCCCAGCACACGTCGAGACGATCGAGACGGCGAAAGAACGCGACGAACGGGCGGGCGAACAGTCGGTCCAGGAGGCTGTCGAGGCCGCCCCGCTCGAGGGCGAAGCGGTAGAGCCACCGCTGGGCGCGGTCGGGGAGCCGCTGTTCCCACATGACGGCTTCCTCCCGCGGTCGGGAGCCGATGGCATTCTCGAGTTGATGGTGGTCGTGGAGAAGACTTGGCGCGCGCAGGAATTGAAGAGAGCGCAGGCAGGCGTGCCCGAGAAGGTGCAGCAACGCCAGGTAACGGAAGCCGAGCCCGATTTCGGCGATGATCAGGCCCACCTGCGTGAGCGAGGCGAAGGCGAGGCCGGATTTGATGTCGGACTGGACGCGCCCGACGACGTACGCGAAGGCGGACGTGGCGAGCCCGAGGAGCACCACGAGGGCGGAAATCCAGGGCGAACTGTCGAGCACGGGGCTGACCCGCAGCAGCAGGAAGACCCCGAGATGGACGGAAAGCGCGCCGTAGAAGACGGCGCTGGAGGGCGTGGGCCCCTCCATGGCGCGCGGAAGCCAACCGGAGAACGGCAGGAGCGCGGACTTTCCCGCCGCGGCGACGACGAAAAGCACGCCGAGCAAGGTGAAATGGGGGGCGACGGGCAACGGGTCGTGCTCCGGCCAGGCGCTTTGCCCGACGAGGTGATCGAAGTCCCCGGCGCCGTTGATCTCGTGCATGAGGATGGCGGCGAGCAGAAGGGACACGTCGCACAGCCGGTACACGATCCAGACCCGGAGTCCATTGCGCGGCGGGGCGGGGCGCTCTTGGAAGAAGGCGATCAGGAGCACCGACGACAGGCCGACCAGTTCCCCGCCGGCGAAGAGTGTCTCGACGGTGTCGGACATGGCCGCGGTGACCATGCCGAGAAGGAACACGGCGAAGAGGACGAAGAACCGGCCGTAACCGCGCTCCCGGTGGAGGTAGCGGGTGGAGAACGCGCCGATGGTGCCGCAGAGAAGGAGCGTCAGGAGGAGGTAGGAGAGGGAAAGCAGATCAAGGACCAGGGCGAACTTGAGATGGTAGCTCGGCGTGATGGTCCAATCCCCCAGCACGATGGGATGCTGGCTGACACCGTGCCGGAGCATGATCGCGCCGGCGGCGAGCGCGGCCAGAAGTCCGGTGACGATGGTGGCCTGGATGAGACGCCCGATCGCGGCCTCGGGAAGGCGGCGGTCGAAGAGAAACGCGCCGAAGAACGTCGTGAGCAGGGCCGCGGGCGCGGCGAAGATCACGCCGCCAAGAACGGTCAGGAGGAAGGAAGGATCAGACATGATCAGGCGTTGCCCGGCCGGGATGCGTCCCGGTGGATTTCGGCGAACTCGAGGTGATCGCGCCAGCCTCCGTACCATTCGCGAGACGAGGCGGCGACGGGCAGGGGGCCCGCTTGGGTGTGGTAGGGATTGAACGCGCCGTTTTCATAAACCTGGAGCGCCTGGGTCTCCGGATCCATGACGGCGACCTGAACCCACCCGTTGGACACCATCGTTCGGATGGCGGGGTTCTTCTCCATGATCGAAATGAACGCGGCGGCGGTGTTTTCAATCACGAACAGAAGTCGCACGGGCTCGTGAATCTCGACCATCTGCCACGGGAGCCCGGTGCGAAGGTCGCTCATGGCGCCGTCCATCACGCCCAGCAGCCCGGTCACGTTGTGGGGCAGCTTGGAACCGCTGCCCCAGCCCGGGGAGTCGATGCAGGAGAAGTAGTACTCCAGGTTGATGCCGGAACAGACCGGGATCACCGCGCCCAGGATCCGGGCCAGGATGGTCGCGGCGGCGTCGTCCTGGGTGGGATCGTACGAGACCAGGAACGCCCGCCGATCCAGAAACAGTCCGCGGGTTCGTTCGCGGCGTCCGACGATGCAGATCGCGTTGGTCGCGTGCCCCCATTCGGGCCGGACCTGCGAGAGATCCTCGGATCGTCCCTCCATGTGGCGCTTGGAGGCGGCCGGGGTGAGACCGAGCGGGGCCGAGTCGAACCGGCGCGCGCGCTCGTGCGCGTTCCGGACGGTCGCTTCACCCACGGATCGGCGCGCGGCTTCGAATTCGGCCTCATGCGACGCCGGGACACGGTCGACGTCGGAATAGGTGAGATCGTCGTTGGCCGTGTTGTGCAGGGCCCCGACGAACACGGTGTCGTCCGGAATCACGATGCCGCGATCGCGCAGGACCGCGCGGATCCTGGCGTCGTTGAGCATCTCCGCGATCGCGCGGGCGTTCGGGCCGCCGACGCCCCCGCCGCAGGCGCCGCAATCGTGGGCGGACTCGTGGGGGTTGTTCATGCTGGTCGACCCGTGACCGAACACGAGGATGACGCGCGCGAACCCGGAGGTCAGGCCGATGTCCCGGAGGATGCGTTCGCCGATGTCGGACATCTCCGCGGGAAGGAACCCGTGGCCGTGGTCGGCGCGGTCCGGTTCCGGGGACTTCCTCTCCAGGTTCAGCCGGGTGACGGGCGGCGGGGCGATGAAGCCTCCGAAGTATCCTCGGAACCGCGCCGTGAGGCGGGGAAAGACGACCCGGGTCACCAGGGGCACCGTCGCGAGAAGCCCGAGCGAAGCGGAGAGGAATGCGCCGCTGACGATGCGCCGACTGCCGCCATGAAAACCCTGGAGGGCCATTCCAAGGTTCCGGCGGTTGCTTCGACGACGAAGGTCCTCGGTCCGGAGCCGGGGATCGACCGACTCGGAGACCCAATGCTTCGGCCTCACGACGACCGGGCACAGCGGCACGAAGTCGGCCGCGGCCGCGCCACGGTAGTACATCACCACTCCAAAAAAGCCGGCGGCGCCGAACGTCTCGGCCGCCGGCGCCACTTCCTCGACATGGCGTCGGATGGATTCCTCGCGTTCGTCGATGCAGAACACCGCCTGGAACTCGGGGCGGCCGCCGGGTTTCGAGGATTTCCCGGCCCGGGCGGCGAGAGCGTCCAGGGTCCGGACTCGGAACCGATGCTCGTACGCCAGATGGAAAACGCGGCGGCGGCTGAAATCGTCGAAGGACTCGATTTCGCGCAGGAGATCGCGCCAGGCGGTGGCATCGAGCGTCGCGAGCCGTTCCGGGGTCCAACCCAGGAACTGCGCCAGTTGGAAGACCCGGTACGCGCCGCGCTTTCTGGCGAAGGGCAGGTCGGGCGTTGTCGCGGGAGCGAGGGTTTGCCGGAGGCCGGCGAGCGGGCCTTCGTATCCCAGGGAATGCTTCGCGAGGGCGCGGAGCGCGATCCGATCCAGCAGGAGACGCACGGCGAGAAAGTCGACCAGGCTTCCCGAAGGGACGGCGTGATGGACCCGGTCGGCGCGCTGTTCGACGTGCCAGATCATCCCCGCCCAGCCACGGAGGGCCAGAAGCGTGGCTTGGAGATGCGATTCCGTTTCCTCGACGCCGACGCCGAGCTCCGCGAGCGATTCGCGAATCGACGCGAGCGGCGTGACGGCGGCTTCCTGGAGGCGGGCGATCTCATCCGGAAGGGACGCCAACCACCAGTCCGAGGCTCCGGCGCTCCCGCGGTGGATGGAGCAGAAGGCGTGGAAGAACCCCTTGTCGCGATCCGGCAGGGCCCAATGGGCGAGACCTTGATCCAGAAAGGAGGAGCACCAACGGATCAGGACTTCGTGGACGAGGAGATCGCTGTCGCCTCCGCCGGCGGCGTGCAGGTGGTCCCGGTGGCGCCGCCAGCGCCGCGTTTCCAGGGCGGGATCCCCCGCAAGCCGGACGCCTTCCAGGCAGGATTCCCAAAGCGCGGTGACGGTGAACGCCTCCCAGCGGTCCTCGTTCCAGTCTTCGATCCGCCCATCGCCAAAGCGTGCGAAGAGCGGGTCGATCCATGCCGGACGTTCCACGCCGGCGAGGCTGCTCCTGAGGCGGCGGAGCACCCAGTGCCGCATCTCGGTGACCATTCGGCGGCGTTGAACGGCGGCGACGTCGGTCCGCAGCTTTCGCAGCGCGTCGGTTTCGGCCATCAACCACTCCAGTTCCGCCAATTCGCCGGTCGGCAGCGGGTGCTGGAGCATGGCCAAGTCGCAGATCCAGGCGGCTGGCCATGCCGTGGATGGGGTCGGAGTGGCCGGGGCCGAGGTCCCGCTCGAGCACGGACCGGAGTTCGGCGAAGAGGATGCGGCCCCGGGCGAGTTCCTCCCGGTACCGTTCCTCCGGGAGGTAAGGCGCGCATCCGAACACGTCCGCGCCACGCCGGACGGCGTCGTCGAAGGTCTCGTGCTCGAACGCGTGAAGGGTGTTGTGGTGGATGAAGACGCCGATCGGCCCCTGCGCCGGCAGCAATTGGGCGCATCGCAGGATCGTCTCCTCCAGGCTGTCGGGACCGGAGCCCGGGGTGGGGGCGCCCGCGTTTCGTTGACGGGATTCCTGCATGGGGTCCGGGAGTATTCCGATTCGGTTGGGAGATCGTCCAGCCTGTTGGTTTATCGCGTGCGATCGATGCCGTCCCAGCGCTTTCGTACTTGCGTCTTCCCGTCGGGAGCCGGGGCCGCCGACGGCAAGTTGATTCCGGCCCGGGGGGCCGACACGAGTCACGCCGCCGGGGGTGAATCGCCGAACTGCTCCTTCAGAATCCGGATCTCTCCGGTCTCGATGCTGTACATCGCGCCCACGAGTCCGATTTTCCCCTCCTGGAGGAGGTGACGGAGGATCGAACTGCGCTCCTCCACATCGTGCAGCGTATGAAGCACGTTGTCGTGGGCCACCTCGTCGACGACCTTCTCCTGCGGCGCGTCTTTCCCCAGTCGCGCGACGACGCGATCGACGGAGGGCTGGATTTTCTCCAGGAGTCCCGTGAGGTGTCCCATCTCCACATGGGCGCAAGCGCCCTTGACGGCGCCGCAGTTCGAATGGCCGAGGATGAGAATGAGCTTCGAACCCGCGACGTTGCAGGCGAATTCCATGGAGCCGAGGATGTCCTCGTTGAGGACGTTCCCAGCGATCCGGACGCTGAAGATGTCGCCCAGCCCCTGGTCGAAGACGAGTTCGGCGCCGGTCCGGGAGTCGATGCAGCTGAGGATGATCGCGAAGGGGAATTGGTCCGCCGAGGTTTCGTTGACCTGTTGGAGCAGGTTCCGGTTGTAACGCAGGTTGTTCACGAACCGTTTGTTGCCCTCGACGAGGACGTGCAGGGCCTGCTTCGGAGTGAGGTGGTGTTGGATTTTCTTGGTTTGCGTTCGCATGGCTTGGGACTTCTGAGGATCGCAGGTGGTTTTGTTTTCGATCCGGGTATGAGCCCGGTGGAACTGGGACGCGCTAGGCCCACTCGAACCGAGATTGGTTCCGCATCGGCGTCGGTTCAGGTGGGGGATTTCGGTGAGGTGAGCGCCTGGAGACGCTGGCGCCGCTCGGTGAACACCTTGCGCGCGCGACCCACCGAATCGTTGCGCTTGGCGAGGGTGACGCCCTGCAGGGTGAGGTCGATGTCGTTGAGTTCGGCCTTTTTCTCAAAGTCCGTGATGATCTCGTAGACGTCGAAATCGATCCGGACGGAGCGGGTCGCGTCGATGATCACGCGGGTGTGGGGTGGGATCGCATCCAGGGTCTGCATGATGCTGGCGCGATTCAGGAACGACACATCCTCGGACAGGTGGAGGACGAAGGTGTCCCCGTGTTCGTCGTGCTTCTCCTCCACCAGAAAGAACGGGTTGCGCAGGTTGACGAGGAGGAGGTGGAAGATGGCGACGCCCATGCCGAGGGCGATGCCGACGAGGAGGTCGGTGAGGATGATGCCGACGACGGTGACCATGAAGGGGATGAACTGGAACCAGCCCAGCTTGTACATGGTCTTGAAGAGGGCGGGTTTCGCGAGCTTGTAGCCGACCACGAAGAGGATCCCGGCGAGCGTGGCGAGAGGGATGAGATTGAGCAGATTCGGGATGAGGACCACCGCGACGAGGAGCAGGACGCCGTGGAGGATCGCGGAGGCCTTGGTGCGTCCACCGGACTGGATGTTGGCGGAACTCCGGACGATGACCTGGGTGATGGGAAGTCCGCCGACGAGCCCCGAGATCACGTTGCCGAGGCCCTGCGCCTTGAGTTCGCGGTCGGTCGGGGTGATCCGCTTGAACGGATCGAGTTTGTCGGTGGCCTCGACGCAGAGGAGCGTTTCGAGGCTCGCGACGACGGCCATGGTGAAAGCCACGGTCAGGACGGCGGGGTTGAGGACCTGGGAGAAATCGGGGAATCGAATCAGGCTCGCGAGACCGGAGAAGCCTTCGACCACGGGGATATTGACGAGGTGGCGGCTGTCGATCGCGAGGGCGGGAACGAAGGCCTGGAAAGCGAGATTGAGCAGGACTCCGGCGACAACGGCGACGAGGGGACCCTGGACGAGTTGGAGGGCGCGGATTCGTTTGATGAAGGGCTGGTCCCAGAGAATGAGGATTGCGAGGGAGACGATGGAGATGACGAGAGCTCCCGGCGTGATCGCGCTCAGCATGTGCCCCAGTTCCGTGAACGTGTTGTAGCTGTCGGGCTGCTGGAAGCTCATCACGCCCTCGGGGACCTTGTCGTAGCCGAACGCGTGCGGGATCTGCTTGAGGATGATGATGAGACCGATGCCGGAGAGCATCCCCTTGATGACCGACGACGGGAAATAGTAGCCGATGATGCCCGCGCGCATGAAGCCGAGGGCGACCTGGAGGACGCCGGCGAGCACGACGGCGGTCAGGAAGGTTTCGTACGCGCCCAGACTGTTGATGGCGTTGAGCACGATGACCGCGAGGCCCGCCGCGGGGCCGGAGACACCGAGGGGCGATCGACTGACGAAGCCGACGATGATGCCGCCGATGATTCCCGCCAGAATTCCCGCGAAGAGGGGGGCGCCGGACGCCATCGCGATGCCGAGGCAAAGCGGTGTGGCGACGAGAAAGACGACGATGCTGGCGGGGAGGTCGTGCTTGAGATTGGCGATCCATCCGGCCGCGAGGGCCACTTCATGTCGAGGTCGTTCGGTGTTCATCGCATCGTATCGCGGACAGGTTTCGTTCGAGTTCCGGAATCCGGCCGGGGCCGATTTGGAACCAGAACAGAACGGGGCGGGCCAAGCTAGAGGGGGAAGTTTGGGAGTCAAGGGGAGCCCGACCGAATATCAGCGGGAATTTTGGCGGTCGTTTGTCGGTGATGAAGAATCAGGACCTGGGAGCCTTGGTTTCCAGGTTTCGGGCTGGCGGGAGGCCGACTGGAAAGTCGGCGGTACTTGGCCGGGGATGCGTGGGTACCGGATCCCTGGATGGCAAAGGGCCGACTGGGAAGTCGGCGGAACTCGGTCGCGGATGCGCGGGTTCCAAGTTCCGGGTTGGCAAAGGGGCGGGCCCATGAAAGCGTCGCCGTTTCGGCGCCGCCCAAGGGAGGCGCCTTCCCTGAAACTATGAACGCAACCCGGATTCTTCCCGACCTTCAATGTTCCCTGATGTGCGAAGAGGTACGCCAGGAGATCAGCGGCAACTTCATTCTCCTCGGCATCATCGGCTACGTGCGGGTCCCGCAACTGCCGATCACGGCGCTCAAGCTGTGCGTTTTCAATCGTTGGACCGCGGGGTTGGGGCAGTTCACCGAGACGGTGCGTCTCGTCGCGCCGGATGAGTCGGTGATGCGCCAGAGCCAGGTGAAATTCGCGTTGCAGGAGGCGACGCACAACGCGACGAACGTCACGCTTTTCGCCCAGGTCGAATTCAAGGTGCCCGGCAACTACTTCATCGAGGTGCTGGTGGACGACGTGATGAAGCTTCGATTCCCGCTTCCAGTCATCCTGGTTCAGAATCCCGCCGGTGGTCAGGCGGGGCAGGGTCGCGGTCAGGCTCCCAAGGGCCCGGATGCTCCGCCGCAGGCGACCGAGCCCGCCTGAGGGAAGGACGGAGTCGAAACCGAAACCCGGTTCACCGGGTCGGGACGCCTCGGGAGACTGGCGATCACCTGGGACCTGGGACCTGGGACCTGGGATCCGGCGGCTAGGATCCGCTTCCGGCGCCGCGCGCGCCCAGGGTCACGACCTCGGTCGTCGACTTGTTTTTCGCGATCGAATCGGGCGGCAGATAACCGCGCCAGGAGACATTGGGGTAGATGAGCGACCGGCGGCCCAGGATGGAACCCGGGTTGAGCACGGCGTTGCAGCCGACATTCGAACCGTCCCCGAGGAGGGCGCCGAATTTCCGGAGGCCGGTGTCGATGAGACGCCCCCCGACCTCGATGGACACGTGCCCCGGAGTGATCTTGAGGTTGGAAATCTTGACGCCCGCGCCGAGGTGGGCCCGGAAGCCAAGGATTGAATCGCCCACGTAGTTGAAATGGGGGACCTCCGCGCGGTTGAAGAGGAGCGCGTTCTTGAGTTCGCAGGCGTTGCCGACGACGCAACCGTCGCCGATGAGGACGTTTTCGCGGAGATAGGCGTTGTGCCGGATCTTGCAGTCGCGACCGATGATGGCGGGACCTTTGATCATGGCGCCGTCCTCGACGATGGTGCCTTCGCCGATGAAGACGTCGGGGCCGATGAAGGCGGTGCCTTCGCAGCGGTTGTGGAGGCCGGGTCGAAGGGTGGCCCGGAGGTAGTCGCCGATGAGGGGGAGGGCCTCCCAGGCCTGGGTGCAGCCGTTGAAAAGGGGCGCGTGTTCGGACTGGGTGAGGTCGAAGAGATCCGCTGGGGCGAACATGGGTCGGAATGATGGGAGCGCCGCGACCCGGGGCAACCTTCAAAACAACCCAAAACAGGGCTTGCCAGTAATCCTTCCGGCTGTCTAGTTTCGCCGCCCCTTTCGGGTGCGCTCGATTCGCCGTGATCGATTCCCTGCGAAACGCTTCCTGGAGGGGACGATTTTTATGTCAGTCAAGATTCGACTCAAGCGTGGTGGAGCCAAGAACGCGCCGGCCTACCGGATTGTGGTGACCGATTCGCGCAGCCCGCGGGACGGGCGGTTCATCGAGGAAATCGGCTTTTACGATCCGAAGCAGGCCGGGGTGAACTACAAGCTGGATATGGACCGGGCTCGTTACTGGCTCGGTGTGGGGGCGAAGCCCTCCGAGACCGTCGCGAGTTTCATCAAGAACGAGACCAAGGCGGCGGCCGCGGTTGCCGCGGCGGCCTGATTCCGCCCGCGTCCATCCCAACCATGCGCACCTTTCTCGAGTCCGTCGTCAAGGGGATGGTCGCGTACCCCGACGAGGTCCGAATCAACCCCGTCGAGCGAAAAGGGGAGACCGTCTACGAGATCCAGGTGCATCCGTCGGACGTGGGTCGCCTGGTGGGGCGTCGCGGGAACACCATCAACGCGATCAGGACGCTCCTGACCGCGGGGGGCGCGCGCAAGGGGCAGCGATGTTCCCTGGAATTGCTCGACGAACGTTTGGATGACCGGGACCGAGGCGATGAAGATCGATGTGCTCACCCTGTTTCCCGGCATGTTCACGGGGCCGATGGACGAGAGCATGGTGCATCGGGCCCGGGAGAAGGGATTGCTGGACCTGCGGGTTCACGATCTCCGGGGATGGACCCGGGACCGGCATCGGACGGTGGATGACCGTCCATTCGGCGGTGGGCCGGGGATGGTTCTGAAGTGCGAGCCGATCTTTGAAGCGGTGGAAAGTTTGCGGAAGCCGGAGACCCGGGTGGTGCTGATGTGCCCGACGGGACGCCGGTTTGAACAGTCGATCGCCCGGGAGTTGGCCGGGTTGACGCACTTGATGTTGCTGTGTCCCAGCTATGAGGGCTTGGACGAGCGGGTGCGCGAAGGTTTGGTCCAGGACGAGTTGTCCGTGGGCGATTTCGTTCTGACGAGCGGAAACCTGCCGGCCATGATGGTGATCGACGCGGTGACCCGCCTGCTGCCCGGCGTGCTGGGCGACGAGGAGTCCGCGGTGGACGAGTCGTTCAGCCGGGGTTTGTTGGAGTATCCGCACTACACGCGGCCGGCGGAGTTTCGCGGTCGGCGAGTGCCGGATGTGTTGCTTTCAGGGCACCACGCCGAGATAGAAAAATGGCGCCGGGAGCAGGCATTACTGCGAACCCGGCAGCGGAGGCCCGATCTGGCCGGCTTGTCGCCGGAAGGCGGGCGGCGGTCGGAAGGAAGTGATCTATGAATCAGGCATTGTTGGACAGGATTGAGGCGCAGTTTCTGAAGAAGGAACCGGCGATCTTCAAGGTTGGCGACACCGTGCGCGTTCACACCAAGGTGGTGGAAGGCGAGAAGGAGCGTATCCAGATCTTCACCGGCGTGGTGATCGGCCGCCGTGGTCACGGACTCAACGAGACTTTCACGGTTCGCCGCATCAGCTACGGCGAGGGTGTCGAACGTGTTTTCCCGATCCATTCGCCGCGGATCGACAAGGTCGAAGTGGAACGGCACGGAGCTGTTCGACGCGCCAAGCTGACCTACCTGCGCAAGCGCATCGGCAAGGGAGCGACCCTGGTCAAGGAGAAGTCCCACGCCGCGTCCGCCGCCGCAACAGCGGCAGCGGCAGCGGCGGCGGCAGCGGCCGCCGCCCCAACCACCTGACGCTGGTCCGGGTCCGGCCCGGGGCGTCTCGTCGTCTGTCGCGCCACTCCGCGGAGCGGGGATCCGGCTGGGATGATCGCCTTGCCTTGCCGGCGGAGCCTTGGCTTGGCCAATTTGGCGCGACACGGCCCGCCCGGGATGCCGTCGTCGGACGGTGTTCCCGCCGCGCCGCGCCCAACGATTCCGATTCCGTTTCCGATTCCCATTGGAGCCCGCCCTCCGGCAGGTCTCCGGGATCGGCCCAGAATGGCACCCCAAACGAGTTCGGAGGACCTGCTGGTTTTTGAGCGGCGCCTGGTCGAGCGCGGGATCCGCCGAATCGCGGGTGTGGACGAAGCGGGAAGGGGGCCGCTGGCGGGACCTGTCGTGGCCGCCGCCGTGGTGTTTCCCGTGGACTGGATTGAGCGGGGTCTTCCCGACGAGTTGCATGGCCTGAATGATTCCAAGCAGGTCCCCGCTTCGCGTCGTGAGGTCTACCACGATTTTATCACGCGAACCCCGGAAGTGGCCTGGAACGTCGCCGTGGTTGAATCCGACGAGATCGACCGTCTCAACATCCTCCGAGCCACCCACGAGGCGATGGTTCGGGCGCTCTCCGGTCTCCCGGCTCCCGCGGGGCATGTTCTCGTGGACGGTCTCCGGGTGGACGCGATCGGGGCGCATCAGACAGCCCTCGTCCGAGGCGATTCCAGAAGCTACTCGATCGCCGCGGCCAGCATCCTGGCCAAGGTGACCCGGGACCGGCTCATGGTGATGCTCGACGAGCGGTGGCCAGGGTACGGTTTCGCCCAGCACAAGGGTTACCCGACGACCATCCATCTCGCGGCGCTTCAGCGGTTGGGGGCTTGTCCCGTCCATCGACGTTCGTTCGCTCCGGTCGCCGGCGTTCTTCGACAACCCGATCTGTTTCAGCCGTGACCCTCTGGCGGCGATGGCTCGGCTGGTGGACGGGAAGGCCCCGGGCGGGTCCGTCCGACAACGACAACCAGCGGCGCGGACGTCTCGGCGAACAATCGGCCCGCCGACACCTCGAGGCCGGGGGAATGAAGTTCCTGACGGCGAATTACCGAACGACGCGGGGGGAGATCGACCTGGTGTTCAGGGACGGTGATTGCCTGGTCTTCGTCGAGGTCAAGGCGAGGTCCTCCGAAGCCTGGGGACGCCCGTCCGCCGCGATCAAATTCAGAAAGCGACGCGCGCTGTCCCGAGTGGCGCTGGACTATCTGCGATCCCTCAAACAGCCCCGGGTCAAGGTGCGCTTCGACGTGGTCGAGGTCCTGTTGATCGGGGATGGGGTCCGGGAAGTCCGACATCTCCGGAACACCTTCCCCCTGTCGGCGCCCTACCGGTACGGCTGAGCCTGGAAACGGCGGTTTCAACCACGGAACGCACGGAACACACAGAAGGGGAGGGATTTGGAGATGCGTTGGGTATCCTCGGTAGGGTGATCAGGACTCTCTCCGCAACCCACTCTCATTCCGTGCTTTCCGTTGGTTCCGTGGTTGTTGCCGCCGCTTTTAGGCTGCAAAACCACCTCCGGCCACCTTCTAGCAACCCTGGCGGGTTGCCCACCCTCAATCGACAGGGTGCGCCCAACCCAAAACGTGCATCGAGGCGCCGAGTCAGCGGACCCTGAGGATGGGGCTTTCCGAGTGACCGCCGAACTCGGGGGAGTAGAGGCACTGGACCTCGGCGACTCCGGTGGGGTAGGTGCCCTGGTGTTGAACTCTCAGCGGGTATTCGAAGACGTAGGTTCCCTTGCGAAGGTACTCGATGAAGAAATGACTCGCGGTGTCCCGGGTCGTCTCGTAGTAGCCCAGGCCGTCCTGGAATTTGTATTGGGACAGGACGTTGACCGGCTCGGTGCCGCTGCCCCGGAGGTCCTTCAGATGGACGTACTCGAGGTCTCGGTCGGTCCGAAGTTCGATGCGGACGATCAATTCATCCCCGACCCGGACCGGTCCCGAAACTTCCTGGAGCACCGGGCCCCGCGCGGTCTGTGTCCGGACGAACAGTCGCTTGCCCAGAGTCAGTGGGGACCCGGCGTACGGTCGGACATTGGAGAGGTCCTCGAAGTACTGCCAATGAACGGCTCCCCACGCGACGCCGTTGTCGGTTTTGCGAACGGTGATCGAGGCGAGGGCCGGGTCGATCTCGTTGGCGGTTAGTCGAACCTGGTAGAAGCCGGTGCCCGGCTCGACCGCCGCCTTCGGATCGGCGTCCACGGCGTGCGGATCGGGTGTGATGTCCCGCTGGGCAAGTCGGACCCGGACCAGGGAGTCGTCACCGAGCCACGATGGCCCGCCCAGCAGAAGGGCGTACACGGCGTCGGCGGTGGCCTTGGTCGATTTCCAGTTCCGGGTCTGCTTCTGCTTGAGCAGCCAAATGCGGCATTCCTCCGCCGCGGCGGTGTCGTTGCCGACGAGCTGGAAGACTTCGATCATGAGCGCCTGGGTTTCGACGGGGGCCCGGTACCACCACCAGGACTCGGTGTCTTCCGCCCAGTACCGGCCCAACTCCTCGGACACCATGCTGTGTTCCTTGAGGGATTGGGCGATGGCGCGGGCGGTGCCGAGCGCGTCGTGGAAGGTGTCGTTCCCGAAGCGCATCAGGGCGAGGGCGAGATGGCCTTGGGTCTGGCGGTCGAGCTTGAGCCAATGTTCCCGCGCCTGGCTGAGCCAATACTGGAGCGCCTCGCCATGGGTCGGGGGAATGGGACGGTCTTTCAGGAAGAAACCGCGCCCGTACAGGTAGAGACCCATCGTGGAGTCGATGTTCTGCCGGTCGAGCAACTTGCGCTCTTGAAGGTCCTTGAAGCGTTCGGCCATCCACGTGTCGAGGCGCGCGAGCGTCCGTATCGGAAGTTCCATCGGCACCTCCACGCCGAGTTGTCGAAGCCGCCCGAACCCGCTCACCACGACCAGCGAGATGTGGTCGTTCCGGGGACCGCCCGGGAACCAGGGCCAGGCCCCCTCCGGAAGGAGAAGTTCCTCCAGTTTGCTCAGAGCGCGGGCGGTCTCGGATTCGAGGCGGTTGGCATCGAACAGGACACCCACGTTCCTGCGGGCTTCGCTCTCGGATCGGGCGTCGCGGACCCAGGGGGTTTCGGCCAAGGCGACGGCCAGGAGGTCCGGGTTCTTTTCAAGCGGGCTGTCGAGGGCCGGAGTCGCCCGCCATTGGTCGAAGATCTGGCGGATCCGTGGATTCGAGAGCGCGACGTGCCGCGCGAGCGCGTTCGCGTAAAGGCGATGGAACACCTGCTCCGAGCATTCGTGGGGGAATTCCATCAGGTACGGCAAGGCCATGACCGCGTACCACGCCGGATGGGACGCCATCTGCACGGTCAGGCCCTGGTGGCGCAGCGTCGTGGAGTCCGCGGAATTGCGAAGGCTGGCGAACTCGAAGGTCCGCTCGCCGGGGCCCCGAATCGGCAGAGGCAGCGACTCCGTGAGGAAGACGCGCCGCGTCAGGACCGGCAGCAGGCCCTCCTCGCCGTCGGAATGTTTGCCGGCGACGGCGACGGCCCGGAACGTGAGGAAGCCGCAGCCGTCCGGGACCCGGATCCGCCAGGACACGGTGCGGGATTCCTTGGCCGGAATGTTGAACGCGCGATCGGGCGAGGAGTTGCCGAGGGTCGCGTCGGCGGACTGGCCGTCCAGGGCGAGGCCGAAGTTGAGCCGGACGGTTCCGGACTGGGAGGTTTCCGATTGGTTGAGGACTTTGACGGTGAACTCAAGGTCGTCGCCTTCCCGCAGGAATCGCGGCGGGTTGGGTTGGACCATCACGTCCTTGGCTGTCACGGCGCGCCCGGCAAGTGAGCCGGATCGCAGATCCCGATCATGGGCGAAACCGAGGAAGCGCCATTCGGTCAGGGCTTCGGGAACCGTGAACGAAATGCGAACGACGCCATTGGCATCACTGGTGAGATGGGGGAAGAAGAACGCGGTCTCCGTGAGATTGCGCCGGGCCGTGACCTGGGCGGGATCCGCGCTCGCCACGACCGGAGTATCCGGATCGGCGTCGCCGGTGGCGGAAAAGCCCTTCGCCAGCATGTCTCGGCCGCCGCCCGGGATGGCGTCCGCTTCCATTCCGAGCGCGGCCGCCGCCATGGGTGCCGCCGACATCAACTCGGGCCGCATGCCGGTCAGGGTCCTCATCCGGTGCATCTGGAAGCCCAGGTTTTCGAACCGGAGGTCCGGAGGAAACGCGCGGAACTGAATTCGAACGTTCTGGTTGCGCGACCTCGGGGGTGTCAGGAACACGTCGAAGCGCGAGTCCTCGTTGCTGAAAAAATCGAGGGAACCACCATCCTCGAAGCTCGGCCAGAACCCGAAGGCATCCGGCCACCCGTGCGGAATGAACTGATCGAGGGATGCGTCGTACAGCGCCGCGGCGAATTCGGTCGTGGTTTTGGCGGCGGCCTCGGATTCAGCGGAACCGGGTCGGGCCGGCTTGATGACGGCGGTCCAGGTCTCTTTTCCGCCCGGTTCGAGTTTGGACCGGAAAGTCTCCCACGTGAGATCGAGCATCTTCTGCTTCCACGGAACGCGGACGTCCCGCCCGGATCGGTACACGCGATTTTCGCGGACCTGCATGACCTCGACATGGAAGCCGCCGCGCAGCGCCTCCGTGACCGCCATGCGGATCGGTTGTTGGGTCCGGCCGGGCCCGGTCCAGAAGCGTTCCAGGGTCTTGTCGCGATGGCGGATCTCGACCAGAGCGCGGCCCGTGTCATACCCCGTTCCCCAGACACCGAGGAATTCCTGGCCGGGTTCGAGTTCCCAGGAACGGGCTTCGAAGAGGTGCGGAACCTTCAGGTCGAGACGCTCGGCCGCGGGATCGAGGACCTGGATCTGGAGACGCGAGGTAACCTTTTTTCCGGAACGATCCCGCCCCTCCAGGACGGCGCGATAGATGCCGGCGGGGAGACGCACCTGGTTGGTGACGGCGCCGTGATCAGGGGTTTGGAAGGCCTGCGTCGCGACGACCGCGCCGAGTCGCCAATGATTCGGATTGGAGAGATCGATGGCGGTTGCTTCCTGCGACGGATCATCGGCACCGGGCCGGGGTCGCGGATTCCGAGGAGCGATCGGCGCCCGGTGAACGAGGGTGGGCTGTTCCAGGCGATGGATCTTGAGCGTGCCCTGGGTCGCCTGGGGATCGCCTTGGAGAGTCTTGCTTGAGATTCGGACGGCCACCGGTTGATCCGCCACCTGCCATTCGGAGGCTTCGAGGTGGAGGGCTATCGCCGAGTACCCGATCCGGACGGTCTGTTCCGCGGTTCTTGTCTCGCCGGCAGGGTCGGTGATGTCGACGTGGATTTGAAAATGAAAGGTGGGTTCGTCCGCCTCCAAGGCGGCGGGATCGGCGAGCGCCCGGAATCGGAACTGAAAGGAGCCGTCAGCCGCGGTTTCCGCGATGCCGTGGGCGATCTCTTGATCCGTTTCCATTCCAGGGCCGGGGCCGGGCCGGAAGTACCCCCACCAAACCGGAAGGACTGTCTGGCGGCGGACCCGCCAGGTCACCTGGGCGTGATCGATGGCGGCGCCCGTGTACGCGAGGGCTCGCCCGGTCCAGGTCACCGACGCGTTGAGGCTCGGCGCCTGCTTCGGAGGATCCAGGATGACTTGGAACTTGGGCCGCTTGTACTCCTCGACGTTGAACCACACGTCTTCCCCTTCTTCGCCCTCGACCTCGATCGACATCTGTCCGGGCAGCCGATCCCGCGGCGCGGTGAAGCTGCCTGAGAAGGACCCGAGATCGGAGGCGCGATGGGGTCGGCGCGCGATTTCCTGGTGGTTGGCGTCGCGGAACACGACGGTGACTTCCCCGCCGGGCCTCAATTGGTAGCTGACCTTCGCGTCGTCGAGATGGAATGCGATCCCCTTGTACTGGATCGCCTGGCCCGGGCGGTAGATGGCGCGATCGGTCAGGATCAGCGTCTGATCCCGCGCCCTGACGTCGTCGTCGTTGGTGCGCCACCAGATGTCCGGGGTGATGGAGATTTGCTGGGTCCCGAGCGTGGCGCGCACTTGGTGGCCGCGATCGGCGCTGGGTTGTGGGAATCGGAAGGAACCGAGCGCGTCGGTGGCCTGGGGCGGGAGCGGTCGGCGTTCCCCGCCGGGCGCGAGGTACCAGGCTTCCACGGTGGCGCCCGGTTTGGGTTCCCCGGAATTGGCATCGAGCACGAAGCCTTCGAGCCCGTCGTCGGTCGTTCCGGTGACCAAGGCCAATTCACTGACCCACACGGTCGCCACGCTCAACTGGTTGGCGGCTTCGGGGAATCCCGGCTGTTCGCTGGCGAAGATGAAATAGAACCCCGGCGCCAGCGTCGTGGGCGCCAGGAGGGACTGTTGGCGTTGTCGGTAGTCGGGCGTCGCGGGCAGGTCCGCTGACCACTCCAAGGCGGTCGGGCGGGCGAGGATTTCGAGGCGTTGCGCGCGGTTGAGACGCTCGGGTCGGTAGTACTTGCGGTCCAGGAACTGTTCCCAATCGACGCGGATGGCGCGGAACCAGACTTTGGTCAGGTTTCGGTAGTCGACGTCGATCGTGGGCCACGGGTTCGCCCAGGAACGTTCGGTGGCGATCGACAGGGAGGACGCCTCGATTTCGGCGATCAGGTCGAGGCTGTCGCGGGTCCAGACCGAATTCGGATACGTGTCGAGCGCCTGCCTGGCCAGGCGATGGGCGTCGCGGAAACGGCCGAGTCGATGGAACGCGCGCGCCGCGGTCTGTCGGGCGTGGGCGGAGAGTTCGTGTTCGGCCCAGCGATCGCCCAGAGCGACGAGGGCATCCGCGTGGCGGATATCCTTGCCGGGGCCCGAGGCGGCGCGGTGGGCCCAGTTGAGCCGATCGACATCCACCAGAATGAGCGCGCCCGGGTCGCGATTGGCGAGGTGATGGCGCAGAAGGTCCTGGTACAGGCGGATGGCGCGGACCGTGGGGGCGTTGGTTTCCGAGGAGGGCACGACGGGCTGCCAGCGGACGAATTCATCCCGGGACCCAAGCATCGGGCTGTCGGCCGAAGGCGCGAAGGCGTCTTCCGGTCGCGCGAGTCCCTGTTCACCCGCCGCGTAGAAATCCAGGGCTTCGTGGGCCAGGAAGTCGTGGAGGGAAGGGCGGAGGGAGTCGGGAGCGGTTCCTTTTTCGAGGAGTCCGTCGAAGTCGCCGATGGGTGTGGCTTTGAGGATCGCGTCGTTGGCCAGGGCGCTCTGAAAGTGTCCGTCGATCTCCTCGAAGAGCCGTCGGAGATCCCAGGTGGTGAAATCACTCCCGGGAGCGGTGGCGGTCGCCGTGCGCTGGGCGAAACGCCACTGGTTTCGTCGGAAGTAGGACCAGTAGGCGTTCCCGAGGAGGGTGTGGAAGATCGGTCGGAGCGCGTCGGGAGAGCGGGTCAGTTCCGCCGCGAGGCGGGTGATGGCGGCCTCGGGTCGCCCGCCTTCGATCCGGGTCTCGAGCGCGATGCGCCGCCCGATGGCCTTCGCGGCTTCCGCCCACGCCTGGTCCTGGATCGCACCCGCGATGATGGGCTGGATCAATTCAAGGGCGGTCCTGGGCTGGCCTTTTTCTTCCGCTTCCCGGACCTGGCGCCAGAGGGTTTCACGCCGCTCGGCGGCCTGGGCGGAGGCGCTGACCATGGCCATGATCGTGATCGTGATCGTGATCGTGAGGAGGATGAGCCGGAGTTTCATGACGCGTCGGCAGGTTGGACGGAGGCAACGACCGCAGGCCGCCGAAACGAAGTCCGATCCGACAACGAATGACCGGACGCTACCTGACCCCCGCACGGTGGCGCCGTCGTTCCGGAAAGAAAAGCCTTGGGATGAGCGGCGGACGGCAGCCTGTAGCGCCGGCTTTCAGCCGGCTCGGTCGCCGGAGCCGCCGACTGGAAAGTCGGCACGACAGCGGAAAGCGAGGTTCGGCCTGTAGCGCCGGCTTTCAGCCGGCTTCTTCTCGGCGGCGACTTCCCGAGCGGTCGCCGGAGCCGACTGGAAAGTCGGCGCGACGGTCGGCGCGACAAGGGGCGTTACGGGGCCGCGCGACGACGGGCCAGCCACGGGCCCACGCCAAGCAGGAGGGTGACGCACCCGGCGATGGCCAGCCCTGTTCCCGTCTCCGGAATCGGAACGATCACGCCGGCGGTGGCGATTTCGATCGCCCAGCTTGCGAGACGCAGTTGGCCGCCGGGAGAGAGGTCGGCCACGAAGAGACGCCATTCACCGGACGGATCGAGTCCGTCGAAGATGGACAGGAACGCGCTGCGCGGATCCCCCGGAAGCACCAGGGCGGGGTCGGTGAGCCGGGCGTCCGGTTCGAAGATCCCTGAGATGGGAAGATCGGAATCCCCCGGCTGATTCAGGCCGACCTGGTACAGGTGAAAATCACCGTCCGCGCCGTTGTCGTCGAAGGTGACCTGCGCCAAACCGTTGTCGCCGTAGCCGAACGGATTGGAGCCAGAGACGCCGGGTCGATTGGCGAGGACGCTGAGGACTCCACCGTGAGCCAGGTAAACATAGAGATCGCCGTTCCAGCCTCCGCCGGGTTCGCCGGTGAGGTTGAGGGTGACGTTGACGTCCTGGATCGTCAGTCCCGTCGTGGGGATTTGGATGGTGCTGACGAGCCCGGAGTCGTTGCCGTCGGGCACGAGCAGGGACGGCGTGGCGGACCCGGTGAGAGTAGCGCCCGAAACGGACGTCAGGGACGCTCCCGCCACGGTCAAGAGGATCGCGGCGGTGGACCCGGCGAGGCGGTGGAGGCTGAAGCGGCGCATGGGAAAGTGGGTGTTCATGGCGGTTGGTTCCTTGGGCCGGTTCAGGGGTAAGCGGTACGATAGAAGCCCGCGCCACCCACGGGTGCGGGAGCGAGGAAGGTGGCGAGTCCGTCCGGACCCACCTGCGTTTGTCCGAGCGTGCCCCATCCCCCGGGTGGTGAGGCGCTGAACTGGATCCGGTAGGTCCGTCCGGGGATTCCCGCGAATCGGATGCGGATGCCGCCGTTCTCGGGCGTGACAGCCAGGAGGTTCGAGGTTGGCGCCTCATCCGGAGTCAGGCGGATCACGACACGCGCCCGGGAGGACTTCCCCGCCGCGTTGGCCGCCTCGTATTCGAAGGCATCCGAGCGGACATCGACCGGTAGGTTCCCAAGAAGCACCCAGGAACCGGAACGAGTGACCGTGACCCCGCGGCCGGTGCTGGCATCGACGGACGTCAACTCCAGCTCGCCATTGGACGGGTCCGTGTCGTTCCCGACGATCTGGCTGACCGGGATCTTGAGCGGTTTGCCGGACTGGCCGTTGAATTCATCGTCGAAGGCGGTGGGTGTGCCCGGGTCGATCGTCAACGTGGCGCTCGACGTCGAGGAGTCATAGAGCGGATGCGGACTGCCCACCGGTTCGAACGGGAAGGGTGGAAGAACGGTTTGCCCGAAATAGGCGACCGCCGTGTAGGCGCCCGCGGGCAGGTCGACGCCGCCCAGGGCCGCCCGCCCGCTGAAGTCCGTTGTGGACGAAACGACGCGGGTTCCGCCGGGTCCGTCGACGACGAACAGGACGTTCTGCTCGGACAGGGTTCTGCCGGTGGCGTCGGCCAGGCTGGCCCAGAGGGTGTCGGGCGCGCCGGGGCGGACCGAGGCCGGCGAGGGCGCGACGGAGAGCGCGGACGGACTGCGCGAGAGCAGGAACGTCGTCGACGCGTGGGCGGCCGCGAGGGTCAACGAACCCCGCCAGCGGGCGCTCAACTCCAGGGGAATCGACGAGGGTTCGTGCAGGAGGTTGAGCTGGATTGTGGCGATGCCGTCCGCCCCGGTCAGCGACCGGGATTGAAGGCCGCCAATGTGGAACGAAAGCGTCTGGTTCGGCACCGGGGCGCCCGCGGAGGTCAGGCGGGCCCGCAGGGTCACCCGCTGGCCGTAGGTCCCCGAGGCGGGCGGGGCGATCAGCTCGACGACGGTCGCCGCAGGGGGCGTCACCGGTGGCGCCGTCTGATTCGGGACGAAGAACTCGCCCAGGTTCGCGGACAACGCCACGAGACCCACGCCGTTCACGGATTGGACGACGAACCGCAGGTCCTCGGGCGGACTCGCGTCCCGCGGGATGCTCCCCCGCCAGAGCATCCAGTTCGCGGGGTCTTGCTGGAGGTCGAGGGTCTTCCAGATTCCGGATCGCGGACCGGAAACGGAGGTGTAGGTGACCCAGGTCTCCTGGATGCCGGCGGCGGGATTGCCGATGACCTGGATCCGGAAGTTGATGTTCGCGGGATCGCTCGAAGCGTCGACATTGCTGATCTGCGGCGGACCCGCGAGGGCGGGAGTCGCCGCCGTGTCGGGAATCCCGTCGTTGTCGGTGTCCTGCGTGTAGGTCTCGATATTGGCGCTGTAGAACAGGCGGAAATCCGCGCGGCTGAATGTCCGGAGGGTTCCGGTGTCGGCGGCGGGATCCGGATCGGAACTGCGCGGGATTCACCATGAGCCGCGTGGCCCCCTGGTCGCCGTCGCACAGGATTCCGAAGTAATTCGGACGCCAGAATTTCGGGGGATAGAGAACGTCGGAGAGGAAGGCCGGGTGGACTCCGCGGATCTCCGTGGTGGCGGCGCTCGTGAGGGGGATGATGTTCGGCTCGTCGGAGTAGGCGCCTCCGCGGAATCCAACGCCCCGCAACGGGAGGTTCGGGACGCCCACGCTTCGGGTTTCGAGGGGAAGGACGGGCTCGGCCGGGTGGGCGGTGACGCCCGCCGAACCGGAGTACCATTTCGCCGTCACTTGGGCCGGGCCGTTCGGAAGATTGGGATCCGATTCCGCGTTGTTGAGGACCAGCGTGTGCGGCGTGAGCACGGGATCCACGGTGAGATCGGCGTACCGAAGGTTCAGAACGCTGCCCGGGGCGGTGGCGTAGGCCGATGTCGTGGTGATGACCGAGCCCGCGGCGGCCCCCGGCAGGCGGGCTCCCGGGAGGTCGAAGGCCAGCATCGGCAGGCCGAACAACGTGGCCTGGAAGAGCGCCTTCTCATGAATGCCACGGAGATCGATCGTGGACTCCAAATACTCGCGCTTCGCGCGGACCAGGGCCTGCCCGACGGTGACGGGACCCGCGCCGGAACGAAGTTGGCGGGTGAAGTAGAGGTACAGACGTTCGCTGTACTCCAGGAAGTCCGTGTCCCCGTACTGGTAGCCTGTGCCCGCGACGAGCGTCATTCCCAGGCGCGCGGCGATCTGAGCCCAGTCGTCCCGGACCGTCACTCCGGGAATCGCGTCGCCGTCCACGAGATTATACCCGGAATGGCATCCCGCGCTGTAGAGGAGCACGTTCTTGAAAAAGCCGCTCGGCGCGCCCAGGAGGCGGGCCGCGGGAAACACGGTCTTGTAATCGGCGGCCAGCGCGCTGCCCGCGCTGAAATGGCCGGCGAGAAAAAGAATGTCGTGGCGCGTGCCCATGATGGCCGCATCCAGGTCCGCCGCCGTCCAGGATTCGGGATCGGATGGGGCGAGGTCGCTCGGGGTGATCAGGCGTTCCGGAACAATCCCGGTTCCCGCTTGCAGTTCGGCGGCGATCGCGTCCGCGGCGTCCTGGAGGAAATCGTAGCCCGTCACCAGGACGCCCGCTGGCGCGGGTCGGACGCCGCCCGGGTTCTCCAGGTAGGCATCGATCACGGTCACGATCTCGGCCGCATCCTCCACGAGGCGTCCGACGGCGAGGTCGGGAAGGGGAATCCGGCTCAACTTGCGCGAGATCTCGCAGCGCGAACCGTAGCGGTCCTGGCTCAGGAAATAGTTGTTCCGCAGGCTGGCCTGGGAGATCGAAAACTCGAAGACCGGCGGAATGTAGTCCTCCTCGGGGCCAAGCATCGCCTCGTCCGGTTGCCTGAAGAACGGAATTACCCCGTCGCCACCGACCAGCACGATGTATTCGAGGGTGTTGCCCGGGCGGGATCGCTCGATAATCGCTCGGATCGCCTCCGCCACGAGGTTTTTCCCGTAGGGACATTGAGGGTTCAAATCCGCCTGCTGGTTGAAAAACGACACCCAGGAGTCCCCACCCACGTCCACCACGGCGCCCACAACCTCGGGCCGCGCAGCCAGTTCGGCGATCTTCAGCTCCAGCGCGTTTCGGGCCGGACTCGGCCCAGCGCCGGTCAGACGATTCAGGTCGGTCAGGATCAGCGTCCGGTACCCCGCGGCCGCCGCCTTGAGCGTCGACGGCGCCAGGGGATTCCCAACGGCGTCCTCGGGAATGGCCGTCAGATCCGCGCAGATGCCCGGGAACAGGTACACGCTGACGTGGAACGGTTGCGGGTCCACGAGGCCCTGGCGACCCCGGACGCGAATGTAGAATTCCGTGTCCTCGTTCCAGGTGTTCGCCACCACGCCCTCGGGAAGGGTTCCGTCGAACGCCGAAACCGCGATCACACTCCGGCTCTGCGCACTCGCATAGGCCTCCTCGCTGAACTGCGCCGGCGAGAATTGCGCCGGCGAGAATTGCGCGGGAGAAAACTGAGCCGGCGAAAACTGGGCGGGCGAGAATTGAGCCGGGGAAAACTGGGCGGGAGCGAAGGCGTCCGGACTGAACTGGGCCGGGGAGAATTGCGCCGGACTGAACTGCGCGGGGGAAAACTGCGCCGGCGAGAACTGCGCGGGGGAGAATTGAGCCGGACTGAAGGCGACCGGAGAAAACTGCGCCGGCGAAAACTGGGCGGGGGAAAACTGCGCCGGACTGAAGGCATCGTCCGCGAACTCGGCGTCAATCAGCGAAAGATCCGCCGGGGTGATGATTTCCTGGTAGGTCTTGGCGATGTCCTTGAACAGCACCAGGTCGTAGTTGACTTTCAGTTCGTCCAACGTCACCACCACCCGGCTGCCAGGCTGGATCTTGAACTTGAACCAGCGGGACTCGTCCTCGACCTGAAGCGGCATCCGATACTCCCCCTGAAGCACCCCGGCCACGTCTTGGAGTGGAATCGGGAGGGCCCTAGGCCAGACGATATTGTCCTGCGGTTCGTCCAGGATGGCCCCAGCCCCCAGCGAAAAGAGAACCAACACCCCGAAACTCAACCGCCCAACCGCTTGAACCCGCTGGGCGGCTTC
>CALNYA010000075.1:0-8805 GCA_942490575.1 uncultured Verrucomicrobiota bacterium
GGTGGTGAAGACGGGATTCGGGCTCGAAGACCGTCACGAATTGCTCAACGGCTTCACCTGGGGTCCCGACGGCCAGCTCTACATGACCCACGGCGTCTTCACCCGTTCCAAGGTGGTCGGACCAGGGAAGACCGACGCCGATCCGGTGCTGCTCACCGCGGGTGTCGCCCGCCTCGACGTTCGGTCGGGAAAATTCGAGGTCTTCGCCGAAGGCACCAGCAACCCGTGGGGCGTCGATTTCGATCGCACGGGCAACGCCTTCGTCAGCGCCTGCGTGATCGAGCACCTCTTTCACCTCGTGCCCGGTGGCATTTACGACCGCCAGGCCGGAACACCGCCGCATCCCCACGCCTACGAATCGCTCCACGCCATCAACGATCACAAACACCACATGGCCGCCTACGCGGGCATCCAAGTGTATCAGGGCGACCAGTTTCCCTCCGACAACTCCGGCACCATCCTGCAGGGCAACATCCACGACAACGCCATCCATCAGGACATCCTGAAGCCCAATGGATCGTCGTTCGTCGCCTCCCATTGGCGCGATCTCGTCCGGGCCAACGACGGTTGGTTCATGCCCGTCAGCACCCAGGTCGGACCCGACGGCGCGGTCTGGATCATGGACTGGTACGATCGGTATCCCTGCTACCAGAACGCCAATGCCGATCCGGCGGGCGTGGACCGCGAACACGGCCGCGTGTGGCGGGTCGTCCACACCGGCGGCGACAAGGGCAAGCCCGTCCCGTCGAGGCCGACCCCGGGCATGAACCTCGCCGCGCTTTCCAGCGAGGAACTGGTGGGACTCCTGGCCCACCCGAATGCCTGGCACCGGCGCACCGCGCAGCGCCTGATCAGCGAACGTCGCGACCTGCCCAACGCCAACACGCTCCACGGTAGAACCGCTCTCCACGATCTGTTTGAAAACGGCGCCACTCTGGATGCGCGTCTCGCCGCGTTCTGGACTCTCCACAGCTCCGGGGGTCTTGATGACGGCGGTCTCGACAAAGCCGCTACCGACAAGGAACCCGCGGTGCGGGCCTGGGCGGCGCGTCTCACCGGGGAACGCGGCTACTGGCTCCCGGACACCTTCGAACGCCTTCACACCCTCGCCAAGGACCCCGACCCGACCGTGCGCCTCGCCGTCGGCGTCGCGGCGCGCCAGTTCGTCTCGGGCGCGCTGACCGTCGACACCGCGCCGGCCATCCCCATCCGCGAAGCCGTCACCGGGGGTATCCTCTCGGCCCTCTGGTTCAGTTCCTTCGACGCCAAGGACCCCGTCCTTCCCTTCATGATCTGGATGGCTCTCGAACCGATCGTCGCCTTCGACCCCATCCACGCCATCGGCTTCTATGAGGAGGACGGCGCCTCGAAGCAGATGCCCCTCTCGGGCCTGCTGCTCACCAAGATCCTGCGGCGCACCTGCGACCTCGGTGATGACACCCGCCTCAACGAGGCCGTGGTGGCGTTCGGCAAGATCCCAGAATCCGCGACATCCACGCTCCTGGCCGGCCTCCGCGGCCTCATCGAAGGTCAGCGCGGCAGAGCCAGTTCGCCGGGCGGCGAGGCGCTCGCCGTCGTTTCCAAGCTCTCATCGTCGGCCCAGCCCGAGGTCGCCCAGGCGGCGCGCCAACTGGGCGCGCTCTGGGGCGATGCCTCCGCCCTCCAGGCCACCCTGGCCACCGCTTCCGATCCCGGCGCGCCGGTCTCCGACCGCCTCCGCGCCATCCAGACGGCCCGCTCCACCAAGAAACCCGCCGTTCGGGACGCCATGCTTTCCATCGTCGGCAGCACGCAACCCGAACCAGTCCAGATCGCCGCCATCGAAGCCCTCGGCGAACTCGGCGGCAACGAAGTCGCCGAGGATCTCATCGGTCGTTGGAAAACCCTATCCGCCGGCGCGCGGTCCGCCGCCGCCGGCGCCATGGCCTCGCGCCGTCGTTGGGCGCTTCCACTGCTTGCCGAAGTGAAGGCCGGCCGCATCTCGGCCAGCGACTTCGGCGCCGGCGCCATCCGCAACCTCGTCAACAACCGGGACGACTCGATCCGCGAGGAAGCCAGGAACGCCATCGGCCGCTTTCGCGAGTCCGGCGCCGACAAGGCCGCGCTCGTCGCCGCCAAACGCAAGGTCGTCCTCGACGGCGAACCCGATTTCGTAGCGGGCCGCGAAGTCGCCCAGCGCGTGTGCCTCGTGTGCCACAAGCTTCTCGATGAAGGCCAGACAGTCGGTCCCGATCTCACCGGCGTGGGCCGTTCGTCCCTCGATTCGCTGCTCTGGAACATCCTCGACCCCAACCAGGTCATCGGTGCCGGCTACGAGCAGGTCGAAGTCGAAACGAAGGACGACCGAGTCGTCGCGGGCCGCCTTATCGAGGACACCGACGCCCGGGTCCGACTTCTCATCCTCGGGGGCAAGGAGGAGGTCATCGGGAAGGCCGACATCCGAAGCCGCCGGACACTCGAGAGTTCGGTCATGCCGGAGGGGCTCTGGGACATGCCGGACGCCGATTTCCGCAACATGCTCTGGTACATCCTCGCCCCTCCCCAGGAGGGACCGCTCACCCGTGAGAAGCGCGGACGCCTCACCGGAACCGGCGGTCACGCCGCCGCTTCCACCCCACAGCCGCCCGACCAGGAATCCGTCGCGCTTTGGAATCCCGAATGGCGGCTCGTCGCTCCGCCGTTCGAAGGAAGTCCGGCCAAGCTTCCCGACTACCACGGCCGCGCGAACGTCCTGCTCACGCATCCCTTCGACGGCGAAAGAGCGGCCGCGTTGGAACGGACGATCGAGCTTCCCGCCGATCGCTCGCACACCCTCCGGGTGACCGTGGCCGCGCACGACCGTGGCGACTGGTCGCTCAGGGTTCTCGCCGACGGCGCACCTCTGCACGAAACCGTGGTCGACCACGGTTCGCCACGCTGGCGCACGGTGTCGGTCGATCTCAAGCGGTTCGCCGGCCGCCGTGTGAACCTGCGCCTCGAAAACGCCGCCAACGGTTGGTCCTGGGAATTCGGCTACTGGGCGGACCTGAAGATCGAAGAATCGGGCCTCGCGGCCCGCTGAATTCAACGCCCCCCGGTTTCCTTCGCCGGCCCCCACACCGGCCCGTCCGGAAACCGATACTGGGCGCGGGATTCGTCCCGAATCTCGGTGCTGTATCCGGGAAGACGCGGCAGGAGGTAGTGTCCGCGCCGCATCCGCACTGGATCCACGAAGTGCTCGTGGAGCTGATCCACGAATTCCACCACCCGATCCTCGCTCGGACCTCCGATGGCGATGGCATCCACCGCGCTCAGGTGCTGGACATGCTCGCACAATCCGACCCCGCCCGCGTGGGGGCACACCGGCACCCGGTACTTCGCGGCGAGCAACATCACGGCAAGGCACTCATTGACCCCGGCCAACCGGCACGCGTCGATCTGGCAGACCTGCATCCCGCCCGCCTGCAGGAATTGCTTGAACATCACCGCGTTCGCGCCGTGTTCCCCCGTCGCCACCCGGATCGGGGAAATCGCGTCCGCGATCGCCGCGTGGCCGAGGACGTCGTCCGGGCTCGTCGGTTCCTCGATCCACCACGGATTGAACCGCGCCAGTTCCCTCATCCACGCGATCGCCGTGGGCACATCCCAGACCTGGTTGGCATCCAGCATCAGCCGATTCTCCGGTCCAATCTCCGCCCGCACCAACGCCGCGCGCCGCGTGTCTTCCGCGATGTCCCGGCCCACCTTGATCTTGAAATGGTTCCACCCGTCCGAAAGCGCCTCCCGACAGCGCCGCCTAATCTCGTCGTCGGAGTAGCCGAGCCATCCCGCCGACGTCGTGTAGGCCCGCAGCCCTCCGTCCACCAAGGCCGCCTCGCGTCCCGCCTTTTCCGACGCCTGCCGCTCCAAAAGGCCGACCGCCTCCTCGGCTGAGATGGCATCCGCCAGATACCGGAAGTCGACGCAGCGAACCAGCGCGGCGGGCGTCAAGTCGACCAGCAGCTTCCACAGGGGCTTCCCCTCGACCTTGGCCCACAGGTCCCACACGGCGTTGACCACCGCCGCCGTGGCGAGATGGATCACGCCTTTGTCGGGTCCAAGCCAGCGCAATTGGGAATCCCCAAGCACATGCCGCCAGAACCCGCCCATGTCGCCGGCGATCGCTCCCAATTCCAGATCCATCACGCGGGGCAGGAGGGTCTCGATCGCGGCGCGGACCACTTCGTTGCCCCGTCCGATCGTGAACGCCAACCCGTGTCCGGCCGGATCGCCCACCCCTCCGGTCCGCAAGACGACACAGGCCGCCGAATAGTCCGGGTCCGGATTCATCGCATCCGAACCATGGAGCCCGTGCGATGTCGGGAAGCGAAGGTCGACGACCTCGGCGTGGCTGAGACGGAGACTGGAATTCACGGGGATGGGTTGGTTTCGCCGCCGGACCGGAAGGTTCGCCGCCCGACGCCGCGAACTATTTCCCACCCTCCTCCTTGTTGGCGAGCGAAGGTCGAAGGTTGGCCATCTTCTTCAGGGCGTTGAACCAGAACGGGGCGCCCAGACTCAGCAGGATCGCGCTGGCCAGACGCCCCAGGAAGCCCCGCGCGCCACCACTCAACGGACCCTCCAGCGAAAAAATCCCGAGATCCGCGTTCTCACGGATCAGGACTTTCAATTCCGCGACCTGCTCCTCGAGCCGTTCACGGGCCTGGGGATCTTCCGGAATCGCGTTTCGCTCCCCCACCACGTTGGCGTCTCCCGCCCGCCTGGCGACACGTTCCACGCCCGCGACCATCATGGCGCGGTACTCCGGATCGGCGGAGAGCCGGTTGAACAATCCGAGCGCGTCCAACCCTCCGCCGAAGGCCACCAGGAGCGAGAACCCCACGGTCCAGAGCCGCATGTTGGTCGCGAAACGCTCCGAGACTCGGTCCATCGTCCCATCAAACCATCGGTTCCAATGCGGGCCGAGAGTCGGTCGTTCCTCCTCCGTCGACCCCGCGAGCGCGACGGGCTGGGTCGGAGTCGAGGATTGGCTGGGCGTGGAGGTCGAATCCGACCTCACTCCGCCAGGCTCCAATTCCACCACGTTTCCCGCGGGAGCCACCGACGCGACCGCTCCGCCGCCCACGTCCGCCGCCCGGGTCGTCCGAAGTTGGTCCGCGAGAATTCCCATGCCAATGACGGCTCGGAAAAAGGTCTCCAACTCCTTCACCCACGCGGCGTGCGCGCTCGAACCCGCCCCGCTCCCCGCGGGCAGCGCCTGGTACGCCTTCACGAAACGCGAGGCGCCTTCCGTCCAAGGGCCCGCCAATCCCGGATAACTGGCCAGCGCCTTGACCTCGGGCAAAAGCAGTTGGCTGATCTCCTCGGGCTTCCTTCCGGACCGGACCACGGTCAACGCGCGTTCCGCCACCGGGACGATCTCGTCCACCTTCTCGGAAAGATTCGCCACGATCACCACCAGTTCGTCCGAGCGCACCACGGTGGCGTATCGCCAGCCGCGCCAGAGGAAATCCATGGCCCGACCCAGGCCGCCGAGAGGAACCCGACCGCGCCCGGAGAACATCGAATCGGAGACGAGCGGATGTTTCAGGAGCTGACCGCTGACGGCGGCGCCATAACCCTTCATGGTGGGCAGGTAATTCTCCAGGAGCGCCTCGACACCCCACCGGAGATGCCTCCCGCGGAGGCCGAGTAGACCGCCGACCACCTGGGTCAGCGAAGTCACCATCAGACTCACGCCCGTCATCACCGCGACGAACGCGAACACGGTATCGAAATGATTCAGCATGGCCGTGGATTCCTGAACCCAGCTTGGTCCGGCAACCTTGGGCCCAGGTCAAGACCCATGTCCCCTTCAGGCCCCGGTCGGAACGGCGGCACTCCGGCCTCGGGGCCCGCTTCGATGGCCCAATCGTCGAGCAACTCCGGCGTCAGAACGGAGTCGTCTCCACCAAACCGCTCACGCAAGCGCCGGTTCCTCAGAGGACCCCGCCGGTAGAACCCCTCCAGCACTTCAAACTCCCGGGCCATGAACGCGTGGTCGAAACGCCCTTCCGGCTCCGGCATTCCCACCACGAGACGCGCCACCAACTCGTCATCCGCCCCCGCCATATACCGGCGCAAATCCGGCGCCCAGCCCGACGCCGAGGGATGATCGAGAACCAGATCCCGGATCGTCTCTCCAACCACCCAGGCTCGCGGCAGCGCCGCCACCTCGCCCCGCCCGAGCCAAATGAACCCCAGCAACCGCGCCACCGCCGCCATCGCCCGCCCCGGCCCACCCCGAAACGGCCCGTACATTTCCCCGGCCACCTCCGACTTCGGCGTCGGAATCGGTATCGGAATCGCTATCGGTGTCTGAGTCGTAGCCAGTGTCGGTGCCAGTGCCGGTGTCCGTGCCGCCGCCAGGGACAGCCGGAGCCCCGCATCGGTCGTTTCCACGCGAATGAAGCGCGCCGACGCCGGCCAGGTGCCGGCCCGGTTGAATCGCGGCCGAAGGCTTCGGATCAGCTCGTTCTCCAGCAATCGCGCCGCCGTTTCCGTGGGGCATTTCTCCCATTCGACCCGATGCACCGCATGGATCAGGCGGACGGTTTTCCGCGACTGCCCCGAGGTCCGACGGTACGAGTCGAGCCGCGCTCGAAGGTCTCCCGCCTTTCCAACGTAAAGGAGCGCGCCGACCTCGTCGTACATCCGGTACACCCCGGGGACCCTGGGCAAAGCCCGGAAGAATTCCTCCCCCAACCGCGCCACCAGCGGCTGGGGCGCCGGGATCAATCTAAGCTGACCGACTTCCATGCTTTGATCCTCCCGGATCCGGCCTTCGCCCGACCCACTCCACCTCACGCAAGGGCCGCAATGCGACCAGGGCCGTCCGGATCGCGCGGAACCCCTGTTCCCCGAAGCCCAACTTCGCCGACAGGTTGGCCGCGAACCGGTCGTACCCGTAGCGCCGCACCCGCACCGATTCCGCGCGCCAGCCCAGGACGGTCATCAGGTTGCCCAAATTCTGCGCATTCCAGTGGTAAAGGTGATGGTTCGGCTCGTCGGGATCGTACCGCGCGTACCGCCCCTCGATCTCCCAGGGGACATGAAGAACCAGGCGGCCGCCCGGCTTCAGAATCCTCGCCATCTCCCGGATCGCCGCCGCCGGCTCGAGCAAGTGCTCCAAGGTCTGATGGCAGATCACGACGTCGACCGAACCATCCGTCATCGCGTCGGTCTCCCGCACGAACTCGATTCCCAGCGCTTTCACCCGGTCTTCAAGGAACTCCGCGGCGTCGCATCCGATGCGCCGGCCGCATCGAAGCCCCGCGAGATTCCATCCGGCGCCGACACCCAATTCGAAGACCGTGTCTCTCCCGCCGATCCACGGCTGGAATTTCGCGGCCCGCAGGCGGGACACCCACGGCAGCGCGCCGGGGTTCAGCGCGCGTTTGCCTTCGTGGTAGGAAGCTCCGGAGGCGCCCCGGTACAACGCCGAGGCGGAATCCACCGGCGCGGATGCCGGCGACCGGGCGGGATCGGGACCAGGTGTGGACGACATGAGGAAACCCGGATGGCCCCGGCATCGTGCCGGCTGCGCCGCATCGCGCAACGGTGTTTCCCATTGTTCCGTGGTTTCTACTTCCCTCGCTGCCACCTCCATCCCTCGGTTGACTCGAATTCACCCCCACGGGTTGACGATTGGTATCTCCGGGAAATCCGACTCGTTTCGAGTCGCGATCGTCAGCCCATGAACAATCGCGGTCGCCGCGATCATGCTGTCGATCGTTGGTAGAACGCGTCCCCTTGATCGGTGTTTTTCCACGTAACGCGCCCACTCCGACGCCTCCGCGACCCCGAACTCGAGCATCCTTCCCGCCATTGAGTTCCGAATTTCCTGAAGCCACTGATCGAGCTGGCGACGTCGCGGGCCCACCGGAAGCCGGACGATTCCTTTCTCAATCTCTCCCAGGGTGATCGCCGAAATCCACAAGACCGCATCATTCGCATCCAGCCAGGCGATCACGTTCGAGTCGGGCGATTTGCGGAGCGCCTCGGACAGGACGCTCTCGCATCCACCAGAAAACTCACACCTCAACCTCCCACGGCGTGTCGCGGTCGCGGGGAATCTGGTAATCGGGCGTAGGGCAATCGCGAAGCACGTCGACCAGCTTCTTCCGACTCGGTGCATGCTTTTTCCATTCGCTGAAAGAGACCACCACGACGGCTTCCTTTCCATGGCGCGTGATCACTTGAGGCTGGTTCGCCAGCGCGTTCTCGACCACCTGACTCAGGTGGTTCTTGGCTTCCTGGAGCTGCCAGCGGTTCTTCTTCACAGCGAGAGCGTCGTCGCGCTGTTCTGGCCTGTCTAACCAGAATTCCGGGCACCGCGCCAGCGGCCATGGTTTTTGGTTTTTCATTTTCCAAGGATCGCCACACTGCCCCGGCACATGAGCAAGAAGTCCGGCAAACCCCTTTCGAAGAAATTCGCGGCCTACCCGCGCCTCAATCCCCTCGGTGTCGGGCGAAACATCGCCGCCGCCGATCTCATCGACCAGACGATGCTCGCGTACAACGGGGTCGCCTTGTACGAGGCCTGCCGCTTGTTCACCGCCGCCCTTGGCCGCCTGGGCCGGGAACCTCTTGTTTCTCGCGCTCGGCGGGCGTTCCTTCTCTGGAGGGTCGAAAATCGGGGGGAGGGGACGATGCCGATTCAATCGTCAGCCACTAGACATCCAACGTTAAGCGTTAAGCCTCTCTCAGCCCCCAGCTTCTGGCCTCCCGCCTCACCCCTCCCGCCCCTGACCCTTGACCCCAATACTGTAATACTGTTGACGTAAG
>CALNYA010000076.1:0-106122 GCA_942490575.1 uncultured Verrucomicrobiota bacterium
GGTATGCCTTGCCCAATGCCGTGTTATGCAGGCTGTTTTTCGAAAAATCAGGCAGACTGTAAGTCAATGTCTCATCAGCCCCCCGGTAATAGATGCGCACCAACGTATCATCCACCGCAAAGGCCACATCGATGCTTATATTTTTTTCCCCGTGGATCCGGTCCACGACTTCCTTGATCATTTTCAGATGATCGGTGGCCCGCATCAAATTGGCGCAAAACAGCAGGCACAGGGTGGACGGCCGGATCTCTTTGGTTTTCGCGCTTTTTTCCAGGTACCCCAGTTCCACCAATGTGTTGATGTAGCGGTAGGTGGAGGCCATGTTCAGATCCAGCGTCTTGGCGATTTGACTCTGGGTCATGACGGGGTTGTCCCGGTGAAAAGAGACAGGATTTTCAATCCCTTTTCCAAGGACTTTGAAAAATAATATTTTCCTTTGACATACCGTTTGGGGATGACTTAGTATCACACTAACAATAGAAATGATGTTACTATAATAGTTAAAATGGCAAACTTATAAACGAATGTCAATCACTAATTTTGATTCAGCCTTCAAGGAGGGTAGGGGCATGACGAAAGATGATACCTTCATGCGGATCGTTTACGAGCACTCGGGTGAAGAAAACCAGGTGCCTCTGTCCAGCCTTGTCGCCGTGCTTGTTGATTTCCTGGACCATTTCGGCGTCAAATCTCTCGTCGGCCATTCGTTTTATGGGATTGTTCAAACGGGTGACGGTGCCACCAAAGTCAGCCGGTTGCTGGACGCCTGCGGGCATGGCGGCGATCCCGAGGGATTTTTTTCCGAGTTGCTCGCGCAGTTGGCAACGGCTGACGGCACCCGAAAGATCGCCGTCAACGGTATCGATCTGCCCCACTTGATGCTAATGGCGATTATGGAAGTCGTCCTGCCCGGCAACGCATTTATATCCATTAAAAAAACCGAACAGCTGGAAAAATTGACCAACATCCTTATCCCGGCGGCCGATCGGACGGACATACAGTCAGTTATCGACACTTACCCGGTCAGGTTGTCCATGCATACGATCCGTCAGATGCGGGTGTCCGGCGATGTGGCCTATCAGTACCTGCCCTTCGTCGAGGAGTTGGACAACACCGGACACACCAACACCTGGATCGGCCAGTTTCATCAGGGGCTGCTCGAACAGATGTACCAGAACCGGGTCATTTTTTTGCTCAACATGAGCTGCCCGGTTTACTGCCGGTTCTGTTTCCGCAAGCACAAGGATTCCCGCAACGAAACCAACCCCACGCCGGCTGATGTCGAAAAAGCAGTCGCGCATGTCGCAGCGTCACCATCCATCAAAGAAATCGTGATCACCGGCGGAGACCCCTTCATGAACCGGGCAAACATGGCCCGTGCCATCGACGGCCTCATGCAGATCGACCATGTTCAGACCCTGCGTCTGGCCACCCGTTCCATCGCCTAGTACCCCCATTTGTTTCTGTCCGACGATGCCGCCCTGCTGGGCTATTTGAAGCGCAAGAACCTCGAACTTCAGCAGCGCGGCAAGCGTATGGAAGTGGCCACGCGGGGACAGGGCAGCGCTGTATTCAGTCCCATGTCGACGATCCCCTGGAATTTTGGACCGCACGCCGGCGGCGCCAGCGACGATCCCCTCGCCGGCCCGTGCATGCACGTCGCGCCATTGGACAGCGCCCCCGTGGGGCCGCGTTCGATTTACGGGTACCGCTATTGGATCGTCGTCGGCACCGAGACGGAGATCGCCGCCCGCCTTGACGCGCTTTGGGAACTCCATGCGCACGAACGATCCGTCCTGACGCATCCCGATCCCTGAATCCCTACGATTCAGCTAGGCGATGACCGAACGGACCACGTCGCCGGCGACGTCGGTCAGGCGGAAGTCGCGGCCGTTGTAGCGGAAGGTGAGGTTTCTCATGGTCCATGCCCAGCAGGTGCAGGATCGTGGCGTGCAGGTCGTTGACGCTTACGCGATCTTCGACGGCCTTGTGGCCGATCTCGTCGGTCGCGCCGTGACGGACGCCGCCTTTCACGCCACCGCCGGCCATCCAATACGTAAAAGCATGGGGATTGTGGTCGCGGCCGGTGCCCCCCTTCTGCACGATCGGCAGGCGGCCGAACTCGCCGCCCCAGATCACGAGCGTCGATTCCAGCAGGCCGCGCTGTTCGAGGTCGGCGAGCAGGGCGGCGATGGGCTGATCGGTCTCGCCGGCGAAGCCGCGGTGATTGCCGACGATGTCCTTGTGGCCGTCCCAGCTCCGTTCGTTCTCCATGCCGCCGCTGTAGATCTGCACGAAGCGCACGCCTCGTTCGACCATCCGGCGGGCGATCAGGCATTGAGCGGAAAAATGCTTGCAGCGATCGTCGTCCAACCCGTAGAGCTGCTGCGTGGCTTGCGACTCGGTTTCGATGGCGACCGCCTCCGGGGCGGCGGACTGCATGCGGTAGGCGAGTTCGAAGCTCTCGATGCGGGCCGCGAGTTCCGCTTCCTGTGGCGATTGCTCGAGGTGTTCGCGATTGAGCCGGGCCAGCAGATCGAGCTGAGCGCGTTGGGAGGCGTCGGTCATTCGGCCGGCGGCCGGAGGTTGTCGATGGGACGACCCTTCGGGCGGAGCCAGGTGCCCTGGTAGACGCTGGGCAGGAAGCCGGCGCCCCAGTTCTGGGCGTAGCCCTTCGGCAGTCCGCGGCCGAGCGGATCGTACATCACGACGAACGCCGGCAGATCGCGGCTTCTCGCTGCCCAGTCCGTAGGTGACCCACGACCCGACGCAGGGGAAGCCCATCCGCGTGCATGCCGGTGTTGATCTTGAACAGGGCGGGGAGTGGTTGTTGGACTCGGTGCAGCAGGAATGCAGGAAGGCCATCTTGTCGACGTGCTGCGAGAGTTGCGGGAAAATCTCCGAGACCCACGCCCCGGATTCGCCATGCTGGGCGAACGCGAACGGCGACTTCATCAGCGGACCGACCTGATTCGTGAAGAAGCCGGTGTTCTTGTCGAACCCTTCGAGTTCCTTGCCGTCGCGGGCGGCGAGTTCGGGTTTGTAGTCCCAGGTGTCGACCTGGCTTGGCCCGCCGTTCATGAAGAGCCAGATCACGGACTTGGCCTTGGCGGGGAGATGCGCGGGGCGGGGGGCGAGTGGATCGGTCAAGGCCGCCGCCGTGTCCGGCACCAGCAGTCCGCTGTCCCGCAGGAGGGTGGCCAGGCCGAGCGCGCCGGCTCCGAGACCGGCGCGTCGCAGGAACTCGCGCCGACCCAGTCGCGGGAGGGAGACGGCATTCGTGTCGTCGGGAGTGCTACTAGGTGGGAAAACGAGCCTCATGAGTTGGGTGGGGAAGCGATTCGGGCGACGCGAAAGGGCTGTGAACGGTAGCCGCCGACGTGAGTCGGCGCTGGTTTCTGGCTCGGAGATGGCGCGGACTGACGTCCGCGGCTACGAGACGGGTGGTTCATGAAGATGAAGAGCCAGGTTTTCCAGATTCGGGACGTGTCTTGCGGCCATGAACGGACAAGCCGAAGACCTTCACCCGGCGCCGCGCTGCGTCGCCACCCTCTCCCGTCCGACGGGAGAGGGGCTGGGGGTGAGGGCCGTTTCATCGAGATCAATCGATGTAGATGAATTCGTTCAGGCTGAGAATGGCCTGGGCCAGGTCGGTGAGCGCCATCCGGTAGGGCTCCTTCGGGTGTTCCGATTCGGCGATCTCCGCGCGGTAAGTGGCTGCCTGCTCCGCGAGGAACTCCGTGGATGCGTCGAGTTCGCCGGCGGTGGGTTCCCGGCTCAATGCGATTCGATAAGCCCTCCGGACAGCGTCCGCGGGAAGCGCCGAGGGACCCGGATCCATGCGTCGGGCGAAGTTGCCGGCCCAGGTGCGCAGTTGGGGGCTGTTCATCAGGAGCAGGGCCTGCGGAGCCACGGTCGTGGAGGGGCGGGTCGCCTGGCTGACGAGGGGTTCCGGGGCGTCGAAGACCTGAAGAGCCGGGACGAGGCGGCTCCGTTTCACCGTGAAATAGATGCTTCGCCGGGTGCTGGACGGGTCGAGGGTGCCGGACCCGTACAGGGTCCGATCGAGGGTTCCCGAGACGAAGAGGGCTGAATCGCGGATCGCCTCGGCTTGGAGCCGCCGTGGGATGAAGGCTCGGTACGATTCCGGTCCGGTCACCGGGCCCGCGTCAGGTGACGATGCCCGTTCAGCGGCCAACTGGTACGCCGCGCTGGTGAGGATGAGTTCGTGAATCGGCTTGAGCCGCCAGCTTTGCCGGATGAGTTCCGCCGCGAGCCAGTCGAGAAGTCCTGGGTGGGTGGGAAGCGATCCCTGAAGACCGAAGTCGTTGGGAGTTTCGACCAGGCCGCGTCCGAAATGGTGCTGCCAGAGCCGGTTCACGATCACCCGGGCGAGCAGGTGACCCGCGCCGTGCTCGGTGTCGGTGATCCAGTTCGCGAGCGCCCGCCGTCGTCCCGAATACCGGGCTCCCGGCGGTGGAGTCCAGGTCCAGTGCCGATCCGGATCATCGACTCGGGCGAGGACTTGGAGGAAGCCCTGCGTCGCGACGCCGCGCTTCTGGTCGGTGTCGCCGCGATTGAGGAAATAGGTCTCGGGAAAGAAATCCGCACCCTGGGTGTGCATCCGAACCGGGGGATTGCCCTCGGTGCAGGTCAAAACCTTGGTGAGGGTCGGCCGGGGGGCCTGACGTCGGTGGGCTTCCGCGGCATCTGCCAGCATTTTCCAGCCGGGATCGAACGGCTTCCACCAGTCCAGCAAGGCGGATCGCTCGGCCGCGGTGAGTTTCGCCTCTGTGGGTGGCCCGGTCCGGAGCCTTGCAAGAAGCGAGGCGATCGCCGACGGCACGCCAGTGTCGTCCAGGGGTGTCGCGGAGTCGGACGCCACGGCGAGTCGCGCCCGGCCAATGTTGTGGCGGGTGTTGACCCGGAACTCGAGAACGACGGTGAGCCGGCGGCCAGGCCCCGCGGGCAGAGGTTGGGCGAAGGTGAAGGCGGCCGCGTGGTTCGTCCCGAACCGGGGATCCACCGCCCAGCCCGTGTGGGGATCCGAATCGAGCGCGGCCGCGATGGCCAGGTGGTTGGTGTTCTGCTCGAACGTGGCCCGCGCGCCCGTCAGTCGGACCTCGTTTGAGGCGCCCGCGTCGGCGGAGGACGACGCGAAGACACGGACTCGGCTGAGGCCGATGTTGCCGTTGTCGGCGCGTCCCGGGCCGCCTTTCGGGAGTCCAGGATCGGAGAGGGCTTCCAGCCGAAGAGCCGCGATGGCTTCAATGTCCGGGAGATCCGCGGTGAACGTGTAGCGGTCGGTGTCACCGTTCTTTCCCTCCGCCAGGTACGATCCGTCGTCGAGTCGCCGAAAGGTCGCGCCCGCCTGGGAATGCGTCTCGGACAGCTCCAGGATCCGCCATCCCGGCGGGTTGGTGAGCGGGGAGCCGGCGGCGATCCAGTCGTCGAAGCGCGTCGGGAGTTCGGTGTCCGCGTAGGCTTGGACGGCGGCATCAAGGGGTTGCTGGGCCGCGTCGAACGCGGCTTTCTCGCGGCGGGAGGCTGCGGGATCGAGATCCAGTTCCAGTTCGCTCCGCGTGGTCGTCGTGAACGTGGAGAGCAGCCGGTAGTACTCCTGGGCGGAGATGGGATCGAACTTGTGGTCGTGGCAGCGAGCGCAGCCGATCGTGAGTCCGAGCATGGCGGTGCCCGTGGTGGCGAGCATGTCGTCCATGGCGTCGTAGCGGGTGCGTTCGACCTCGTTGGCGGTGATCTGGGTGGGGAAGACACCGGCCCCCAGGAAGCCGGTTGCCATCAGCGCGAGGGGATCGTCGGGTGCGAACTCGTCGCCCGCGAGTTGCCAGCGCACGAACTGGTCGTAGGGCATGTCGTCGTTGAGCGCGCGGATGACGAAGTCGCGGAAGTGGTAGGCGGCGGGACGATCGTAGTCGTGCTCGAAGCCGCTGCTTTCGGCGAAGCGGGCGACATCGAGCCAGTACCTCGCCCAGCGTTCGCCGTGCTGTGGACGCCCGAGAAGTTCCCGGACCACCGCCCGCCAGGCTTGCGGAGTCGGCGCCGGATCGTCCGCGAAGGCATCCACTTCCTCCGGGGTGGGCGGCATCCCGAGCAGGTCGAGATGGGCGCGGCGAAGAAGCGTTCGTCGGTCGGTCTCGGGAACGGGGGAAAGATCGCGTGCTTCCAGACCGGCGAGGATGAAGCGGTCGATGGGAGACTTCACCCAGGTGGCCTGTCGGACCTCGGGGGGAGGTGTGGAGGCCAGGGGTTGGAAGGCCCACCAGTTTGCGCCCGCCGCGGACTGGGTTGCGGTCTCGCCCGCGCGCGCTTCGGGGGACGTATCCGCGGCGTGCCCTGCGAAATCGGCGAGCGTGATGCCGGCCGCGACGAGCATGGCGATTCCTTGGAGGGTGCGGTTCATGCCTCAGCCGATTCCTCCCGCAGCATGGTCGCGACGGTCTTGAGCAACGAGGGAATGTCTTCTTCGCGAACCGCTGTCAGGAGAATTTCGTGGTCCACGGCGTCGTATCCGTGGATCAGCCGGTCGCGAGTGCCCGTAATCCCTTTCCAAGGAATCTCCGGATGGCGCTCGCGCAGCGCGGCAGGCAAGCGTTTCACCGCCTCACCCAGTACCTCAATGATTCGCTCCAGCGCCAGAGCCCTCTGCCAGTCCCGTCGCAGGTCGTTTACGGTCAATCCGATGCACAGGTCCTGCGCCCTGGCGGCATGATCCGCGATCTGCCGCGGCGTCGTCCGCGGGTCATGCCTGCTCATACAGCGTCACGGCCTCCCGCAGCACCTGGTCTCGGAATTGCGGGCTCAGCATGGCCGGCGTGCTCACGTCCGCGGCGCGGCCCAGAATCCTGCCCAGTGTTTCGCCGTATCCCTCGAAGCGGAATCCGGGCACCCGCCCGGGCGAGAACTCCACCAGCACGTCCACGTCGCTTCGCGCTGGGTCGAAATCCTCCCGCACCGCCGAGCCAAAAACGCTAAGTCGGCGGATCCCGTGTTCCCGGCAGAAGCCGGACAGGCCCGCGGTGTCGAACGACAGGGGGAGGGCAGTCCGCTTCATCGCGGCCGGAACACTTCCCATGGCACCCGTGGTGTGGACCGAATCCATGCCGGCAAACTAGCCGGCCCGCCGCGTGGTCGGCAACACCCGTGGCGGCCGGATGACGGACGCCTCGGAGTGTTGGATCCCTGGGCGTGGACGCGGCCTGGGAAACGCCGCAACCGTCCGCGGTCGCTCCCCATCAAGCCCCGTGCTCCCGCATCGTTTTTCCGCGCTGGCCGCTGCCGCGCTTCTCGTCCCCTCCGCATTCCTCATGCTCGGATCGGCCTTCGCCGCCCCGGGGCCTCTCCGGGTCCTCCACATCGGGCGGGAGGGTTCTCCCAGCGCGGACCACGCCCACGTGCAGATGCGCGAACTGGGCCGCGACGCGATCTGGTTCGAGGTGACCATCGATGCCGCCGATGGGTGACGTCCTGACCCCGCGGGAATTCGCCGACATCCAGGTGTTTCTTCAGACCCTGAAGCGGATTGGGTCCGCCACACCCCCTTTCGAGGTATTGCGCGTCTTCCTAGTTCAATCCTGGGCCGCGTTCCGGCTGAATCCGCCGATGGAATTGACGTATCGCCGGTTCGGTCTGCGCCTCGCCCGCCGGTGGACCATCGCCAGTCGAACCGGACCCGGCGGCGGACCGGGGACGGATGAGTTTCCGGTCACGTTGGTGCGCCTGCGCGATTCCAGCGGTGTCGAGGGATTCGGCGAGAGTGCCCCGTCCAACCGCTATTCCGAGAGTGTCGAGTCGGTGGAACGATTTCTGGACCGGGTGGATCCCGCCCGTCTTTCGTTCGATGACCTTCCGACGAGCCAGGCTTATCTGCGATCCCTGTCTCGGGGAGACGACGCCGCGGCCCGTTGCGCCCTGGATGTCGCGCTGTGGGACGGAGCTGGGCGGAGAAACCGACAGCCCGTCCATGCCCTGCTCGGCCTCGATTTCACCGAGGGACGGCACGTGACGTCGTTCAGCATCGGGTTGGACAGCCCCGACGTCATCCGGGAGAAGGTGTTCGAAGCCGCGGAGTACCCGGTGTTGAAGCTGAAACTTGGCGGCGAATCGGACCGCGAAAACCTGGCCGCGCTGCGCTCCGCGGCACCCGTCAAACCGGTCCGCGTCGACGCCAACGAAGCCTGGCGGTCGAAGGAGGAGGCGTTGAAGGCCCTGGAGTGGCTGGCCGCCGATGGGCACATTGAGTTTGTTGAACAGCCGATGCCCGCGGGAACGCCGACCGCGGATCGCGCCTGGCTCAAGGAGCGATCGCCGGTGCCGCTGATGGCGGACGAATCGTACCGGACGGCTGAGGACCTTCCCGCGGTTCGCGAAACGTTCCATGCCGTCAACGTCAAGCTGGTGAAGGCGGGGGGCATCACAGGCGGCTTCGCCGCGTTGAAGGCCGCGCGGGAGGCGGGCTTGAAGACGATGCTGGGATGCATGATCGAAACCAGCGTCCTGATCGCGGCCGCTGCCCATCTCGCCGACCTGACCGACTTCCTGGATCTCGACGGCAATCTGCTCATCACCAACGACCCGTTTCATGGGCCGACGGCGAGGAAAGGCCGTGTGTCGTTCAAGGAAGCTTCGGAGGCGTTCGGCTTGAGGGTTCTTCGAGGGGACGGCGCTCCTTGGTGAGGGGAGGGGGAGCCGGCTGGAAAGCCGGCGCGACTTGGGCCTGTAGCTCCGCCTGTACCGCCGACTTTCAGTCGGCACGGGGGTGTGGGAAGGGGGAGGCCGGCTGGAAAGCCGGCGCGACATGGGCCTGTAGCTCCGCCTGTACCGCCGACTTTCAGTCGGCTCTGGGGTGTGGAAGGGGGAGGCCGGCTGGAAAGCCGGCGAGACATGGGCCTGTAGCTCCGCCTGTACCGCCGACTTTCAGTCGGCTCTGGGGGTGTGGAAGGGGGGAGGCCGGCTGGAAAGCCGGCGCGACTTGGGCCTGTACCTCCGCCTGTACCGCCGACTTTCAGTGGGGGCGGGGGTGTGGAAGGGGGAGGCCGGCTGGAAAGCCGCCGCGACTTGGGCCTGTACCTCCGCCTGTACCGCCGACTTTCAGTCGGCTCGGGGTGTGGAAGCGGGAGGCCGGCTGGAACGCCGGCGCGACATGGGCCTGTAGCTCCGCCTGTACCGCCGACTTTCAGTCGGCTCGGGGTGTGGAAGGGGGAGGCCGGCTGGAAAGCCGGCGCGACATGGGCCTGGACCTCCGCCTGTACCGCCGACTTTCAGTCGGCTCGGGGTGTGGAAGGGGAGGCCGGCTGGAAAGCCGGCGGTACAGGACCGATCCGAACCCCCAACACGCAGGCGACCGGTCGTTGAAGTCCCGAGACCACAGGACTCCGGGGGCGGTTGAGGACGCGCGCACCCGCCCACCCGCCCCGCGCCACCAGGGTCGAACTGCCTCCGCCATCCAGGAGCATGGCGTCGCTGGCTCCCAGTATCTTCATGAGATCGGCGGCGTCGGTGCCCCGGGCGCCCTCGCTGTATCCCTTCTGGCGGCCGTCGACCACGAGCCAGAACATCCACCGTCGGTCGGACGAAAGCCCCACCGACGTGACCGCGTCGATGAGGCCCGCTTCGCCCCGGTTCAAGCCGTCGGCCAATGTCACCACGAAGCCGCCGGCCACTTCGAAGAGTCCCGGTTCGAGGTGCTGGCTGCGCTGGAACCTCGGCGGCTCGTTTCGTTCCAGCACGAGCGCGTCGAGATTGGGCGCCGGCGCCGAGATTTGTTCGCCGTCCTTCATGACAAGCCCCGTGGGCCTCACCGTGCGGCCGGGGATCGCGACGTCGGGTCGAAACGGCGTGGCGTTGATGGCCACCGACAGCCCGTGTCGCCGCAGGAACGACGTGGGCCAAAGCGCTTTCATCCCGCCCGCGGCATCCGGGTCTCCGGCGACCTTCACCCGCAGGCCGGGGTGGCTGAGATCGATCCGGATGGCATGACACTTCATGAGGCGCGGGTGGGACAAGTTCGCGCGCGCGTAGTCGACCCCGGGCGCCAGGCGTTCCCAGGGCGTGAAGCCGGAGTCGGCGGTCGGCCAGCGCTCGAGAAACCGCGGAAGCCGCGGGCAAAGCCAGGCGTCGAGCGCCACGGCGATCACCACGAGAAGCATCGCGATCAGCCACCGCGCGCGACGGCGACCCGACGGATGCCGAAGCGTATTCCGCGACCGTGCCGCGCGCGTGCTGTCGGGTCTTCGGTGGTTCATGACGTTGGGGGTGGCGGAGGAGCCTGCCGCGAAAAGGCGGGCGTTCCCGGTCACCAGGTTTCCACGGGACCCTTGGGAACCGGGATGGCTTGGCGCTGGGTGGCCGCGGGGCCGTCCGATTCGGCGGGCGCGAGAAAACTCGGCACCATCGGACCGGGTCTGAACCGTTCCAGCAGTTCCCCACTGGAATCGCAGAACCGCGCCCGCCAACGGAGGTATTGCTCGAGGACATCGTGGAACTCGGCGCGGGTGGAGACCCGGACCACGTGACGGTTGAATTCGCTGACGGGACCGAACCGCTTGCCGTACCACGGCGCGATCTTGCGGAACATCAGGCACCCCAACTTCTCGCCGAAGACGGCCACCATGCGATCGAGGTGAAGGCACATGACCCGGATGCGTTCGGGGAAGGACGCCTCGGGAGGCGGAACTCCGGTCGCGAGGAACTGGCGGGTGCGGGAGAAGATCCACGGATCGTAAAAGGCGCCGCGCCCGATGCTGACGCCCGCGCACCCGGTGGCCTGGATCATGTGCCGGGCGGCTTCGGGTGTCGTGACGTCGCCGTTCCCGATCACGGGAATCCTCTGGGCGGCTTGAACGACCTGCCGGATGCCATCGAGCTTCACGGTGCCGCTGAAGCCCTGCGCCCGGGTCCGCCCGTGGATGAAGATCGCGGCGACACCCACGTCCTCGAGGGCGCGCACAAGATCCGGGGCGGTGATGTTGTCGTCGTCCCAACCGAGGCGCATCTTCGCGGTCACGGGGATCCGGACCGAGTCGACCATCATTTTGACGAGGTGCTGGGTCCGGCCGAGTTCGGTCATCATCGCCGATCCGCCGCCCACGCGGCAGACCTTGCGGACTGGGCAGCCCATGTTGATGTCCACGGAAGCGACGCCCTGGGCTTCGAGGAATTGGGCCGCGTCACGCATCTCCTCGGGAATGGCGCCGAACAACTGCACCGCGAGGGGGCGGTCGTGTTCGTTGCTTTCGATCAATTTCAGCGCCTTGTCGCGTCGTTCCAGCAGGGACCGGGCGTTGACCAGGTCGGTGGTGCACAAGTCCACCCCGCCCAATTCCCGGACCACCCATCGAAAGGGCAGGTTGGTGTATCCCGCGAGTGGCGACAGAAACAGGTTCGATCGCAGGGCCAGGGAGCCTAATTGAAACACGGGCTGGGACATCCGGGCGGGACCCTAGCAGCGGCCCGCGCGGGTCTCCATCCCGGAGCGGGGGTTGGGATTTCGGTGATTGTGGGGCGAAACGGGCCCCGCTATGAATCTGGGCATCCGCACTGCGACGCCCGCCACCCGCGAGAACGGGTGAATTCGAGGCGCCGCGCTGCCGTCAACCCTTCGACCACCAACCCTGAATCTTCGAACCATGATGAACCCTCGTCACTTGCTGGCTCTGGCAGCGGCCCTGTTCGCCCTCAACTCGGCCCGTGCCGCCGAAGACGGCTTCACCGCGCTGTTCAACGGAAAATCGCTGGATGGCTGGGAAGGCAACACCGCGTTGTGGTCGGTCCAGGACGGAGCGATCACCGGGCAAACCAAGGCCGACACCGCGCTCAAGCACAACACGTTCCTGGTGTGGAAAGGTGGAACCGTGGGCGATTTCGAACTGCGCCTTCGTTACCGGATCGTGAACGGCAATTCCGGCATCCAATACCGGAGCAAGGTGGTCGAGCAGGGTGGCCAGGGTCCGATCGTGGCCGGGTACCAGGCGGACTTCGAAGCCGGCAAGACCTACAGCGGCATTCTCTACGAGGAACGCGGGCGCGGTATCCTGGCCCAGCGCGGGCAAAAAACCCGGATCGTCGCCGGCGACGGAGGCAAGGCCAAGGTCGAGGCCACGGGTTCGGTCGGGAAATCCGAGGAGATCCAGGCCGCGATCAAGCACGAGGATTGGAACGACTACGTGGTCATCGCGAAGGGCAACCATCTCCAGCACTTCATCAACGGCGTGGCCACGGTGGACGTGACCGACGAGGACACCGCGCGCGCTGCGACGTCCGGAATCCTCGCCTTCCAGGTTCACGTCGGCCCGCCGATGACCGTTCAGTTCAAGGACGTCCGGATCAAGAAGCTCTAGCCGCCGCTTCCACAACGGTCTTGATCGGTTCCCCGGTCGGTCCATTTTGCCGCCATGCGAATGCTTTGGGCGGCGTGGATACGGTTCCTCATCGCGGTGCTGCTCCTTGGGGCCGCGGGTTGCGCCACGCCGAAGGTGGATTGGAACGGTCGAGTCGGGACCTATTCCTTCGACGACGCCATCCGCGAACTCGGGCCGCCCAACAAGTCCGCGAAACTTTCCGACGAATCGGTCGTCGCCGACTGGCTGACGAGTCGCGGGATGCGGACCGCGACAGCGTACGGATTCGGCGTGGGCGGATATGGGCGATATGGCTACGGATACGCGGGTCCGCAAATGGTCGTGATGGATCCTGCTATGCCGGATCGATACCTGCGATTGACGTTTGATTCCGACGGAAAGCTGGCTTCCTGGCGGCGGGTCTCCCAATAGTACCCGCCGACATGCCACGCTTGGTTGCCCTTCTCGTCGCCGTGGTCATCGTTCTTCTCGGCGCCATGACATGCCTCCCGCTCCTGCGGGAAAAGGCCGTGCAGAATCGGGTGCGCATGCAGATGGAAGACGAGTTGCGCGCCGAAATGGGCAGGACCCGGGTGCTGGAATCCCAGATCGAAAGAATCAAGCGGGACACGGCGGTCGTCGAAAGACTGGCCCGTGAAAAGTTCGGCCTGGGTCGCTCCGGCGAAGTGATCTTCAAGTTCCGCGACCCGACCCCGATGCCCAACCCGGGCGCTCCGCAGACCTCACCGGGGACTCCCAGACCGAGACGTTAGGCTGGGCGGTTTGAGCGATCGCTCCCGTCCTTATCCGGCGTTGGTCCCAAGGACCAGGCGGGCCTCGGCGACTTCCCCCAGACGCGCGCGGATCCGATCGCGCAACGCTTCGCGATCCTTCGGGAGCATCTTGCCCCGGCGGATGAGGACGAAGGCCTTTTCGCACTCGCGGCGGGCTGCTTCGTCCCACCGGGCGCACGACAGTCCCGCCTTCTCCAGCATCCCCTTCATCGCCGTGCTCGAAATGGTCGCGTCGTCGCGCCGGGCGTGCGCCCGGTTGATGACGTACCCGAACATGCCGAAGGCGCGGTCCAAGAGGATCCACGGAAAATTCACCGCGGGATAAGGCCCGACCGAAAGCGCGCTTCCGCCGAATCGGAGTTTCCGCCCGAACCCCGGCACGGCGACCTTCAGTTCGGGGCGCCGCCGGCCAAGGAAGAACGCGCTCGCCGCGCCGAGGGCTCCGCCAATCCCCGCACCCGCGAGCAGCGTGTGGCCGGCCGTGAGGACGTCGACGCCCGCACCCGCGGCCGCGCCGCCGATCGCTCCCGCGGCGACCAGCTGTCGTTCATCGAGCCCGAACGCGCGCCAGGTGTCGTTGCTGAACAAGTCGGCGTCCAATGCCGGCGCGTCCGAGGTGTCGGGTCGGATGCGCCGGTGCCCGTAGAGTTGGATGATGGCGCGGTGCGCCTTGGCTTCGCGCGCGCCCAGGGTCTGGATGAAGCGGGTCTTGAGCGCTTCGCCCGCGGAAGCCCGGCGCATCCGGGAGGCGTCGTGGACCGCGGCCACCTCCTGGTGTGTCAACGCGTCGGCGAGCAGTTCGACGATGATCTCCGCGCAGTCGTCGAGCCGCTGCTCCCAGGCGTCACGGTAGACGGCCACGGCCTGGAGGAGCTTGGGTTTCCAGGCCTGCTCGATGCCGGCAAGCGTCTCCAGGAGTTCGACGCGGTCGGCGAAGTTGGCGTGGTGCGCGTTGAATTCGCGGACGGCGTTGAAATGAAGCCCGAGGCGGCGTTTCCAATCCTGGACGTGGTTGTCGACGCCGGTCCGGTTGATGATGGCGAGCCGGGGTTGGCCCGTGAGACGGAGGATCTCCATCTCGGCGGAGTGGATCTCCAGCACCGGCTCGGATCCATCGACGACATACACGAGGCCGGCCCCTTCGACGAGGGGGCGGAACAGAAGGCATTCGGCTTCGAACGCCGGATCGCCCCGATGACGAGCGATGAACTCGCGGAAGATCGAGAGAGGATCCGAAGCGGAGGCGGCGGGGGCGAGTTCAGGGAGGGCTTCCCGGGCGTTCTGGAAGCCGGGCGTGTCGTAGAACGCGAAGAGATCGGCGAGTTCGAAGCGCTGGCATTCGGCGGTCTCGCCCGGCATGGAACTGATTCGGACCTGATCGTTCTCCGAGAGCGTGGAGACGACCGAGGACTTGCCGTGATTGACGGCTCCGACGACGGCGAACGTGGGGGTGACGTCGGTCATGGGACGGGCCACCGCTCGAGGCTGATGCGGAGGCGATGGATGGCGACGAGCTGGCGCCAGTGTTGAAACTCCTGGTCGGGAACGGAGTCGAAACCGTCGCCGGCCGGGCGCCCGACCAGGAGAAGGATCAATTCACGGCGGGGACCGGAAGCTTCGGAGACTTTTTGAAGGAACAGAGCGATGGCCTTGATCGGGGCTCGATGAGCCGGGGTGACCACGACGACGGGAATGTCGTCCTGGGCCGGCTGACGAACGGCCTCGAGGGCGTCGGTGTTGCCGCTTGGGTGGTCGACCTGGACGCGGAGGACGCCTCCCACGGGCAGGCCGACCGAGTGAGCCAGGACGGTGCGTGTCTGTTCGGATGTGACCTGGAGGTCCGTGGCGATGAGCGCCAGGCACGCCTGGCCGGTATGCGGCGGTGAGTCGGTCGGCGCGGATGCGTCGGGGATCGAAGGAGCGGCGGGATCGTTCCGGGCATGGATGACCGGGCCCGTCAGATGGCGCGCGAGCGCGTTGCAGCCTTCGTGATCGAAGGTCCAGCGCCTGATGAGGCGTCGAAGTTGCGATGTCGCGACGAAGAGAAGCGCGCCTCGGACCAGGAGTCCGTAGCAGGCGATCGAGTACGCGAGAAACGGCCACCAGGACGCCAGGGCGGCGCGGTCGAGGGTCGTCATGCCGTCCGTGTACGAGAACCGGCTGCCGACGACCTCGGGAAGGCTGGGGTGGGGATTCGGCAGGACCCACGCCCAGGGCGCCGCGATCGCGGACACGATCCGATGGGCGGCGTCGGGACTGAGATTCAGCGTGGACTGCCAGCCGAAGGCGAGATCGGTGGCCGCCACATGGGCCAGGAGGATGGCGAGGATCCCGACGTTGTAACCGACGGCGAAGAGTTGGGTGACGATGAGGATCGGCCAGGCGGTGAGGGACCCGTAGATTTCGCGCTTCCGTCCCAGGACGGCGAGACGCGCGCGGAGACGTTCGCGCTGTTCACCGGGCAGGCGGCGGAGACCGGTGCTGCAAAGCCATCCGAGGCCGGAGATCAGTTGTCGAAGGGGCTGAAAATCGCGGAAGGCGCCCGTCGCGCGCCGCAGCGCGCCGCCGACGCCGGCTCCAAGAAGGATCAATGCCTGCACTCCGAGCGTGCAGGCCAGGAACCACGCCACGTTGACGGGTTCGGATCCTTTGTAATGAAGGAGCGCGCCCGTCAGGCTGCCGCCTAGGATCGTTCCGAAAAGCGCGCCGAGGGTTCCCAACCAGCGCCAGCCCGTCACGATGGATTCCCCGGGAAGCGGAGTCGCCTGCTTGGCGCGGCGCATTTCCAGCCAGGACCGGAAGAGCGACCGTCGGGTCGGGTGTTCGCCGGTTGGGCCTGCCGTGGTCCGAAGGGCTGACCAGGCGTTTTGCCAAGAGGAGGCTTCGTGCCGCTGACCGAGCGGGACGGCTGATGCCGGCTGAAAGCCGGCGGTACTGCCGACCTGGCCGGATGGGACGTCTGATGCCGGCTGAAAGCCGGCGGTACTGCCGGCTTCGTCTTCTTGACCGAGGAGAACCTCGAAATCGATCAGGTCCGCGAGCGTCCAGTCGCGGGGCGGATCCGGATGATGGGTTCCTCGGCTCAAGCGAGGATTCGGTGAATGACGTTGCCGTGGACGTCGGTGAGGCGGATGTCGCGTCCGCCGAATCGGAACGTCAGTCGGGTGTGATCGATGCCCATGAGGTGGAGAATGGTGGCGTGAAGATCGTACATCTCCAGCGGGTCCTGAACGGCGCGGTACCCCCATTCATCGGTTTCGCCATAGGCGATCCCTGGCCGGACACCGCCACCCGCGAGCCACACGCTGAAGCCGAATTCGTTGTGATCGCGGCCGTCGGACCCTTGCGCGAAGGGCGTGCGCCCAAACTCGCCGGCCCAGACGACGAGCGTGTCCTCGAGGAGGCCGCGCGCTTTCAGGTCGACGAGAAGACCGGCGATCGGTTGGTCGACGGCGCGGGCGTTGTTGCCGTGGTTTTTGACGAGACCGCCGTGGGCGTCCCAACGCTGGTAGCCGTCGACCATGGGGATGGTCAGTTCGACGAAGCGCACTCCGCGCTCGACCAGGCGCCGGGCGATGAGGCACTGGCGGGCGTAGGTGCGGGTGTGCGGGTACTCGGCGTCGAGCCCGTAGAGCTGACGGGTCGTCCGGGATTCACCGGAGACGTCCATCAGTTCGGGGATGGTCGTCTGCATGCGGGCCGCGAGTTCGGCGTTCGCGATCGCGCTTTCGAGGGCGTCGTCCCCGCCGGACGAGGCCAACCCCGCGCGGTTCAGGCGTTCGACCAACCGGCGTTTGGCGGCTTGGAGGGCGGGTTCCTTTTCCGAGGGGACCACGTTGGCGAGCGGCGTGCCGTTGGCGTTGAGGAGCGAGCCCTGGAAGGTGGCGGGGAGGAAGCCGCTGCCGAAGCAGTCGAGGCCGCCGGACGGGATCTGGCCGCCGTTCAGGACGACGAACCCGGGTAGGTTTTCATTCGTCGAGCCGAGCCCGTAGGCGACCCACGCACCGAGGCTGGGGCGGCCCTGGAGCCCGAGCCCGCTGTGGAGGAAGTAATTCGCGCTCGTGTGTTCGGGGAATGCCGAAGTCATCGAACGCAGCACGCACAAGTCGTCGGCCTGCCGGGCGACGTAGGGGAAGAGGTCGCTGATCCACAGACCGCTTCGACCGTGCCGCGAGAAGGACCACGGAGACTTCAGGACCTTTCCGATGTTTTCGAACTGGGTCTTCTCGAGCTTGCCGATGGCCCGCCGCGGGTCCTTTCCGTGGTGCTTCGCGAGGAGCGGTTTGTGATCGAAGCTGTCGACCTGGGACACGGCGCCCTCCATGAAAAGGAAGATCACGTTCCGGGCCCGGGCCGGGGCGTGGGGCGCCCTCGGGGCCAGGGGGCCGCGCGTTCCGGCGAAAACGGGTTGGTTGAACAAGCCGCGGAGCGCGAGCGCGCCAAAACCGTTGGCGGCACTGGCGAGAAGGGCGCGGCGCGAGAGGATGGGCATGGCTCAGTTGAGGTAGATGAACTCGTTGGCGTTGTAGAGGGCGTGGGCGAGGTCGTTCCAGACGTCGAGTTCCCGCCGCGCCGCGTGCAGGGTCCGGAGTTCATCCAGCGAGTCCAGGCACGCCCGGACGTCATCCGGGGTCGGCCGCCTGCCGTACGCCGTTTCGAACATCCAGGACAGCCGGCTCGTGTCGTCCGCCGAGGGAAGGGTTCGAAGCATTCGGCCCGCCCAGAATCCGGCCTGCTGGTGGAGGAAGGGGTCGTTCATCAGCACGAGCGGTTGGCCCGGAACATTGGTCGTGTTGCGGCGGCCCACCGTGCTGAAGGGCGTCGGAAGATCGAACGCCACCATCATCGACGGCAGGAAGTTCCGGGGCACGGCCGTGTAGATGCTTCGCCGGCCTTCGCCGTCCAACGGACCGCTCTTCTCGGGTCGCCCGCGTCCGATGATGAACTCCGTGAGATGAACCGGCACGGGCGGGCCGCCGATCCGCGCGTCGAACCTTCCCGACACCACGAGAATGGCGTCGCGGATGGCTTCGCCTTCGAGGCGCCGGACGGGCATCCGATGCAGCAGGGAATTGGCGGGATCGATCTCCGCCGCGCGCCCTGTCGCCGCCCGACTGCTCCGCGCGAAGGCGTCCGTGAGCACCAGGCGCCGGATCATCCGCTTCACCGACCAACCGTCCTCGTGCACGAACTGCCAGGCGAGGTGATCGAGGAGTTCGGGATGGGTGGGGCGCTCGCCGAGGTAGCCGAAATTGTCGGGTGTCGCCACCAGGCCGCGGCCGAAGACGTGCTGCCACACGCGGTTCACCATGACCCGGGCGACCAGCGGATTGGAGGGTTCCGTCAATTGCCGCGCCAGTTCCGCGCGGCCGCTGGAGGCGGTTTCGAGAACCGGCGCGCCGCCGAACGCGGACGGCAGGCTCCGCGGAGCCACCTCGCCCGGACGCGTCGGCTTGCCTCGGACCAGGAGGTGCTCGTCGACGCCGGTGCCGTCCATCCAGGAAATCGCGGTGCGCGAGGACCAGGAAATCGTTCCCGCCAACGCCTCGATTTCGCGCGCGTACCGCGCGGCGGCGGTGGAAGCCGGCTGGGAATCGGGCGGCGCGCCGGACGAGTCCGCGGTTTGAACCAGCCAATTGGCGAGCGCCGCGAGTCGGGGGGCCTCGCCCAACGTTCCGTCACCGAGTCGCCTGGCGGCTTCGATGCAATCGGCGTGGAAGGCTTCGCCGACCGCTTCGAACGAGGTCGGCGGGATGACGGGACTCCACGGAAAGGTGGGTTGGAGAGTCGGTTTCTCCGTCGATTCGACGACCATCAGCACGTCGAGGTCGCCGTCGCCGTCCGGGGCGAATTCGAGGTGGGCGCGATGTCCGGCGTACGCGGACAGATCGTGGGAGACCCAGGTGGGTTCCCGGCCGCCGTCGAACGCGGCCACGAGCACGCCATGCAAGGGGCCGGCCACCATGATATGGGAATCGACCCCGGCGTAGACCCGGGTCTTGCCGCGGATCAGGTAGTGGAGGCGCCCCGAAGCAAGTTCGACGGTCGGCGTGCGGAGCATCCGGCCGGATCGCGCGGTGGCGGCGTGGGAACCGGATTCGTTCTCGTTGCCGGGCTCCAGGCTGAGCCGGTTCCAGAAGGTGTCCCGGCTCGCGGCCCCATAGGCCATGACCCGGTCGATGGGCCGCGCCGTGTTGGTGCCGAGAACCACCTCGCCCGCGATCCGTGGACGGAGCCCGAAACCGGGTCCGTCCGCTTTCCACGGCGTCCGACCCGGGGTGGTGAAGTCGGCCAAAACCCGCGTCTCCGGCGGCAAGGGCGACCGGGAGGGAAGTCGATTGAACTCGTCTCGAAGGGCGGCTTCCTCGGCGCCGGCGTCGATTTGTGTGGCGGCCAACAGACCGACCTTGGCGACGAAATGGAGCGGGTGAGCCGGATCGCCGGCGGCGGTGTGGAGTTGGTTTGTCCAGGTCGTCAGGAGGCTCGGCGCGATCGCGGGAAGCCGCGCGGAGTTTTCCGCGCTCCCAGCGCGGGAGGGATCCCGGGCGGCCAGGAATAGTGTGGGAAGCGATTCGATCGTGGGCGTCAGCGTCCGGGCGACATCGGCGCCGATCGGATCGCGGAACCGGGACCGCAACGCCTCGAGGTCTTCGGCCGCGCGGGCGTGTTGTTCCATCGTCTCGAAGCGAACCTGCCGGTAACTCGAACCGAGGATGAATCCGGAGAGGGCGTAATAGTCGTGCTGGCTGATGGCGTCGAACTTGTGATCGTGGCAGCGGGCGCAGGCGACGGTGAGGCCGAGGAACGTCTTGGAAAGCACGTCGACCTTGTTGTCGACGCGTTCGCATTCGTCCTGACGGATGTCGACCGGGCTGTGGACCTCCTCGCCCAGAAAGGCCCAACCGGTGGCCAGGATGGACTCGTTGGCGCCGGTGTCCGGGTTCGTTCGGGGCGTCTTCAGGAGATCGCCGGCCACGTGTTCGGCCACGAACTGGTCGTACGGCACGTCCTCGTTGAACGCCCGGATCAGGTAGTCGCGGTACTGCCAGGCGTTCGCGATGAGGAAATCGCTCTCGTGACCCCGCGACTCGGCGTAGCGGACGAGGTCCATCCAGTGGCGGGCCCAACGCTCCCCGAAATGCGGCGAATCCAGAAGGGCCTCGACGACCCGCTCGCGTCGGGTCGGCGCGGGATCCTCGAGGAATGCACGAATCGCCTCCGGCGACGGTGGGAGCCCGACGAGGACGAAGTGGACCCGGCGCAGCCAGGTGCGATCGTCGGTCGGCGGTGCCGCTTCGATGCCGACGCTTTGGAGTCTGGCGCGCAGGAAACGATCGACGTCGGTCGAGGGTTGGGGGCCCTTGATGGCGGGGACGACCTGGCGGGTTGGAGTCTCCCAGATCCAGGGCAGACGATCCTTGCGGGCTTCGATGTCGAAGGTCGCGGCCAGCGTGATCCCGAGGAAACCCGGGGCCAGCACCGCGAGAGTGGCGGCGAATGTGGCGAAGCGGTGGTTCATGCGTGGATTCGGATGACGGCGCCAGCCTAATGAAATCCCGATTCGACTGAGAATGAATACTTCGGGGCCGCCTCGGATCCGGCCGCGGTCCGCCATCGGGAAAGGCCGGGATCGCACGGAATCGGACTTGGCGCGAATTCCCCGGCGGGAGCACTCTCGGTTCCCATGACACCCGCAACGATGAGGAGACTGATACTTTCCCTCGCCTTGCTTCCCGCGCTGGATCAACGCGGGTTGGCGGCCGATCTCACGCAACCCATTGCCCGGCCGTCGCTCGTTTTCGAGGAAAGCGGCGGCATCGTCGCCGTCGAAGCGGAGCATTTTTACAAGCAGACGAAGACCGAAAAGCGCTCCTGGCATATCACCTCATCCCGGGAACTTCCCGATGTGAAACCCGATGGCGACCCGGGTCACGTCGGTGGCGCGAGCGGCGGCGCCTATGTCGAGTGCCTGCCCGACACCCGACGCACGCACGACGACAAGCTGATTCCCGGCGACAATTTCTCCAACACGCCCGGCGCGCTGGCCGTGCTGCACTACAAAGTGAATTTCCAGACCCCGGGCCGGTACTACGTCTGGGCGCGCGCCTATTCGGCGGGGCCCGAGGACAACGGCCTGCATGTCGGACTGGACGGGCAATGGCCGGAAAGCGGCCGGCGCTTGCAGTGGTGCGAGGGCAAGAACGGCTGGCGTTGGGAAAGCAAGCAGCGCACGGAGGCCGCGCACTGCGGCGAGCCGCACAAGATCCACTTGGATGTGGCGACCGCCGGAGAGCACGAGCTGATGTTCTCGATGCGCGAAGACGGTTTCGAATTCGACCGATTCCTTCTCACGACGGATCGCGGGTTTGCACGACCCGACGACGCCGGACCCGTGACCCGGGTGAAATCGGGGACGCCGCCGGTGTCGTTTCCGCTGATCGCGGCCGTCCAAGGGGCGACGAGGGCGGCTGTGTCGGGATTGGCGGCGGCCGGACCCGCCGCAACCGAAAAGCCGCCGGGCCCCGCGCTGGTTCAACCGCGCCAGCCCGACGGAAGCGGAGACGTCGCCATCACCGGTGAATTGAGGCGATGGCACAAGGTGACCCTTACCCTCGATGGACCGTTCGCGGACGAGCGCGACAACGCTCCGAATCCGTTCACCGACTATGCGTTGAACGTGACCTTCGTCCACGAAAGCGGTTCGCCCCGATACTCCGTTCCCGGCTACTTCGCGGCCGACGGCGAAGCGGCGAACACCTCCGCCGGGTCGGGGACGAAATGGCGGGCGCACCTCTCGCCGGACAAGGCCGGCGAATGGACCTATTCGGTCTCGTTCGTCCGCGGTCGTCATGCCGCCGTCGGCGGGCCCGCGGGAGCGGTGTTGAGGCCGTTCGACGGAAAGAGCGGCGGTTTCAGCGTGGGCGCGAGCGACAAGAGCGGCCGGGATTTCCGGGGCAAGGGCCGGTTGCGATACGTCGGCCGGCATCACCTTCAGTTCGCCGGGTCGAAGGAGTACTTCCTCAAGGCCGGGGCGGACGCGCCCGAGACGTTGCTCGCCTACGTCGATTTCGACGGGACGGAGCCCGGTCGCAAGCAGCAGCCGCGCTCGGGTGAGGCCGCTCCGACGCAGCAATTGAAGAAATGGGAACCGCACCTGAGGGACTGGAAGACTGGCGATCCAACCTGGAAGGGCGGCGGGGGCAAGGGCCTCATCGGGGCGCTCAACTATCTCGCCGGGACGGGGGCGAACACGTTCAGTTTCCTCCCCTACAACGCCGGCGGCGACGGCGACAACGTGTGGCCGTTCATCGGGCGCGCGGAGAAGCTTCGCTACGACTGCTCGAAGCTCGACCAGTGGGGCATCGTCTTCGACCACGCCACGGCTCTCGGGCTCCATCTCCATTTCAAGCTTCAGGAAAATGAAATGGACGACAACCGGCGCGGGCTCGGGGAAGGCGCCGCGAGCCAAGTCCCCGAGTCGCTCGACGGCGGCAAGCTTGGCCCCGAGCGCCGGCTCTACTGCCGCGAACTCATCGCCCGTTTCGGTCATGCGCTGGCGCTCAATTGGAACATCGGCGAGGAGAACACCCAGAGCACCGAGGAGGTGCGCGACATGGTCCGATTCATCCACGACACCGATCCCTACCGTCACAACATCGTCATCCACACCTACCCGAATCAGCAGGACAAGGTCTACACGCCGCTGCTCGGTGATGGATCACTGCTCACCGGAGTGTCGCTTCAGAATTCATGGCGCGACGTCCATCAACGCACCCTCCAGTGGGTGGGGGAATCGGCGAAGACCGGGCGTCCCTGGATTGTGGCCAACGATGAGCAAAACAGCGCGGCGCTCGGAGTTCCCCCCGACATCGGTTACAAGGGCCACGATGGCGTGGCGCGCGTGAAGGCCGACGACAAGGGCTACACCCTGCACGACATCCGCAAGCTCACGCTTTGGGGCAACCTCATGGCCGGGGGCGCGGGCGTGGAATACTACTTCGGCTACCAGCTGCCCGAGAACGATCTCGTTTGCGAGGACTGGCGCAGCCGGGACGGAAGCTGGGAGTACTGCCGCATCGCGCTGGAGTTTTTTCAGGCGAACGGGATTCCGTTCTGGGACATGAAGAGCGCCGACGCCCTCATCGGAAACCCTCGGAACGACAACTCCAGGTTCTGCCTGGCCAAGCCCGGAAGCGTCTACCTGGTTTACCTCCCCGAGGGCGGCACCAGCGAACTGGATCTCACGGGCGCGGACGGTTCGTTCGGGGTGACCTGGTTCAATCCGCGGACGGGCGGTGAGCTCCGAGCCGGTTCCGTGAAATCGGTTCGGGGCGGCGGCAAGGTCGCCCTGGGCGCGGCTCCCTCGGATGCCGCCGAGGATTGGGCCATTCTTGTTCGCAGGTAGGCGTGGGCGCCGAAGGTTCAGCGGCGTTGAAATGAATCGTCGTCGCCCACGTCGGACGTGATTGGGCCGCCCCGACGGGGGAATGGCGCTTAGATAGTGCCTAAAACTTTCTTTCCGAGGCGCTTGCGCCGCTTGGGTTCCGGGATCGTTTCAAAAAGTTCCTGGCGTGAGATCCGCTGCATTTCTTTGAGCGTGGCTTGCACCTCGCGCCAGTTTTCGATCGCGGTCCGCAGCCATCCATACTGTTCTCTTCGACAAGGCCACGCTCACCGTTTTGCCGCGAACCTTCCGGGTCCACTGATAGCACGGACCTCCAGCGCCCCGGTCCTGCACATACCCTTCGCTGATCCCCGCTCCGGCTGAGTTGCTGACACAACTGCCGATAGCGTCTCCCCTTTCCACCGGTGAAGTCGTCGCTTTATGAATTTTTTCTCACGGCGGTAGCTTCAACTCCATTCTTTCCCCAACTGCGCCCCGTTCTCGCTCCCATGGGGTCTCGTTCCAGCTCCTGCGCCCGCGCTCTGGCGCGCTCCTCGCCCAGATCGAGGAACGCTTCGCCTCAGCCTGATCCGGCTCTCCTTCAGAAATCCTCTTCCGGCCTCATTCCCGGTGCGTCTTTTCCTCCGCCGCACCTTCTGGTCCTGGATTTGGGATCCTCCAGCACGCCGCGAGGTGGTCGCCCAACTCCAGGCCGCGCTCCTGCTCGAGAACCTCCCGCCCTGCGAAATGGCAGCAGCGCCTTTGCCAAGCCCGGGCCACAGCTCACCCTCAAGCGGCTCCTCGACCTTCTGGCCTCCAGTGTCGTCGTTCGGTCCCCCGCGTCCGGTTTGCTTCAGGGACGTTCGATCAAGGTTGCCGATGGCACCACCGTCCGCCTTCAGGACACCCCGGCAAACCGCGCCGACTTTCCACCCTCAACATCAATTCGGAATCCTCCTCAAGTCTCGCCCCTTCTCCATGGCCAGCGGCGGTGTCTCCGTTGATTCACTGCGGCACCAGCGAGTTGCGCTTGCTCTGAGCCTGCGGGAATGGTTCCAACCCAGGGACATCGCCGTCCCGACAGGGCCTATGGCGTGTATGTTCTGGCGTGGTTGCCAGGGACTCCAGTGCGATCTGGTCGCGCGACTCGACGCCCGCAGTCGCACAGGTCGATTTCCGAACGGCCAAACGCCGACTTGGGCCCAAGGATGGATTGTTCGTCTGGCGCAAGCCCAGCGTACCCTCGCCCCTGCTTGGGCCCGAAGAATGGGCCGCCGCCCGAGTTGCTGGTCCGCCTGATCCGCTGGCATGTCGACCGTCCGGGTGAACTGACCGTGATGACCACGCTCCTGGACGCTGATCTTTATCCCACCGAGGAAATTCTGGCTATTTCAAACGTTGGCGTTTGGAAATGTGCTTCGACGATCTGAAGACGACCCTCGGAATGGAGATGCTCCAGTGTGACCGGAGATGGGCGAGTTGGTGGTCTTTCTCATCACGCACAATCTCATCCGCTGGCTCATGGCGACGGCTCAGTTTCACCGGGACTCTCGACGCCTTTCGCCAGTGGTCCATTGCCATAACTCAAGTGCGGTCCGCGGCAGCGTCGCCCGTCGGAACGCCCTCTGGCAGAAATTCTTGGAACGTATCGCCGCCGATGAGGTCCCGTTACGCCCGGGGCGCCAAGAGCCAAGGGCTGTCAAACGACGTTCAAAATACCCCCATTCAACAAGCCCCGACATGCTTATGTCGAGCGATGGAGTCGCAATAAACGTCGCCGGGCATCCCGAGCCAAAGCACGCGTCCTCGTTAACTAAGCGCCATTCCCCCGACGGGGCTTGGGGCCGTTTTGGGGGGCCCGGGCTATCGACAGGCCGGTCCTACGGACCTTGGGGATTTGTGGGGACGGATGGGACGCATGGGACGCATGGGACGCATGGTTGGCGTGACGGTGGGGACGCGCGAAACGAGGGTGTGGTCATCCGTAACCCGCGGCCGTCGCCGGGATGGAATTCGCAAGCGGTTGGCGTCGAAACCCACGTACCACGGGATGTGCAGCCCCGTCAGGGGCGGCCGGTCTATAGCAAACGGCACTCCCCAGAAATCAGAAGCTCCGTAGGAGCGACCCATTCCGGCCATTCCGCCAACGGGAACGCGCGCGGATCAGGCCAGGATCTTGTGCAGAACATCGCCGGCCACGTCCGTGAGGCGATAGCGGCGGCCGTTGTGGAAATGGGTGAGCTGTTCGTGGTCGATGCCGAGCAGGTGCAGCATCGTCGCGTGCAGGTCGTGGACGGAGACGCGGTCCACGGCGGCGCGGTAACCGATCTCATCGAGTTCACCGAGGCTGGTGCCCGGTCGGATGCCGGCGCCGGTCATGAACATGCCGAAGCCGTTGGGATTGTGGTCGCGTCCGCCATTGCCTTGCGAGACGGGCATGCGACCGAATTCACCGCCCCAGATGACGAGGGTGTCGTTGATGAGCCCGGTCCGCTTGAGATCGGTGAGGAGCGCGTCGATGGGCTTGTCCGTGGCGCGGCAGTGGCCCCGATGATTGCCGTTGAGATCGCTGTGCGCGTCCCATTCGCCGTCGCTGTAGACCTGAACGAAGCGCACGCCGCGTTCGACGAGCCGCCGGGCCATCAGGCATTTGGAGCCGAAGGACCGCGTCTCCTTGTCGTCGATGCCGTACATCTCCCGGGTGGCGGCGGACTCGGTGCTGAAGTCGACGAGGTCGGTCGCCTCGGCTTGCATGCGATAGGCCAGTTCGAAGCTCTGGATCCGGCCGAGCAGATCCGCCTCGCCGGGGCGCGCGTCGAAGTGACTCTGATTCAACTTCGCCATCAGATCGAGTTGCGCGCGCTGGTCGGCTCGGGTGACGCCCGCGGGCCGCGTGAGATTGATGACCGGCGCGCCCTCGGGCCGGAACAGCGTCCCCTGGTACGTGGTGGGGAGGAACCCGGAACTCCAGTTGAGGTTTCCGCCCTTCACGCCCTGGTTGTTCCCGAGCACGACGTAGCCGGGCAGGTTCCCGTTCTCCGAGCCGAGTCCGTAGGTGACCCACGCGCCGGCGCTGGGAAAGCCGGGGCGCGGAATGCCCGTGTTGATCTGGTAAAGGGCGGGAACGTGGTCGTTCGATTCGCTGTAGCAGGATTTGATGAACGCGAAGTCGTCCACGTGCCGCGCCACGCTCGGGTAGTGCTCGCACATCCAGGTCCCTGTTTGGCCGTATTGCTTGAAGGAGAACGGCGATTTCATCAACGGCCCCGGGTTGCCGTTGAAGACGTCGATCTCGATGCGCTGGCCGTCGCGCCGGGTCAATTCGGGCTTCGGGTCGAAAAGGTCCACCGCGCTCGGCGCGCCTTCCATGAAGAGCCAGACGATGGACTTCGCCTTGGCCGGGAAGTGGGGAGGCCGCGGGACCATCGGGTTGAGCGCATCGGGCGCGGCCGCGAGCGCTCCGCTTTTTCCCAGCAGGTCGGCCAGCGCGAGCATTCCGAAGCCGGCCCCGGCCTTCTTCAGAAAGTCGCGGCGGTTGGTGAAGGACTCGAAGCGTCCGCAGTGTTGATGGATTGGATTCATCGCTTCCGGTTGTTCTTCCTGGACGCTGACACATCCCTCGCCCGGCTCAGTCCACGTAAATGAATTCATTCAGTCCGAAGAGCGACTGGCAGAAGTCCGTGAGCGCGAGTTGTCCCGCTCTTTCATCGGTTTGGCTCGGGTCACGTCCGCGCCGACGGACGGTCTGTCCCTCGACGAACGTCGTCGCGGCGGTCAGTTCGGCGGAATCGGGCTCGCGGCCCAGGCAAAGGAGAAAACCGAGCCTCACCCGCTCGTCCGCGCCTGTCGCGGCATCGGTTTGGAGCCGCTGGGCGAGTTCCTCCGCCCGCAGCCGGACGAATGGGTCGTTCAGCAAGGCCAGCGCTTGCGGGGCCACGGTGGTGTTCATCCGCTGGCCGCAGCTCACCTGGGCGTCGGGCGCGTCGAACGCCTGCATGAGCGGATACTGCACCACCCGTTTGTGGAACATATAGACCGAGCGCCGACGCGTTTCGGGAGAGTCCTTCGCGTCCCGCGGATAGGGCGGGCGCACATTGCGGGCCTGCATGGCTTCGGTGGCGATGGGCGGCTTGAAGCTTGGACCGAACATGTCGGTGTTGAGGGTGCCGGCGACGCTGAGCATCGAATCGCGAAGGATTTCGGATTCCAGTCGAATCGGCCGACGGTGCGAGAGGAGCCGGTTCTCCGGGTCCTCCTTCGAATCGGCCTCGCCCGACGCGCCGCCCAATCGATAGACCGCGCTGTTCATCATGAGCCGGTGCAGATGCTTCACACTCCATCCGCTGCGAATGAACTCGGCGGCGAGCCATTCCAGCAACTCGGGATGAGTGGGCACCTCGCCCCGCGTCCCGAAGTCGCTGACCGTGCGCGCGAGACCCGCGCCGAAGTGATGCTGCCAGACGCGGTTCACCATCACCCTCGCCAAAAGGGGGCCGGCGCCGTGGTCGAGGTCTGTCATCCATTCCGCCAGGGCCCGCCGCTGTTGGGTGGTGTCGTCGCGAAGCTTCGACTCCCTCGCGGCGCTCCAGTAATCCTCGGCCGTTCTTCCCCGCTGCAACACGGTGAGGAAGCCGAGTTCCATCTTTTCCCTGCGCGCCATGAAATCGCCCCGCTCGAAGAACCAAGATTCCCGGGGTTCCGGCGCGAAATCCGCGAAGGCGAAGGCCGTCGGCAACGCGGCCGGCTTTTCGGCGGTGAGGCTCTTCACCCGCGCATCCAGTTCTTCCCAGCTCGCCTTCTCGTCCGGCGGCAGCAGAGCGAGGTAGTCGCCGTCGTCGACGGTGAGTTCCTTCTTGAAACGATCCGCCAGCTTCCTGGCTTCGGGGTCGTCTGGATTCTCCTTCAGCAGCCGCTTCTTGGAGTCGGCGAGCTTCAGTTTCGCGACCTTCGCTTCGCGCACCGCCTCCACGTGCGGCGCGCCGGCCTTTTTGAGCCAGTCGTTGCGATCTTTGACGGCCGCGTCCAAGCCCGCCTGCCACTTCGCCTGGGCCTCGCGATGCGCCTTCACCCGGGCCGGCGGCGCCAGCGGCACCTCCGCGCGGTCCCCGCCGTTGAAGGCGCGCATGAGCCGGTAGTAGTCGCGGGTCGGCAGCGGGTCGTACTTGTGGTCGTGGCAGCGGGCGCACGCGAGCGTGAGGCCCAGCATCGCCTGGCTGGTCGTCGAGACCATGTCGTCCAGTTCGTCGGCGCGATTACGGAGTTTCTCCTCCTCCATCAACCTGTCGGGAAGCGCCGCGTGAACCCCCGCCGCGAGGAAGCCCGTCGCCGCGATCGCCTCCGGTTCATCCGGCGCGATTTCATCGCCCGCCAGCTGCCAGCGGATGAACCGATCGAACGGCATGTCCGCGTTCAACGCGCGGATGACGAAGTCCCGAAAATGGTACGCGGTGAGTCGGTCGCCGTCGCCTTCCATGCCGTTGCTGTCCGCGTACCGGGCCAGGTCGAGCCAGTGGCGCGCCCAGCGTTCGCCGTAGCGCGGACTGTCGAGCAACTCGTCCACGAGTTCCCGGCTGGCGTCCGGAGACTTCCGAATGCGCGAAATCCAAAACGCCATCCGCTCCGGCGTTGGAGGTAGGCCGATGAGATCGAAGTGAATCCGGCGCACCAGGGTTCGCGCATCCGCCGGCGCGGCCGGAGAAACGTCGCGCCTCTCCTGCGCGCGTCGGATGAAGCGGTCCACGGTCGTTCGCGCCCAATCCGAATCCTTCGGCGTCGGCGGACGCATGTCGGCCAGCGGACGGAACGACCAATGGTCGCGATCGGCGTCGGTGACCTTCATCCCGGTTCGCTGCGGTTGGGGATCCTGTCGGGGCTCCACCCGATCCGAGGCTGCCAGGGACGGAAGGAATCCGAGCAACCCCGCGATCAGGGCAACCGCCCGGGCCGGGCCGGCGCCGGGCTTCGCTGGCTGAGGCCGTTTCATTGGTTTCAGGAGTTTAACCATCGGACGGGATTTGAATAGCGCCCTTTCGCACCCAACAAACCCGCGCTTTCAAATGCATGTCGCCACGCCATTCTGTCCGCGATGACTTCGATCGACGAGATCGCTCCCGACCTGTTCCGGCTTTCCGTCTACGTTCCGGAATTCGACATGCAGTTCAATCACTTCCTCGTGCGCGACGAGGAACCCCTTCTGTTCCACGCCGGACTCAGGAAGATGTTCCCGGCCCTGCGGGACGCGGTGGCCCGACTGATCGACCCGGCCAGCCTCCGGCACATCGGCTGGAGTCACTTCGAGTCCGACGAAGTCGGCGCGCTCAACGACTGGCTGGAACTGGCGCCAAAAGCCCAACCCGTGTGCACGCTGGTCGGCAAGCTCGTGAACGTCGACGACTTCGCCATCCGTCCGGCGCGCGGCATGACGGCTGATGACGTCCTGACCACGGGCAAGTATCGGTACCGCTTTCATCGATCGCCGCATCTGCCCCACGGGTGGGATGCGGGAGTGCTGTTCGAGGAAACGCGAAAGACCCTGTTCTGTTCCGACCTGTTCCACCACTTCGGCGACGTGGTACCCGTCACCTCGGCGGACCTGATCGGGCCGGCGCGACAGGCGTTCCAGAAAATGCAGGCGGGACCGCTCGCGGACTACATGCCTTACACCCGTCAAACCGCCGACGTCCTGCGTTCCCTGGCCGAGTTGAAGCCGGAAACGCTGGCGGTCATGCACGGTTCCTCCTACATCGGCCGGAGCGACACGCTGCTCACCGACCTCGCGGGCGTGATCCGGCAGGACTTCGACCCCGCTTGACCGCTCCCCGCGACGCGATCACCCAAGACACCACGACGGGCTTCGGCGAGGTGCAAAAGCCGATCATCGATTTGGATCCTCGGTGGTCCTAATTCCGCCTCAACGTGCGACGCCAGTCGTCGTGAAGGCCTCCTCATCGAGGCGCAAACGGAAGAAGCGAAGAGCGCCCATCGGCTCCTGAATGACCCGCGGATGGCCATCACCGGAGAAACTCGCCGTCGTCTGCCACTCCTTGGAACCCGCCTCCGAGGCCGCTAGGACGCTGTAGCGCCGACCGATGCGCGTCGACACGGTAGCTTGAAACAGATGGCCCGACGTTCGGGGCGATCCAAGACTGCGTTCATCGTGCGCGTTGATCCGAACCAACGCATCGCCGCGGTTCGCGGCCATCAGCAGTCCATCCCCAACAACCACCGCCAGGCCCCTCCCGAACGGGGAAACGCGCTCGCTGTCGGAAAGGCGAAAACCTGGATCGAGGCCGCCATCCGCGTCCCATCTGGCGACAGGCGGAGGAAAGGTCGTCGCGCCGGACCCCGAGGCGGCCAGCCCGACAACGATCCGACCGTCCGACTGTATTCCCAATCCGTTGGCGCGGAGCGCGCCAGGCCAATCAGGCTCCAACTCCAGTTGAAAGCCCGGATCGCGGCGACCGTCGGGAAGGCATCGAGACAGGAGAGGAACTACAAGTCCGGGAGGTGCGCTGGGAGCAAGCAGTAGCCGACCTTCGCGATCGATGGCCATGAAACTGATCGTCTGCCAACCCGAAGCATCCACCTGGAACAAAGGGTCTTCGGATCCGTTCGCTGTGTACCGCTTCACTTCCAAGCTCCCCACGTCCGTCAAGGCTTGCCAAGCCACAATCACTTTGCCATCCGGCTGACCGACCATGGCCGCAGGCGAGTGGGTTGGGCGGTACACCCCAGGGAAATCAGAGTCCCGGGATCCATCGGATCGCAGGCGGGCCAGACTCACTCTCTCGCCGGAGTCGATCCATTCGAGGAACCACCCACTCACCCAGAGTCCGCCCTCGATGGCGGCAGCCATGGGACCGTACGAAAAGATCCGTGAGGATGGTCGCGCGTCAGGCGTGAATCCGGGATCCACCGACCCGTCATTGCGGAACGCCAACAGGGAGTACCTGCGTCCATTGTTCGGGCTCGTCCCTTCGGTTGCGAACCTGACATTCGCCGCAAATCGTCCATCCATCAACGGGATCCATTGATCGACCTCCGCCGCCGATGCCAACCGTGGATCGTCCCGCATCCAAACGAACCCGGCGTCCACGCGTCCATCCAACTTCACTCGCGCCACATGGCGGGATGGGTGTTCGTCATATCGTTCGAAGGCGCCGTGAACATAGGCCTGGTCGCCCAGGGAAACGACGCCGGACATCCACGTCGGAGCGACGAGACCGGGTTCCTGGGTCTCGATCGTCGCCGCGTGAAAAGTCCCATCCACCGAGCCGGGATGAGTCGCACCCAAGCTGACCCGGACCTGGATCAGTGGTCCTTCCACCCAGCCCAGGTCATTGGTCACGCGGACCTGGTAAACCCCCGACTGACCCCACTGAATTCTCCCAAGGTCCAGCACAGGCAGGTCGGCCCCGGGAATCGCCATTCCGTCGCGATACCACCCGCATCGAATCGAGGTGCTGCTCCCGATGAAAACACCCAGGCGCAGGCGTTGGCCCTCGATCCTCTCAATCTCGGTCATCCCGGACACAATGCCCGGCGGTGCGGCCGCCAGTTCCCTCCGTGCAACCGTGCCAGTCCGGGGGCGTCCACTCCATCCACCCGATTGAACCGGCCATGCACCAGGATCGAACCGTCAGCGTCCAGTCGAATGCCCGAAACCACCGCTGCCCGATCGGTCAGCCAATTCGCCGGATCCACGTACTCCCAACTTTCGCCGTCTTCCAACTCGATTCGCGCTGAGAAACCCGCGTCGACCGTGCCATCCGGATTCAGGCGCGCTAGACCCTGGCATCGGTGGCCCGCCAAGGTCGTGAAGTCCCCACCTAGGATCGCGCGCCCTGAAGAGTCCTCGGCGATGGCGCGGACTGTTCCGTCACTGGCGAGATTCGTCTCCCACGTGACCCGAGGGTCGGCGCCCAGCTTCCAACGGCGCAATCTCACCGAACTCATCCGACCCCAGGATCGAAACGTGGATGCGGCCAGGATCTCATCGTTCGACGAGAGGCCCCAAACGGCGCCGGAGGCCTCGGGGTAAGCCGCCACTGGAACTCCGTCCGACGCGAGTTGCGCGTGAACCACTCCTCCCACAACACACCCTCCCGTCGGAAGGGCGATGATCGGCCCCATCGACCCTGACTTCGAAAGCCTCTCGTAACTCACGGTGACATTGGTCACCGACACGGATTCGCCGTTCACATTCGTGGTCGTCACCGTGTACCTCGTCTCGCCGCCGAATATCGGCCGAAGGTTCTCGGTAAACTCCCGATCCATCCCGCCGTTCGGTTGGATCCGGGTTACCGAAGGCGCTCGCTGACCGTTCCAAGTGGCAAAGTCTCCTGCCACCAGGATTCCGCCATCCTGTTGCAGCGCCAGCCCGGCAACCCTTCCAGGATGGCCCGAAACCAATACCGGACCCGACCCAATCTCGAAGATGTCGCGCTCACCATCCTCCCCGAGCCGCACCAGCCCGGGGGATCGGGCTTCCGCGAAATGGGCGAATGCCCCACCGACGTAGATCCCACCTTCGGCATCGACCGCCAGCCCCAGGATCGTTCCGTCCGCCTCGGCGCCCGCCGCGAAGGTCTCATCCAAAATTCCCGAGGGCGCCAAGCGGAGCACCTTCGGGCCTTTCCCGATCAACCACCTGCCCAGCGAATCACGAGCCACGGCTCCAACCGACTCGCCTTCCGCCAAAGTGAAGCCAGGGCGAAATGCCTCGTCCAACGACCCCGGTCTGGGAGGCGGCGCGTCGATCCCGCCGGCCGCCAATCCCACGCCCGCCAAAAACAACTGCGCGATCGGCATCCCGATCCCGATGCCCATCGCCGGTCTTTGAATTCTCTGGTGATCTCGATGTGTGCTCATGGGTTTCCTCTGGCCCCTACAGGCGCAGGAAATCGCCCCCGTCCGCCATCGTCGGCATTCCGCCAACAAGCCAGCCGCCCGGAATCACCCCAGATCGCGAGGCTCAAACCGTCGGGGGAAAAAGCGATCGAGTCCGCGACGAATGGGTAATGCTGAATTGTCGCCAACTCCCGGAACGTCTCCGTCTCGTAAAGCTTCACCCCCTCGAAACGCTCGCCAGCCACGGCGAGGCGTCGGCCGTCCGACGAAAACGCCAACGCGCGCGGGCTCGAGTTGAAGCCCTGCAGACTGGCCAATTCCCGACCGGTTGTCCGGTCCCACACGAACCCGTCCCCGCTGCGCGTCAGGCCGGCCCAATGCGTCGCCGTCCCATTCCAAGCCAGTTGATGAACTCCCCGCCGCTTCAGGTCCCAGACCCGCTCGGATCCGGACTCGGCATCATGGATCGCGGCATTGCCTTCGTGGTCGACCTCCAACCACCAATTTCCATCGGCCGACACAGCCGCCACCGGCTGCTTCGCAATTCTCGGCAACGGACTGCGCCAGCGGCGAATCTCGGCGGCGGCCCCCAAGTCCCACTCCCGAAACTGTCCATCCCGATCCCGCGTCACCAGGCGATCCGCCCCGCAGATGAACGCCAGCGGTTCCGCGAATCCACCACCCGAAGGCAGAACGTTCAACCGACGTCGTTCTTCGACACCCCAAATCTCCACCTCGCCGTTGGCGACTCCCACTGCCAGGCGTTCGCCTCCCGTGGAAACCAGCACGGGGCCTTCCACCGTCGGGATCTCAAACAATCGTTCCCCGATGGGTTCCTCCGCCAAACGCCACCGCCTCACGACTCCGGAAGCGTCCAGCGTCAGCACGGATGGCCCGCCATCCGGCCCGAATCCCCAACCTCGCGCCCCGTCGGCTATCAATCGCGGCGCCGCCAAATCCACGGGATTCTGGTGAGTGTCCCAGGCCAATACGACGCCGTCGCGATCTCCGCTCAGCAGAGTCCGACGATTCGCCAACCATGCAAGGGCAAGGATCTCTCGGCCGTGACCCCGGTACTCGACCCGCAAGGACCCTGGGGAATTGGTCGTGGGCTGGGAACCGAGCACGCCAGCGCCGCCGCGACGCGACTGAGCGATCGCCGGATGGAGACCCAGATCAGTCACCCTCACAACCTGATCCGACCCTGCCTTGGCCAGATGCGCTCCGTCCGGCGAGAACCGCGCCGCATTGCCCCGCAAACCAGACGCCATGGAAAAGCCCACGGTTCGGCCCGTCTCCACTTCAAAGATTTGCCCACTTCCTAACGACGACCTCTCCACCGCCAGGAGCAATCCGTCCGCGGAAATCACCGTGCTGGCCGCCTCCTCACGAGCGACGCGGCGCGCCCACAACTCTCGCCCGGTTCTCAACTCGAATCCCCGCAACCTGCCGTCGACCCCACCAACGACCACGATCCTCAAGTCCTTGCGAACGGAGAAAGTCGAGGATTCGTCGACCTTCGGTAGGGATCCCCGCTCCAGATCTCTCCCGTCGGGCACCCCCCAGCGGATCCAGGTCCCGTCGCCCAGAATCGCCAGAAAGGACTCGCCCTCCGTGTCGAAAACCAGGGTCCTGACCGGACTCGGCACGGAGCCCTCGAAGAAGACCTGAGCCTTGTTCACATCCCAAAGACGCACCGCGTCCCCGTCCCGACGGTGGATGACATACCCCAAAAGATCCGCCTCGGGAGAGGCCGCGATGATCGGTGCACCCTCACCCGTATCCAGGTGAACCAACTCCCGTCGGGACGCCATATCCCACAAACTCACCCCGCCGTCCCTTCCACCCACCGCCAACCATTCTCCGTCGGCTGACGGCTCCAGCACGGACACTCCACCAGGCCAACGCCCCACCGTGTACCAGGCGTCGTTCCGACATTCCTGCGCCAGGTGCCACCACTCCCAACCGCGAAGGTCCAGCTCGCCTGGCTTTGGGCGATGGGCATCCAACAAGGCTCGCGCGCGGCCATAATCCCGCGCGCGAATCGCCGACCCAGCCAAGATAACGTCGGAGGCGTACGCTTGTTGCCGGGACGAATCGGCGGCCTTTGCCGCCAGCAACCGCTGTCGATCGCTTTCATCGCGCGCCGCCTCCGCCGCGTCCGCGAGTCGCCTCTGCTCCAGTCCCACCACAATCGACACACCCAGGCCCGCGAACAACACCAACAATCCCAAGCCAGCCGCCATCACTCCCATCCGATGCCTGGAAGCGAACTTCCGAGCCACGTAAAGGAGACTCGGCGGGCGGGCCAGGATCGGTTCGCTGCAAAGATGCCTGCGAACATCCATCGCCAGATCGTTCACGGTCTCGTAGCGACGCGCCGGTGACTTCTCGAGGCACTTCATGACAATCCAATCCAGGTCGCCTCGCAAATCCTCCCTCCCGGTCCCCGCTCGCGATGGCGGCGGCGGGATTTCTTCCCTCAAGATTCGCCGCAATCCGTCCAACCCCGCCACCGCCAATCGACTCGGGTCAAAGGGAGGCCGTCCGGCGAGCATCGCATAGAGCACGACCCCAAGTCCGTACACGTCCGTTCGGGTATCGGTCTTGGATCCACCCCATTCCACCTGTTCGGGACTCATCGAGAACGGGGTCCCAAGAATCGCCAGACTCGACGTCTCCGCTTCCGGCTCCAGCCCGCCCGGCTCCAGAGCCTTGGCGATTCCGAAATCGATGACCTTGGGCACGGCGACGCCATCAACGACTCCCACGAGTACGTTCGAGGGTTTCAGGTCCCGGTGAACGATCCCCTTCTGGTGAGCGTGCTGCATCGCCTGGCAGACCTGCTGGAACAGCTGAAGGCGATCCCGAAGCCCCAGCGACTCCCGCTCGACATGCTCCGTGATCCGGGTCCCGTTGATGAACTCCATGACGAAATAGGGGCGCCCTCCAGAGGTCGCCCCCGCATCCAGCACCCGCGCTATGCAGGGGTGATCCATCAAGGCCAGCGCCTGGCGTTCCGCCTCGAACCGGGCGATCACCGTTCGCGTGTCCATGCCCGGACGAAGAATCTTCAACGCGACCCGCCGGCGTACCGGTTCCTCCTGTTCCGCCTCGTACACGGTTCCGCAGCCACCCTGACCCACGACCCGGACCAATCGATACCCGCCGATTCGGGTGCCCGGACCCTCCAGTCCCTCCTTTCCCCGTTCGGACTCGCGCGGCTGACGCGTCTCTCCTCCCGCCGGCGCCCGCATAAATCCCCGGTCCTCATGCGCCCTCAGCAAGGCTTCGACCGCCAATCGAAAAGTCGCGTCCCCGGCACACACGCGCTCGAGGAAGGCTTGTCGCTCCTCCCCCGCCGCGAGACCCAACGCTGAATCGAAGACTTCCCGTTCCCTCTCATGCTGGCTGCGTTGATTCCCTTCGCCGCTCATGGTCCGGATGTTCTCTGACCCAGGCGTGGTTTCGACACCGGATCCGCCAACGGTCTCCTTCACTCGACCCCGATTCCGCCCCAACGCGAAGAGAAGGGCGGCTTCAATCGGGCCCTATTCCCGCGACTCCGACGAGTCCGAACCTTCGGCAACCTCCTCGACCTCAAGAGCCCGGAGAGGCAGTTGCTCGCCGATAGCCCGGCGCAACCACGCCCTGCCGTAGGCCCATCGACGCTCCGCCGTACGAATCGATAGTCCCAGCACTTCCGCCGTTTCATCCATGCTCAGTCCGCCGAAATACCGTAGTCGCACCAACTCCGCGAGGGACGCATCCTCCCGCTCCAGCAATTCCATCGCCTCGTTCACCTCCACAACCTCCTCCGGAGGGGCCGGGCTTTCGACCTCATCCTCCTGCAGGCTTTCGTGCCGCGAGCGCCCACCCCGCTTCCGGGCCAACTTCCGCCGCGCCGATTCGATGAGGATCCTCCGCATCGCCTGCGTAGCCACACCGAAGAAATGAGCGCGGTTCGCCAAAGATCCCAGAGCGTCACCGGGCCCAACCATTCTCAGCCACACCTCGTGAACGAGCGCGGTCGGTTGAAGCGTGTGTCCCGGGTCTTCACGGAGCATCTGAACCGCCGCCATTCGCCGCAACTCCTCGTAGACCACCCCGATCAGGCGTTCCCGGGCTCCCGGTTCCCCCGCCCGCATCGCCTGCATCAACCGGGTCACTTCGCCGGGGGAAGTCTCTCCGACTCGAACCTCACTTTCTTCGCCACCCTGAGTCGCCATAGGGCGCAATGTATTCAATCCGTAATCCCAAGCAACGCTCCCGTGCCCGGCGTTCTCTCGGGCCGCGAGCTCCCGATCCGTCGCCGCAATCGACCCCGGACCTCACGGTCGCAGTTCGATCGGGTTCAGGCCCCGCGGCAATCCGTGAAACATCAGGGTGCCCCAGGGCATGTGCGCGCCCGAAGCACCCTCCGGACGCTCCCGCTCCGCCACTCTCCGGCTGTACGGCATCTCGAGTCCCATCCGGTCGTGGTAGTGATGGACCAGCAGTTCGTAGATCGGAGAAAAGCGGCCTCGGCCTTTGGGCGAAATGCCGGGGTAATGATACCTGCCCTCGACGCTGCGGTACGGTTCGTAGGGAACGTCCTCGCCCAGATTGTATTTGGCCGTGTATTCGAATCCGAGTGCGAGCCGGTTGTCGGCGGCGCCGTACAAATCCACGCCCTGCTTCCAGGCGATCTCGCAGGCGACCCCGAGGTATCCGAGCCCCATCTGGGTGTGACCCTGGTCCCGACCGCTTTCCTGGCACTCGCCGAACGCGTTGAAGTATTTCCGAATGGCGCCGTTTCCCTCGCCACGGAGGTAATAATCCACGGCCCGGTCGAACATGGCGCGGTCGTTCAGGAACACCCCCATCGCCAGCATCGTCTGGATCATGGAGGCATCCCAGTTGCCGTTGGCTGTCGGATAAAAATCCTGGATCGCTGGGTAGAAGATCTCGCGGAGCATCCGCTCGAACGGTCGCTGATCCTCCGGCAGCCAACCCGCCTCGGAGTGCCGGAGCAGTTCCGCGGCGTTGGAAAAGCGCACACCCATCATGCCGATCAGCAGTCGGGTGTCGTGACCCGAGACCGACTCCAGCGTGGCCGACCACGCGTTCAGGATCTCGATCGCCTTGTCCGCGTGGGCCTGCTTCGCGGTCAGACTCCACACCAGCGCGTGACTGTACGCCGCCATCGAGTCGGCGGACATTTCCGAGCTGCCGATGTTCGGATTGTTGTAGGGTCCACGCACCACCTTCGCGAACGGCTTGGGAGTGAAACCCAGCGAGGCGGATTTCGCCGATTCCAGCTTCTCCCACGCCCCTTTCCACGGTTGCGCCCCGGCGGCGATTTTCCCCCGGATGAAGTCCAGCTCGGCGCGGCTATGGAGCAGTCCGGGATGAACAAACGGCGCGGAAACCGGATCCGCCGCACGCGACGGGACGAATGCCGAGAGCAGGAACGCGACGGCGAAGGCAAGGGTGGCTTTCATGGGTCGACCCGATCGGCTTGGGGCGTGACGGCGCGCGCCTGGGGATAGCGGCGGACTTCAACGTTGTTCTTCTGGGGAAGGCCGGGTGTGGAGCGACCGTCGACGATGATCTTCTCCAGCAGTTCGCCCAGCGCTTTCACCCGGTCGGGATGTTGGGCGGACAGGTCCTTGGACTCGGCGGGGTCGTCGGCGAGGTTGTAGAGCTCGTCGTGGGGCGTGGACTGGGTCCCGGCGTCGGCGTTCTTCTCGGTGCCGTCATTCTTGACGAGTTTCCAGGGTCCGGAACGGATCGAGAAGACCCCGTTGCCGCCGTGCAGAACGGTGGCCTTGGCGGATTGGTTCCCTGAGAGGCCGGCCTGTCAGGGCGGGCAGGATGTCTTGGGAGTCTTCGCCCGCATTGTCGGGCAGCTTGACCCCAAGGATGCTGGCTGCGGTGGTGAGCATGTCGGTGAGGCAGATGGTTTCCGCGGACACCGTCGCGGGCGGAACGCGACCGGGCCAGCGGGCGATGAAGGGTTCGCGATGGCCGCCCTCGTAGGCGCTGCCCTTGCCCGCCCGCCAATCGCCGTTGGCCAGATGGCCCATCGCCCGCGCGTCCCGTTTCGCGGTCTGGAATTTCTCGCGCACCCCTCCGGCGTCGCTTTCCAGGTTGAGTTCGGGGACGCCTCCACCTCGGAAATCGGACAACCCGGCTCCGTTGTCGCTGGTGAAGATGACCAGGGTCCGCGCGGCAAGCTCGAGGCGGTCGAGGGTTTCGAGAATCCGACCGACATGGGCGTCGAGTTCCTGGATGTAATCCCCGTAGATTCCGGCCTCGCTGGTGCCGCGAAATTTCGCGGCGGGAGTGACGTGGGTGTGCGGCGCGCAGGGTGCGAAGTAGAGAAAGAACGGACGGTCGCGGTTGTCCTGGATGAAGCCGAGCGCCTTGGCCGTCAGCGTGGTGTCCACCTGGTCATCCACGCGGGGTTGGGCGAGTCCGTCGGGGATGGCCTGACCAGGGACGATACGAAACGCTTCGCCCGGGCGGCGGCCGACGATGTCGTGGTTCTCGACGAAGGCGCGCGAATTGTCGTTGTGGTTTTGCGGCACGCCGAAGTGGTAATCGAATCCGATTTCGAGCGGCCCGGGGGCCAGCGGACGGTTCCAATCGACGGTCCTAGCTTCACCGTATCCAAGGTGCCATTTGCCGATGGCGGCGGTCCGGTAGCCTTGTCCCTTGAGGAGCGAGGGGAGGGTCATCCGCCCCTTCTCAATCAGCAGCGGGTGGCTGGTGCCCAACGTCCCCTTTTGCAGCCGCGTCCTCCAGCAGTAGCGGCCGGTGAGCAGTCCGTAGCGGGTGGGCGTGCAGACCGACGCCGGCGCGTGGGCATCGGTGAACCTCATACCCTCGCGCGCCAGTCGGTCGATGTGGGGCGTCTTGATTTTCGTGGCCCCGTTGCAGCCGACGTCGCCGTAACCGAGGTCATCGGCGAGGATGATGAGGATGTTGGGCTTGGTTGCCTCGGCCGCCTTCAGACCGGTCGCTGGCGCGATGAGCAACGCGACCAGGAGTGCGATGGTTCGGATCATGATTGGACTTTCCTTCCACGATGGCGTGTTGGCGCCCGGCTTCGGCGGGGTCCACGCGCGGGGTTCGGATTCCCCACTTCTAGCGGAAAGCCGTCGGGGTGCGCCACCGTCACTTTTCGGGTGGACGGCCCCTGTCACCTCGGCGAACGAGACAACGTGTCGGCCAGGGTCCGGTAGGCTGACGCCGGCTCCGTGTGGCCGTCCCAAGTCTCCCAATGCTGGGCGAGAGGCGTGCCCTCCACGTGCTGCTTTCGGAGGACGTCCCCTTCGCTGGTGGCCCCGCGCGGCTGCCAGTCGGGTCCAAGGGCCTGGCGCGAGCGATCCAGGTATTCGCGGGCCTTGGCCTCCTCGCCGTTTCGCCACGCGAGGTAGCCGAGCAGGAAGTGCGGTCCCGGCGCCTTGGGATTCGTCTGCGCAACCGCCGCGAGCCGTTCGGCGGATCGAATGAAGTCTCCGCGGAGCAACGCGATCTCGCCCAGTATCTGGAGCGCCCCGGTCTCCTCCGGATTCAGTCGGTGGGCTGTCTCCAACGCCTGTTCCGCCGCTTCGAGATCTCCCTGTGCACGGGCGTGTTTCGCGCGGAGCGCTCCCCACTGCTGCCAGGCCCGATGGCTCTGGGGGTCGACTCTTTGCAGCTCCGCCAGATTCTCGAGCGCCCCCTCGGGGTCGCCTTCGGCCGCCAGACACTGGGCGAGCGCGTAGCGGGCGTCTTCATGAGCCGGGTCCAGGGCGAGGGCTTCCCGGAACAACCCGATGGCCTTCCGATTGTCCCGCTCCACCTTCATCGCATTCATGGCCGACCGATGTTTGGACCAGAACTCAATGGTTCGCTGCTTCCCGGCGAGAGGCGCGTTGGCCTGAGTCGGCGTCGCGCCGCCGGAGGGTGATCCGGCGGGAGCGATGGATGCGGAGGGCCCAGGTCCGACAGCGATCGGAGCCGGTCGCCCCTCGGACCATTCGTAGCGGGCATCCGCCGAAACAGCCGTCACGACGTTGGTGATCCCTCCGAACCACCGCACTTCCAGGCGATTCACCACGGTGTTCGTCCCGAGACCCCAGTGAAGGACCCGTGTGGACTGCGAGAGGTAACTCACCCCGGTCACGCTTCGACGAAGCGGGGTGTCGCCGAGCCACGCGACAACGGTTGATCCGTCTCCGAAGCCGCGTGGGCGACCCTGCGCGTCCGCGGACCGCAGTCTCAGTTGGAGCCAGTGGCCGGACGACATGTCGTTGCGATAGAGGCGGACGCCCTCGCCCAGATCGGAGATCGCCACGTCCAGGTCACCGTCGCCGTCGTAGTCTGCCACCGCGAGTCCCCGGCTGACGTGGGCCTCCGACAGCCCCGGACTGAGCGGGGACAGGTTGTGGAAGTGTTCTCCTCGCCGGTTCCAGAAGAGGAAGGTTTCCTGCGATTGGAGGTGTCTTGGAGGCGGGCCTCGCTGTTCCAGAGTGCTGCCGTTGGCGACCAACAGATCGAGCCAACCGTCCTGGTCGAGATCGACGAACTCCGTGCCCCACCCCACGTAGGGCAGCGCGATCTGGCCGAGCCCCTTCTGGTCCGCGATGTCGACGAAGCTCAGGCTGGTCCGTGGCGGGATCTTGTCCCCAGTCGCCTGGGATGGCGTGGGCCTCGGCGGGGACGAAGCGCGTGGTCCGACCCGGCCCTGGGTCGCGCGCCAGCCATTGAGGTCGGCCAGCATGTTCTCGTAGAGGGCATTCTCCTGCGCCACCCAGTGGGTGACGTGGAGGTCGTCGTCGCCGTCCCGGTCGAAATCGCCGACCGCCAGCCCCATGGCGCTGCGGTAGTCGGCGACCCAGGCCTGGTGGCTGATGTCCTCGAACCGGCCACCGGTATTGCGAAAGAAGACGTTGTCGGAAACATCGTTGGCCACGTAGAGGTCCAACCATCCGTCCTGGTCGAAGTCGTGCCAAACCGCGCCCAGGCTTCGCCCGGCGGGGTTCTGGACGGCCAGTTCCCTGGCGACATCGGTGAATGTTCCATCCTCGTTTTGATGGAACAGGGCGTTGGTCCCGGGTTCAAACGCCGCCGGGTTCAGTGTGTACGGCACGGCCGTGCCAATCTGTTCCGAGGCGCGATCCTCGTCGGTGACCGTCGCGTCGTACCGGACGTAGTGCGTGACGTAGAGATCCAGGCGGCGGTCTCGGTCGAAATCACCCCACGCGACACCCGACCAGAATCCAGGCGGACTCGGAATTCGTGGATCCAACTCGAACCGGCCGCTGCCCGCGTCGTTGCGATACAGTCGCAGGCAATCGTACCCCGCCAGCGCCAGGTCGAGGTAGCCGTCGCCGTCGTAGTCGCCCCAGGCCACCCCGAGGCCACGGACCCGGATGTCGGGGAACGCCGCGACCGGTCGAAAGGCGCCGGTGCCGAGATTCTCGTAGAGGACGGTGGGGGCCAGATCGGAGTTCTTCATCCGCAGCCCGCCGCCCGCGCCCACCAGGCAGAGGTCGTCGTCGCCGTCGTTGTCGAAATCCCCCCACGCCAGGCCGGGTCCCATGTCCTCGGGGAGTTGGGAAGTCCGGGCGCCGACGAAATTTCGGAAGTCGGACAAGCCGGCATCGCGGGTCACGTCGACGAGCCGGGGTTGAGGGGCGTCGGGGGGAAGGTTGCGAACCAGGGACGAAGTGATATCGGACGACGTCTCGTTGGGATTGTAGGGCGCGGGACGGGAGCGGAGGGACCACCACCACGCGAGGGCTCCGCCGGAGATCGCCAGGATCCCGAGGGCGAGCAGGGTCCGGCGCAGCCGCCGGCGACGCGGGCTGAGCGTGGGTTTCCCGGGTCGCGCACTCACGGGTTGCCTGTCGCGGGAGCCTGGGGGGGCTGGGCGGAATCCGCTCGCGGTTCCGACGCGGAGTCGACTCGTTCCGTGGAGTCGGCGGGCCGCAGGGTCCGCACGCGGACGACGGCTTCCGCGCGGGCGATTTCGGTGACCGGGGCCGTGAAGCGGTTGGTTTCGCCGAAAAGGTAGTTGAGAAGGAACTGGTCCACCTTGCGGTACTGGAGGGATGCCACGATCCGGTATTCGCCGGCGGTCGTGGGCGCCGGGACACTGGGCGCGGGGATCTCCATCGTTCCCGGCGTCGCGCCGGTGGGTGCTGGGTTGTTGGTGACTGATCCGAGCGCCCCGGAGCAGGGCACGCTGAACTGGACGGAATCCGAGTACCCGGGGAAGAGAGCGCGTCGGAAGCGGACCCCCACCATCTCCCACAAGTTGTGCCGGTCGATCAGGTTCCCGTGCTGGTCGACCGGTTCCGCCTTGAACAGGAAGGTCCCCGGTTGAAGGAAGTGCCGGTCGTCACGCTTCCCGGAAGTCCAGGTTTCGCGGCCTTGATCATCGGTGACGGTGATCTCGAGCCAGCTCTGGATGATGTCGAGCGGGCCGGTGGGGAAGTCGTGCCCGACCTTGTTCGAAGCCATCACGACCCGAAGGGGAATCGCGCCCCCTGGTTCGACGTCGGGCGGCGTCGAGACCGAGACGGTCACGATCGGGCCATTGGCCCATTTGCCCTCGATTTCGGGAATCGGCATTTCCCCGCGGAGCCAGCGTTCCGTGAGTTCGAGCTGTTCCCGCGCCCCTTCGAGGGTGTCCTGGAGCAGGGCGGGGATGACGGTGTTGGCGGCGAGGAAGCGGTGGCTGCGGTGACGTTGGTCGTCGGGGGTCCGATTGTAGTCCAGCGCGTCGCCCGCCGCCGGGTCGCGAGATTCGACGAGGGGCATGTGGCACTCACGGCATTCGACGGTCGTTTTAGGGTCGCCCTTCTTGTTCCAGTGACTCGCCGCCCAGTTGTCGTACTGGTTTTGAAGCTGCACCCAACCGACCTGGTTGACCTCCGCGTCGATGAACTGTTTGTGGCACGCGGCGCAGTACTCGGGCTTCTTGAACGCGCGTTTCCCCAGGAGGTTGTGTTCGGCGGGGTAACTGCGGATGAGGAAGTCGCGGGCCAACCGTTGGATGCCGTTGGTCTTCCATTGCCAGAGGTACTCATGGGGCTGGGTCACGGTGTAACTCGCGTTCCCTTTCACGTCCGTCTCGCGGATCGCGTGGCACGCGAGGCAGGAGACGCCCTCCTGGTAACCGTGCAGGCCGGTCAGGTTCTCCACGAAGATGTTTTTCGTGCCGCTGAAGAGTGAGATCGGATCGTGGCATCCCCCGCAGTACCTCGTCGATTCGGCGCCGTTCTGCTTGGCCATCACGTCCTGGATGCCGAGAAAGACCGGGTCCATCGCGGCGTAACGGTGGGCGCTCGGCAGCCATTCCTGAACGATCTCCTGGTGGCATCCCGCCGTGCCGCAGGATCGGGAGCCGGCCAGCGACCGGACGTCGAAAGCCCCGCCGGTGTCCGTTCGCGCGAGGCTGGGGGCGAACGGGCGGTTGGTTCCGTACAGGTAGCTGTAGTCGTCCGGAAACCGGTTGTCGTATCGGGATCCCGGGTAGAGGACGCAGAACCCCGCGGTCGCCGCCCCGGCGGCCAGGGCCCACGCCGTGGACCAACCGAAATAGCCCGCCCGACCCGTCGGAATCCGGTGGCCATCGGCACCCCGGGCTTTTCGCGCCGCGCCCGCTTTCAGAAAGACAAAGACCAGATGCGGGACCAGCACCGCGATCATCGCCAACGTCGAAAACAGATGCGCCTGCCGCCAGAGGGAGGTGGTGCGAACGCCGAAGAGCGCCTGCACGGTCACCACGCATCCCGACGCGCAACAGACGGCGAGGGTCGCCAGGGCGGCCCACCCGAGGACGGTGATGTGGGAGGGCGGGTGATCCCGGTAATCCGCGACATGCCACAGGCAGTAGATGGCGATGGGGAGCAGGGTCAGCGCTCCGACCAGGGTATGGGCCAGCACGCCCCACTGGACCGCCGCGTGGAAGGGCAGAACGGGAATCATCAGGCCCGTGCCGATCTCGAACAGGATCACGGCCATGCTGAAGCGGCCGAGCCGGGAGCCCCAGCCGGTTCGGAGGGCTCGCGGGATGGTGGCTTTCGGGGAAGGGATGTCGCTGGGTGTCATGACGGCGGCGCGTGCGGGTGCCCAGCCGGTTCATTCAATTCAAGACGGCTGAGGACCTCTCGGTGGAGAAGCGCCAACCTGCCTTGTCGCGATCCGTTCCCAATTGATCCCGGTCAAACCCCGACGCCGTTTCTCGATCCCAAACCGTTTGACACCGCTTGCTGCTTCGAAGTGCGGTGCTCCGGACCGGAGATACGAAGGCCCACCACTCAACCAGAAGGTCCTGGTTGCCCAGCGCCTCGTGGCGCTCCCTTCAATCGGGTGGGAAGCGCTGCTGGGCGGCATGCCCGCAAGCGGCGACGCACACGTGCGGGTTGGATGGGGGTGGGCTGCCACCCATCGACCGGACGGCGTTTCACGACGGTCCCGTGTACCCACAATTCGCCTCGCCCAGGCCCGGTCCACCGTCTAGGAACACTCGACACCACTCCCCAAGACCATGAGCCCCCTACGTCTCCTTGGCGTCCTCGGCCTCGCCGGCCTCGCGTGGGCTTCCTCGGGCTCCGCCTCCGCCGCCAACCTCTCCGTCTCCCGACCGTCGCCCGGTCGGATCCTCCTCCCGTGGCCCGAGGCCGGCGCCACCACCCTCGAACACTCCCGGACGCTGGGCCCGGAGGCGGCGTGGGACGCGGTATCCATCGCTCCCGTCCCCGCCAACGGAATCCTTTCCGTCGTCGTTCCCGTCGATGCGCTCACCCGGTTCTATCGACTTCGCTCGAACGCCCCGGAAAGGACCGGAACCGATCCCGCGGCGAATATCCTAGTCACTTCTCTCGGGTCCGGCACCGCCGACGACGTCGTCGTGCCGGGCATCGTCGTGGAGGCGGCGGCGGACGCCCTGTCCGCCTCGTTGCTCCTCCCCGCGTCGCTCGCGCCCGGAACTCACCGCGTGATCATCCGCGGTGCGGTCCGTGATTCCAACGAGCTCGCGATGGGAACCGACCCTGTGTGGCCCTTCGAAGTCCGCGCGCCGATCCGTTGGACCCTGCCTGCCGCGGGGGACTGGTCGACGGCGTCGAATTGGGATGCCTGGCCGCCTCCCGGGCACCAACGACTTCACCCTGATCGATCGTCCCGAGGGGGAGTTCACGGTGACCTTCAACCTCGACAGCGGCACCCAGCCCTTCGAGGCGAACCTGCAGTCCCTGGTTTCGCGGGAGCCGTTTCGCTTCCAGGGTAGCCCGGGCCAACCGCAGTTCGTCTCCGTCGCGCAAGGCGCCGAGTTCGGTGCCCCGGTGACCTTCGCCAACAGCGCATCCCTCAACGGCGGACCCTGGCGATTCATGGGGGGCATCCACATCCTCCCGCAGCGGATCGTCGAGATTGGGAATCGCCCCGAGGATTTCGGCACGCCCGGAATCCTCACGCTGGGCTCCGCCGGCGTCAGCAGCGTGATCGACGACGCCATCCTTCGACCGCTCGGTGGAGCCACTCTTCATCATGTCCTGGGAAGCACGCTGGAATTGCGGTCGACCGGAACCGGGCTCGGCTATGGATTCATTGATGCCGCCAACCAATTCACCGGACCGGGCACCCGATTCATCAATGAAGGCCTGGTGATCAAAGCCGGCCCCGGCGTCTTCACGGGGGGGGGGGGGGGGGGGGGGGGGGGGGGGGGGGGGTGGGGGGTCCGCCGCTCCGTCCGTCTGGGAGGCCGGCAGCATGAATCTCTCGGGAAACCCAAGCCGGATCGCCGCGGGAGCGGTGTTCGAGGCCCGTGGTGGGGAAACCTTCAGCGCCCGCCGGTTTCGCAACGAGGGCACCTTCCGCAAAACCACCGGCTCCAGCATCGTCCTCGCGTTGCTCCGCCCCCCCGCGGGCGCGGATTCTTTTGTGAACGCCGGGTTGTTCGAAGTCGCGGAAGGCTCGTTGGAAGCCAATTTCGAGCCCGGATCGTTCAGAAACGAGGGCGTGGCCCGCTTTTCCGGCGGCCAGTTGGTCCTGCGCCTCGCCTATGATCAAAGCGCCGGCGAGACGGTTTTGGCAGGCGGGATTCTGGCGACACGGAGCTCCATCAACATCAGGGGCGGCGAACTGCGCGGCGCCGGTGTGGCGGTTTGCGCGACCCTGGGAATGGGCGGTGGCACCTCTTTGGACCCGGGCTCGCCGATCGGTGTGCTCGAGATCACCAACAAGCTTGGGGACCAGGTGCTGGGCGATGGCGTGCTCGCGCTCCACCGAACCGGGAGCCTGATCATGGACATCGGCGGACGCCTCCCGGGCGTTGAGCACGACCAACTCCTGGTCACGGGCGATGTCCGTCTCGACGGCACCCTCCAGGTCCGGCTCGCCAACGCCTTCACCCCGGATCTGGGGGAGGAGTTCACCTTGATCACCGCCAAAACTCGGCGCGTCACCCAGTTCGCCACCGAAACTCTCCCTTCGCTGGGCGCTGGCCGGAAGTTTGAGGTCATCTACGAAACCAACGCGGTGAAACTCCGGGTCGTTCCAAACCCCTGACCGCCTTTCCATGACACGGCCCTCACCCCCAGCCCCTCTCCCGTCCGACGGGAGAGGGTGGCGAAGCAGCGCGGCGCCGGGTGAGGGTTTTCGGCTTGGCCGTTCATGGTCCCAATACGTGTCCAATTTTTGGAAAACTTCGCTCTCCAAGGGCCGCTCCTACGGTTGGTCCTGGGGGACGGGTTGTTTGGTTATCGAGACGTTGGTGAAGCCGGCTGCTTTCGCGAGCGCGACGGCCTGGACTACATCGATGGCGCGCACTCGGGATTCAGCTTGAACCCGCAGCACCGCGGGGGCTGCGGGTTGGCGGGCGATGGCTAGGCGGAGTTGGGTTTCAAGTTCGGCGGGGTTAAAGGGTTGGCGGTTGAGCGTCCAAGGACCGTCAGGCGATAGAATCAGAATGTGCGGCTCTCCGTGAGGTGGGGAGGGCACAGAGAAGGCTGCGACCGCCGACGCTGAATTTGTCGAGGGCTCCCACACGGGAATGGTGCCGGCGTTCAACGCCTCCACGCCCGCATCGATCGTTTCGATCTCCTCGGGTGTGGCGCGGACCATCAGCAATCCGAGGCGATCGTTGAAGAAGACGGCGTTCGGCGGGAGAAGGCTGACGCCGAGATCCTGGAAAAGCTGTCGGACCTTCTCCTGAACGACAGGAGACGAACCGGGGATTTCCTGGGACGGCGGTGCGTTGGTTGCCGTGATGCGCATCGTGGATTCGAGGCCGCTTTCAAGCCGTTCCGGGTTCACCCGGTAGACCCGGGTGACCAACCTTGGAGGCCGGGGAGGCTTGTGCATGAGGACGACGGCATACTCTTCGACGACGAACTGGATCGGGGTCTCCGCCGATTCGGTCAGTGCCTTGAGCACGTCGAGCAGGCGTACGCCACGAAGGGGCGGGTCGATGCGGAGGATGACGTCTCGCAGCGGAACCCGCGGAGGGACCTGGGGAGTGATGGCCTCGCCCGTGTTGGGTTCGATGGCAGCCTCAGGGGGCTGAAGATGGTCGAGGTACGGGTTCATGAAGAAGTTGACGCCCACGCCTGTGGGGTCGCCGGCCATGGACAATTCCCTCAACCGATGGACCGCGACTGCGAGGGGGACAGGGTCGAAGCCGATTTCCCGGAGGCGGATGGATTCCAGGAGTGCCTGGATCTTCTCGCGGCCCCTGAGGGAGTGGGTCTGGGTATGACCGGCTTCGAGGGATTTCCGGGCTTCACGAATGCGCTCCCGCAGACGGAGCGCCCGTTCATCGGTCGGCGCGAGATCGACGGCGCGCCCGACGGTTTCGTCGGCCTTCCGCCAGTCCCCGGCATTGAATAGGACGCCGGCGTCTTGGGTGAGCTGGGTTGCGAGCTGGTCCCGCACAATCTTGGACAATGCCAGCGCTTGAGGATCCGCGGGGGCGACTTGCAGCAACCGGTCGAGATGGGCGTTGGCCTCATTGACGCGACCTTCATCGAAAGCCCGCCGGGCGAGTTCGAGGCGGGTGGAGCGGACGCCCTCGATCGCGGTGAGACTCTCGGGCGCGGCGTTGGTGCCGAGTTCGGACAGGGCGTGGACACTTGCCTCGAACGCCTTGGCGGCGGCCGTCGGCTGTTCGTTCAGTTGCGCGGCCCTTGCCTCACTCAGCAACTTGCGGGCAATGGCGCGCCATTCCTCCCGGTCGGCTTCGCCGGTTGGAAACTGGGCGAGGCGGCCGATTCCAGGTTTGTCACCTGCAGCCCGTACACGGGTTCCTTCCAAAGCGACGAGTGGAGCCAAGTTTTTTGGGGTCCCCGGGTCGTGATCCTCCGTGATCGGAGCCTGGGCGCCGGTCCAGGAGGCGGCGGCCAAGGCAACCATAAGGATCGCGGACAACGGTGCCCAACGTGAGGCCGGACGGAATTGGGCGATGGCTCGGATGCGGCGTTCGAGCGAGGCGTTGTCTTCGAGAATGCCAACGGTTCCGGACTGGGCCGTGGGCTGCGACCAGTTCTCCAGGAGTTCCACGATGGTCAGGCCGTAGGCACGGCGCTCCGTGGGACCGGCGACCTGGAGGGCGAGGGCGTCGGTGGCGAGTTCGCGATCCGCGCGCAGGCGTCGGAAGGCCCAGGCGAGGACTGGATTGAACCAATGGAGGGCTTGAAGCACGCGAGTGAGACCGTGGACGAGGAGATCTCCGCGCCGTACGTGGGCGAGTTCGTGCAGAAAAATATGGCGAAGGCGATCCGGTGGGCACGTCTCGGCGATGTGATGCGGCAGAAGCAGCCTGGGACGAAGCAGGCCGAAGACCGCGGGCGAGGCAACAGCGTCACCCTGGAGGAGTTCGATGCGACGCCGGACTCCCATTCGGACCCGACACTCTTCGAGGATGACGAGCAGATTGGGATCGGCCGGCCGCATGGACGATCGGGTGCGGCGTGCAAACCAGAAGTGCCGAAGGAATAGGCGACTCAGGAGGAAGATCGACCCGAGTGCCCAGACGAGAACCAGACCCCCGCCGAGCGGAATCGCGGGGGAAGCCCGGTGAACGACAGGTGTCGAAACTGCGGGATCGGCTTCAGACGGCGGCACGGCGGCCTCGGAGTCCGCGACGGATTTGGACAACGGAACTGTGCCGAGAATCGGCCGCCAATCAGACGGCTCGGACGTGCTTGCGATTGGAATGATGCGTTGGCTGGCTGACGTGGGCAGAAGGTTGAACAGGCTCCATGAGCTGGCGGGGGTCATGGGAATGAGCAGTCGCCCCAAAACAATCCACCAGAGGGCATGGCGCCAGCCCGGGGTCAGGCGCCTCCGCAGAATGCCTTGGACTCCGACGACGACGAAAACCAGCAAGCTCGCCTGCCAGGAACTCTCCAACAGGAGTTTGAACAGGGGCAGGACCTCGGGGGTGGTCGTGCTCATTTCAACGCTCCTTTCGGTCGAGGATATCCCGGAAGCGCCGAATCTGGTCCGGGGTGAGTTGGGTCTCCTCCACAAGGGTGAGCAGCATGTCGGCTGATTCGCCGGCGAAGACGCGTTCGAGAAATCCCCGACTCTCCAGCCGAACGCAGACCTTCTCCTCGATGAGCGGGCGATACTGGTGGCGGTGGCCGTCGAGACGGCACCCCACAGCCTTCTTCCGAACCAATCGGGCCAGGAGGGTGCGGGTGGTCCCTCGGCTCCATCCTTTGGAAGATGAGAGGGCTTCGACGATTTCGGCGGTTGTGAGCGGAGCGCGTTTCCAAAGCACGGCGAGCACGTCGCGTTCCGCGGGAGAGATTCGAAGGGGGGGCTTCATCGCTGTGGCTACAATTGACGCCAACACTTGGCGACATATGTCGCCGCATGTCAAGGGCGCCGACGAATCCCCAGGGAGCGCGTGATCACCAACCACTTGGAAGAAAGCCTGATCAATGAGCCGGAAGCGGAAACTCGTCAGGAACGCGGATCCCGGGCACTCTTCGTGGACAATGTTCACCCGCTTGAATCCGCCGGGGAGGCATGCCGCGGTGGGTTGGCTGGTCGTCGCGGTCGGACTTCTCACAGCTCCGATCGCCACGGGCGAGGCAGGCCGGACGTCCACCGTTGAGGGCGGCACAGAGGCATTCCGGTTGGACGGCGCCATCTCCAGGCAGGTCTTGGAGAACTACCTTTCGCGCGCCATCACGATGGAGGGGATGCTGAATGGCAGGGGCGATCTCGAGGACAACATCCGGATGCTCCGGAGCGTCGGCGCCAAGTTCATCGGTCGGAGTCTCTGTCTCTGGGGTGGGGAAGCCCGACTGATGGAGAACCTTTCGAGAGCCCGGGACCAGGCGCCCCAGGCGCATGCCGCCGATCCGGACATGATCCTGCAGGCGTGCATTTTCGAGATCGTGACCACGCAGGTCGAACAAGTGCCGGTCCCGGAGTGGGCTTTCACCGCCTTGGGCCAGCCTGTGGAACCGAGGAACTTCCGGTACGCCGACATGCTGTACCCGAACGGGCGTTTCAAGGATCACTGGCGACGCGGCCAATCGGTGCCGGACGTGAGTCGGGCGGAAACCCAGCTCTGGTTCTATTTCCTGGCCCGGTCGTTCATCGACGCGGGGTGCGAGGCGATCCATTTCGGACAGACCGAGCTGATGAACGGCAATGATCGGGACCTTGAGCATTACGCCCGACTGCTATCGCGGATCCGGTCGTACGCGGCCGGCCACGCGCGACGGCACCTGCTGCTTTGCGATTCGCATGTGCCGAGCGGGGGACTGCTGCGGGACGGCCGCCTGCTGATGGATTTCCATTCCTTCCCGCTGCGAATCAAGGAGGTCCCGGAGCGTCCGCAAGAGGCGATCCTCGAATTGGGCTTCTCCGACGGGCTCTACGGTCGGAGCAAGGGCGGGAAGACTCCCAGCGGTTGGAGCTGCGAACACCTGCCCTACCTGGCCGAGATCGACAATTGGGGTGTCAGCAAACAACCCGGGCAGGCCGGGGCGGGCGGGATCTGGATTTGGGGCTACGACGAGATCACCTGGTTCGCGCACCAGAGCCGGGGCTATCGGAGCGAGTGGCTCAAGTACGCGGCGGATTGGGTTCGGAAAACCGATACCAACGGGTTCCTTCAGATGCCGGGAAGCCGGACCCTGGTGTCACCCAAGGATGGAATGCGCTGGTACCACGCCAACACCCCAGGCCCTTCGACTCCGGACGGATTGGGCGATGAGGAGGCGATCCGCGAGATTTGGGCATCCCGCCCGGTTGGGCACTGACCCGTAGGCCGGGCTATTCCGTCGGTTCCCGCAAGAGTCGGCGGAGCGCCACGGTGTTGAGGAGCGCCTTGGGAACGATCGAATCCACGAGGATGTATTCCGGGACCTTGGTGCCGTCGGCGCTGCGTTCGGAGCAGTGGTCGTTGTCCCCGTGCGGGCCGAGCCCGTCGAGGGTGGGGACGTGGTCGCAGATCCAGTTGCCGTCGCTCAACCCGCCGCGCTCCTCGCTGGCGAGAGGCTGGCCCAGATCCTCGGCGGCGGTCTTCCAGACCGAGAAAAGCCGGTCGGTGCCTGGGTTGCGGGGCCAGGGCGGACTCTCTTCGAGGAGTTCGACGCGCACCTGGCAGCGGTGGCCGTCGACGGGACTGGCGACCTCGCCGGGGCCCTGGAGGGCGAGGATGGCCTGGACGCCGGCCTGGTAAGTTTCGGGGGTGAAGGCGCGCATCTCGACCTCGGCGGTGGCGAGGTGGGGGACCCGGTTGACGGCGACTCCGCCGGAGATGACGCCGACGTTGAAGGTGAGGTGGCGCGAGTAGTCGGTGAGTTCCGCGACGCGGTTCACGGTCCGGCCGATCTGGGAGATCGCGTTGGCCCCGCGGGGGTGTTTGGCGCCGGCGTGGGATGCGCGGCCCTCGACCGTGACCTGGAAGGTGGCGCGGCCTTTGCGGGCGACGACCAGACAGGGCGTGCCGTTGGGGCGCCCCTCGGCTTCGAAGAGCAGGGCGGCGATCGTCGTGGCGGGGTCGAGGCGTTCGTGGCAGACGTCGGCGAAATCGCGGGAGAGCGTCTCCTCGGACGCATTCCAAAGGAGGCGCCAGGTGACCTGTTGAAACGCCTCGGGATCGGTCTCGGCGAGGGCGGACAGGACGAGGTGCATCATGGCGGTGCCGCCCTTGATGTCGATGGTGCCGGGTCCGTAGATGCGGGGTCCCTCGGGCAGCCAACGGAAGCCGTTGCGCTCCTCCTCCTCGGGGGGGAAGACGGTGTCGAGGTGGGAGATGAGGGCGATCGACCGGGCGGTGGCGCCGGGGCGGGTGAGGAGGAGGTGATCGCCGCAGGCCGTGTTCCGGTGGGGAACGAATTCGGCCTGGAACCCGAGGGGCGCGAAGCGTTCGGCGGTGAGCCGGGCAAGCCGGTTCACGCCATCGCGGTTTCCGGTGTAGCTGTTGATCCCGACGAGATCCCGGAGGAGTTCGAGAGTCGCGGGTAGGCGTTCACGGAGCAGCCCCTCAAGCCCGGGGTCGGCGGTCGGCGGGGACGGCATCTCGATCACTGGGTGACGAAGGGGACCTCGAGCGTCGGGAACTTCGGGTGGGTAGTCTGGATCATGAGGCGCGCCTGCGCGGGAGGTGGCGGGAGGGACCATCCGCCCGGAAGGGTCACGCGGACGATCGCGGAGTTGGGACCGCCAGCGGGCTGGATCTCGGGTTGGATGAAGGCCGGGCCGCCCTCGATGACCGCGCTGATGATTCTGAAATCCGGCGAGCTGTCGGTGCAACGGACGAGGGTCTGAAGGTGGCGATCGGTCGGCAGCGGCCCCGAGGGGAGCACGATGCGCTGGGGGACGACCGTCACGGCGCGGTCGACGTTCGCGCGGGCTGAGATGCTGATCGTCTCGGGCCAGCCTTCGGGGACGGGTTTTACGAGGGCGACGGTCAGCGTGCCCTGCTGGTTTCCGAAACCGAGGGCGGCCGTCGTGGTGACATCGATCTCGTACGACTTGCCTTCGGTCACGGCGCGAAGGGTGGCGTGAAAGCCCGCGTTCTGGGAGCGAACCGAGGCGATCCGGGCCGGTTCCTCGAAATCGATCCTGTAGACTCCTTGGGTGATCGTGTTGTCGGGGTCGAGGCGGCCGAAGTCCAGGGTGCCGGGAGTGATCTGGATGGGCTTCCAGACGAGACCCGAGATATGGACCTGGGTCACGTTGGAACGGGCATTGCTGTGGAGGACCAGTTGATGACTGAACGGGCCCGGTTCCCGAGGGGCGGCCAGGGCGATCTGGAGGGCCGAGGATGCCCCGGGAGGGATGGAGGTCTGGAGACCGCTCAGGACCCGTCCGCCGGGGGGCGGCGTGGCGCGGCTGATTTGCAGGGGAGCGGAACCCGTGTTGGTCACCGCGAGGGTGAGGATCCGGCTGGTCCCCGCAAACACTCGGCCGACGAGAATGTTGGTCGAAGCCGGGCTGAGTTCGGGAAAGCTGTTCCGCACGAGCCCGAGATTCTTTTCAAGCAGGGAATAAAACTCGGCGTCGTCGTCGGGCGAGCCGACCACAATTTCGGAACCGATGATGAACTGGGGGATGCTGCCGCTTTTCGTCTTCTCGCGGTTGGCGACGAGGATCCCCTTGCTGGTCGCGATGAGGTTCGTGATCCAGGCCTCATGGGTTTTTTTGGCTTCCGCGAGGGGTTGGACGCCGAGGCGGGCCTCCAAGGCGGCGCGGACATTGTCGGCCTTGGGCGGGAGGCGGTCGAAGTAGATCTCGGTGGCGACATCCGACCAGACCTTGGGATCGAGCTGCCAGGAGGCGAGCATGAGTTCCTGGATCTCCAGCGAATCCCCGCCGTGATGAGTGGGCAGGGAAACGACGCCGAGCTGGGATGCGTCGAAGGTTTCCCGGACGCGGGCGAGGATCTGGTTGGCGTGGCGGCAATGGACGCAGGTGTAGTCGGAGACCATCACGAACCAATGGGGAGTCTCGAGGGTGCCGTAGTGCGGCAGTTCGCCCGGTTGCAGGACGAAGCTCCCATCGTGGAGGCTGAGAGCTTTGGGAGCCGCCGGGATGGTGGGAACGGCGTTGTCGGGGCTGGGACCGGGTGAGGTTGGAGAGGGGTCCGCCAGCGAGGATGCGGTCGCGGGCTCCGCTCCTGATTCAGCGGTGGCGCCGGCGGCAGGGGCAGGGGCGCGGGTCTGGGGTTGGCGTTGGAGCTGGCGTGGGCGTCGGGTTCGAGGACGACGACATGGACGCCGTGACGATCCGGGGTTTCGGCGGTTCGGGGCTCAGGGATTGGATCAGGGCGAATCCGCCGAAGGCGACCGCGGCGGCGGCGGTTGCGGTTCCCCAGAAGGCGGCGCCGGCGGGGGCGCTGGCGGCGGGCGCCGACTGGACTGGGCCCTTCCTGGATTTCGAGGCTTTTCGTTTTCCGGATGGCGCGGGTTCGGGCGGTGTCCGAACGGTGGCGTCGGCGTGGGCGTCGCGGCGCCAGGCGAGGGCCATGAGGATGGCGCCGGTGGTGGCGATCGCGTGGGTGGCGGAGCACCACTTGCAAAAGGCCTTGATGGCGAACACCTGAAGGCCCGCGAACCAAAGGCCGGCCGCCGGGATGAGGAGGAGAAGGGCCGCGGCCGCGATACGGGTGAGGCGTTGGTCCCTGGCGAAGGGTCGAATCGCGAGCGCCGCGAGGGCGAGGTACGTCGCGGCTCCGAACAGTCCGACGGGGATTCCGAAGACCTTGGCCCATTTGCTGGAGAGCACGACCCCGCAGTCGCCGTCGTTGCATCCCGGCACGGGGCCGGACTGGAGCGACTGGTAGGCGAGCCAGGCCGAGACCAGGGTCGCGATGCCAAGCAGGATGAGGGACGCGGTGCGGAGAGGTGAGCCGGCGGAAGCCGTTGCGGGTCGCTGCGATTTGGCGCGTGCCATGCGGCGGAGGGGAAGCGTGTTGGGACGGGGTGAGTGAAGAAAGGGAGGAACGCCGGAGTTCAGGGAAGCTTCGCTTGGTACTCCTTGAGCGTCTTTTCGAGCTGCGGTTTGAGTTCGGCCTGGGTGCACAGTTCGATCGCCTTCTTCTGGAGATCGACCGCTTCCTGGATCTTTCCGCTGACGAATTGGGCCCGGGCGTAGGTGTCGATGATCGACGGGTCTTTGGCCTCGGAGGCGTCGTAGGCGGCTTTGGCGGCCTTGGAGGCGAGTTCGAGATCCGGGTTCTTGATGCGGGGATGCGTCAGGAGGATCCAGGCGAATTGATTCATCAATCCCGCGTTGGCCGAAGCGTCGCTGACGATCGATTCGCCGAGTTCCTTGGACTTCGGGGTGGAGGTGCCGTCGGCGACGATCTCGAAATAGTCGCGCATGCTCTTCTCGGCGCGCAGCGAGCGTTTGGCGGTTTCCAGGTCGTATTCGCCGCTGACGATGTCCTCGAGGGCGGTGTCGAGGCCGGCCATGGGATGACCGTGCCAGGCGATCCGCCCCTGCTGGTCGACGATGAAGGCGTGGGGGATGCCGGTCACGCCGAAGGCTTCCATGTAGGCGGCGCTGGTCTTTCGGGCGTCATCGGCGGCGACCACGTAGTTCATCTGGTCGGCCATCTTCGCGACGAACGGTTTCACCTTGGAGGCGGGTTCGTCGCTGACGCCGACGATCGTGACGTTCTTGTCCTTGAACTTGGCCTGGAGCTCGGAGAGGTGCGGGATGCTGGTGCGGCAGGGAGGACACCAGGTGGCCCAGAATTCGACGACGGTGACGTTCTTGCCCTTGCCGGCGGCCAGGTCGACCGCCTCGCCCTTGACCCAGTCCTTGATCTTCAAGTCCGGGGCGGTCATGCCGAGATCCGCCGCCTGGAGGGACCAGGCGCAGGCGACGGCCAGGGCCGCCGAGAGGGCGTTGATTTTCATGATGGGCCGACTCAAACACCCCGACGGGCAATGTCAAACCTGGGGACCGCGAGCATGTGCCGCCGAGTTTGCCGTCGGCCTGTGTGACCCGCCCGGGACGGATGCCGGCTGAAAGCCGGCGCGACAGGAGGCCCGAAGTACCGCCGACTTTCTAGTCGGCGGGGGGGACCCGGCTAGGGAGGGGAGCCGGCTGAAAGCCGGCGCGACGGACGCCGGTTGTACCGCCGACTTTCCAGTCGCTGGCGGCAGGGGAGGGGAGCCGGCTGAAAGCCGGCGCGACGGAAACCGCCCGCTTGATCTCGGGAACTGGATTGGGCGACAACGGGCGGGAGTGGAGCATCTCATGAGCGAATCGGCCTATCGGAGCTACAAGGGACTGCCGGAAGTGGCTGGAATCTGTTCCGTGACCCAGGCGGCGGGAGCCGGGCTTTCGGTGAACGAGTGCGTCGACCGGTTGAAGCGGTACCACTACGCGCTGCATCGCCTTTGGCACCTGTTCAACGCGCGACTGACGGCGGAGCCGGTGTACGAGATCAAGATGGCGTTCAGCCTGCACGCCCACCTTTGCGCGCAGCACGTGACGGCGATGCGCGACCGCGTGGCGGAGATGCGGCATCCGCCGCTGGGCCTGGACAAGATCCCCCACGACCGTCTCCGGCTTTTCTTCGACGAAATCCTGGCGGCCCCCCACACCGTCGACGTGTTGTCCGCGGTTTACACCCGCGCCCTGCCGGCTCTGAAGCGCGGACTCGAACGTCATGTGAAGGACACGAACCGGCTGGCGGATTGGCCGACGGTCCGGTTGATCCGGTTCGCCCTGTTGGAAGTGGACGACATGCTGGCGTGGGGTTCGGCGGCGTTGAACAGCCTGGCGGACGAACCGCGGAGCGAGGGCTTGGACAACTGGCTGGCGTCGTTGGACGCGTGCCTGGCCGACGCGGGTGGGCTCGAAGGAGTGGGCGGGATGAAGGACGGCCCCGGTCCAGAGGGATTGCCGAAATTTTCGGTGACACCGTTCCAGTACGATCGGACGCCGCGGCGGGACGAGCGTTTTCCGGACCCGTACAACATGGGGGTGCATGCGGAGGAGTTCCTGTACACGCCGGGTTTTCCGGCCTCGGCCAAGACCCTGATGATGTATTTCAAAAGGCTCAGGGAGATCGACGTGCCCGAGATGATGGCGGGGATCCTGGTGGAGTCGGCGGACAAGCCCTGGGAATTCCACCGCGACATGACCCGGCAACTCTGGGACGAGGCGCGTCACGCGATGATGGGCGAGGCGGGTTTTGTGAACCTCGGCTTGGATTGGCCCAAACAGGTGATGGTGAACTTCACCTGGTCGAAGGGATTGAACGAGCAGTTGAAGCCCGCGGAACGGCACGCGGTTCTCTGGTTCATCGAGCAGGGGCTCATGTCCAAGACGGGCAAGCGCTACGAATGGGAGGTGGGCTGCGAATCGGGCGATCCCTTGTCCGCCCTCTTCCAGGACTACGATTGGGCGGACGAAGTCCTGCACGCCCGGATCGGACGTGAATGGTACGTGAGCCAGTTCGACGGGGACGTGGAGAAGGCGGCGCACTACGGGAGTGAATGCTGGAGCAAGGTGGTGTCCGACTGGGCGGCCTGGCGCGAGGCGGGACTGACCGAGCACAAGAACTGGTGGCCGGGCTTGTACTCGGAATTCTGCCGGATCCAGGGGATCAACCCGGACCCCGCGGCCCTGTCGTTTGCGACGAGTTACGCCGAAACCCGGGCCGACCTGCGGCGGATCGCGGCGTCGGGCTAGGAGGCTTCGCCATGACCATGACCCGCGCTTCGGCGGCCATCGCGGACGGACGAGGAGGTTTCACGCTCGAAAACGTGGAAGTGTCGGACCCGTCCGGGGACGAGGTCCTGGTGGAGATGCGCGCGGCGGGGATCTGCCACACCGACCACGCGTCGCTGTCGTGGAAACGCCCGCTGGTGATGGGTCACGAGGGGGCGGGCGTGGTGCGGTCGGTGGGGCCGGAAGTCCGACACGTGGGACCCGGGGACTCGGTGGTGTTGAACTGGGCGATCCCCTGCGGCGCCTGCGCGGCGTGTGGTCGCGGGGACGCCGTGCTGTGCGAGTCGAGTCGACCGGCCCATGTGATGGCGCGTTCGGCGGGGCATGCCCGGGCGGAGGGGACACTCTGGCAAGGCCGGCCCGTGGATCGTTCGTTCAATCTCGGAACTCTTTCGTCGCTGGCGCTGGTGCGCGCGGCGGCCGTGACACCCCTGCCGGTGGGCGTGCCGTTCGCCTCGGCTTGCATCGTCGGGTGCGGGGTGATGACGGGCTTCGGTTCGGTGGTCAACGTGGCGCGGGTGTCGGCGGGGAGTTCCGTGGCGGTCCTGGGCTGTGGCGGCGTGGGGCTGAACGTGATCCAAGGCGCCCGGGTCCGTGCGGCCGGCCGTATCGTCGCCATCGACGTCCGGGAATCCGGATTGGAACAGGCCCGCCGGTTTGGAGCCACCGACACGGTCCTCGCGGATCCCGGGGACGTGGATTTCTCGCGGATGGCGGACGCGGTGCGAGGGTTGAACGGCGGGCGGGGCGCGGACTACGCCTTCGAGGCGACGGCGGTGCCGGCGCTGGCGTTCGCGCCTTTGAGGTTGGTGCGGGATGGGGGGATGGCGCTGCAGGTGAGCGGCATCAACGACCCGGTGACCGTGCCGATGCCGTGGTTCATGTGGAACAAGACCTACCTGGCACCCCTGTACGGCGGGTGTGTGCCGGGGCGCGATTTTCCGAGGATCTTCGAGCACTACCAACGGGGCGAGATGAAGCTCGACGAGTTGGTGACGCGCACCTATGCGTTGGCGGAATTGGCGGAAGCCATGGACGACATGCTGGCGGGGAGGAACGCGAAGGGTGTCATCCTGTTCAAGTGACGGCCATGTTCAGAACTTTTGAGATTTCGGATCCGCGTTTCGAGTCGCAGGGACTGCGTTGTGTGACGGTGAAAAGCGCGGCGATGAAGGGCCGCGGCGACATCACGCTCTGGGTGCCGCCTGGAGCGAAACCGGCGGGAATGGTCCTCCTCCTTCACGGGGTGTACGGGAGCCACTGGGCCTGGGCGCTGAACGGGGGAGCCCATCGGACGGCGGAACGCCTGATGAAGTCCGGGGAGGTCCCACCGCTTGTTCTCGCGATGCCCAGCGACGGCTTGTGGGGGGACGGGTCGGGATACTGGAAGCACCCGGAACGGGATTTCGAACGATGGATGGTCGAGGAAGTGCCGGCCGCGGTGGCCCGGGCCGTCCCGACGCTGGGGGAGTCGTCTCCCCGATTCATCGCGGGTCTGAGCATGGGAGGCTATGGCGCGCTGCGCCTCGCCTGCCGTCATCCCGGGGTGTTCGCCGCGGCGGCCGGGCATTCGTCGATCACCCAATTCGAGCAACTCGCCGGTTTCGTGGAGGAACCGCTGGAATCGTACGGTCGGGGCGAGGGTCCCCGCGACGTCCTGGACGTCGTGTTGGCCAACCGGGACCGGTTGCCACGTCTGCGATTCGACTGCGGGACGGAGGATCCGTTGATCGGTGCGAACCGGGCGCTGAACCGGGCTCTCGAGTCGGCGGGAATCCCGCACGAATACCGGGAGTATCCCGGAGGCCACGAGTGGCCGTACTGGGAGGCGCACCTGGCGGAGACGCTTCAGTTCTTCGGAAGCGCGGCCCGGAGTTGATCCCGGCTTCCCATCACCACCAGAAACTGGGGTCGCCGTTGGTGCGGACCTTCATCCGGTTGAACTTCACCCAGGACGAATGGCCGTCGAGGAAGGCGTGATTGCCACCGGCCGGGAGGCGTCCCGCGAGGTGGGGGGTTTGGTGGCCGCGCCAACCGCCGTCGACCTTCACGTAACGGTTCCTGGAAGGATCGGTTTCGTTGCTGCCTTGGGAGATGGTCGCGTCCGCGGCGATGACGCGCTCGGACGGTCCCGGGCTGAGGGTGGTGCCGTCGGTCATTTTCCACGGCTCGGGCAGGAGCCCTTCGGTGATGTTGGTGGCGCGGATGCGGCCGGCTCCCTTGAAGGCGACCGCGTATCCAATGACGCGGTACCCGGTGGCGTTGTCGCCCGCGACCTCGTTGGTGATCCGGGTGGTGAAAGCCCACAGCTCGTTGTTGTCCTGCTTGGCGAAGCCGGGGCAATAGAGCACGTGGCGTCCGCCCCCATTGAGGACGAAGGCGTCGGCGGCCTTGGCGGGCAGATCCCACGGCCAGACGGCGCCGGTGCAATCGGGGAACCGTTCCCGGTTGTCATCCGCGTACATGCGGATGGCGAGTCCCAGCTGACGTGTGTTGTTCGTGCACTTGATCTGAACGGCCTTGGTCTTCGCCTTGGCGAGCGCCGGCAGGAGCATGCTGGCGAGGATCGCGATGATGGCGATCACGACGAGCAGCTCGATCAGGGTGAAGCCGGGGGACGAATGCCGCGCGGGGATCGGGGGCTGGGTGTTCATAGGCGCAATCGGCTGGGCAACGATCCGGAAGGCCCAGCAGGCGGCCTCATCCAGCGCATGATTTCGGCAGGAATCTAGCGCCCGATAGCCGAACGGGGGCAACTCGATTATCCGGCGCACGGGGGGGTGTGCGGGCAATCAATCAGGGGACGCCGAGATCGCGGGTCCGGAGGGCGTCGAGAGTCCAGGCGTACTCCTGGGCGAGTTGATCGACGACGGCCCGGGATTTGAGGTCCTGGGGAAGCACTTCCCAGGTGTAGGTCTCCATCTCGAGGTGGGGCGCGATTTCGGGATGGGCGTGGAGCCAATCGAGGGTGCCGAGGACGTGGTCCGACGTGGTCTGGAAAAGACCGGCCGGACGGTGGTGGAGCGGGATGTGGAAATGGATCCGCCACTCGAGCTGGGCCATGGGTTCGGTGCCGTGCGATTCGGCGAGGGCGTGGGGCAGGTCGAGCCAGCGTCGGAGTGATCCGTCGGGGGACCGTTGAATGACCTGGTGCAGGTAGGTGTCGTCGGTGAACGCCTGGAGGGCCTGGCGAACCTCGGCCGTGGGGTGGACGCTGAGCGCGCTGGAGAGGTGGACCTTGCCGATGCGGATCCGGTGCTGCCGCAGACGTTCCAGGGCTTCGGCCGGCGATTCGTATTCGATGGCGAGGTGGCAACAGTCGTAGTTGATGCCGAGGTGCTCGTCGAGGCGCAGGTCGCCGGGGCGGTCGGCGCGGAGGCGTTCAAAGAAGGCGACCGCCTCGGGGGTGGTTTCGAGGGTGCAAAGGGGTTCGGGTTCGAGGTCGAGGTGCAGAGTTCGGCCCGTGGAGCGGGCGACGCGTTCGATGTGTTCGACCGCCTGCCAGAGATGATGGCGGCAGGCCTGGAGGGCGCGGTCGTCGGGTTCGAAACCCTTGAACGAGACCGGCGAGGTGCTGACGCTGCCTTCCATTCCCGCCGGAAGGATCTCCGCGAGGATGTCGAAGAGCAGTCGGGTGTAGTCGAGGCGATCGGGCTGGGTCCAATCCGGGACGTAGACCTGTTCCTTGACGCGGGTTCCGTGGAACTGGCCGAAGGGAAATCCGTTGATCGTGAAGACGTAGCAGTTCTCGCGGTCGAGCCACCGGCGGAAGTCGGCGAGGCGCCCGGCGTCCCGGAGTTCCAGGGCGGCCTTCGCCGAAAGCCGAAGACCGATGGCGAAGGGTTGGCCGCGCCCGACACGATCGCGGACCGCCAGCGTGTGGTGACCGAGGGCGGCGAAGATTTCGTCCCACGATTCGCCGCGGTGGATGTTGGTGCAGTAGGCGAGGTGCCGTCCGTGACGGAGCTTCATGGCGCGGGAAGGTTGCCGTCAGGAGGACGGGGAGCGCAATGAACCTCGGGGAGTCGGGTGGACGATGTCCGGGGATGCCGTTTTTTTTCGTTGGATCAGAAAGGGGTGATCACCACTCTCCCCCAATGCGCTTTCCAATTCGGATGGTTGCCGCGGTGTCGATGCTGGCCTACGGCCTGATTGTCGCGGGGTGCGGTTCCTCGCAGCCCGTCCCGGTCCCCACGAAGTCGGCGGGTGAACAGTTGTTGGAGTTGAACGAGGCGAAGGAGAAGGGCTTGATCTCCGACCGGGAGTACGAACGCATGCGCAGCAAGATCGTCCGCAGCAACGACTGAGTTGGTCCCGGGATTCCCGGGCGAGGCGGAAGGAGAAGCGCCGAAGCCCCGCCGGTCGCCCTTCCTCTTTCGCGCCCCTGACTTCACTCCGGCGCCCTGGCCAACCGGTAGAACGTCGGCTCTTCCGAAGGTTGGAGGGTCAGGGTGACTTCGGGATTCTGGGCGGAGCTGGAGAGGGGGACCGTCTCCCACTGGGCGTCCGGGCCGAGTTGTTGCGTCTGTTCGAGGCGCCAACCGGAAAGACTCGCCGGCCACGCCAGGACGATTTGACCGCCGTCGCGTCTTAGGCTGAGGCGCGGAATCGTCGGCAGCGCGCTGCGTTGCCCCACCAGTTCCAGGTCGAACCCCATGTCGGTGCTCGCGCGGGATGCCTGGTGAACCTCGACCGCGAGCACGTTCCCGCCATCGACGAGTCCAGTCGCCGGGACCGTGAACTCCGTGAAGACCACTTCCGCGTCGTCCCGCACGTCGGCTTGGGCGACGAGCGTCGGCGTCACGACTCCGGTTCGGATGCCGGACCGAAATAGTTCCCGCCCATTGAGGTGAACCACCGCCCCGTCGTCGCGGGCAAGCCGGACGATCAGGTTGGTGACCGTCGCCGCATCCGCCAGGTCGAAGCCGTGGCGGAACCACGTGGTGATATGCCGGATGCTGGGATTGGAACCAAAGCCGACGACCGTGGCTTCGCCATCCTCGCCGTACCCCAGGCGCGCGGGACCGGATCCCCAGGTGGAGTCGTCGAAGCCCCGATCGTTCCAACTCGCGTCGGGCGCGATTCCAGTGTCGAGGTAACGCCACAGGGACCCTCGCCGAACCAGGGTCGGCGTGAGGTTCGCATCCACCACGAATGCCGAGGTTTCCGGTGAGAGCACGGAAGTGCCATCGGCGAGGATCGCGGCGGCTGCCAGCAGGTGCTGTCCCGCGGGCGGGTTGATCCAGGTGATCGCGTACGGCGGTTGGGCCGCGGAACCGATGACCCGTCCGTCGGCGAGGAAGTCGACGCGTCGGAGCGGCGAGCCCGGCAGTTCGCCCACCGCGGCGCTGAGGACGAGTCGTCCCGGGGTGCGGATGGATTCGTCGGCGGCCGGGCGAACAAGGCGAATCCCCGGTTCGATGGTCTGGACGAGATCGGCGGTGAGCCGGAGGTCGAAGGCGATGTCGGAACTGGTCCTGGAGGTCTGGTGGATTTCGACCGCGAAAAGGTTGGTGCCCGCGACGAGGCGGGCGGGATCGACGCTGTGTTCGAAATAGATCACTTCGTCGCCGCCGCCGACGGCGGAGGAGGCGAGCGTCTGGGGCGTGAGCGTGCCGGAGGGAAGGTTGTCCCGGAACAGCTCCGTTCCGTTGAGATAGACGGCGGCGCCGTCGTCGCGGAGGAGTCCGATGCGGATCTGGGTGAGGAGCGCCGGGTTTTCGACGACGAAGGTTCTCCGGAACCAGGTCGTGATGTGTTTCTGCGAGGAGTTGGAACCGAAGCTCAGAACGGTCGTTTCGCGGTCGCCCCCGTAACCCAGGATGGCCGGGCCGACATCCCATTGGGAATCGTCGAAGGTGCTTCGGGTCCACGTCGCGGCGGGTGCCGTCCCCTGATCCAGGTAGCGCCAGGACGAGCCGGCGGCCAGGAGGGTGACCGGTCGGACCTGGGCGACGTCGACGGCCGCGAAGTCCAGGCCGGCACGGGATGAGGTGAGGTTGACCGGGTTGGTGAACGAGACGGGTTCGAATGGCGCGCCGTCCAGCGTGGCCGAGAAGACGTAGGTGGCGGGGGTCAGCCCGGGGAGGGTGTAGTTGCCCTGGCTGTCGGTGAAGGTGAACCGTCCGTTGTTGGCGCCGATCCGGGCGCCGACGACGGGTTCTCCGTCCGTGGTGATGCGCCCGGAGATCCGTTGGGATGTTGGCGAACCGATGCGGACCACGGCGTGGGCGCGGGCGACGCCGCCCTTCGTGTCGCTCGCGGTGCATTCGACGAGGTACTCGCCGTTCGCTGTCCAGCGATGGGTGAGGCTGGCCGTGTTGGTGCCGAGGGTTTCGTCGCCGAACTCCCAGAAGAAGGCGAGCGGATCGCCGTCGGGATCCGACGCCACAGCCTGGAATTCAAGGGTCGAGGCGGTCGTGCCCTGAAGGTTGGGCGCGACGAGTTGGAGGGTGGGCGGTCGGTTGCCTTCGAAGTCGCCGCGTTGCACGACGACGTCGATCCAGGCCGGGGCGGATCCTCCCTTGGCGACGGGTGTGATGTGGATTCCGGCGGAAAGATCGGAGTACGTGCGACCGAGCGTGACGGCGGCGTCGTCCTTTTCGCGGGCGGATTCCGGGGTGGTGTCGAGGAGGAGGCTCGCCTGGCTGCCGCGACCCGTCCAACGGAGGCTGACACCGTCGGAGAGCCAGCGGTTGCCGGGGAACCGTTGGCGGAACTCGACCCAGTAGTTGGTGCGGGAGTTCGCGAAAATCTGAAGACCGCGGCTTCCGACGACCGCGTTGGTCTGATCGTGGGCGTGGATGCGGTAGGTCCCGTTGGTGGTGGCGATGGAGTATTCCCCGTCCTGAAGCCAGTCGAGGAGCCGCTTGTAACGCGCGTTGAAGTGGTTGTTGCCGGCGCTCGCGGCACCCATCGTGTCGAACTTGTCGCCGTACTCGATGTCCTTGCCGGGGCCTGTGACGGTCGGTCCGTCGGTGTCCCAGAAGTTGGCGTGGTTCAGTCCGAAATTGTGCCCGAGTTCATGGGCGGTGACACCCGTGGACGACGTGCCGCGGATCCAGGAGCCGGGAGCGCCCACGAATCCGAGTCCGGCCCAACTGAAACCCGGCACGCTGCGCATGCAGGTGAGGTCGTAGTCGTAATTTGAAAGCACGTACCCGGCGTTGCGGGCGGCGGCGCGCGCGTCATTTCGGAGGTCGCCCGCGTCGTCGTTCGAGCCGTAGCTGCTCGCGGTGCGGGGCATCCGCAACACCGGCGTCACGTCGGATCCCGAGCCGATCTCAAGGAAGCCGGCGCGGCCGTAGGAGTTGTCCTGGTAGAATCGGTGGAGTTCCCGGGTGAGGTCCGCGGCACGGCTGGTGGTGAACGATTCGCCTTCGAGATCCGAGAAATCGACCCGGATGAACAGCAGCCGTTTCAGACCCTCCGTGGCGGGTGACGCGGCCAGCGGGAATTCGCCAGTTGGATCCTGTTCGGTTCCAGTCCCCGCCGCCGCGAGGCGCGCTTCGAAGCGCGCGGAGTGGCCGGGGCAGCACAGCAGGACCGGCTTTCCGTAGGCTTCAAGCGCGCGGGCCAGAGGCGCCGTCACCGGATGATCGGATCCGTCCGCGCAGAGCGCTTCGGGTTGAACCGCCAACAGGGCTTCGGTCTCGGCGGGAGCGAGTTCGCGAACCGGGCTTTCATCGACCGCCATGAAGGGGCCCAGCGCGATTCCGTGGAGGGACACGTCGCGGAGAGTGGACTGATCCGCGCGCCGCCCGTAGACGAACGCTGTGAATCGGCGGTCGCCGAGGACGACCTGGCGTCGCAGGGGTTGGACCTCGGCTTCGCGGCCGGGTTCCGCAAGCGCGGCGAGCACTTCGAAGTCACCCCGACCGGACACCCGTTCCTCCAGGAGATCTCGAATCCCCGCGGGGAGCGTCGCCCGCACCGCGTCCGGAACGGCCCGTTCGATCGCCTGCCGCGGATCCGACTGGATCAAATCCTCGAGTTGGTCCCGCCGATGCCGCGCCAGTCGGATCCCCTCCGCGAGAAGGGCCTCGTCGCGCCAGGCCTCAGCAACTCCCGCCCCCGAGACGGCGTCCGTGTGCCGCCGCAGCCAATCGTCGAAGGCCTGGAAGGCGACGTCGGCGGGGGATGGGTTCGGGAGGGGAACGGCGGCGGGTGGATTGGCGGCGGCCGCTTCGACAACCCGAGGGACGGCGGGTTCCGTGGAAAGGCGGGCATCCGCGAACGTCCCTGGAGCGTGGTCCGTTTTCGGGGAGTGGGCGGGCTGGAGCGCTGCCGTGGCTGAATCGTTTGAAGTTGCCGTTGGGGGAGTGTGATTGAGGACCCGGATACCGGCGAAGAGCAGGACCGCCAGGGTGATGGCGGAAGCGGCGGGTGGGAACTTCATGGGGTGGCGCCGCGAGCCCGGCGCGGTCGGAATGAATCACACTTGTGGGATTCAGGCAAAGGCCGAGGAATTCCCGCTTGCTCCGGGGCCCGCCGGTGTGTAACCAAGAAGCGGTTCCGGCGCCCGTCGAGGGCGCCGGCAATCTTTCGATGTGATGTGCGCGCGTGGCGGAATTGGCAGACGCGCTAGATTCAGGTTCTAGTGAGTAACATCGTGCAGGTTCAAGTCCTGCCGCGCGCACCATCGGTCTTCCGCGAGATGGTTTCCAGGCCCCAGGGAGGCGGCCCTTCCGGGTAATCCCCTCCGATGTTTCAATTCCGGCTCCTAGGGGGCGGATGGGGTCACCCACCGACATTGAACGATGGCCGTCCGTTTCGTCGGCTTTGGAAAGCGGATATCAACGATCAATGGGTGACCCCGTTCGGCTCCGCGCCGCGCGGCGAATGAACGCTTTGTCATTTGCCGTTCATCTTCCTGTCAGGGCGTAGGACCAAGCTTTCGGGCATTCGCGGCGTCGAAGACGACCCGCTTCGAACCGCTCACTGCTATGGCGACCGCCCTTCCGAACGTCCTCCCAGGACACTCCTCAAGTTGCCGGAAGCTCCTTGGGGTCCTCCTGCCCGCCCTTGGCCTCCTCTACCATGGCGCCAAGTCCGCCCATGCCGAAGATGCCGACCGACTTCGTTCGTACATGCATTGGCGCGCCTACGAATGGGACGTCCTCTGGGACGTGCACGATGCCAACGGCATCAGCCTAGGAGCCAACTTCGACGAGCATTGGGGTGCTGAACTCGCTTTTGATGCATTCCAGTTGAACTGGGACAATCGTCTCGATCAACGGGTCGCCGAACTCACAACGCTCACCCTGATTCCACAGATCCGCTGGCGATATCCCCTCCTGGACGATCGGTTGGTCCCGTACGCCATCGTCGGCATAGGCCCCTCCTTCCTTCAGTACAACGACCGAAAATCCCACGCCTTCGGGATCGATCTGGAAGCCGAGGGTTGGAAGCTCTCGGCGACGGCCGGGGTCGGCATCGAGTACTTTCTCCAGGACGAGATCGCCTTCGGCTTCGAGGGCAAGTACGTCTGGGTTGATCAACTCGACACGCGGATCGGCGACGAATACGGCACCACCGACACATCGTCCTGGTTGGTGTCGTTCGGCCTGCGCGCCTATTTCGATCAGAACCATCCTCAACCGCTCGCCGATCAGCCAGGCTTGCCCGCATCGACTCGCCTCTATTTCGGAATGCGCGGTGGGGCGCGAGTGACCCTCGACGGCGACATCGGAAACGGCATCAAGTTGGTGCCTCTCGCAAACGCCTACGGGCACGAGGTGATGAAGCATTACGGCTTTACCGCGGGGCTCGCTCTCAATCGGAACTGGGCTATCGAATTGGGGGCGGACGGCGGCGAGACCACCATCAAGGTGGACGACAAGGACGCCATCGGCGAATACGCCCAAGTCGCGATCATGCCCCAAATCGTGTACCGCCACCCCCTCGGTCGTGGGCGTTGGGTTCCTTACGTAACCGCCGGCGGCGGGATGATTTTCGCCGAGTTCAACGACGCCAAACCCCAAAGTGTCGACTACCAAATCGAGGCCAAGGGTTTCTACCCGGTTGTTCGCGGCGGCTGCGGTATCGAGCACTTCTTCACCCGCAATTTTTCCTTCGCCGCCGAGACTTCGTACCAATACAGCTGGAATCAGGAATTCAGCATCGGTGACCGGCCAACCGTCACGGGCGATTGCTCGTCCTTCCAGGCTCTGCTCGCGTTTCGCATGTATCTGCTCGACGTCAAAGAAGGCAAGCGGGCGATTCATTGATGAAACGTTGAAACGGGGTCAAACATTGACATTGACATTGACCAATGACCGTCGGTTTCGGTCGCCTTTTGACCCCAACTTCTTGGATCCCATTTCTCGGCTCCTTGATCGGCGTACTACTAATTCGAAGCCGATTTCCGCTTGAACACAATCGTGGTGCCGTCACCTCGCTGAATCCTCCAACCATTCCGTTCCTCCATCACATACTTCACGTCAGTGACTCGCATGCATTTGGGGCCGAACATCCAAGTCTGCGACAGGGGCTTTGGATCCCCGTCCTTCTATTGTTTGGCACGACGGAAATGCACCTTGGAAATCTGTTGTCCAGGAGGCAATTGGAATGAATCGCGAGCTGGTAGTTTCCAATGGGGCGACTGAGTTTCCGACCATTGGAGCCTGCCGGACGCCGGCTTCGATTCGTGAAACGGGCGCTTGTCGGGTTCCTTTGTCTTTTCAGGCGGGAAGGATGCCACCACGATGCTTCGATGCGAGGTCATCGAACCGAACTTGGGATCCTTCGACCGGATCGGCGCCTACGGCCCGGCACAGGGGGTCCTCAATCGCGAACTCGATCGCCAAAATCAGACCGTCTGTCGCACAACGGGCCTTTCTCCCAACGATGCCTGGGACAAGGCCTGCACTGAAAAACGCGACGCCTCACGCCCTTGCCCCGACCCCTCGCTCCTCGATCTCCACTTTGCCATCCACCACGGACGTCGTCGTAATGCCGATCACCAGATCGACTTCCTCGGTCGCGCCTGGCCCATCGGCCCAACCGCCCGTCAGACGGTCACCGTGATCCACCATCCGGAACGCCAATTCTGGGTCGTCACCCAAGCTCCCAAACCGCCCGAAAACCGCTGGCCAGACATCCTCGCAAAGTACTCCCTCTGACCCAGTCTCATTTTGTTCCCCCAGCGAGTCTCATTTTGAACTCCCGCCGACACTGCCCGAGTTTCACCTTGCTCACCCGTTCCCGATTGCCAGATGCTCCGCCTCGGTCAGCCGGAGTTGTGTATCAGTAAACAGCCCCTCATAGGCCTCTCGCACGGGTTGCCGTTGAATCATGGCACCCGCCGGGTTCTCTTCCCCGCATGCGCAGCCAGCATTTTCTTCGCCCTCTGGTTGCTGCCACGCTTGGCGCTTCAAGCGGGAGGATTGCCTGAACCCGACCTGGTGCTCTACGGATCGATCCGCAACGTCGGCGGCGGCTTGGAGACACGACTGACCGTCGGCAGGCTGACTTGGACTTTCAAACCGGCGGGGGGCGGGGCGTCGTTCGCGGTGACCGCGGTCCTCACGAACATCAACGATCAGTTCTCCTACGTGCTGAGGGTTCCCTGCGAGGGAAGGATCGCGGGAACTGGAGCCGCGGACGGGACACTCGCCTTGGGAAGCGTCGTCGACCGTGCCCAGGTGACCGTGGATGGCCAACCGGCCAGCTTCGTGGATTCCAGCCAGGGGACCTTGAACCTCGGGGCGACGGATCGGGGGAGGATCGAGCGGGTGGACCTGAGGGTGTCCATCGCCGGAGGCGGCGGATTGCTGCCGGACAACTGGCAGATCCAATACTTCGGCCGCACCGGGATCGATCCCTTCGCGGATCCCGACGGCGACGGGCTGGACAACCTGGGTGAGTACCGCGCCGGCACCCATCCGTCGGATCCGGCGTCCCGCTTCGCGATCGACGTGGTGGATCGCGCGCCCGGCGGCCCGCAGCTGACTTGGTCCAGCGTCGCCGGCGTTGTTTACACGGTGCAGCGATCGAAGGACCTCTTCACGGGATTTCAGGATCTCGCCCTGGACATCCCCGCCACGCCGCCGCGGAACCAGTTTCGGGATCCGGTGCCGGTCTTAAGTGGCCCCTACTTTTATCGCCTGTTGGCGAGGAGGACTAGCCCATGAGACAGCGTCCGGGGCTGGGCCGTCGGCTCCTCTGGCTCCTCGGGATCGTCGTTTGCCTCGGGCATCAACCGCTTTTTGCCCAGTGGACGACACAGACGATCCGACTCCAACCCGGCTGGAACGCGGTTCATCTCACGGTCCAACCCGGACCCGACGATTGCGACGCCGTCCTGGCCGGGCTCCCGGTGGAAAGCGTATGGGCCTGGAACCCGCGTCTCTCGACGGTTCAGTTCATTCAGGATCCGAATGAACTCCTTCCGGGCCAGCCGAACTGGTTGACCCATCTGCCCGCGGATCACCCGGCGCGGGCGGCCCGGAATCTCTTTCACTTGCGCGGCGGCGGCGCCTACCTGGTCAAGCTCAAGGCGGGGGCTTCGGCCACCGACCTGAACCTTCGGGGCCGACCGGTGCTTCGCGCCATCGACTGGCGTGCGGATTCCTTCAACCTCGTGGGCTTCGCGGTGGCACCCGGCGATGCCGCGACGTTCGCCGGCCTGTTCTCGGGCTCGCCGGCGCACGCGGGAAAGCCGGTGTACCGGATGAACGATTCGGGCCAGTGGGAACTGATCGCCAACCCGGCGGCGACCGCGGTTCAGGCCGGCAAAGCCTATTGGGTCTATTGCCAGGGCAGCTCGAGTTTCACCGGTCCGTTGCAACTCGAACTGGAACAGCGTGCGGGGTTGGATTTTGGCAGGATCCTGACCGAACAGACTCTGCGCATTCGCAACACCTCCGCATCCATCACCACGGTCACGGTGCGCGGGATCCCGTCGAGCGCGCCTCCTCCGGGAACCCCGCTCCTGGCGGGGCAGGTTCCCCTCGCGTATCATCGGATCGACACCGCACAGAACCAGTTCGGATGGGTCCCATTGCCGGAGTCCCTGCAGCGCACGGCCATTGCCCCGGGACAGGAATGGGTGCTGCGACTGGGACCTAGGCGAACCGCCATGGCGAACTTCACCCCGCCCCCGGCTCATCCCGGAGTGCTTTACCAGAGTCTCCTGGAGATCACGGGTTCGGCCGGGATTCGGCTTCTCGTGCCTGTCTCCGCGGAAGGGTTGACCTCCCACCCCGCCACAGGCGCTGCAGCGGCCTCCCTGGCACTCCAGGGATCCGCCCGGAGCGCGAGGCCGGCCGCGTCCCACCCCCGCGCGGGTCTCTGGGTGGGAACCGCCGCGATCGCGAAGGTCAATCAGCCCGCGAGCATCCCAGCACCCGACAGTCCTGTCGCCACCGCGTCGCCGTTCCAATTCCGGCTCATTTTGCACGTGGACAACGCCGGCAAGGTTCAACTGCTTCAAAAAGTTCTCCAACTGTTCAAGCCGGGCACCTTGAAACCCGATTCTGGAGACCCCACCCGGAATGTGGTCGATCAACCGGGCCGATTGGTCCTGGTGACGGATGACGCCCTGGTCGGGCGATTCTCCGGCGCGACGCTTCGGGACGGCCAGGGTGTGGCCCGCCGAATCAGCTCCCCGGCTTTCGCGTTTTCCAAACCCGTGCCCTGGACAGGTCCGGGCGATTTCGGAGCCGGAAGACTCAACTGCGAGATACCGCTGGACTACGATGACCCGCTGAATCCGTTCAAACACCGGTACCATCCCGAACACGACAACCAGAACGACCGGTTCGAGGCACGGGTTCCGGAAGGAATCGAGTCCTTCACCGTGACCCGTCGGATCGAGATCGAGTTCACGGCCGACGATCCCGACGGGCTGGCGATCGCCGGATGGGGCGACAACCAATTGGGCGGCATCTACCGGGAATCCATCACCGGGCTGCACAGCAAGACCATTTACGCCGCTGGAACTTTCGCCTCACCCAGGCGTCGCGCATCGGGGTGCTGAACGACGGCTTGGAGTGAGAGGTGTGGTGCTGGACGCGCTGACTGAAACACGACGGTCCTAGGGAACTATCAGGATGAAGACGACAACACGCTTCCTCGGGGGGTGGCTGGCAGCGATCCTTTGCGCCACGACTCCGATCCCAACCCAGGCCCAGTCCGTGCCCGAGCTGGTCAATTACCAGGGCCAACTCCTCGATGCCGGCGGAGTGGCCCTCCCCACGGGTGACTACGAAGTCTCGATCAGTCTCTTCCCCGTCGAGTCGGGTGGCGCGCCAATCTGGGGGCCTCAACGGTTCAACGGGCAAAACGGCCCGGGGCTGGGTCCCAAGGTTTCCGTCGTTCAGGGGCGGTTCAACCTGATGCTGGGACCGAAGGACACCGAAGGCAGGGCTTTCGCAGCCGTCTTCGGCGCCAACGCTTCGGTCTTCCTTCAACTCACGGTGGGCAGTTCCGCCCCGATCAGCCCTCGCCAGCAGATGCTGACCGCGCCCTACGCCTTCCAATCGCTCACCGCTTCCGGGCTCAAGGGTGACCGAATCCTCGTCGACGGCAACATGGGGATCGGTGCCAACCCCACGAACACGTACCGCCTCGAGGTGGGCAGCGGCGGCGTCCTGTTCCGGTCGGGCGGTAGCGGCGGGAGCGTGTCCTTCGGCTCTCCGAACGCCGAAACGGGACTGAGCATGGGGATCGTCAATCGAGCGGACATCCGGTTCGATGATTCCTCGCTCAAGCTTCTGGCGATGGCCGGCCGGTTGCCCCGAGGACCCGAGCAGGGTATCACCATCGCCACGTCGGGCAACGTCGGCATCGGCCTCGGCGCACCGGGTTACAAGCTCCACGTCGCTGGCGCCATCCGCGCCACCGGCACGATCAACTCCGACTCCGATGTCAACGCGAAGGCCGACTTCGCGCCCGTGGACTCCGCCGAGATTCTGGACCGCGTGGTCCGCCTGCCGATTCAGCACTGGCGCTTCAAGACCGAGGACTCCGACGTGAGACACGTGGGCCCGATGGCGCAGGATTTTCGTGCCGCGTTCGGGCTGGGCGACGGCGCCACCTCCATCGCCACCGTGGACGCGGACGGAGTCGCCCTCGCGGCGATCCAGGCCCTGGACCGGATCGTCCGTGAGAAGGACACCGAGATTCAGGAACTGAAGCGGAACGTCGCTGAATTGAAGGCGTTGATGAATCTGCTGCTCCGACCGGCGACCGGGAGAGCGGAAGGCGCTGGGGAGTGATGGGCACAGCGACCGGACCAAGCGCCGTTCCGCCCTCACAACCATGAACACGCCCGCACGACGGTGGTTGGGATCTCGGCTGGTCCGTCGCTGGAGTGTCGTTTTAGCCACCTTGGGCCTTCTGCCCCTGTCTCCGACACTCTTCGCCCAACAAGCCGATTCGCTGGCGCCATTTTCTTACCAGAACCGGGTCTACAATCCGGTTCCCGCTCCCGTGCCCGGGCTGGCCGGGTCCCCCCAACCCACTTCCGTCGCTCTCTTCAGCGGCAACGTGGGCGCGGCCGGCGCCCCGACGACGCCCAACAACGGTAGCTTTTACCTCGTCCAATCGTCCTTCGCCCAACCCGTGGCGGAACCGCGAAACGCGGACTTCCTGCTCGGTGAAGCCATCCTTCCGGACCCGGCCCTGCAGGTCGACCTGAGCAAACCGCCGGTGATCGACCCGCCGGTGAAGGCGTTCTACCTGGCGGATGTCCGCACCGTCTTTGCCAGCGACGCCGGGCTCGTCGAGATCACCTGGAGGCGGGCCGACAACACTCCGGTGGGACCCGTCCAATACCTGATCGATCGCCAACCGGTCCGCGACCCCGTGGGTCTCTATCACACCCACAACCCCTCTCCTGGCCCGGGCAGCGACTTCCGGGTCAACCCGCTGCCGGTCCCCCAGACGAAATCCCCGCTCGTGGACGTCTCGGGCGTTCAACAGACCCTCTTCCACTGGAACAGCGCGCTGCCCGAGGATCTCCTGAACCCGTATCTGATCCGGACTCCCAACGGGACCCTGTACGCCAAGGACCGAACCGGCCTGATCCTCGTGGAATACCGCGAGAACGGGCAATTCCTGGGCATTGAGATCGTCGCGCTCCGATCCAACCTGACCCTGGACGGGCCTCCCACGAAGGTGGACCTCGGGTCACGCCTTGAACCCTTCGTCACCGCGGCGGATCCGGCACCGCCGGTGGTCATTCGGGGCCTCGGCTCCGGGACGCCGGAAACCCAATTCCTGTATCTGCACGCGAAACAGCCCTCCCCCCAGGCCGGATTCCTGTTCGCCATTCGCAGGACGGGTAATCCCGAGGACATCGAGATTTACTGGACCCTTCGGGGATTGAGAAATGTGGTCTGGCCTTACGAACTTCACCGCTACACCGCCGACTGGCCGGCCGTCACTTCCAAGTACCAGATCTATGTCCGGGGTCGGGGCGGCGTCCTCGGTCCCGACGTCAGAATCCCCGCGGGCACGCAGGCCGCCCTGATGCCTTTTCAGGAACCCGCCACCCACGCCAATCAGGTCGCCGACAACTCCTTCTCCACCATCGGGGCAGGCTGGTCCCTCCTGAAATATGACCAGGGGGACGCGGTGAGTTTCGAAGCTGTCCGTTCCGTACTCCACAACGATCCTCTCGCCCTGGGTGGAGGGCCGGGCGGCCGGGCCCGGCGAGCGTCGGGTGGGATATCGGGCGGGAGATCATTGAACCGGGGCACCAGGGGCCGAGGCCGGGGTACATCCACTCCCCCGAAGGCAACCGCTACGACTGGGAGATCTATGACGGCAACACGGAGGACCCGGCGGAGTTCAGGACCGGCCAGATCATCCCGGTCAATGAGGGCAACCTGGAGGTGTGGTGGTCGAACGTGAACCAAGGCGTTCAATGGCCGTCCTTCGTCCGGCGCTATCAGGCGGCCTGGCCGGCCGCTCCAGCGAAGATCATCATCGCCAGCCTCAAGGGCGGGGGTGCCATTGATCCGCTGCGGCAACGGAACTACCGGCTCTACTTCCAAAACGATCCAACCCGGGCGGGATTCAACCCGAACGATGAACACGCCCTCATCCGCGATGGCGGGCAGGGGGAGTCGGTGTTCGCCCTCCGCGACGACCTCGGCTCCGCGACCACTTCCAAACCCCATGCCCTGCTGAAACACCGGGATCCCGCGGCGGGACTGAGGTGGCAGTACACCGTCTACCGGGTGGTCGCCGAAGAGGCGCCCTTCTTTTTCAATTATCCAGGCACTGCGGGGACGCTGGTGCAGCCGCCCTTCCCCTTGAGTCTCTTTCAGGCGTGCTCCGCCTCAACCGGCGTGTCCGGCCCGTACTGGCGTGACCGGAAGTTGAGTTTTTGGGCCCGCTCCGCGGGCGCCGACGGTGGCAACGCCGTCATTGTGATGCGCTACTTCTACCCGGTTCAGCTGGGTTTCTTCTTCCCCGACGCCCAGCCGCCGCCGCCCGGCTCGTGTATTCCCTGGCTGGATCGTCGACCCGGAGGGACGCCCGGAATCCCCACCGACATCGCGTACACCATCCAGTGGCCCACCGCTCCCGAACTGCGAGTGGCCGAGACCCTGGTGAAGGCCAAGTTCGGGCTGCCCGACATAAGCCTTCAGACAAGCGTCGAAATCATCTACCAGCAGGCCACCGCTCTGGGTCAGGGAACCAGCGTCAACCTGATCGACCCCACCCGGGAGCACGCGGTCGACCTGAGCCAACTCCCGGCGGACTTGCCCACCGTGGCCGAGAAGGGGCTCAGGTATTTCCCCACCCTTCCGCCGCACCTGCGCACCCGCGTTTTCTACGATCCGCTCAATCGAAAGCTGAAACTGAAGGGCCAGTTCGTCGAGCCACCGGCCGGGGAGTATTACCTCCTCCTCAACACCCTCACCGCCCGGGAACGACTGGTTCTCCTCGATCTCAGCCGGGACCCAGGTTTCCTCAACGCGGTGAATGCACTCGGCACCTTGGCCGGAAACACGACCGAGGTCCGGCCCGACTCCACCGGCTTCGACAGCCTCGCGCTGACGGCGGGTTTCGCCCAGGCGCCGGGCTACGTCACGCTGGCCTTCGCCAACAGCACCCTCCTCAGCGCTCCCGCGGAACCCATCAGTCTGGTGGTCATCCGGGTGACTTGTCCCACCTACCAAGGGGAGATCAAGGTGATCGAGGCCGAGAATCCGTTCGATGAAAAGCTCACCCTCCGCCACAGCAGCGACCTCGCCGGCAGGGCCGATGCCTACGTCTTCGAGTGGCGTACGCGGCCGCCGGTGGATGGACTTCCACCCAACAACCCGGCCGATCAGTGGGCGGTGTACAGTCCGAAGCCGGCCAATGGAGCCGGGGCGATCGACATCACGATCGAGGGGCCGGGCCTGTTCACGCTCACCGACAACTACTTCATCTGCCGGTACCGTCCCGTGCAGGCCCCGCTCTGCACGGCGCCGGACAATCCGCAGGGATGGAGCGCCTGGACCCGACCGATGCTCGCCGAGGGCTGGATCAAGCGCGTCCTGCGGGGGATCAATCCGTTCGAGCAGAAGTTCAAGTCCTACCAGGACAACCAGGTCAACACCATCGTCAGCATGATCACCCAGGCCGGCCCGCCGTTCGCGGGTGCCGTCCCGCTGAACCAGGAGGCCGCCAACAAACTGGGCCTCATCGAAGTCTATGAGACCGTCCTGCGGCGGGGCATGAGTCTGAGTGTCAACGGTCTGCCCGCGGTCAATTACGGTCCCGCCAACGACGCGTTGTTGCTCGCCGCGGGCCGCCTCGCGGATCTCCACATGCTCCTCGGCAACGAGGCCTTTGCCGACGCCGGCGATCCCACCATCGCGTTCGGCACCGACGACCGGGTCTATGGCTCGCAGGCCTCCTCCATTCACTCCTTCATGAATCAGACGGCTTCGCTCATTGAGGAGGAACTCGGGCTACTCCGGGGTCGTGACAATTCCAAGCTGCCGTCCGTCACCACCTACCCGACTTACAACCGGTTCATCTGGAACTTCACCAGCGACATCAATGGCGGCGAAGTGGCCTATGCCCTGAATTACAACGTCCGCAACGAGAGCGGCGACGTCTCGGGAACGATCGATGAGGCCGACGCCAAGCTTCTCTATCCGCAGGGGCACGGCGACGCCTGGGGGCACTACCTGACCGCCGTCAAGAATTACTACCGCCTGCTCCGAAACCCGAATTTCACCTGGGTCCCGAGGATCGAGGCGGTTCTCGTCGGCGGGGTGCCTGTGTCGGTCGACTTCCTGGACGAGCGAAAATTCGCGGCCGCCGCAGCCGCTCGGGCCAAGGCCGGCGCCGAGATCGTCGGACTGACCTATCGAAACGCCTACGTCGAGGATCCCGAGGGACAGTGGCAGGGCTATCAGGACTCCCAGTCCGACCGCGCCTGGGGTCTCTCCGAATGGGGCAGTCGCGCCGGCCAGGGCGCCTATTTCGACTGGCTCACGGCCAACGCTGTTCTCCCCGACCAGGACCGGAACCCCTCCCACACCGGGATTCAAAAGGTGGATCGCACGACCGTCGTCGAATTGCGGGACATCGCCAGCGCCTACGATGAGATCCAAGCCCAGGTCGATCTCGCCAACGCCGGATTGAACCCGCTCGGACTGGCCAAGAACGTCGTGCCCTTCGATATCGATCCGGCGCAGATCGTCCAGGGCAAGACCCACTTCGAACAGATCTACGATCGCGCGGTGCGCGCGATGAACAACGCCATCGCGGTCTTCAACCGCGCCAACAATTCCACGCAGTTGCTTCGCCGCCAGGCCGACAGTGTGTCCGAGTTCCAGCAATCGGTCATCCAGCGCGAAGCCGACTTCAACAGCCGCCTGATCGAGGTCTTCGGTTACCCGTATCCCGAGGACATCGGCCCGACGGGCACCTACCCGTCGGGGTACAGCGGACCGGACATCTACCACTACGACTACGTCGATCGGAGCGAACTCATGGGGGAGACTCCGCCTCCCACTCAGGCGTTCACCGTGAACTTCACGGACCCCGGGGTGCTCCCGAGCGGGGAGATCACCCGGGCGATCCGGGCGGTCACCTTCAGCATCGCCTCGGACGGCCTCGGATTGATCAAGCCCGCCGCCTGGACGCAAAGGCGCCGGGCGCCCGGGGAGATCCAGATGGCCCGGTCCGAGTTGCTCCAGGCGCGGGCCCGTTTCGAGAAGAGCCTGCGTGAATACGCCGGCCACATGGACCAGATCGGAGACGAAGCCGAGCTCCTCCGGCTGCAACAAGACGTCAACGCCGAGACCATCCGGATCCTCTATCGCACCAAGGCCGAACAGGAGTCCCTCAACACGATGATCGCGCGCTCCTCCCAGTTGCAGCAGAGGTGGTCCTTCTGGGCGAAGGCGGTCGCGCTGGCGGGCGAGGCCGCTTCCGAGGCCATCACCAAGGTCCAGGGATTCGCCAATGATTTCACGGCGCCGATCCGGGGCGCCATCAAGCTGGGCGCGGGCCTCACCGCCTCCCTGATGCAGGACGCCGCCGACGATGAAGGCCGGGAGCAGCTGGGATATCAGCACGCGAAGGAAAGCGCCGCCGCCCAGCAGAACATCGATCTGACCGTCCTCAACAGCACCCAGGCGAATCGCGCCGAGATCGGGAGGCTGCAGCAATTGGTCCGCCAGGAGCCCCTGCTCAGGCTGGAGATCTTCACGCTCCAGGAGGCTCTTCAACAGGCGATGGCCCGGCATCTCGCCGTCCTCGCCCGGGGCGAACGACTGCTGGAGGACCGGCTTCGGTTCCGGGCCCAGACCGCCTCGCAGGTCCAGTCCTACCGCTACAAGGACATGGCCTTCCGCATCTTCCGAAACGACGCGCTTCAGAAGTACCGCGCCCAGTTCGACCTGGCCGCCCGCTACGTCTACCTCGCCGCCCGGGCGTATGATTTTGAAACGAACCTGGCCGACAACGACCCGCGCGGACCCGGCCTCAACTTCATGACGGCGATCGTTCGTTCCAGGTCGCTCGGCCTGGTCGATGGCGGTCAGCCGCAGACGGGATCCGGTCGAGGCGACCCGGGTCTGGCCGACCCGATGGCCCGGATGATCTCCAACTGGGACCTCGTGTTGAAGGGCCAACTCGGCTTCAGCAACCCGCAAACCGAAACGGGACGCTTCTCGCTCCGGTCCGAGCTGTTTCGCATCCTCCCGGGTGCCGCGGGCAGCCAGGCCTGGCGGGAGACGTTGCAACGGTACGTGGTGCCGAACCTCCTCGATTTCCCTGAATTCAAGCGCTACTGCATCCCGTTCCAGCCTCAGGAGGCGGTCGAACCCGCCCTCGTCATCCCCTTCTCCCCCACCATCAACTTTGGTCAGAATTTCTTCGGCTGGCCGGCCGGCGGCGGCGACAACGATTACGATTCCACCCACTTCGCGACCAAGATCCGGTCGGTCGGCGTCTGGTTCGCCAACTACAACAACCTCGGGGCCGGCATGATCAACACCCCGCGCGTCTATCTGGTTCCCGTTGGGAATGACGTCATGCGCTCGCCGAGTGGGAATCTGGGCGACATCCGGGAATGGAAGATCCTCGACCAGAAGCTCCCGGTCCCTTTCCCGCTGAGCGCCGGTGGGTTGAATGACACCACGTGGATCCCGGCCAACGACACCCTGGTAGACGAACTCGCCGGCATCCGCCAGTTCGCCCGGTTCCGCGCCTACCACGACAGTGGGAGCTTCGATCCCACCCAGACCATCAGCGACAGCCGGCTGATCGGGCGATCAGTCTGGAACACACGATGGCTGCTCATCATTCCAGCCGGCACGCTTCACAACGACCGGAACGAAGGGATCCAGCGGTTCATCCAGGGCTCGCTCTCGGGCGGCCAGCGCGATGGCAATGGCGTCCTGGACATCCGGATCTTTTTCCAGACCTACGCTTACTCGGGGAACTAGCGGTGCCAGCTCCCAGCCGCCATCCCGGCGTTCTCTGCCAGCGGCTCCCGCCGGGAGCGGGGCGCGATTCTGGACTGCAACCGGGAACACCATTCCCACTTCGGCTGCGTCGCTTGGCTTGGCTGCTGTTTCTCGGTGCGGCCTTTCCCTCCCCGTGCGCCGATAAGAGCGGAGTCTCGCCGAACGCAATCTCCCTGCCCAAGGGCCCCGGTTCCCTGGAGGGCCTGGGCGAATCGTTTCAACCCAATCTGAACACGGGGACCGCAGCGTACGGCGTTTCCATCAGTGTGCCGCCGGGAACCGCCGGTCAGGAACCCTCTCTGAGACTGCGGTACGAGGGCGGCGGCGGGAACGGGGTGCTCGGCTACGGGTGGTCCCTGCCTCTTCCCATGATTCAGCGCCGATCGGACAAGGGTATCCCGCTCTATGGAGAGAACCTTGGCCTCGGCCGGCCGGATCGGTTCATCAACGAAAGCAGGGAGGAACTGGTTCCCCAGTCGGACGGCTATTCTTTTTGTGAGAATGAAGGGGCGTTCATTCGTTACCGGTTCGTCGCTTCTCCGCCCAACGCGGCCAACCCCGGTCCGGGCCATTGGGAGGGCACCCGGCCCGACGGGACCCGGCTGGAGTTCGGGTCGACCCCCGACGCGCGGATCGAGGATGTGTCCTCGGGTCGTGTTTTTTCCTGGCTCCTGGAACGTGAGACCGACACGCGGGGCAACGCGATCGTCTACACCTACCGGACCTTTCCCGGGGACGAAAACCGCCACCAGAAGTACCTGGATTCGGTCACCTACGGCCCGGGATCGCCTCCGTGGGCGAACTTCCATTTCGTCGTGTTCGAGTATGAAGACCGTCTGGATTGGTTCGAGGATTGCCGTGCGGGCTTCGCCGTGCGCTGCGGCAAGCGGGTCAAGCGACTGGTCAGCGGCACCCAGGGTCCCGACCTCCCCGGGCACCTCGCCGGCGATTGGAACCGCGATGGACAGCGCGACCTCCTCCATCGTCAGTATGAGTTTGGCTACCTGGACTACGCGGGTCCCAGCTCCCACTGGTCTTTGCTGGCCCGGGTACAGGCGATCGGCGCCGACGGGACGAGCCGGCTGCCGGCGACCACCTTCGGCTATTCCGTGTGCTCACCCGGCGACACCTTGTCGGCCGAGGGCAAGGCTCTCGGCGGCCTGAACGAACCACCGGCGGTTGTGGACAGTGAGTTCGCGGAGTTCGCCGATCTGAATGGGGACGGCTTGCCCGACATCCTGAGGACCTTTGGCGGTGGACTGCCGCACCAGGCCTTCCTCAACCAGGGACTCCGGAGCGGCACGCGATCAATCGGTTGGCGGGCCCGTCAGGAGATGGACGGGGATGCCAGGGCCTGGAACGCGAGCCTGGAGTCCATTCAGGGGGTGGCCCATCTGGCCGACATGGACGGCGATGGACTCGCGGACCTCGTCCTCAACGCGACCGCCGATGACGTCTATTTTTTCTCGAACCAGGGGACCTAGAGCTGGGGCGATCGCCAGCGGATGACCGCGGGGGATGTCGCACCCCCCAGCCCTTTCGGCAAGGCAGGCGTCCGGGCCGCGGATCTGGACTTCGACAAGCGGATCGACATCGTCCAGAGCCTGGAGGTTGGCGGGAGTTTCGCTTACCGGATCTGGTTCAACCTGGGCGACCGGCAATACGCCCCGAGCCTCACGCTCGAACCGGATGGAGCCTTCGATCTGATCGATCCAACTGTTCAGATCGCCGACTTCTACGGGGACCGGGTGCCCGACCTGGTCCAGGTCCTCGCGGAACGCCTCAGGGTCAAGGCCGGTTTGGGGTACGGCCGCTTCGCCGCGATCGTCTCCGTCGCCATCCCGGACTCCACCTTGAGCCCGGATCAACTTCGCCAGGCAAAGCTGACCGATGTGACGGGGGACGGTCTGGCGGACGTCGTGATCGAGCGCGCCGGCCCGGGACGGCTCTGGTATTGGATCAACCAAGGCAATTACAAACTCAGCGGCAGGAAGGAGATTGTCGGCATGCCGGTGGGGATCGGACAGCGCGCGGTTGTGCGCTGGGCGGACATGAACGGCAACGGCACCACCGATCTTGTGTACGCGGACAGCGCGTCCGAGCCCCGCCTCCAGACCATCGACGTCGGCGAGATCATCGGCTGCGGCGCAACCCCGAACATCCTCGCGTCGATCGCCAACGGGATGGGTCGGACCATCACCATCGCCTACGCGAGTTCCATCGACTTCCGACTTGCGGACGAGGAAGCGGGCCGGCCATGGCCCAACCTCATGCCTTTCGCCGTGCCGGTCGTCGCCAGCGTGCGAGTCGGTGATTCCCTGGGCCACGAATACCGGACCGAATACCGCTACCACGACGGCTACTACGATCCCCGGGAAAAGCAGTTCCGGGGCTTCGCCCGCGTCGAGCAGATCGAGGTGGGCGACGCGACCGCACCCACGCTGGTGAGCCGTTCTTTCTTCGACACGGGCCATGTCCATCAGCCCATGAAGGGAAAGTTGCTGCGTCAGGTCGCGGAGGAGGAGGACGGGCGCGTCTATTGGGATGAATCCACCCAGTGGACCCTTCCGCCCGTCGTCCTCAAGATCGGCACCAACGGGCAGAGTGTTCTCTTCGTGCACCCTTTGACCCACACCAGGACCGTCAAGGAACTGGGTCGGGGAACCGAACGCATCGTGCAAACCGAATCGGCCTTCGACGGGTTTGGCAACCAGACGTTGTCCGCCAACTACGGAATGGTGGAAGGCGCGAATCGCGAGGCGTTCAACGACGAGCGCATCACCCGGACCGAATACGCCTTCAACCTGGAAAAGTGGATTGTGCGTCTGCCCAGGCGATCGGAGATCACGGACGAACGCGGTGCCGTCATCTCGCGGACGGAGTTCTTCTACGACGACCCGGGATTCTCTGGGACCAACCCCGGCCAGGTGTCCGTCGGAGACCTCACGATGACCCGCGACTGGATCGCCCCAGACCAGGCAGACGCGTTTGTGACGACCTCCAGGACACGGTTTGATGCGTTTGGGAATGCCGTGATGCTGCTCGATCCGCTTGCCTCGATGTCCGATGGAACCGTGGATCTGTCGCGTGGACATGTCCGGACCATCACCCATGACGATCGGTTCCACGCCTATCCCGTCACCGAGACGGTTCATATCGGAGCGGGATCCGCTCCCCTCGTGTACCGGGTCGCGTATGACGCGGATCTCGGCAGGGTCATGTCGTCCACCGACTTCAATTCCAACACCACCTCGTACACCTACGATGCGTTCGCGCGCCTCACAGCGATGATCCGACCCGGGGACACCTCGGACTTTCCCACCTCCGAATACAGCTATCTCCAGGGCGTCCCCACGGGCGCCAACGGACGGGTGAGCTACATCGAGACACGGTTGCTCGACCAACCTCCCGGTTCGCTGCCCCGAAAACGCGATCACTACCTGATCTCCCGCGACTTTCTCGACGGCCTCGGGCGCAGCCTGATGAGCAAGAAGGAGGGCGGCTCCGACGGCGGCGGCGAGCGTCCGGGCGTCGTCGTCCAGGGTGCGGTCACTTTCAACGCTCGGACCCGGACGGCCGCCGACCTGAACCCTTATCTCTCCGTGGCCGGCAACACGCTCGAGGAATTGTTGGAGTACGAAAACATCGAGGCGCCGGGTTGGAAGGGATTGTTCCAGGAAGCGGGGGCCCTCATGGAATTGGGGCTCCAAGGGGCCCACCAGACCGCGACGCGCTACGACGCCGCGCTCCGGGAGGTCCGCGGCACGAATCCGGACGGCACCTTCGAAACCACCGCCTATGAGCCCTTCGTGACCCGATCGCACGACGCCAGCCAGACCGACCCGGCGTCGCCGTTCTTTGGCGCATTCATGGCGCACCACGAGGACGGGTTGGGGCGGTTGATCCGTGTGGACGAGGTCGTCCGCCTCCAGGACGACGGCACCACCAGCAGCGCGCCCAACACCTGGACCACCCGTTACGAGTACGATCTCAACGACCAGTTGGTCCGCATCACCGATTCACAGAACAACGTGAAGCGGTGGAGCTACGACGGGCTGATGCGCAAGGTCTCGATGGATGATCCAGACCGGGGATCCATGCGGTTTCGGTATGACGCCGCCTCCAACCTGATTGAGACCACCGACGCCAAGGGGCAGCAAATCAGCCATACCTACGACGGGGCCAATCGATTGAGGAGCGAGGATCTCCACGACGGCAATCCGCGACTTCCCGATTTCGATCCGGCCAGGCCGATCAGCGGAGCCAACCGTCCCGACGTGGCCTATTTCTACGACGTTCCTGTTCCGGGTCTGGAACTCGGCGACGGCAGCAGCATGACCGGACGGAACACCGGAGGCCTGTTGTCCTACACCTGGGACCTTTCCGGCGAAGAGCACTACAGTTACGACGCGCGCGAACAGGCCGTCGCGGTGGTGAAACGTGTGCGCGATCCCGCGACGGGGAACTTGGCAAGCTACCGCACCGGGTACTTGTACGACTCCTTGGATCGCCTGACCCGCGTGGTCTACCCGGACAACGACGTCGTCCTCTACGAGTACAACGAACGCGGCCTGGGCCGGCGGATCCTCGGCGCCCCCGGAGACGCGATCGTTTCGAACATGCTCTATTCCCCCGCGGGACTGCCGACGCTCATCGAGTACGGGAACGGGATTCAGACCACCAACCGGTACGACAACCGCCTCCGCCTCCGGCACACACGGACGCTCCACTCCAGGCTTGGGACCGAAATCGTTGGGTTCGAGTACCAATTCGACGCGGCTTCCAAGATCACTTCGATCACCGACGTCCGCTCGGACACGGCCGTGGCGGAGGGTGATCCACGACGGAACACGCAGTTCGCCGGCTATGACGACCTCTCCAGGCTCACCAGCGTCCGCTTTTCGCACGCCGCCCCCGGGAAGCCGCCGAGGAACGACGGCGAGATCCATTATCGATACGACCGGATCGGCAACATGCTTCCCCAGACCTCCACGATCGAGCACATGGTGGACGGTGTTTCCGCGACCTCGCTCGGCGACATGACTTACGGAGGCGGCGCTGGCCGCGCGAATCGCATCGGCCGGACGGCCATTGATCCGCCCGGTCCGCATGCCCTCACCTCGGTCTCCCAGGACGTGGCCGGCCCGACCCGCCCGCGCTCGTTCTCCTACGATGCCAACGGCAACATGGTGGAGGTCGATGGGCTCCGTGCCAGCTGGGATTTCAAGGACCGACTCACCTCCGTTGTCAGCGCTGAGGAGACGGCGGAATACACGTACGACCACCGCGACCGCAGGGTCTACAAACGCCGCATCCGCCAGGCCCCGCCGGGATCCGGCCGTGGGCGGACTGAAGACACCATCTACGTCGATCAGTACTTCGAGATCCGCGACGGTGGATTGCCCGTGAAGTACGTGTGGAACGGGAACACCCGCGTCGCCCGGGTCACTGGAATGATTTCCGCCCAACCGGCGGTGCAACGGATCCGACTGCGGCCAGGATGGAACCTTTGCGCGATCGGTGTGACGGCCGAGCGGGCCGGCGAACAACTCTCCAGCGGCGGTGCCGCCACCCAACTGCTGCGCTGGGATCCCATGACCGGGGTGTTCAAGCCGCTTCTTCCTGCCGAAACCGTTCCGGCCGGAACCGTCCTCTGGGTCCAGGCGGCCTCCGATGCGACGGTAGCCTTGCGCGGCACCCCCGCCGCGACCCGGCCCGCCGCGAGCGCCCCTGCCGGGGGGGGATTTCATCCCGGGGACGGCCGACAGAACCTGGATCTCGAACGATTCGCACCCGCCCAGGCGGCGGTTTGGAGGTGGGATGCCGCCGCACAGCGCTGGCAAGTCCGGCTTCCCGACAGCCTGGCCCCGCTGTCGGATCCGTGGGAGTCCCTGCCCCCGGGAGAGGCCGTCTTCGTCGGTGCCACGACCGATGTCCCGCTGTCTCTCCCCGACCAGTCCCTCCGCTTCCGCTACTACCATCAGGATCATCTCGGCTCCTCCGCGGCGGTGGCGGACGCGGACGGCCGCCTTCTCGAAGAGACGTCGTTCTATCCCTTTGGTCTGCCCCGATACGAGCATCGGCCATTTGAAACGAGTGATCCCTACCAGTTCACGCAGAAGGAACGCGACGCCGAGAGCGGCTGGAACTATTTGGAGGCGCGATTCCAATCGCCGTTGCTCGGCCGCTTCCTGCGCGTCGATCCGCTGGCGGCCGCGCTGAAGTCCGGTTGGCTCGAGGAACCGCAGCGTCTCAACCTGTACGCCTACGCTGCAAATTCCCCCCTGGGGAATTCCGACCCAAGCGGGACCGATCTCGTCGCCGCGTTCAAAGGCTTCGCCATCGGCACGGCCGAGTCGGTCTGGGAGGCGGGAAACCCGCTGAACGCGCCGACCATGCTCGTCTCCGCCACCGTGTCGGTGGGCAAAGTGATCGGGCACAAGGCCGTAATGGCCGGCAACCTCGCCACAGCGACGTACAAGGGAGACTACAAGGAGGCGCTCAAGATCGCCTTCGTGGATGAGCGATTGGTCAAGATTCTCGATCCGAAGACCTCCGATGAGGAGGTCGGACGCACCATCGGCCAGACGACCGGGCAAGCCCTGGTGGCCATCGCCACTTCGAAGGCGGGGCCCGCCAAGGAGCCCTCCGCCCCCGCCGCGCCGCCCGCTCGTGTGGTTGTGGGGCCACCCATGAGCGGGGCCGGACAGTTGGCCAAGACCCAGCCCGTGCTGGAGGCGCCCAAGACATTGCGCGATCCCACCCTGCAGACCGGTCCAGCCAACGAATACGGGTTTGGCCGCCTGGCCTACAAGCGGTACGGCTTCCAGCAGCGGGTGGCGTGGCTCAGGAACAATGCGGCCAAGGCGGAATTGTATGGGGAGGAGTGGTCGCGCCGCGTGAAGGAGGCCCGCCCGGAAATGGACCGGATGATCGAGCAGACAGGGTCCGCCAAGTCGATCCTGAAGAAGATTGGCGAAGAGGTCGAAGCAGTCTACGGCGGCTGGGACTGATCCGCTCTTTCCCCATTCGCACAAAACCTCCAACCTGGGTCGCATGACGGCAATCAACGAGATCGCCCCCGACCTGTTCCGGCTCTCGATCTACGTTCCGGAACTTGACATGCAGTTCAATCACTTCCTTGTGCGCGACGAGGAGCCCCTGCTGTTCCATGCGGGGTTCAAGAGGATGTTTCCGGCCCTGCGGGAAGCCGTTGCCAAGCTGATCGACCCGACCCGACTTCGCCATATCGGCTGGAGTCATTTTGAATCCGACGAAATTGGCGCGCTCAACGACTGGCTGGAACTCGCGCCCCAGGCCCAACCCGTCTGCACGCTGGTCGGAAAGCTCGTGAGCGTGGATGATTTCTCCATTCGCCCAGCGCGCGGCATGACCGCCGACGATGTCCTCACGACCGGCAAGTATCGTTATCGATTCTATCGTTCGCCTCACCTTCCCCATGGGTGGGATGCGGGCGTTCTGTTCGAGGAAACGCGCAAGACTCTGTTCTGCTCCGACCTGTTCCATCATTTCGGCGATGTCGCGCCCGTGACCTCGTCGGACCTGATTGAACCGGCACGAAAGGCGTTCCGGGAAATGCAGAGGGGGCCGCTCGCCGATTACATGCCCTACACGCCTTTGACCGAAAACGTGCTGCGCTCACTGGCGGATCTTAAGCCGGAAACGCTGGCCGTGATGCACGGCTCCTCCTACATCGGCAGGGCCGACAAGCTGCTCACCGACTTGGCTGGAGTGATCAAGGAGGACTTCGATCATGACTGACAACCCGATCATCGGAAACTCCACGCCGCGCGGTGTGCGGCCGGCGGGTTGAGCATGAACACAAGACCCATTCCACGAGCGTCCACCAATGGCATCGCCTTCCATGCGCACAACAACAAGTCCCACGGTGGGTAGACCTCCCGAGGTCAAGCCGTCCCCGGCTGTCCGGCCGTGGCTGCGGAAGGGTCTGAAAGCGCTGGTCGCGGCTGCGTTGATCGGCGTGATCCTTTACAAGCTGCGATTTTCGACCGTCCCGGTTGTCTCCCACACGATCGCCCCGGGACCTGTCGTGGCCGAAGTCATCGGCACCGGCACGCTTGAGGCCCGCATCAGTACCACCCTCAGTCCCCGGATTCAGGAGCGGCTCGCCGAAGTGCTCGTGGACCAAGGGGACGCGGTGAAGTCCGGCCAGTTGCTCGCGAGACTGGAGGATGGCGAACTCAAGCTGCAGGTGGAGGTTGCCGAGGCGGCGCTTGTGAGCGCGAAGGCCACCGCCCAGCGCGTGCGGGTGGAGGAAACCCGAGCGGAAGCCGTGGACCAACAGGCGAGGCAGAACCACAAACGGATCTTCGATCTCGTGACCGGGAAGCTCAATCCGCAGGCGGACCTCGACAAAGCCATCGAGCAATTGGGCGTGGCCGAAGCCGACCTCAAGCGGGCGCAAGCCGCGATCACGGAGGCGGAGAGCCAGGTTTTGACGGCGGAGAAGAACCTCGCCTACCAGCGGGAGCGGCTCGCCTACACGCGGATTCTCAGTCCTTACGATGGATTGATCGTGCGCCGCGACCGCGATGCCGGCGGGGTCGTCGTGCCGGGCAGTTCGATCCTCCAACTCATTTCCACCAATGAACTCTGGATTTCCGCGTGGGTGGACGAGACCGCGATGGCTCGACTCGCCCCGGGTCAGGTGGCCGGCGTGATCTTCCGTTCCGAGCCGGCACGGAGTTTCCGGGGGGTGGTCGCTCGGTTGGGCCGGGAGGCCGACCGTGAGACGCGGGAGTTCATCGTGGACGTGAGTTTGAAGGAATTGCCCGCCAATTGGAGTGTCGGCCAGCGGGCCGAGGTTTATGTCGAAGCCGAGCGCAAAACCGCCGTGCTGGTGATTCCGAAGGGGTTCCTTGTCTGGCGCGGCGGGAGGCCGGGAGTTTTCGTCGCCGCGAGCGGCAGGGCGCGTTGGCGGGAGATCACGCCGGGCCTGGAGGGTCGCGAAAATGTCGAGGTGCTGGGCGGACTCAAGGAAGGGGAGAACATCTTCAGACCCGTGGCGGGCGGGAGCGGAAAGCTGACGGACGGCCAGCGCATCAAGGAATCATGAACCTGGCGGCGCAAGACATCCGTCACAATGTCGGGCGGTTCGTGATCACCGCCGTGGGCATAGGTCTGCTCTTGATGATCGTGCTCGGGATGAGCGGGATTTACCGGGGCATGATCGACGACGCTCTCGTGGTCGTGGACCGCATCGGCGCGGATTTGTGGGTGGTCCAACGCGGCACACGCGGGCCATTCGCCGAGGTTTCGCGTCTGCAGGCCAATCTGGAACATCGCCTCCGGGCCCTGCCGGGTGTGGCGAGCGCGCGAACATTTGTTTCCCACAATGTTCAGCGCGAACATCACGGCAGGCCGCTGCGGATGAATGTCCACGGACTCGCCTGGCCCGAGGACAAGGGGACGTGGGTGACGTTGATCGCCGGACGACCGTTGGCGCGGGCCCACTACGAACTGATCGCCGACGCCTCGCTGGGCTTGAACCTGGGTGAGAAGCTGGTCCTCGGAAAGGACACCTACACGGTCGTTGGCATCGCCAACGGCATGGTGGCGTCGGGTGGTGATGGCATCGCGTTCTTCACCACGCGGGACGCCCAGGCCGTTCAATTCGATCTCTCGGGCGAGGCGATTCGGTTGGAGCGCGCGGCGCGCGTCCAGCGGGCCGTCGGGCAGGACATCGGGCGGGTGCAACCCTTGTTGCTGCAGCGCGGCGGCGGCTTGTCGTCGGGCCTTCCCGCCCTCGGTCCGCCGATGGTCAGCGCCATCACCGTGCGAGTGACCGAAGGGAATGATCCCGCCGCCGTCGCCGCCACCATCGCCGGCTGGCCCGACGTGTCGGTGCATACGCGCGACGATCAGGTGCGACTTCTGGTGCATGGCATGATCGACAAGGCGCGCCGGCAGATCGGCCTCTTCCGCGTCCTGCTGGTCATCATTTCCACCATCATCATGGCGCTGATCCTCTACACGCTCACGTTGGATAAGATCCATGACATCGCGATGCTCAAGCTCATGGGCGCGCGCAACTCCATGATCATCGGCCTCATCCTGCAACAGGCGTTGCTGCTGGGAGCGCTTGGGTTCGGCATCGCGTGGTACCTGGGCGGCTGGATCTTTCCGAAATTCCCTCGTCGCGTGCTGATCGCGCCGGAGGACTTGTGGGGACTGGCGGTGGTGGTGGTGCTGATCTCCGTGCTGGCGAGCGCGCTCGGGATTTGGAAAGCCCTTCGCGTGGAGCCGAACAAGATCCTGTCGTGATGTGATGTGATGTGATGTGATGAATCCCCTCCCCGCCGACCAGCCCGCCATCGAAGTCTTCGACCTCACGAAGATCTACGGCGGCGGCAACACCGAGGTCGTCGCCATGAAGGATGTGACGTTGCGAGTCGCGCGCGGCGAGGTCATCGCGTTGCTCGGGCCCAGCGGAGCGGGCAAGTCCACCCTGCTGACGGCGATGGGACTCATCAATCCGCCGACGTCCGGCCGTATCGTCATTGGCGGCGTGCCGGTGCTCGATGGTCCGCGACCGCGGGTGAACCTGCGCGCGTTCCGGCGGCATCACCTGGGTTTCGTCTTTCAGAAGGCGAATCTGATCCCATTCCTGAACGCCGTTCAAAACGTCCAAATCGCCCTTGAAATCAACGATGTTCCGCCCCGGCAAGCGAGGCATCGCGCGTTGGAACTGCTCGATTACCTCGGCGTGGCCGACCGCGCGGGCAATCTCCCCGACGCCCTCTCCGGCGGACAGCAACAGCGCGTGGCCGTCGCCCGCGCGCTGGCGAACCAACCCGACCTTCTGCTCGCCGACGAACCCACCGCCGCGCTCGACAGCCATCGCGGACGCCAGGTGATGGAGTTGTTCCGCAAAGTGGCGCATGAACGTGGGACGGGCGTGGTCGTCGTCACGCACGATCAACGCGCATTGGATGTCTTCGATCGGACGCTCGAAATGGAGGATGGCTTGCTGAGAACGGGCGACGATGCCGGCGAGGGAAGCCGTGCCAAGGTGGCGGAGGCATCGCGAAACTCAAAGGGATCGCAGGGTCAAACCGCGTAGAAAGGTGGTTGTGGAAGCCCATCATGGGGCCTCCACCCGCTTCGCGCGCCGGATGAAATCCGGATCAATCGTCACGCCCATGCCCACGCCATCGGGACAGCGCACCAAGCCGCCGCCGGACATGTGGGGCACCACCCTGAGTCCGGCCGCCGCCGCCATGCGCGCGACCTTCGTCGCGGGGATGAAGCCGCCGCCGTAGCGCAAATCCGGTTGCGCGATGTCCACGCCGCGATTCTCAATCGTCCAGCGCCAGCGGTGCAGGCTGAACTCTTGTTCACCGCCGGCGACCGGGAGAGTCAGGGCATCAGCCACTTCCTTCGTGCCCCAGAGGTCTTCGAACTCGCACGGCTCTTCGAAGTAGCCGTAGCTGTTCGCCACCCGGATGTGTGATGAAGCCAGATGGCTCTCACGGAGGCGCAAAGTCACGGAGATGAACGAGAGGGCGATAGGCGCGCTCAACGACTGGCTGCAACTGGCGCCCCAGGCTCAACCGGTCTGCACGCTCGTCGGCAAACTCGTGAGCGTGGATGATTTTTCGATCCGCCCAGCGCGCGGCATGACGGCTGACGATGTCCTTGCAACAGGCAAGTATCGTTACCGGTTCCATCGTTCGCCGCACCTTCCGCACGGGTGGGATGCGGGTGTGCTGTTCGAGGAGACGCGCAAGACACTGTTCTGTTCCGACCTGTTTCATCATTTCGGCGATGTCGCGCCCGTGACCTCGTCGGATCTGATCGGGCCGGTGCGAAAGGCGGTCCGGCAGATGCAGGAAGGTCCGCTCGCCGACTACATGCCCTACACCCCCCAGACGGAATCAGTGCTGCGCTCGCTGGCCGACCTCAAACCGGAAGCGCTGGCCGTCATGCACGGCTCCTCCTACATCGGAAAATCCGATAAACTGCTCACCGACCTGGCCGGAGTGATCAAGGAGGACTTCGCCCGACCCTGAGCGGCGTGTTGAGCCGCGTGCCGACGAAGGTGTCGTGGGCATTTGCCAAAGCGCCCATCTCTTTATCGTTCACGAGCACCAACCCGTTTGCGCGTTGACAAGGTTGCGCGGTAAGCATTGCTTACTCGCGTGACGACGACCCTTTCGAGCCGGGGCCAGATTGTGATCCCCCAGTCCGTTCGCGAGCGCTGCCAACTGCGGCCTGGCGACCATTTCGTCGTCGAGGACAACCCCGAGACCCAAGTCCTGACCCTGCGAAAAGTGAAGAAGGGCGGCGATTGGTTTGGCATCTACATGGAGTGCCCGCATTCGTTGGAACTTCCGCCGCGCCGGCGCCAGATGTACCGCCCGAAGCATGAACTGGCTCGTTGATACGGACGTCCTGAGCGAGCGGACCAAGCCCCGTCCCAACGCGACGGTGCTCGCTTGGCTGGAGGCGAACGCGGAGGCCATCTACACCAGCAGTCACGTCATTGGAGAGTTGCAAACCGGAATATCCATGCTTCCCGACGGGTCGAAGAAACGCGCGTTGCAAACTTGGCTGAACCGTCTGGTCGAAGCGATGGAAGGACGGATCTTGAATTTCAATACCAGCGTCGCCGCCGTGTGGGGACGACAGGAGGCGGAATTCAGCGGGAAGGGCTGTCCCATGCCCATGCCAGACAGCTTCATTGCGGCCACCGCTCGGCGCCACAACCTAATCATTGCAACACGCAACGTTGCGGACTACACCCGCCCGGGAATAAGGGTCATAAATCCCGCCGCCGGCGATGACTGAGGTTCGTGCTGGGCAGGTGCTGAAACGATCATGGGGATCATGGGGTCAAACATGGATGTTTGACATTTGCGGTCCAGTGCCCCTTGGGACCACGAAATTGTTCAATGTGGATGTTTGACCCCACTTACCGGTGCCACCAGTGACTTCGTCGAGCCATTGGAAGGCGTCGTCCTGCATGGCGGCGTTGAACTCGTGCGGGGCGTCGTAGAGGCGGGTGACTAGCCGGTCGGACACGCCCTGGGAGGTCCAGACCTCGCGCATGCGGTCGAACGCGTCCTGAATGGCCTGCTTCGGGAAGAGGCCATCGCGACCGCCACAGAGGAACATCATGGGTTTGGGGCAGGCGATGCTGGCGACGTCGGGGTGGTCCAGATGCGCCGCGAGTCCCGGGTGCAGCATCGTGAAGGCCGACTGGCCCGTGGTCTGGTTGTTGCCTGGGACCAGCAGGCCGCGCTGGGTCGCCATCCAGCAGACGGAGACGCCGGCGGAGATCTGGTCGGAGAGGGCGGCGAGTTGCCAGGCGCGGTAGCCGCCGACGGAAAGGCCGAGGGCGACGACGCGGTTGGGGTCGACGCCGGGGAGGCCGGCGGTGAACTCGGCGGCGCGCAGGTCCTCGTGGGCGATGAGGCCGGACCAGGATGAACCGAATTGAAGGAGGTTCGCCGCCAGGGCTTGCTGATTGTCGTAGCCGCCACCGCCGCGGTCGGACCAATTCAACATGTCGGTGGCCACGCAGACGTAGCCGCGACGCGCGAGTTCATCGCCGATGAATCGGCCGCCGTAGTAGCGATCCACCCATTGGCGGGCGGACTCGATCCTCCGGGGTGTGTCGTCCCAGGGTTCGATGACCTTCTCCTTGCCGATGTCGAAGCGCGCCCCGTGATCGTGGAGCAGGAGCACGGCGGGGTGCGGGCCGGGTGACTTGGGGGCGAGAACGAAGGCCAGGACGCGGCTGTCGGCGGTGAGTTGGAGGCTCACTTTGCGCGCGGTGTACGCGCCGCGATCCTGTTCGGCGATGAGACGCGGGGTGAAAGTCGCGGATGGTGGCGGTGTTTGGAGGCTCTCGATCACACGGGCCCGGGCGTTCGCGCGCCACTGCGCGAAGCTGCCAAAGAGGTCGGGATTCCAGGCGAGCGGTTGGGTCAGGCGCGAGGCGAGGCGTTCATGGAAAACCGGGAGTCGATCCCGCACACCGGCGGTCTGCCAGTCCGGCTCGACGCGGGCGAGGACGCGGCCGAGGGGACTGTCCGTGGCGGGTTCGGCGAGGAGACGGTCCGCGGGCCGATGACGAAGGTAGAAGGCGAGGACATCGCTGAAGTAGACGAGTCCCTCGGGAGGCGCGGAGCCGAGGCCGAGCCTTCCTTCGGAATAATCACGCGAGGCATCGCGGTCGGCGGGGTGTTGGTAGAGCTCGGCGACTTCGCGGGATGTTTTCACCCGGCCGGTGGTGACTTCCCATCCGCCGAGGCCGCTGAGCAATCGGCTGGCGCGTTTCCAGGCCTGGACTCGGGCGCGGAGAACGGTTTCGACGGCATCGAGCCAGGCGGGTTCGGGCCCCAGGACGCGGGCGGCCTGGGTGAGTTGCCAGGCGTGTTCCATGCCTTGGGAAATCAAGGTGTCGGTGGACCGTGGATGGGGGTAGCGCCAGCCGCCGATGGGATCGACGTTGGCTGCGAGGAAATCGGCGACGGCGCGGATCGTGGCCCGGAGGTCGGGTTCGTCGGGCGCATGGCGGAGGAGGTCGGGAAGGCCATTGAGGGCGTAACCGAGGATGTAGGGTTTGGCGTAGCCGACCTTGAGCCCGGCCTGATCGTCGTTGATGAAGGGTGGCGCGGGGTCGATGGGTTTACCGCCCTGATCGAAGAGGTTTCCGAGGGAGAGTTTGGCGCGCAACTCGCGGAAGAGACGGAGGGCTTCGTCGAGGTGCCGTTGGTCGCCGGTGAATTCAAAGAGGCGAATGAAGTCGCGGACGTCCCCGATGTTGCGGCATTCCACGTTGGCGTGGAGATGCTGGGCGGCGTAGTCGAGCTGGGCCTGGAGCGCTTCGCGCATGCGGGGGTCGCCGGTCTCCTCCCAGGCGAGCCAGAAGCAGTCGTAGCCCTTGGTGCAGAAGTTCACGGAGCTGTCCGAGCGCCACATGAAATCGCGCGTGGGCGGCGTGCGGTCCATGGCGACGACGTTGTTGTAGCGGGTGCCGCCGCGTTCGCGGGCTCCCCACCAGACGGACAGATCGTGGAAGTTGTCGCACCAGAGCACGGCGGTTTCGCGGAGGCGAGGGTCGTTGGAACGCCAGGCGTCCTCGAAGATGGCGGCGCCGTGATTGAGACGGTTCATGCCGAAGGCGCCTCCGTGATCCTGTTCATCGTGGAAGCTGGTGACGTTGCCCAGGTCGTCGCCCACGGCGGCGCTCCGCGCGATGGCGAGACGGTGGTAGCGAAGGAGTGAATCCAGTTCCCGCGGCACGCCCGACGGGGCGGCTGGCATGCCATAGAGCGAGGACCAGATCCGGGAATCCACTTCGACCGTGTGCGGCGAGGAGAGCGTGGTCGTGGGGGCCGCCACACGGGGTCGACTGAACGTCAGATCGGCCCGACGCCAGGCCATGAATTGCATGGGAACGGATTCGGCGGCGAGGCTGCGACGGTATCGACACGAGTCGCCGCTTTCGCGGTCGAGTTCCAGGCTGCCGCGGCGGCTCGCGGCGCCGGTTGGCGCGTGGATGACGAGGGATTTGCCGAGGTGCACCACGGTGTCGGTGCCCTGGGCGAAGAGATGTCGCGCGGGGTTGGTTTGCGTCGCCCTCGTCGAAGGATCGAAACGGAATGCCGCGGGGCTTGCGCTGGTGATGTCCCAGCCGAAATCCGGCGCGAAAACTCCGTTGGTGTTGGCGCGCCGAAGGTGGGCGGTCAGGGAGACGGTCCCTAGGCGGTCCAGTCGTACTTCGACGACCCGCGGCCAGGAGTCGTCGGTGAAATGCAGGCGATGCCAGCGGAAGAAGGGGTTGTCCTCGACAATTTCGACCCGGGGTTCGGGAGCGTTCTGGGAGGCGGGAAGAAGAGTGAGCGGTGGGGCGACGAGACTGAGGGCGAGTGCGGTGCCATCCGACCAGTGCACCTTCAACGAGCCATGGACGAGAGAGTAGTTGACCGGAAGTTGGGCGGATGGATCCGGATCCGGATCGGGGCGAGCGTCCGGGGATGCGGACGTTGGGGTTGGTTTTGGTTCGAGAGTGAACCGAACCGATTTCAGGTGAGGGAAGCGATGGACGAAGGAGACCAGGGCGCGGCGGACCGTGGGGACGGCATCGGTGGCGGTAGGGTGCGTGGACAAGACGCGCAGGGCGGCCGAAGTGTCGGGCTGGGAGCCTGGGGCGGATTCAGTTCGGAGGCGGACCGAGGCGTTGGTCTGGAGCAGTCCGGGCGGGAACGGCAGAGACGTTCGGACGAGCTGTTCGCCGGGGGCGGCGGGAGTGACAGTGAAGGTCAGTGGATCCAAGGCGGAGGACTCAACTCCAACGACGATCAGGAACGTAGCCAGCAGGACGAAAGCGAAGGGTCGCGCGAGCAGGCGTGAGCGGGAGGTACGTCGCGGAGGCATCCGCTGAAAGTGGGAAAGAACGGGAACTCTGGGAAGAACTGGTTTTCGAGAACCCCGGGTTCGCGGACTTCACCTCCGAAAGCCCCGATAGGGAACGACGAAGGAAGGAGTTCCCGATTCAAGGGCGAACCCCCGTCGCCGGACTGGCCGGCCGGACGGGGGTGAGCGAACTAGGAGGGTGCGTTCAGCGGATCGTCCTTGGATCAATGGACTTCGGGGTAGCGGGCTCCCTCGCTCCTGAAGAGGACGCTTCGCGTCTTCCGGCACGCTGGCTTCGCCACTGACGCCAATGTCCTCGGCGCCCTCCGCCTCCAGGATCTCCTTGGCCACACGGACTTCGTCCGCCGTGTCGGTGTGCACCGAGATGAGGATCCGCCCCTCGCGGATCTTACCTTCGTACCGCCTCGCCTCATACTCCGGGATGCCCATTCCGATGAGCGCGCCTGTGATTCCGCCGAGCGCCGCGCCCGCGGCGGCTCCGCTCAGGGCGGCCATGATGGGGCCGGCGGCGATGAAAGGTCCGACGCCGGGAATGGCGAGAGCGCCGATTCCCACCAAGAGGCCGAGCGTACCGCCCAGGAGGCCTCCCGTGCCGGCGCCGGTCGCGGCACCCTCGGGCGCCTTGGAGTTCTTCTCGTGCCCGAGATCGCGGGACGTCGCCTTGTCAGGGAACAGCACCGAGATGTCTTCGTAGGGGTATCCGCTGCTCTGAAGGCGGTTCACGATTTGGTCAGCCTGGAGCTTGGTCGTCACGAGGCAGAATACTGATTTGTTGGACATAGAGATGAGTGAGTTGATTGTGAATTGGATGTGAGTTGAGTTTCCGAATTTCGCGAGGCAACCGGCTTGGCCTCACTGACGTTTCACTTCGAGCTGGTTGTCCACGAAGCCAGGGGCGTTGGCTCGGCGAGCTCTCCGATCAAGCGCCGTTCCTGCTCGGATTCAACAGGACCCCGCAAGGTCACCCGACCGTTGACGGTGATGATCTTCACGTTCCGCGCTGAGACGGACAGGCCGTCCTGGGCGAGGACCTCCTTGCGGATGCGGGCAGTCATCTTGGTGTCGGATTCGCTGCGGCCCTGGTCCAGCGGCGTTAGCGTGCGGCCGTCGCGGTCGCGGCGGTTCACCGCTGAGTTGTCGGCGTTGACCGGATCCTTGGCGGAATCGGGCGTCACCTTTGGGTTCCGATAGGCCCCGACAACTCCGGCCGGCTGGTGGCGATATTCGGCCCACCGGCTGGGATCAAACGTCGGATTCAGCTCGAAGGATTCCTTCGTGATGTCGACGTGCAGCACGTTCTTCCCCTCGTCATAGTGAAACGCGGCGGGCGGCACGGTTCGGTGGGTCGCGCCCACGCCGAGCACGCCACCCGAGGCGACGACGACGGCGACCACGCGTCCGGCGAGCAGATCGAGAATCACGTCATCCACCGTGCCCAGCTTTTGTTCCTGTAGAGTGCGGACTTCCAGTACGACGACTTCCCGAAGGCGCGTCAGGACGCTGGGCGCCTCGTGTCTTTGACGAGATTTCGCGGCCTTTTGCGACGGCGTCTGAGTCGTCCTTGGGAGGCTCGCCGCCGGCATGCGCGGAGACCGTGGGTAGTAACAATGCGCACACCAGGGAATAGGGGATGGTTTTCATAGTCTTGGCTCTGGGTTGGATTTCGTTCATCGGGTCGACGGAGGTTGGGCACTGGGTTTTTGTTGGATCCGGCCCATCTCCGTCGTCGGTGGCATCGCAGGATTCGAACCAGGCCGCCCTGGCATTCGGGGGGCATGGAGGACAACGATTTAGGGCTGGCACCGCCGATGCTCACCGGCCTGAAGGATGGCGAAATGCAAGAATTCGTCCGTGCGCCATGCAGGACCGGCGTGAGGGATCCGCCTCGGAGGTCGCAATCCGCGAACCACGGCTGCGTTGCCTTCCCGATGTCGCCTGGGTTTAGTTCCGGGCGTGATTCGAAATCTCACAACCTGAGTCCATGTCGGACCCAATCCATCGAAGCGCGAGCCGAGTCCGTCCGTTGGCCGTCGCGTGTGGCCAGTTTCACTTTGGGCGTTCGGCCTGGTGTTGGCTTTCTGTCTGGCGCCGGTGCGCGAAGCCGGAGCGAACGCATGGCTCTTCGATTTTGGGGGACCTGAGTCGCCGAGCGGCGGCGCGTCGACCGGTGTGACGCAGTTTTGGAACAATGTGACCGCGGCGGAGGGGAAGCGAGGGCGCGGAAGCTGTGAGGGAGACGCAGATCACTCTGCCGACGGTCGCGGACGGTCCCGCGAACGGCGGTACCCGGCGACGGCGACCCGCGATTCCCCTACGGTACATGCCTGGCGGCTGAGACGCGGCGTTCATTCCTGTATGGTCCCCGGGTCGCTGACCTTCATGCGTCTTGGCGTCTCGGATACTGGGAGACGCGCTACTACGGTGGGGTGGGGCGAGTTTTGTCTGCGTCCCGGATGTCCGTCACGTACCACCACGCAGTCACCCCGCGGGGACCGTGACGAGTCTCGGGGTTCACGACACGCCAATCATTTCACTATTTCGGGTGTCTGCATCGGCATTCCCATTTGCCGGCGCTCCGCCGCGCGGGTGGATCGCCACGCCCGAAGGCGCCCCGAGTGGGAATACCGCAGTGTCGGGGAGCTTCTCCGATTGTTCGTCGTACTTCCAGATGGTGTCGCGATTCACCGCGAAATGTTCTGCGTCTCACGTTTCCGGCAATAACGGATTCGCTGTTCAATGGCGGCAACCAAAAGTTGACAATTGATCCGAATCCGTCGTTCTCAACCGGCGTGACTGACAACGGGAAGATACCCGGAAAATGTCGACGCCAATACGGACGGTTTCCCGTATACTCTCCGGCCCCGTGGCTCTGGAGGTGGGCGAGAGAATCTCGGTTTGACGGTGGGTCTCGAACAACAACAATGGGAATCGATTCACCTGTTCGGAAACATGCGGCGGATTCACGGCCGGTGCCGGGGATCCTGACCGATTTGGCGCGGCGGGCTCCGGGGCCGGGAGGGGTGGATTCCAAACAATGTCCCCACACTCGCGTCCGCGTCCGATTTGAAAGTTGTCACCGCGGTGATCGAGGTGCCTTTCCGTTGGTTTCGCTCAACGGCGGCGGAGTGCTCTTTTCCCGTCTCTGCGACCTGCGATTCTAACACCGAGCGAAGGAATTGGAGCACGTGACCCCCGAATCGACCGGACTCCGCGACGGCGGAGCACCCTCGATTTCCAATGCGTCGGCCGTGAAACGATCCGGTAGGGTGCCGCTACCGAAGTCGACCTCAACGTGCGAATCAACGAGACCGAGATCGCGACGGATGCGTCGGATTCGACCCGACGCGGCGGCCGCCAAGCCCGGTCCGAACAACGACAATCACTTTGCGACTCCGGCCGACCGTGTCGCGCATCGGCCACTTTTCGATTGTGCGGCACCCGCGACGCCGCTCCATGGACGGATGCGCATCCGTGACTACGGCCCGGCGGGACCCGCTACCCCCGCCGCGGCGGTACCCAGGCCGTGTCTCTCCGTCGCGGGGATGGGGACCCGCGCCGGTTCGCAATGTGACCGCGTGTTGCCGGCGGACGGCCATATGTCGCCGTCGCACGCCCCGCTCCCCCCGTTCGAGTGCGACGGAAGCCGAGGACGCGCATCGTCGGACTCGACCCCGCCGCATCCCCACGCGCGCGGACCGACCTGGGGAGTCGCTTTCGCGGCCAAGGCGTGTTGGAATCGTGGGACACGCGTTTCGCACCACCGATGGTCCCAAAGCGAGCCGACTACGAGAGTTCCCGTCTCTCACGTGCTCTACGAGGGTTGCGGCGCGCGGTGTCGATCAGTGTGCCCGACGACACGCGCCATCGATCGAATCTCCGGGCGGAGCGTCTCGTCCAACAAGCCGCGTGGGATACCTACCCAGGGACTTAGCCGACTGCGGGCGCGCGATCTCGTCGCGGACGACAGCACCGTCGCCCACCTGAATGCCGAGGGATACCGAGTTCGGTGTCAGCCCGGGCCCGGTCGGGGCCGTGCGGAGGATTTCGGGACGCGGCCCCAACTGCGGCTCCCGGGGCACTGCGGCGACGCGCCCGAGTATCGTCACGTCCACCCTCGGCGCCGCGGAGCCGGGCGGAGGGGACGGATGCGGCGTTCGCGCTTCAACGGCCAATCAGGACGGGAGCATGCCGGCGACCCGGGATCTACTCTCGGCAACACGGGCCACGCCTTCGTCACGCTGGTGTCCCGCAGACGCGCCTCACGCCCGACAACCGCGAGACCCGGTGCGACGGGGCTCCGACGAACGTCGCGAACAACGCCGGGCGTGCCGGCGCGGGTGACGGGGGAATGAGTCCGGATCACGACGTCGTGGGCCGGCCATCAACCGCGACCCGGTTCGCTCCGGGTCGAGGAAGCCGGGAAGTGGAGGACGGGTTCGACCCGGTACCGTCGGCCAGCCAAGATTGAACGACCATGAAGGTTTGGCTTCGGGAAGAACGGTTGGTGGCGACGGCGGGCGGGCCTATCCGTCTGCGGCTGATCGAAAGGGACGAGCGGAACCGACGCTCGACGCGGCCTGTCAGCGCGGACCAGGATTCCCGCAGCTCCGGGCAGGGGATCCCGTCTGCAGCTCGGGTTGGATTCACCTGGACCCGGACCGGCTGAATGATTCCGAGCTGACATGCCGTGAATGGGCCGAGTTTATGGGAGGTTGGACGGTGCACCAATCGATCTATAAATACCCGATTCGAATGTGGGAGATCTCGGTGGTGAAGACAACCTGGGATGCAGCTGCCTGCCTGCGTCCTGTTTTTCGAGGCCGGGAGGGATGCCTATGCCTGTAATTCCAGCACTTTGGGTCCTGAGACCGAGACCGATCACCAGTGTGAAACCGACAGTCACGCTCACGCCGCCTTCCCGTGTCATCAGACAGAACCGACCCAAGGCCATCCAGGCAGTCTCATGATTCGAGGAGACCTGGATTCCACGCTGAAGGTGAAGATGCGAAGGGGAAGATGAAAAGGACCCATGCTGTCCCCCGGTGTGTGGGGTGGCACAGCAGCTACCTGTGGGCGCTTGCTGTGCCTGGCTAGCGCCCGCGTGCCGACGACGGCCGATCCGCGCGCCACAACTTTCGGCGAGGTCGCCGGGCCCGCATCCGGAGATCGGCTTTGCAAGGCGCGCGGCGGAGGCAGAACGCGGTGCGTTTCCCCGGGTGATCTGGCTACAAAGGCGCCGTTCGAGCGTCCGGTTGCACGCCATCCAGGCATGCGAACGGGTGGGCTGGGGAGAACTCGCCGCGAACCATGACCCGGCTCTGGCCGGATCCGGCGGCATCGGCGGGGATTTCGCGAGGTTCCGGGCCCGACGCAGGGAGTGGCGCTGCTCCGTTCGGGGCTGGTTGGCGCGGACGAATCCGCAGGGACGCTGGACTCGCGGGAATACTTGCGGGCAGGCACGGTCCACACGGCGGCGCTACTCAGGGGAGAGGGGCTCCGCGAGTACGGCCCGACGCGAACGTTGATCAGCGCCCCGCCCTTTACGGTAGTCCCGGCCGATGTGGTTGGGAACGAGCGGCGCAGACGCGGGGTACGGCGTCGCAGCGGTGGCTCCGGCCCACCCGGCCATGAGGCGTCCGGGAGTGTCGCCCGGGCCCGAGGGCGGTCTCGCCGACTCGGCCCCGCCGACGCCGCAACTCTCTGCCAGTCAGCGAAGATGGTGTGACGTCGGAGAGGTCGATTCGGTCATCCCCGGGTGCCGGCTCCTCGGAAGAGGGCGCGGGGCGCGCCGGATCCGATCCATTTCCGACAAGCGGGCGTGGGTCTTGGGAAGACGCTCGTGAGGCGAGTCTTAAATCCGCGGCGACGGTGGGCTCACCCCGGGCGGTCGGCAGCCCCCCGACGAGGGCGCCCCGGGCTCTACGAACCGACGAGCCACCCCGGGCTGAGCTCCGGGAGGCTCCTAATCAGTGACCCGGGGTCCGGCCGATGAGGCGCTCACGACCCGGCCCGACCGCGCCCTGGGTGCCTTCATCGCGGGGTAGATGGCCGGCTCTCCATCGGGATGCGGCCCACAGCGGTGGACAAGCGTCGGGAGTCTTCCAGAGCACGTGAAGCTCACGGTTCGTGCCTCTATCCCGGCTGGGTCGACAAGAACGTGCGCCGCGCGGCCGTGTTCGGGGTGCCGACGGGGGCGTATCATTGCGAAAAGTGCATGAACTCACACGGGAAACGCAGACCGGCATTTTTTCACCCCCGGAGCGACCGTCACGAAGGCGTCATTCTCAAATGGGTCGCGCGAGAAACCCCGTCTCGGTGGCCGGTCTGTTGGTGATCGGTCGCAGAATTCAAGCTCCAGGCTCTTCGGCAACGTCGGGGCCGTCTCTCCACTTGAGATCCATTTTGGACACGTTCTAGAGACAAATGGTCCTGTAGGACTCTATGGTCAGTGAGCTGCAGATGCGGACTTCAATGCCTTGAGTTTGGCGTGCAGTGGTTCCTGCGGCTCACTGGCGGCTCGCCGTCCTCGCGCATCGGCTGAGTCGGCCGTCTCCTACCACATCACCGCCCAGGGTTGCCGTAGCGGCAGTTGAACAGGTCGCCTGCCTTGTGAGGGGCAGGAGCCCCGCCACTGCTGGCCATGGCCTGAAGCAGTGTCTGCGTCCGTGTCTGGGTCAGCCCCTGCCGTATGAACATCCAGGCCTGCAATGCTCGGGGAGCCAGCCTTATTCCCGCGCGCAACGGCAATGGAGTCGACACTTCGTCGTCGATCATGACCACGCAGGCCTGGGCTGCGTCCAAGACCTGTTCTAGGTTCATGGCCTCTACCACAGTGTGGATCATGTCTTCCGCGGCCTTCGGCCTCGCCCACATGCAGAGGTCGCTATTGAGTGTGCACCGAGGAAACTGTAAATAAAAAAAATGAAATACGGTTTCCAGGCCGGCTCTCGGGCGGCCCGTCGGGAAGGTGCGGACGAGCAAGTGAGCAAGGTTACACCGAGTCTGGCCGGTCGGTCCCAGTGCCACCCTCTGCTTGTTGGGTCCCGCCCCGCGGCGAGACTCGGCGACCCCCGGCGAGGTAGTGGCGCGGGGTCGCGGTACAGGCGGTAGTCGGCGGGGGTAGTCAGTCAGCGCGTGTCGGGGATAGCGAGTCGTCGGTGCATCGTAGCGCGTGGTTTCGGTGATTGGCCGACGCGCACCAGGTCGCACGAGGCGGCCGGACCGTCGGACAGACCCATCTTATCTCGGTGACAGACCCGGGAGAGGATCCGGTCGGATGGATCGGTGCCAGGGGGCCCCCTCTGGCTCAGGGCAACCCGGGAGTCATCGACGCCCAAGTCCCGGGACGCGCGCGCGCACGGGACGATGGTTCAGACGGCCGACAGCCGATCAGCCCTTCGCTGTGACGGCTTATCAGTCTCCCTTCTATCCGGGCCCATCGGAGCCGGGTTTGAGACCGACTCGCTTATCGGGCTGGCCCTGTCCACACTACCCGACATGGCGCCTCCCGCTGACCGCGGATTCTGCGATTGCCGGCGTTGCACTGCGCCCGACGAGCGGGCGGTACCGTCCGGCGTATTGTACTCGGCAAGCCCAGCGAGGGTAATCCTGTACCGGCCTGGAGCGCTCGGCGGCGCGCTCGCGGCCAATTGCATCAGACGGCGCTACCGCATTTTGGGACTCGCGCTCGCCGAGCTCAGCCACGTCGCGGGGGAACCGCATCCCGTCAAGCTCACGCGAGCTACCTGGCTCGGTGGCAGGTCGCCTGGCTTGCCTCGGAGAGGGAGACGAGCGAGCCAGCGCGTTTGACCGCAGGCCCAGGATACAACTCGGCGGTCTCGATTGCCGCTGGAATGTCGGAGCACTTCGGCAGGGAACGCTGGTTGGAGAACAGCGAGACCATGTCGAACGGGCGGCGACCATTGCGACCTGGTGTTGGCGCGTCTCGGCTCAGTTTTCGGCAACGAGCTGCCGCGCCTACAACTCTGTGTTCGACGCGGCGACGGTGGCGTGCCGCTGGAGATGGATCTCACGACGTAGTGCCTACGCCCTGAAAGCCAATCCAGATACGGGTCTCGGAGCGCTCGGGTTCCTGGCGCCGGCCGAGTCGGATCCCGAGCCAGTTGATCCCGAATCACCGATCGTATCCCATCGTCCTGGTGGCACTTTCCAGCCCGCGGATCCGGGCCGGCGGCCAATTTCCCACCGCGATCCCATGACGCCGCCAGGTGTGGAGCTTTGTCTACGGCAGCGGCAATCCGACGGTCGCGACTGCGGGCGGTACCAAGAATGCCTGCCGGGACGAATGATGTCGTATTACGCGGCCTGCCTACTGTGCCGTCGCCACGGATACCGGGGATCGGCTGTGGCGCATGGTGAGTCCCCGACCGTTGGAGGAGCTGGAGGTCAGCGACGAGGAGCGCGAGGACCGTGCTTTTGACCCATTACGAGCCGTTGTTGCCCGTAAGCGCGTCGTGTTCATCGGGTGACGCCGCACGGCGGGCAGTTATCTGTCGATGTACGCGGTGAGCCTGGCCCATCGGATGGTGTCGCTGCCGGGAGCGATGATGACCCGAAGCACGACCGTGATGGATGCGACCGAGGGGTCCGAGGTCGGCCGGTTCTCGGAAACACAAAATCCCGACGAGCTTGGACGGGATGTCGCCGAAGAACCCGGGGCT
>CALNYA010000077.1:0-68017 GCA_942490575.1 uncultured Verrucomicrobiota bacterium
AGCCGCCAAATGATCTGGAAGGCGGTGCTCTGGGTCTTCCCGGTGCCGGTGGCCATCACCAGGAGGATGCGGTTCGTGCCGCGCGCGATGGCGTCCACCGTCCGATTGATGGCGATCAGCTGGTAGTAGCGGGGGACTTTGCGCGAACCGTCATCGTAGTAATCCTGCGTGGCGTAGGCCTCTTGCTGGGCGCTGTACCCTTTGGCGGCCCGAAACCGCGCCCAGAGTTCGGCGGGCGGGGGAAACTGGTCCATCGGGATCTCCCGCGTCACCGTCCCGGAGGTGGCGGTGCGATCATGTTCCAGGAAGGCGTCGCCATTCGAACTGTAGGCGAACGGGACATCCAGGATCTCGGCGTATTCGAGGGCCTGCTGCATGCCGTCGCCGACCGAGTGGTTGTTGTCCTTGGCCTCGATGACGGCCAACGGGAGGTTCGGCTTGTACGACAGTATGTAGTCGGCCTTCTTGGCCTCGCCGCGCCTGACCGTCTTGCCCCGAACGATAACCCGCCCACGGGTGAAGTAGGCCTCCTCCCGGACCTGGGTCATCAAATCCCACTTATCCCCGTTCACCCCCACCAATGCCGGCGTGATGAACTTGGTGCGGATGTCCGCCTCGGTGAGGGTCTTTTTCTCGTCTGGCGACATTGGGCGGCAGTCTCGGCCGATAGCCGCAGATGCCTCTCGACGGCCCTCGGTTCGGCACTGGACCCGAACGGTTTACCGAACCCTATACCAAATGTCCACCATGCTGGACTTTGGCAATGCGCGGCAAACTGGCACTTCGCGATGGCGCTCCCCCAAGACGTAACCAACGAGTCGAGCCAGGGTCATGGGCGCAAGCACCAGGTGGAACAAAATTGCACTGGCAAGGAAATCCGACCGACTAACGATTCAAAACCTGGTGAGCAAAGCACCGGCGATCGCACGGCAATTCCTCGCTGGAAACATTCCGGCCTGCAACGCCCCGAACCACGCGCAGCACGCTCCCGGCCACGACACATTGTCGCCCCAACGCCTTCGACAGTCGTCGCAATCGGCCCCCCCCATGAACCCCATGGCGCGCCACGAAAGATGAACGCCACGTGCGAACGACGGATGTTAATCGGGGCTGCCGCCGTTCCCATCGACCCGAATTGCAAGCGACCTAAATTGCGGGGGACCCTGGTCCACCACGAAAATGTTGTGGGCAGCACGGGATCAAAGACTTGCGTCAAACGGCCTGGAGCGCTGCCCAAGCCGCCCCACCCCCATCTCCTTGAACGTCTGGGGAAGCGTTCTTTGCGGGTTTCCCCATGGCAGCAGTTAGAAGCTCACTTCTGCAACGCACTGCAAGCTATAATGTTAACGGCCAAGGCGAACGACGGAATGCCGGCGGCGAGGTCTGGCCCCTCGCTCGGCCGCCCATCGCTGCCCCCAGGTCTTGGAGGGCACTCGTTCCTCGGCCACTCAGGACTTTCACTGTCAACGACTCGGCCTCAGAAACACAAAAACCTCTCGGATGAAGCGGAAATCTCGGCCGAGCCAGGGCAGTCGCTGACCACCATGGTGTATTCGACTTCGTATATCGCCCGGACCGGGGACAGAAGGTAGGTGGACAACGCTGCGGCCGTGACGGGGATTCCATCCCCCTTCCGCGGGGACAACAGCGGCGCCCGCGCGGCAGCCTGACGAGTCAAGGCGAGCACTTGCCCCCGACGCGATCACGGGAACTGTGGCTGGCTTGTGATCATCGGGTTCTGTGGCTGGAGAGCATCCACCTCCCGAACCCGGAAGAACCCTCGGTCACCAAGCCCCGGGCCAAGATCGACTGCGATTCGACCGCCGGGGTGATCGTACTCCTTCCAAACCGTCCACTGCCCCAACTCGGAGGACCGCTCCAGGGCGTGCCGTTGGGAGGTGGGCGCCTCGACCGTGATGGATAATCCGCCCTCACCCCAGCCCAAGATCAGTTTTGGCCTGTCCAACGCCTCCCACACGGTCACCGTCGCTCGCTCGCTCCGAATCTCGTCAACCGGATTACGTACCACCACCTGATAAACTCCGGCATCGCCAACCTCGACGGGAGTCAACAACAGGACCGCCTGCGTCGCGCCCGTAAGGGTTTTGTCGTCATGCCACCACTGGAACGTAATAGGTAGCGACCCGCTGGCGGCCACCTCCAGGCGAAGTGTTCCACCCGTGGGAAGGTTCGTGGACACCGGCTGCAATGTGATAACGGGCGGTGTCGGGGCCGGGGGCTTAGGCAGGACCGTCAACGTCGCCGGCGGACTTGTCACTTGGCCGGCGCTGTTGAAAACGACCACGGAGTAGGCGCCGCCGTCGGCGGGCCGGGCGGCTGCCAAGTAGAGGCTATCGGTGGTGGCGCCGGGTAGATCGGTCTCGTTCCAGCGCCATTGAAACGCGAACGGCGCGGTTCCTCCAGGTACCATACGAAAGGTAACCGCGGCGCCTTCCAAGACCGTTTGTCCAGCGGGCGCGGTCAGGATAGTGGGCGGGAGAATGGGAGCAGTCACATCGAGTATGGCCTCCAAGCTGGTGACGCTGCCGGCGGAGTTGGCGACAATGACCCGATATTGTTCTGGTTCAGCGGGAATCGCCGCTTCGGAGTTTGAACTAAGCTACTTCTCCGTCGCGGTTGTTGGTTGAGTTTGGAGGCGTTCCTTCGGGGGACTCTGTCCCCCAAGCCCCCTGGGATTTATCGCCTTGGGATCGATCCCGCAGGTGGCCGGCCTGGGCGGCGTTGCCACCGCCCAAGCCTGCGGTATTCGAGTCTCCCGCGGCGCTCGGGTCGCATCCCTGCGTTGCCCTATCCTCCGGGGAGACGGTGGAAGAATACACATCGGCGGCTGGCTTTCCAGTCGCCAGCTCGGCGGTGGCTTCGCCGCCACGTTTGCCCCGACGCGCCTCACGGGCTTCAGCCAGCTTGCGGTCGCGCCAGGCCCAGATCGACTCCTGGCGGCCGGCCAGCCGATCCGCCGGTGCGATGTACCCGATCGCGCTGTGCAAGCGCACCTGGTTGTAATGCTCGATGAACTCGCCGGCGACGCGACGGGCGTCCTCCAAGTTCAGCGGCGTTTTGGGTCGAATCGCCGAGTTCTTCAGCGTCCGGTGGAACCGTTCCAGCTTCCCGTTGGACTGGGGGTAGTACGGGCTGGTGAGCACGTGCGTCGTCTGCCACACCCGGATGAACTCCTTGAAGTCCTTGGCGATGAACTGCGGCCCGTTGTCCGAGATGATCCGCGGCCGCCTGTCGGGGAACATCTCGCGCGCGCGCTGCAGGATGATCTCGACGTCGGCCTCTTTCATCGCTTCCCGGATCTCCCAGTGCACGATCGTATCGGCTGTAGCCGTCCAGAATGTGCACAGGTAGTAGAACGTGCCGGCGAGATTGAGGTACGCGACGTCGATGTGCCAGTGCTCGTGCGGCGCGGACCGGCTGAACGAAGCCGGTGCCCTTCTTCGACGGCTTGGGGTTCCAGCGATCCAGCAGCCCGGCGCCGAGAGCACCCGGTACACGCTCGACGGGCTGACCGCCACGACGTCGTGGTCGAGCATCATGAACGTCAAGACGCCGATACCCCTCGAGCGGATGCTCGTCGGGAAGTCGATGATCCTTGCCTTCTCCCAGTCGTCGAGCCAGTGGTCGCGCGGGACCAGGCCGTTGTGCTCGTTGACCTTGCCGTAGCGCTTGCTCCACTCGAAGAACTTGCCGCGCGCGACGCCGACCCAGCCGATGAAGCGGTCGGCCGCGATCTCGGTCTTGTCGGACCACGTGCGCACGAAGTCGACGACTGTGTCTCGGACGTCGTGGGGAACCCAGTCACCCTTCAGAGCTCCCCAAGCTCTTTTTTTAAGCGGGTGTGCTCCTCCAGGAGCATCGCCATCACCTCGTCCTTGCGTTGAAGGCGCTTCTCCAACGCCTCGACCTTGCCTTCGAGCGCCGCCTCCGTCCGAGCCTTGGCGTGCGCGTTGTCGAAGGCCCGAGCCCCGTTCTCAAAGAACTGCCGCTGCCACTGGTAGAACAGGGTCGGATGGATGCCGTGTGCCTCGCACACCTCCGAGATCGGCTTCCCCTCCAGGAGGTGGAGCCGAAGGATCTTCACCTTGTCCTCGGGGCTGTGGTGGCGTCGTTTTTCCTGACTCATGCTGCCTTTCCTTTTGCTCGGAAAGGTAGCTTAGCGGAATCCCAAATCCGGCGATTTCATCTGAGGCAGAACAATATCGACCGGAATCCCCCGTCTGGGCGTTGGCGATCGCGTAGCTGGCTCCAGTAGCGAACGGGAGGTTGGCACCGTTCTTCTGCCACTGGTAGGTGAGTGGCGCGGTACCCAAGGCGGTCACGGCGAAGTTGACCAGGTCGCCTACGTATACCGTCAGGCTCTGGGGCTGCTTGGTGATCCCGGGCGGTTCGACAACAGTATCGGTAAGGTCCGGAATCCCGTCACGGTCGACATCGTTAGGATCGGTGATCTCACACGCCACCGGATATAGTCACGCCAACTCGTGCGGCTACCGCCGTCCGCGAGCTCCAAGTCGCCCACGTAGCGCGTACCGTTTCTGGCAAGAATGAACGGCCGGGTGGTGATCACCGCCCCGGCCGCGCCAAGGAATCGAAACTCGGGAAACGAGAGGCTGTTCGGTCCCGAAACTGTGAACGCCGTGTTCGCTCCAAACTGGGTGGTTCCGCCCTCGGAGTCCGTGACGGCGACTGCAAAGGTGGCTGTATTCGCGGCTCCGCGGATGTACGAGACCTTGCCGAAGGTGTTTAGGAGGGACGTCGACCCCGTGAAGGTGGTCACCTGGGCACCTTCCCGGAGGCTGGCGGTGTAAGTTCCCAGGTGGGCACCAGCCTTCCGCGTAATCCGTCCAGAGACCGGTACCGAAGCGGTCCCAGGTGCCTGGCGGTAGACGGTCCCCGAGAAGTCCACGGTTCCATTATAGCTCATTTGCAGAAAATCCGGCACCCCGTTAGCGTCCGCGTCGCTGATGGGAAAACGAAGGTCGGAGGTGCCGTAAGAATCCGGAGACCCGGCGAAGAACACGATGTAGTCGGTGTGATAAAGCCCGGCCTGGCTGTTGTCTGGCAGTAATTCTCCGCTGAAGACGTAGTAGCCTGCGACCTCGTCGACCAAGGGCAACGACGACCTGCCGTCGTAGGTGGTGAAGTATGCGTCCAAGCGAAATCCCCCGGAAGTCCCGGTTGCATGGCCGAGATTGATGCTGCGGCAGTACCCGACGATCGAGGCTTCCAGGGGGGAAGCACCATCGGTACGAGCGACGAAACAGAATACTTGGAGGAGTAGCCAGAGCCCACGAGGCAAGAGGGAGGAGACCTTCAGTTTCATGGGTATCGCGACAAGTGGCTCAGGAGTGGCAGAGGTGAGATTCAATAGGGCCGGAGTGGTAACGGACAGCAAATTCTCCGCATCCGATTACATCTTGGGGTCGCGTCAAAATGACAGAGGATGAATCGGGCACCGGATGCATCATGAAGCCGTGCAAGGAATCACCCACCAAGACCCGGCACCGGTACGACCCCGTATTGAAACACCCGGCCCAGACCTGGCTCGCCAGCGGCAAGGCCGCTGAGGTCGCCTCCGAGGAACTCAGCCTCAGTCCCGGCCGACTTTTCACCTGGGGGAGGCTACAGTTCCCCAACGCCCGAGCCATCAAGTCGGTGCCGACAGTCCCGGCTGCCCCGCGGATCTCCAGTTCCCGTTCGAAGCCTCCCAACGTGAGCTCGGCACGTCCGTGAGCAAGGTCTACATAATAAGATCCCTGAACATTTTCTCCTCCCCCTCAGCCAGCGATTCGAGCAAGTCGACACGATTAAGGCCGTGCGTTCCATCACGATACTCTGTGCGTGCCTCCAGGTCTCCAGGTCGCCGCTACCACGCCCGGGCACGTCGACAAAAGCTCCCTTTGCTCGCGCCGCCGAGGACCTCCTCGCCCGTGAAATCGCCTCCATTCACTCAGGTGGTCGCCAGACCTACGGCACATCTGCCCGCATCGAATCCGTCCTTCGTTCCCGCGGTTGCTGCCTTGGTCGCAAACGCGCCGACTGTCTCAAGATCCACCAGGGCCTCCGCGGCCGTCAGAAGAGCCGCTACCACCTCCAGAGCACGGACAGCAACCACGACCATCCCATCGCTCCGAGCCGCCTGGTCGTGGCGCCTGCGACCCGCGCCCCCAACCAGATCTCGGTGGCCGACATCGCCTAGATCCAAACCGCCGAGGGCTGGCTCTACCTCGCAGGCCTCCTTGCCCTCTTCAGCCGCAAGCTGCTCAGCCACTTCGCTAAGGAAAATCGCGTGGCTGCACCAACGCCGCGCCGGCGAGCCTCTGCGCACAAGAGCAGGTGGAAGTCCGCAGCTGGGGCGTAACTCGCCACGTTGACTGTGGACTCGTGGTCGTGTACGAGCCGGCCTTCGTCGTCAATCCGATGCTGAGTGAACACCGGATCGAGTTTGATTTCGCCCGTCTTGGCACTGCTGTCGGCTTGCTAGCCCCGGGCAACGCCGCTCTCAATGCCGCGCTGGTCACCCCGAGCCCACCGCGACACGCAATTCGCGGGCGCGATCGGTGGCCTCAGCCCATCCATCCAGGATTACGAGTAGTCGTAGTCGAACCCGCTCCAAATCGTGGCGAAGGTAGCAAACAACATCGCGGGTTCCGGCACCAGCCAACTTTCGCGCCGTCGTTTGACACGGTCCCGGAGCTGCGTTGCGATGCTCGGCGCGTCTCTGGACTCTGTATCCGCGGCGACCTGTCGCTGAGCGACAAGGACCGGGACCGGGAACCTGGTCGACTTCCATGACGTTCCGTGGCGGCCCAAGGCGTGGGATCGCCGCAAAGTGCCCAAGCCATTGCGAGCGTAATGAGTATGCTGACGGTTGAGGTTCCGAAAGGCGCGCAAACTCCGGCGCACCAGGGATCGGTGGGAGGCGATCCCTTTGTATGCCGACCCAGGTGTGTAATCGGTGCGGTTCCGCATCGCGGGCTCTGCCTCGGTACCCCGTCGCCCGCGCCCAATCGCTCTCAGCAACCGAGCGTGCCGGCTCGAGCCCTCTGGGGAGGCCAAGGTGTGAAACGACGAAGTCCAGATAGCGGTAAACGAGGCCCCGCGTGTCGAGGTTCGGCAGAGGGCGGGGCGAACTTGCCCAAAAAACTCTCTTGGCCGAACGACTTCGAGGTGGGGCGGCCCCCAACATTCATCTCTCCCCCCCCCGCCGTCTACGCCCTCCCGCCACCCACTCGCACAAACCGGAATTCGAGGGGCGGCGCGAAACTTGCCCTGCGGGCAGCTGGCTGCCCTGACCATTGAGTCATCCGAGGCGGACCTTGGTCTGAGCGCCACGGTGAGCCAGAGCCGAAGGGCCAAGGTCAAAAAGTGGCGGAGAAGTGGCGGAGCGACGAATCCTCGACCATTTTGAAACTCAACCTAACTACTTGCAGGAGAATGGTGCCCCGGTCAGGACTTGAACCTGAAACCAATTGATTAAGAGTCAACTGCTCTACCATTGAGCTACCGAGGCAACCGAAGACCCCCCAAAGGGGACCGGAATCAAACCCACCCCACGCCCGCCCGGCAATCCCTTTTTTCCAAACGGCGCGCCCGGCCCGGGGGCGCGCATCCGACTCGTCGGAGCTCTCGGGATGAACGCCGGCTATCGATGGGCGCGGTCGGGGGGTCGGAATCGGAATCGGAATCGAAACGTACACCCGCGCTCTCAAACGAATTCCGAGCGTCGGTCCTCAAACGATACCGATACGGATACCGACCCCGACAGCGAATGACCGCCTACATCTCGGAGATGCGCCCCGCCCCGGCCCGCTCGCGCTCGGCGTTCCACCTGGGTCGCGCCATCCCTCGCCACGACGCGACGGACGGCTCGGACCCTCAGACCGGAGCCCCCGGAAAAAACCAGGCCAACCACCACTCCCGCGCGCCCAAAGCCCAGACCAGCGCCGCCACCGCCAGGTAGGGTCCGAACGGAATCTGCGCCGACCACTCGCGCCGACGCATGGAGATCAGCCCAAGATTCACCAGCAAGCCCGCCACCGAACTTCCCAGCAAGGTGAACATCACCCCCTGCCAACCGGTGAAGGCGCCGATCGCCGCCATGAATTTCACATCGCCCCAGCCCATGGCCTCCCGGGGCACGGTCACCTGGTCGGCCACCGCCTCCATCCAGGTCACCGAGGAGGCGTCGAGTTCCTCGTCGCCGATGAAGAGAAGCCCGGCGCGAAGCCGAAGCCGGACCATCACGCTCTGGTAGCAGCGATCCGCCAATTCGAGACGGCTTGCGTGGAAGACCAGGGTGTCGGAGGTCCGGAAAAAAACCTCCTCGTAAGGCAGAATCTGGTCCGGCAAGTGCAGTTCCGTCTCGGTGAAAACCATTCTTGCCCCCTCGGGCAACGCGACCCGCTGGCGGCCGAACAGCAGCTTCCCCAATTCCAGGATCGCGAACACCACCCCGGCGCCCACCGCGAGCCCGATCAGCGACGCCTTGAGGGCCGGCCACACATAGGTCTCGCTTTGGATGGACGGCGCCACCACGGAAAACACCACCCCGACCAGGGTTCCGCCCAGGGTGATTTCATCCGGAATGATGAGATGCTCCAGGTCGATGAACGTCGCGGCGATCAACCCGGCGGTGAACACCGCCAGCGCCAGGACGCCCGCCACGCTCACCCGTCCGTGCTGGACCCAGAGCACCGCGAACAGGGCGCCCGTCAACACCTCCACGAGGACGTAGCGCGGTGAGATCCGAACGCCGCAACCGGCGCAGCGGCCTTTCAACGCGAGCCATGAAAGAATTGGAATGTTTTGCCACCAGCGGATGGACGCGCCGCAACCGGGACAATGGGACGGCGGCGTGACGATGCTTTCGCCCAGCGGCATCCGGTGGATGCAGACATTCAGAAAGCTCCCCACCATGGATCCCAAAACGAAAAAAACCGCGGTCCAGAAGTGGAACGGAAGGCTCGTCCAGGTTTCCGCGTCAAAAACCGCCGCCGACAACAGGCTCACGCGCGCTCCCTCTCGCCGTGGACGTGGTCCCACAGGGCCTTCCGCATCGCCTCCACCGGAGCGGTGCGCCCCGACCAGATCTCGAGCGCGGCGGCGCCCTGGTACAGGAGCATCCCGAGCCCGCTCGCGGTTCGGCAGCCCTTCTTCCTGGCGTCGGCCAGGAACGGCGTCTCCGCCGGCCGATAGATCATGTCGTAGGCGGCACCGGCCCGACTGGGATCGAATCGCGCCGCATCAAACGGAAGCGGATCACCCGCCTTCAGTCCCGCCGAGGTCGCGTTCAACACCAGGTCCACCGGGCCCTCGGGATAGCCCACTCGAACGCGATCGCGCAGTTCGGGGTTGGCGGTCACGATTTCCTCCGCCACGGCCGCCGCCTTGGATTCCGTCCGATTCACGAGCCACAACTCCGCCGGACTTTCCACCGCCAATCGCAATGCCGCCACCCGCCCCGCCCCGCCCGCGCCCAACAGCAAAACTCGGGCGTCCTTCACCGACACCCCCGCGTCCTCCCGCAACGCGCGGACGATGGCGTCGGCGTCGGTATTGAACCCATGCATCCGGACCGCGGTGACCGCGTCATCGTCGATCGCGCCGAGGGGGCGCCAGTCTCCGGCGGCGTCCCGGCCTTCGAACCGGACGGTGTTGACCGCGCCCCAGCGCCTCGCGGATTCGTCGAGAACATCCATCATCCCCATGGCGAGCAACTTGTGCGGGACGGTCAGGTTGACGCCCAGAAACCGCATCGCCGCGGCGCCGGCCAGGGCTTCCTTCAAAGTCTCGGGACGCACCGCGCACGCGACGTACCGCCAATCAAGACCCAGGGCGGCGATCCCGGCGTTCTGCATCGCCGGCGACGCCGAATGACGGACCGGGTGCCCGTAGACCGCGCAGAGGCGCGTCGAGGCGGAAATGGGGGACGGTTCACCCGGCGACATGTGGGCCGGCGTTATAGGCTCCGCGCCCGGGGACGGCAAAGGACAAAGTACCCTGGGCACCCGGCGTCGGAACCCGATCCCTGAAACCGAGCCGACTAGAAAGTCGGCGGTACAGGCATAGCGCTGGTTTTCAGCCGTCGGAACCTGATCCCTGGACCGAGCCGACTGGAAAGTCGGCGGTACAGGCGCGACGCCGGTTTTCCACTGGCGGAACCCGATCCCAGCAACCGAGCAGCCGACTGAAAGTCGGCGGTACGCAAGGCAAGACTCCTTGAATGCCGTTGCGACGGGAACCGTCCTCATCTCAAGCTTCGGCTCCGCCGTTCGCGCGGCGGTCTGAATCGTACCCATGGGATCCCCCCTTTCCCTCCAGACCCGCGGAGGGCCCTGGTTGTGGACGTGGTCATGGCGGCAACGGACGCCAGTCGGCACGTCCATTGGCGGCCCTGCTCCGCCTGGCCCTCGGCCTGGTCTGCCTGGTGGCGGCCCAAGGGTGCCGGACCTATGCCACGAAGACCGAAAGCGTCCGCAACGCGTGGGCGGCCGGCCAGGTGGATGTCGCGCTCAAGGAGTTCTCGAGTCGCGTGAACAAGGCGGGGGACGGCCGGGACGGCGTGATTTGGCGCCTCGAGGAGGCGACCGCGCTTCGGGCCGCCGGCCGGTTCGAGGACAGCAGCCGCGCCTTCGAAGCCGCCGAAGCCCGCATGGCGGAATACGCGAACCGGGCGAGGATCCGTGTCGGCAACGAGGCGATGTCGGCCATGACCACCCCCGCCAATCTTCCGTACGAGGGGCGTTCCTACGATCGGATCATGGCGGCCACTTACCGCGCCTTGAACGCCCTCGCGCTCGGGCGGCCCGACCAGGCTCGCCCAGCTCTCTTCAAGGCCTACCAGTACCAGCAGGACGCCGTCGCCGAAAACGCCAAGCGCATCGAGCGCGCCCAGGCGGACGCCCGCGACAGCGCCCACTCCGACACCGTCCAGCGAACCGAATCGAACCCGCAGTTTCAGCGCCAGGTCGATTCACTCTACAAACCCGTCGCCGACCTCCGCCCCTACGCCGAATACGTCAACCCCTTCACCACGTGGCTGGACGGGATCTATTTCCTCGCCCAGGCCCAGGATTTCTCCGACCTCGAACGCGCCCGCAAATCCCTCGAACGGACCCTCTCGTTCGCCCCCGAAAACCCCTATGTCCGGGCCGACCTCGAAGCCGCCGACCGTCGTCTGAAGGGCGCTCGCCCCGAGCCGGTGACGTACGTCGTTTTCGAATCGGGACTGTCCGCGATCCGCCGGCAGGAGCGGATCGATATTCCGATCGTTTTCGCGAACGTCTCGTACATCGGCTCGGCCTGGCCCGTTCTCGAGACCCGCGGTGGCAACGCCCTGACCCTCGCGGCCACCGCCGGCAGCCTCCACCTCAACACGGCCACGGTCGCGAACCTCGACAGCGTCATCGCGCGCGATTTCGAGGACGAAAAGCCGGCGATCATCTCGCGGACCCTGGCTTCGACCCTGGCCAAGGGGGCCGCGGCCTTCGCCGCCAACGAGGCCGCCAGCCAGGCGGACGAGGGCCTGGGCGCCCTGGTCCGCCTCGCCACCCTCGCCTACCAGGCGAGCGTCAATATCGCGGACACGCGGAGCTGGACCACCTTGCCCAAGGAGTTCCAGATTGCCCGCATGCCCACGCCGCCGGATCGGCGCCTGCGAATTCTCGAAGGAAATCAGGCCCCTGTCGTCGTCCCGATTGAAGAAGGGCTCGTGCATCTCGTCTATATACGTTCAGTGGGCGGCAACCGCCCCCTCCAAGTCATCCAATCAAGGTTGAAATGAAATCCGACACCCCCATGCGCTGGTTCCTCGCCGGACTCCTGGCCCTCGCGGCCGCCGTAGGCGCCGGCACCGGCTGCAACACCACCCATCACCAGGTCAACACCGTCGAGCCGGCCAATCCGAACTACACGCGGCGGAACATCGAGGACAAACGCATCGTCCGCGATTCCTCCACCGCGCGCTCGGTCAACGTGCTCAATGTGATCGAGGGAAGCACCCCCGACGGACTCCTGCGCATCGGTGTCGAGGTCCAGAACTCGCGCAGCAAATCGTTCCGGTTCAACTACCGCTTCGACTGGTTCGACGGCCAGGGATTCCCCTTCGGAACCCCGGCCACGACCATGGTCTCCCAGCAGCTCGAAGGCGGCCAGATCCTGGTCCTCTCGGCGGTCGCTCCCAACTCCACCGTCCGGGACTTCCGCCTTTCCATCCAGGAAAGCACCCGGGAACGAATCCCCGTCCTCCACAAGAACTGAGCGCACCGAGATCCGACCACCCAGGAGCGCCCGCGACGGAAAACCGCCCGACCACTTCAGCGAGCAATTCAACCCCCTCACCCCAGGTTTTTCATGAATCGAACGATCCTAGCCGCCATCGGCGCAGCCGCCTCCGCCGTCATCCTGATCGGATGCACTCGACCCGCCCAATACGTCGATCCCAAGGGCGGTCGCGTCATGGTCACCCTCGACCAGATCAACATCCAGGACTGGTCGATGGCCGCCGAAGCCTCCATCAACGACCTCCTCGGGGCCGGAGTCCTCGACAAGGTCCCGACGCCACCCGCCGTGATGGTGGTCAGCCGGGTGGTGAACAGCACCAGCCAGCAGATCGACACCGATCTCCTCACCAAAAAGATCCGGGTCGCGCTCAACAAGAGCGGCAAGGCGCTGACCATGACGACCCGCGGCCCCGGCGGATCCGCCGAGGACGAACTCGCGCGCGAAATCGCCCAGGAATGGAAGGACCTCGGCCTCACCCAGCCTTCACCGCGCCCGCCCGATTTCAGTCTTTCAGGCAAAATCATCGAGACCTACACCCGCGCGGGCGACTACCGCCAGGCGGCCTACACGTTCCAATTGTCGCTCACCGACAACCGGGGACTGGCGGTCTGGGAAGGCGAGAAGGAAGTCGTGAAACAGGGCCGCCGGCCGTCGGTTGGATTCTAGCCGCTGGATCGCACCCCGCGGTGCAGGGTCATCACGCCGCCCAGGACGTTCCACCAGCGGACCGCCTCCCAACCGGCCGCCTCCATCCGTCGCCCGATCTCGGCCGGACCCGGGTAACGACGCAACGACTCCAGGATGTACGAGTGGGTGTCGGCGTCGCCGCAGAAGAGGCGCCCGAACAACGGAACCATCGTCTTCAAATGGAGGACGTACGCCGCCTTCCAGAGGCGGTTCGAGGGAAAGGCGAAGTCCAGGATCAACAACCGTCCCCCGGAACGCGTGACCCGGGCCATCTCCCCGAGCCCTTCCTTGATGTCGCGAAGGTTCCGGAGCCCGTAGCTGATCGTCACCAGGTCGAAGGATCTCGCTTCGAACCGAAGTCCGAGGGCGTCCCCCTGTTCGAACGTCACGCTTCCGCCGGTCGCCGAACGGGAACGTCGACGCGCCACCTTCAACATCTCTTCACTGAAATCGACGCCGGACACCTGGGCCCCCTTCCGGGCCAGTTCGAAGGCGATGTCACCGGTCCCGCAGCAAAGATCCAAAGCCGCTTCCCCCGGCTGGACATCCGCCAGCTCCGCCAATCGCCGCTTCCAGAGCCGATGCATCCCGAAACTCTGGAGGTCATTGATCAGGTCGTAGCGGGGCGCCACGGCGGCGAACAGGTCTCGAACCCGTTCCGCCCGTCCCCCGCCTTCCTGGTAGTAACGATTCGCTGCCATCTCTCCACCGATTCAGAGCACTCTGCAACCCCGCCGCCCCCGCTGGGAAGACAAGGATCCGCGAAGCGGCTGTCGCCCCCGCAACACTGCGGGACGCCCGCCGGCACGGCCCTACCAAACCCAACCGACTTCTCGATCCCCCACAGGGCACCATCTCGCCAGGAAGAAATGGATTCACGGCGAAGCGACCCACGGAACGAAAAGTCCCGCCTCAGTTCCCGATTCCTTTTCTCCGCGTCGCCGCGCCTCCGTGAGAGCCACGGGATCGGCATCTTGACACGAATCATCAAAGCATCATGATGCCTGCATGAGAACCACGTTGACGCTCGATCCCGATGTCGCGGCGAAAGCACGGCAGGGCGCGGCCCAACTCGGAAAGCCTTTCAAGGAGGTTGTGAACGCCGCGCTGCGGATTGGCCTCGACCAAGTGTTGAGTCCCCCGTCCGCGCGGCCCTACCGGACCCAACCGCGACCCTTGGGTCTCCAGCGCGGGTTCAGTTACGACAACACCAGTGAACTGCTCGCCCGCGCCGAAGGAGAGGACCATTCATGATCCTGGTGGATGCCAACCTCCTGCTCTACGCCGAAGACAGCCTCTCCGAAGGCCATGAATCCGCGCGCAACTGGTGGGACGAGCAACTCAGCGGATCTGCTCCCGTCTGCCTTTGCTGGCCGGTTCTGAACGCGTTTCTCCGCATCGGCACCAACGCCCGACTGCACCAACGCCCACTCACCCTCCGGGAAGCCTGCGATCGGGTTCAAAGCTGGCTGGATCAGCCCTGTGTCCGACTGATTCAACCGACGGAGCATCACTGGTCCTTCCTCCAAACCATGCTCGCCGAAGGGACCGCCGTCGGAAATCTGGTGTCCGATGCGCATCTGGCGGCGTTGGCGGTGGAACATAATTGTGTCCTGCAATCCACCGACAGCGACTTCGCGCGTTTCCCGGGTTTGAAATGGGTCAACCCGCTCGCTGTCCGGTAAGGCGAAGCCTCAGGTGAGGTCGAAGCAACCCCGGGCCGGTGCAACGCAACGGTTCATTTTGGGAATGCCCAAGACCGGTCCCTCCAGTGGACAACCACGGAACACACCGAGCACACGGAGAAAGAATGAAAAACGGCCCCAGAGATCCCAAGCCCTGAGCTCCAGCGAACCAACGCCCCAGGTAACGATTCCCCCGCCTCCCATTTCCGTGTGCTCGGTGTGTTCCGTGGTTGTCCTCCGCAAGGACCCGGAATTGACAAAGCCTCGGGAGTCGACCGGTTCATCCTGGGCCTCAGCCTGCCGCCGGGGGTTGATACAGCGCGGCGACCGCGCCCGCCGGGTCGCGGATCACAGCGAATCGGCCCCCCGCCAACTCCCGCGGTCCAACCACCACGGCTCCTCCCTTCCTTCGGCATTCACCCAGACTCGCGTCCAGATCGGCCACGTGGATGTAAATCAGCCACTGGGCCGGCAAGTCGGCGTTCCCTCCACGGGCATGGCAGATGCCGGTCAGGGGATCCCCGCCGGAGCCCGGCGCCATGGCGAAATCCTGGTAACCGTCCATATCGACAGGCTCCGGTTTCCAACCGACGACGGCGGAGTAGAAATCGCGGACATCGACCGCGTTGGGGACGGTGAGATCATGCCAGCCAATGGTTCCGGGCAGGGGAGGAATCGGGGAACTCATGCGTGAGGCTAATCAGGTTTTTCGTGGCTGTGCACGGGTTTGATGAATCGACGTGGCTTCCAATAGCGGATCATGGATGCCCACTTGGCGTCCGGTCCGCGACGTGCCCCAATGCCGGCCGGCATCGCCGCCGTGGCGTCGCCCGCCCGGACCCATGAAAGACACTGACTCCACATCCCATGTCGTGGCCAATGGCCGGCGCATCCCCATCTCCCTTCCCTCCACCCTCGAGGAATTCCTCGTGACCCAGGACCTCCTGCCCCGCTCCGTGGTGGTCGAGCACAACGGCGACGCGGTCGCACCCTCCGAATTCCCGCGCCGGCCCCTGAGTTCCGGCGACCGGCTGGAAATCGTACGCATTGTCGCGGGGGGCTGATCCGGAGCCCCCGTGCGAACCAAACGCACGGCAGCTTGCCGCCACACCTTCCGCCCCCCATCGTCTCGCCCATGTCTGTCGATGCCGCCCAGGCCGCGGCTGTCTTTCAAAAACTCTCCAGCAACATCCGTGGAGTCCTGCGCGGCCAGGATCCGGCGGTTCGCCGGCTTCTTGCCGCGTTCGCCGCGGGCGGGCACGTGCTGCTTGATGACTTCCCAGGCACCGGAAAAACGACGTTGGCGAAGACCATCGCGCTATCGATCGCCTCCCGGTTCCACCGGATTCAGTTCACCCCGGACCTGATGCCCACCGACATCGTCGGTGTCTCGATCTTCAACCAGCGGGATCAGACCTTCGAGTTTCGCGAGGGGCCGGTCTTCACGGACATCCTGCTCGCCGACGAAATCAACCGGGCGTCGCCCCGAACCCAGTCCGCGCTGCTGGAGGCGATGGCCGAGGCGCAGGTCAGCGTCGAGGGCCGGACGCGGCCGCTTTCCGATCTTTTCTTCGTCATCGCCACCCAGAACCCCGTTGAATTCCGAGGCACCTACCCGCTGCCCGAGGCGCAGATGGATCGGTTCATGATGCGCTTCGGGTTGGGCTACGTTCCAGCGGCCGACGAAGTCGCCATCCTCACGAGCCAGATCGACAGCCACCCGATCCGGGATGTCCGGGCCTGTGTCACACCCGATGAGGTGCGCCTTCTGCGCGCCGCGGTCCGGGGAGTTCGGATCAGCGACGAACTCCTGCACTACATCGTGGCGATCGTGCAGGGGACGCGGACCCTGGAAGGCGTTCAACTCGGAGCCAGCCCGCGCGCGTCCGTGGCGCTCATGAAGGCGTCCCAAGCGCTGGCCCTCTTTGATGGGCGTCCCTTCGTGTTGCCGGATCACGTCGCTGAATTGGCGATTCCGGTGGTCGGGCATCGGCTCGTGATCGATCCCCAGGCGCGCTTCGCGGGCACCACGCCCGAAGCCCTCGTCGAGGACCTTTTGGGGCGGATACCCAAGCCGGGTTGATTCGAAACATGGACCCTGAGCCGCTCCCCTCGGGTTCCCGGGTCGTCTCCGATCCGAGGTCGTCGCGCCGGAACACCGCGAAAGACCCTGCGCGAGCCCGGGTGGGAACGCGGTTCGATCAGCGCCTGCACGTCAGCTACCGGCAGATCGCGGCGGTTCGACAATGGCTGGTCCGGCACGTGACCCCGTCCGGCGCCTTTCTATTCTGGGTGATGCTCGCCGCCGGCGCGCTCAACGATGTCTCGCTGACGATGGCGCACCAGTTCTTCGGGATCCTCTTCTGCGTCCTGGTGGGGGCCGTGCTCTGGCTGAGAAAGCCAGCGAGGTGTTTCACACTGAAACGCGTCGTTCCACCCAACGCGTCGGCCGGCGATCCCTTCACCTATCGGATCAGCCTCCACAACCAGCGCGGCCGGTGGCAGCGCGGACTGGAATTCCGGGAGGGCGCTCCGGATCCCAGGCCTTCGCTGGAACAGTTCGTGGGCCTGGCGGAGCCCGGAGAAGACCGCCGCAACTGGTTCGACCGCCGCTACCGGGCGTACCGATGGTCCTGGCTGGCGCGTCGGAATGTTCATTTCCATCCCAAGCCGATCCAGCTTCCGGATGTGGCGCCTGGCGCCACCCTGGAGCTCGCGGTCGAGTTGACGCCACTCCGGCGCGGACGCCTGACGCTGGCCGGCGCGACCGTCGCGCGGACGGATCCCTTCGGACTCCTCCGACGGGACGCGGTGGTCGACGGAACCGCGGATTCCATCGTCGTCTACCCGCGGCGATTCCGCCTGCCGCCTTTCCCCCTGCCCGGCGCGGGAAACCGTCTCCATGCGGGCGGGGTGGCGATGGCCGGGTCCGTGGGTGAATCGGAGGAATTCGTCTCCGTCCGGGAATATCGCCCCGGCGATCCCCTGCGTCGGATTCACTGGGCCGGCTGGGCCCGAACGCAGCGCGCGGTCGTGAAGGAATATCAGGAGGAGTACTTCGTCCGCCACGCCCTCCTGCTCGACACGTGCGGCGGCGGCCCGCACTCCGACGCCTTCGAGGACGCCGTCTCGCTGGCGGCGTCGTTCGCGTTCGCCGTGGATGAGCACGATTCCCTCCTCGACCTGATGTTTGTCGGCGACCGCGCCTACACGTTCACCGCCGGACGCGGCCTGGCGCACAAGGAGCAGATGTTGCAGATCCTCGCGGGAGTTTCGCTTCAGCCGTCGCGGAATTTCGAATCGCTTGAAAGCCTCGTCCTCCGGCATGCTGGCCGTCTGAGCGGCTGCATCCTCGTGCTCCTGGCCTGGGACGAGTCCCGGCGTCACCTGCACGATCGGCTTCGCGCGATCGACCTGCCCCTGCTCACGTTCGTCGTCGCGGAACGAAAACCGACCGACCCGAATCCCGGGGGAGTCCACTGGATCACACCCGGACAGGCCCAAATCTCGCTGGCCCGCATCACCGCACCCTCGAAAGACGAGACGGCGAGCCCCTGACGTCCCGCCGGACGAATTGCGCCGAAGGCGCGTTTCGGGTGTGATCGCCCCATGCCAAGACGAGTCCTTCGCCTTCTTGTCCTTTGGATCGCCTCCTTCGGCCTCGGTGTTCAGGCGCCAGCCGCCTCGCTGTTCCGCCCACCCAATTTCGTCGTGATCTTCTGCGACGACATGGGCTACGCCGACGTGGGTTGCTTTGGCGCCCGAGGCTACCGGACGCCTCACATCGACCGCCTGGCCCGGGAGGGAGTCCGTCTCACCGATTTCTACGTCGCCCAGGCGGTCTGTTCGGCGTCCCGCGCGGCTCTGCTGACCGGCTGCTATCCAAACCGCGTGGGCATCGCGGGAGCGCTCGGTCCGGGTGCGCGCCACGGGCTTCACCAGGACGAACGAACCGTCGCGGAAGTCCTGAAAGCCCGCGGGTACGCCACCTCCGCCGTGGGCAAGTGGCATCTCGGCCATCACGAACCCTTCCTGCCGACCCGCCACGGATTCGATGAATGGTTCGGACTCCCCTACTCGAACGACATGTGGCCCTACCATCCCGAGGCCAGAAAGGGGACCTACCCCGACCTGCCGCTCTACGACGGCGAAAACGTGGTGGATCCCTCGGTGGACGCGGACGATCAGAAGACCCTGACCACGCGCTACACGGAGCGCGCCGTCCGCTTCATCGAACGGAACCACGACCGGCCCTTCTTCCTGTACCTGGCGCACAGCATGCCGCACGTCCCGATCTTCGTGAACGACGTCCGCCGAGGAGAAACCGGCGCGGGACTTTACGCCGACGTGATCGCCGAGATCGACTGGTCGGTCGGGCGAATCCTCGATGTCCTGCGCCGACACGGGCTCGACGACGACACGATGGTCGTCTTCACCTCGGACAATGGACCCTGGCTTTCCTATGGCGATCACGCCGGCTCCTCCGGCCCGCTGCGCGAGGGCAAGGGCACCGCCTGGGAGGGCGGAGTCCGCGTGCCGTTCGTGGCCCGATGGCCGGGACACATCCCGCCGGGAACGGTCTCGCGCGAACCCGCCATGACCATCGACCTCCTTCCGACCCTCGCGGGAATCGCCCGGGCGCCGCTTCCCCCGAAACCCATCGACGGACGGGACATTCTTCCGCTCCTCGTCACCCCGGCGACCGCCCGCGGTCCGCACGAGGCTCTCTGGTTCTATTACAACAACAACGAACTCCAGGCGGTGCGCGGCGGCCGCTGGAAACTCGTCCTCCCCCACTCCTACCGCACCCTGGGAACCCAACCTCCCGCGACGGGCGGCATCCCGGTGAAGTACAGCCAACTCAAGTCCGGCACCGAACTCTATGACCTCGAGAAGGATCCCGGCGAATCCACCGACCTCGCCTCCCAACGACCGGAAACCGTCGCCGAACTTCAAAAGCACGTCGAAATGGCCCGAAGCGATCTCGGCGATTCCCTGACCGGTCGATCCGCGACCCTTGCCCGCGCCGCCGGCAAGCTCCCGCCCAGTCCGTGAACCACGCCATGAGCCCCCCGTAGTCGCGGACGTCAGTCCGCGCCATCTCCGGGAGGAAGGCCGGCGCCGACGGACGTCGGCGGCTACAGCCCGACCGCTGACCCAGCGGGTTCGGAGTCTCGGCTCGGCGTTCGCGAGCCGTGGAACCTTGCCATGAGCCCGGCATCCCGGGCATGGTCCGCAATCCTCCAAGCTCTTCCCTTCCATGACGACTCCCACACTCATCCCAGCGCCACGACAACTCGGCGGCATCGCCTTTGCCCTCCTCCTTTCCTTGGTCGGAACCCGGAACGCGCCCGGCGCGGACGCGATCTTCTCGGGTCCTCAACCCTCCGAGAAGACCACGCCTTTCAAGGTCATCGACCTGGGGACCGAGAAGGAGGGTGCTGAGCGCGATCCGGTGGCCGACAACGGGGGCGCGGCCACGGCCCTGGTATTCGTTCATGGGATCGAACGTTCCCTCGTCCCGTTGCTTCGCGTCATCGACGAGTACGGGGCGCTGCGCAAGGACCGGATCCGCACGGAAATCGTCTTCCTCGCCGCCGACCGCCTGGCCGGCGAGCAACGGTCCCGGGCCGCGACCAAGTCCCTGCGGCTCCAGTCGAAGATCGGCCTGTCCCCGGAAGGCATCGAGGGCCCGGGCAATTACGGCCTCAACAAGGACTGCCTGATGACGATCCTGACGACCGTCAGCAACCGGGTGACGGCGAATTTCGCGCTCGTCCAACCCGGCATCGCCGATGCCCCGAAGGTGCTTGAAGCCCTCGCCCGCGCCGCCGGCGACGACGCCCCCCGTCGGTCGCCGACCTGAGCGGTCGTCGGGCCGAACGGACAGGCGCGGGACGAGGCGACCCGGCGATGCGCCGGGAGCGGGCCGCGACGGGTGAAACCCCGAAGGAACCGTTCCCCGGCGCCGTCCCGACGGATGGACGGCTCCAGTCGCTTCTTCGAAGTTTCATCCGCGCGACCAACGACGTCGCCACCACCGACCGGATCCTGGTCGACGTGAAGGCGCGGATTCAGGATCAGCCCGACCTCAAAAAGCAGGCGATCGACGGCTGGACCCGGGTGCTTCACTTCGGCGACCGCTACGGCAACGAGTACTCCCGCAAGATCGGTCGGGAATTCCTCGACCAGCTCCAGAAGCCCTGAGGTCGCCCTCCGCCGTTCGCCCCTGCCCGCGGCGGCGGCGTTGCGACTCGCCGAAACCCAAACTCCCCAACCTCCCAGCCCAACCATGCCCAGCCATCGCCTTCACCCCTCCATCGCGTCGGCAGCCACCCTCGCGCTCCTGACATGCTTCGCCTGGCTCTCGCCGCGGATCGCGACCCGCGCCGAGACGGTGGCCGACCGCAAGGCCGCCGTGCTGAAGGACCGTCAACTGCTCGGCGAGGATCCGCGCTGGATCTACGACGACTACGAACGCGGCTTCGCCGAGGGCCGGCGCGCCGGGAAGCCGGTCCTCGTGGTTCTCCGGTGCATCCCGTGCCTCGCGTGCATCGGCCTCGACTCGGCGTTGCTCCTCGAGCATTCCAGCCTGTCGCCGCTGCTGGACCGCTTCGTGTGCGTCCGGGTCGTCAACGCGAACGCCCTGGATCTCTCCCGCTTCGAGTTCGATTTCGACCTTTCGTTCTCGGCTCTTTTCTTCCACGGCGACGGCACCCTGATCGGACGCTACGGGTCGTGGACCCACCAGAAGAACCCGACCGACAACGGCACGGCTGGTCTGAAGGACACGCTGGAAAAGGCGCTGGCGCTCCACGCGGCGTACCCCGCCAACAAGGCCGAGCTCGCCGGCAAGCAGGCCCACCCGGGGCCCCACAAGACTCCGGTCGACATGCCGACGCTTCAGTCGAGGTACACGCCCAAACTCGACTGGGAAGGCGAGGTGGTGAAGAGCTGCGTCCACTGTCACCAGATCGGTGACGCGCTCCGCGCCGAGACCCGCCAACGCAAGGAACGGCTTCCCACCCGACTCGTCTTTCCCTTCCCCGCCCCGGAGACGATAGGCCTCGAATTCGCCGGCAACGCCGCGGCCACGGTCCAGTCGGTGGAAGCGGAGTCCCCCGCCGCCAACGCGGGTCTCGCCGCGGGCGACCAACTCGCCAAGCTCGCGGGGCAACCCATCGTCTCGGTGGCCGATGTCAGTTGGGTTCTTCATTACGCGCCGGAATCGGGAACCCTGGAGGCCGAGTTCCGCCGCGGGAATGAATCGCTCACCCGTGCGATCCAGCTGCCCGCGGGATGGCGCGCGCACGCCGACATCTCACGGCGGGTCGGCACCTGGAGCATGCGCGCCATGGCCCTCGGCGGTCTCCTTCTGGAGGATCTCCCCGACGACCAACGGGAGGCCCGCGGCCTCGGGCGCCAGGGGATGGCGCTCCTCGTCAAGCACGTGGGCCAATACAACGACCACGCGGCCGCCAAGAAAGCCGGCTTCCTCAAGGACGACGTGATCGTCGCCGCCGCCGGAGTGTCCGCCCGCGAAACCGAAAGCGAACTCATCGGGCGTCTCCTAGGCCGTCTGCAACCCGGCGACGACGTCCCCGCCACCGTGCTCCGAGGCGACGACCGCATCAACCTCCGCTGGCCGATCCAGTAGGGCCAGTCCCACGGACCTTGGTCCAGGGCAAGAGAGAGGATGCGGCCCTCGGAGGGGCGGCTTACAGCCGCCCTTGAGATTGGCCATTCTCCTGAGCTCACCGATCGCATTCAGTCTTCTCGGCGCAGGGATCGATGTGTTCACAAACCCAGGGGATAGGCGGGTCATCGAAGGCGTCACCCTTGATTCGGTCGCGAGAAATCCCCGCGCAGCCCCGTCAGGGGCGGCCGGTCTATAGCAGCGATCGGTCCCAAAAGAATCCAAGCTCCGTAGGAGCGGCCCCTGGGGCGGCGGTCACGGGCTCCCACGGCCCGGGAGCAAGGTCGGAAGCGTCAGCGGGGCTGGCCCAGGCGCTCCCGGACCAACCGCGGCAGGTACTTGGTCGGCACGGACCCGTGGTCGATCACAGCCTCGTGGTACCGGCCGAGTTCGAAGCGGTCGCCCCATTCCCGCTGAACCGATTCGCGCAACCGGTGATGCGCCATCCGTCCCACGAAATACGTGCTGAGCTGGGTCGAGGACTGTTTGGCGCGGACGATCTTCAGTCGCGCCTCGCCCTCGGATTGAAACGCGCCGTCCATGAGGAACGACAGCGCCTCGTCGTCGGTCATCGACGAGCAATGCATCCGGTGGTCGAGGATCGTGTTGGCGACGGCCCGCAGGTAGAACTTCAGCTGATTCAACCGCAGCCGCAGGTCGCCGTCGCCGTAGCCCTGGTCGAGCATCATCTGCTCCGTGTACACCGCCCAACCTTCGATGAAGACACCGGACTGGAGCACCCGGCGGATGAGGGAGGGTGACCGGTTCGAATACTCGAGCTGGACGTAGTGGCCGGGATACGCCTCGTGAATGGTCAGCACCTGGAGCATGTGCTGGTTGTATTCCTCCAGGAAACTCTTCACCCGGTCGGGACCCCAATACGATGGCGGCGGGCTCACCGCGTAGAAGCTGGCGGTCGCCGGTTCCAGCGGTGGCGCCGATTCCAGGTACGCCAGTGAATTGCCCCGCTTGAACTCCGGCATTTCGATGACCTGGCAACGGTCCGGCTCCGGCAGACGCAGGATGTCCCGATCCCGGATGAACGCCTTGATCCGGTCGACGGTCGCGCGGGCGTCGTCCACCAGCGCCTCCGGTTCGCCGTGTTCCCCGCCGACCGCCTGGGTCACCCGCGCGACGGTCACCCGCCGTCCTTCGTCGTCGCTTGGCGGCAGGGCTTCCTTGGGGAAATAACGACTCCAAAGCTGCCGGGACACGACGTAGAGCTCCCGGTTGACGCGGTCGAACTCGGCCTCCGCATCGGCGAGGACCTGGTCCGCCGTCAGTCCGGCGTCCAACACCAGGGCCAGTTTGCGGGCGAACCGCTTCCGACCGAGGCGCCAATCCCCCGTGGCCCGAGCCATCAGGTCCCCTTCCAGAAACGCCTGGTACTCGTTCAACGCCGCCACCACAGGCGCCGCCGCCGCCCGCAACGCCTCGATCCGCGGCGTCCCGCCGGCCAATTCGAAGACTTCCTTCTCGTAGAACGCGATCGCCCCGCTGTTCTGACGGATGGCGGTCTCCAGGATCGGCCGAGGCGGATTTCGGAGGGTCGCACGGGCGGTGGCGACGACGCTCGGGATCCGTCCCATCCGCGCGATCACGTTCGAGACGTTCGTCTCACGCGGCAGCGTCGACTGCGCCAGCAGCATGTAGACGCTGTCGCTGATGTAGGCGTTGTACACCCGGGGATCCTCCTCGAAAGGACGGGTGTTCTCCGAAAGCCAGAGCGCGGTTTCCAGTTCGTGGCGAAAGATCTCGAAGTCGATCCGTCCATCCGAGGTCAGCTGGTTCCGGTCCACGACCTTCGGCAAGTCGCGAAGAGTGCGTCGGGTGTGAGCCAGCCAGGCGTCCCTCGCCTCCGGCGTGGGGTTTTCAAGAAGGGCGTCCCAACGGTGATCCCCCAACTGGCTCGCCGTCGTCGGTTCCATCCGGAAGCGCTCGTCCAGATACGACCTGAAATACGACGCCAGCTTGGTGTCGGCCTCCGACGGACTCCCGGCCGCTCCGACCACGCGCGCCCCCGCCAGCAGCAGCGGCGGCAACACCAGCCATCCCAACATCCCCCGCAACGCCCGCATGCCGCGGACCATGTTCGAACTCACCATGGCGCGAGATTTTCACAGGTCCGGGACTGACTCCAATTCCTTTCCCGGCTTCAATGGCGCCCACATGCCGCGCGAACTTTTTCCGGGCGCCTCCAACGGCGAATACGGCGCTCCACCGGACCTTCTGCCCGTCCTCGAACGGGGGTTGGGCGCCCGCGTCTGGGACACGGACGGACAGGAATGGATCGACTACACGATGGCCTGGGGTTCGACCCTGGTCGGCCACGCTCATCCGCGAGTCGTCGAAGCCGCCACGCGCCAGGCCGCGACGGGAACCAACTTCGCCGCCGTGAATCGCCGCGCGGTGGAACTGGCGGATCGCCTCCACGCTCTCGCCCCGTTCCTGCAAAGGATCCGATTCGTCGCCTCGGGCACCGAGGCCACCCTGATGTGCCTCCGCGTGGCCGCCGCGGCCACCGGCCGCCCCAAGGTGCTCAAATTCGCCGGCGCCTACCACGGCCAACACCCCGTGGGCGTCGCCGCCATGCTGCGCGGAAACGCCCCCGACGGCTTTAGCGCCGACGACGCAGGGACCGGCGCCGACTGGATCTCGTCCCGGGTCCTGGCCGCGCCGTTCAATGATCTGGCCGCGACCGAGACGCTGATCACTCGCCACGCCGGTGAACTCGCCGCGGTCATCGTGGAACCCGTCCACCGATGCCTCCCGCCCGTCCCGGGATTCCTCGAGGGCCTTCGCGCCATCACGCGTCGGCACGGAATCGTCCTCATCTTCGACGAAGTGGTCACCGGCTTCCGCCTCGCCCCCGGCGGCGCGGCCGAATTCTTCGGCGTCCAACCCGACCTGGCCGCCTATGGCAAGGCTCTGGGGGGCGGGTTCCCGATCGGCGCCTACGGCGGGTCCGAAGCCCTCATGGAGGTCGTCAACGAAACCCGGATCAACGAACCCTCCTACCTCTGGTCGGCGTCCACCACCGGGGGAAACCCCGTGTCCTGCGCCGCCGCGCTCGCGGTCATCGACGTCCTGTGCGCTCCCGGAATCCACGAACATCTCCATCAGCTGGGCTCGAGATTCCGGGAACTCCTCGCGGCGGTCCTCCAGGCCGAATCGGAGACGGCGCAGGTGCTCGGCATCGGTCCCCTGGCCCAGATCGCTTTCGCCGCCGAACCCATCCTGGACCACGCCGGATGGCAGCGTGCCGACCGGAAGCGCGGCGCCGCGCTGATGCTGGAACTACTCCGGTCACGGGTATTCCTCAACCCCATGGGCACCAAGTTGTACCTGTCCCTCGCCCACGACGACGCGATCCTCGCCGAGTTCGCGGATCGCCTGACCCGAGCCCTTCGGTCGACTCGTACCGGGACAATCTGATGGGCGATTGACCTCAAATCCCTCCGGAGCCGTGGCGGCTCTCTGGTGCCGGCCATCCTGCTCGTCGCCTTTCTTTGGTTGGCCGCGGTCACGCCGTTCGTGATCCGGCGACTGGAATGAGGTGAACAGCGGCCGTGGGCCGAGAACCGAGCCGCGCCAAGAACCGTCTTCCCTTTGGACCGCGTCCCGTGTTGGGTCGGGACCGGCGGCGGACAGCAACCCGTCGCAAACCCGATCCCGATCCGACAGCCCCATGAACGTCCGCCTCGCCTACGGCCAAGGCCATCTCGACCTTCCTTTCCCCGACGATCGCACCACGGTTATTTCCCCGACCCACCGGCCCGGGTTGGCGGACGAAAAGGTTGCGGTGACCGACGGGTTGCGCCAACCCATCGGCTCGGTCCCGCTCCTTGAGCGGATACGCCCCACCGACAAGGTCTGCATCCTCTTCACCGACATCACGAGGGCGACACCGAACGATCGGATCATTCCCTGGCTTCTCGAACATCTCGCCGGACACCCCCGCGAGAACATTCTCCTCCTCAACCAACTGGGCACCCATCGACCCAACACGCCCGAGGAACTGGACAGGATGCTGACGCCCGAAGTCGCGCGGAACCACCGGGTCATCAATCACGAACCCGAGAACGACGCTGCCCTCGTCCAGTTGGGCGACACCCACGACGGAACCCCGGCGCTCATCAACCGCCACGCGGTCGAAGCGGACATTCGGATCGTCACGGGTTTCATCGAACCCCATTTCTTCGCCGGATTCAGCGGCGGCCCCAAAGGCATCATGCCCGGAGTCGCGGGTTTGCGGACCGTCATGAGCAATCACGGCTACCGCAACATCGGGGACCCGCGCGCCACCTTCGGCGTCACGGTGGGCAATCCGCTCTGGGAGGAGCTGCGCGATATCGCGCTGCGCGCCGGGCCAAGCTTCCTCCTCAATGTGACTCTCAACGAGGACCGCCAGATCACCCGGGTGTTCGCCGGCGACCTGTTGGAGGCGCATCGGGCCGGAACCGAATACGTCCGCGCCTCCGCCATGCAGAAGGTGAAGGCACCGTTCGAGGTGGTCGTCACCACGAACAGCGGGTACCCGCTGGACATGAATCTTTACCAGGGCGTGAAGGGCATGAGCGCCGGCGCCCGGATCCTCGAGGAAAACGGAACGCTCATCCTCGCCGCCGAATGCCGCGAAGGCGTTCCCGGTGGAAGCCCCCTCGACCACCTGCTCCGCAGCGGCGGCAGCGCGGAGGAGATCCTCGCGCTGCTCGCCACACCGGGGTTCGTCCGACCCGAACAATGGCAGGCCCAGATCCAGGCCCTCATCCAGCGCCGCGCCCGCGTCCTCGTCCACTCCTCCCTCCCCGATGACGTCGTCCGCGCCTGCCATCTCACCCCCTGCCACGACATCGCGGCGGCGGTTGGCGAGGAACTCGAAAGACGCGGCCCCCAGGCCCGGGTGGCCGTCCTGCCCCAGGGTCCCCTGACGATCCCCTACCTCGCCTGATTGATACCGCTTTCGGCGCCTGCGGCATTGCGCCAAAACGGCGTCTTGGTTGAAGTCCACGCATGCACTCGAAGTCTTCCGTCCGGCCCCGTCCGCGCTCGGGTGGATTCACGGCGTCGGACACTCTCCGACTGGCCGTCCTCACCGCCCTCCCGACGATCACAGCCCTGGACGCCGCGGCCCAGAACCAGTCCCTCGCCTTCACCGGAGGAGTCCTGCTCAACACCTCGGTCAATTTCCGCGGATTGGGCGCCTATTCGTCCGGTTCCCAGCCCGGCCCCGCCACGGGAGGTTCCTTCAACCGGAACTACGACAATGGCTACAACCGGGTCGACGACTCCGGGAATGCCGACAACACCACCGTCAACTACGGGTACCTGACCACGTCCCAGGTGGGTGCCGCCGGCGTGAAGCTGACTTCCACGACCGCGTATGATTCGGTTGATATCGAGGATGTCGGCGCGTACTTCGAACCGTCCGCGAATCTCGAGTACCGCGGAAGCCTCGGTAGCTGGGGCGAATCGGACTGGGGAGTCCTCCTGGGAGTCGGATACCAGACGATCAACGACGACGTGTCGGGGTCCTTCATCACGGACGCTTCCGTCATCGAGGACCAATTCAGACTGGTCGATGTGCCGCGCGAGGACCTTCCCCCGGCACCCTACAGTGGAACCGCCTCGAGCGCCGGCCCACGCATTGGTTCCGAACCCTTCCGCACGATGCGCACGGTGCAGGGCGCGCGCCTGCTCGACGGCCACTGGAAATTCACCTCCGAGTTCATCCCGATCACCGGCGGACTCTACCTCGAATTCCAGGTGGCCGGGCGCCTCAACGCCATCGCGTCCGCCGGTATGCTCGCCGCCCTCGTGAACGCGGAATTGCGTTTCCAGGAGACGAGCACGGTCGGCGCCCTACCCCCGGTCCAAGAAGACGGTGCCGACGGCACCAACGACTACATCCTGGGCGGCTTCGTCCAATTTGGCTTCGACTGGGCCCTTTGGGAGAACGCCAGTCTCGTCGCCGGGGCGCGATGGCAACCCGCCCAGGAATTCAACCACAGCGTGGAAGGGCGCACCGTGGAACTGGACTTCTCGGTGGCCTTCGCGGTCCACGCGGGGTTTTCGATGCGCTTCTGATCCCCCCCCCGGCCCATGGATGGCCGGGGGGGACGATTCTTCAGGCCTCCTCGGAGGGCGGGTCGGAAGCCTCCGGCGTCCGCTGCTCCCGCGGGGGACCAGGATCCCGATCCCAGTTTTCCCTCCGCTCCTCGCGTTCGGGAGCATCTCCAGCGCCGTGGTAACCGACCGAGTCCGATCGCGAACCCGCGTCGCCCCGGTCCTCACCCTCGTCTCGGCGACCACCCGAAGTCCCGCCGGATTCCCGCGGTTCACGAGCTTCCCCCTGCTCCCGAGGAACTCCGGATTCCCCCGGTCCACCTTGCACGTTGGACTCCTGACCCGGACCACCCGAAGGGCCGACTGACTCACGCCCCCGGCCTCCCCGCCCGCGCCCCCGCCGACGGCGTCCGCTGGAGCTTGAGCTGGATCCACCGCCACGCCGGTCGTCGCCACGCCGGTCATCGCCACGCCGGTCATCGCCACGCCGCTCGTCGCCATAGCCCTGGCTGGGCCCGGACGATTGCCGCTCGGATCCGTAGGGCCCCGATCCACTGCCCGGCGCGCCTCGCGAGGCGCCTTGGGAAGATTCTGGATTGGGTGCGGCGGTGCGCGCCGAGGACGAACCCGGCGCTGAAACCTTGTCCCGCACTTGATTCAACTGCCGGACCATTTCCTGAAGGCGATTCAATTCCCGCTCGTCCGCACCCTTCTGCTGCTCGGCATCTTCGATGAGTTCGAGCACTTCTTCCATGTCCTGAAGCGCCTCCTGCAAGGCGTCCACGACTCGTTTGACCTCCAGAACCGCCTGTTCAATGGATTCGAGCGAAGCGGGCCGCGACGCGAGCGCCTCGACAGTGCCCGGAATTCGCTCGGGAATCGGCGGAACCTCGGAGGTTGGGGACTGCCGTTCCGCTTCAAAGCGATCCGACGGCCGGTCATCCTGCTGTTCCGACTCCTCGTAAGATCTCGGTTCGTCTTCCCGAGCGCGCCGGGGATCCCGGTCCTCGTGCGGCGCGCGGTCGTCCCGAAACCCGCGCTCCTCACGTGATCCACGGAATCCACGATCATCCCGCACTCCACGGTCGTCGCTCCACGGTGCTCCACGGTCGTCGTCCACGTCACGGTCCACGGTCGTCGCGGGGTCCACGGTCATCGCGCGGTCCACGGTCACGGTCGTCGCGGGGTCCACGATCATCCCGCACTCCACGGTCGTCACGCGGTCCACGGTCGTCACGCGGTCCACGGTCGTCGCGCACTCCACGGTCATCGCGGGGTCCACGGTCGTCGCGGGGTCCACGGTCTTCCCGCACTCCACGGTCGTCGCGCGGTCCACGGTCGTCCCGTGGTCCACGGTCGTCCCGTGCTCCACGGTCGTCACGCACTCCACGGTCGTCGCGGGGTCCACGGTCGTCGCGCACTCCACGCACTCCACGGTCGTCGCGGCGCGTCGTCACGCGGTCCACGGTCGTCGCGGCGCGGTCCGCGGTCTTCTCGAGGGGCGCCAGATTCCGTACGGGCGGGACGAGGTCCTCGATCGTCGCGATAGCCCCGGTCGTCCTGGACGACTCTTGGGGCATTCCTTGGCCGACGGTCGTCCCTCGGAGGTCCGTCGTCGCGCAGAGGAGGTCGTTCCTCCCGGACGACGGTCGAATCCTCGGGATCACGTCCAAGGCCGGACCCGGCGGTCGCAGTCGATGATTCCTCGTAGGTCTCATCGGCGGGCCCGGATTCCGGCGAATCAAAAGCGGGCTCGGGCCGCATCGAATCCGAAGCGGACTCGAAAGTTTCGGACGAGGCGGTTTCGGACGGGGTGGATGTCGGGGATTCCTCGCTGTCGACCTTGGGTTTGGAGAGGCGATTGCGGGGACGGAACGTGCGTCCGCGCGCCGGGCGACGGCGCGCCGGGGGGCGTTCACCCGAGGGCGTGCCGGGAGTGGTTTCAGTTTCTGAACTCATGCGGGCAGTATGGGCTATCGGAATGTTGGCTTGGTGTAGGGAACGCGCCGGCGGCGGGTAGCGGGGGCTTGCCTTGAAACGTCAGTTGCTGATGCCCCGGTCGCTGGCACGGATGAATTGCACCAGCCGCCGGATCTCCGGCAGCGGCGGCAGTTCATTCTCGATCTGCGCCAGCGCGTTCGAGATGGAAAGATTGTCGCGAAATAGGATTCGAAAGGCGCTTTTGAGCACGGACGACGCCCCCTCGGAGACGCCGTTTCTTTCGAGACCGACCCTGTTGAGAGCGCGGACGGCGGCGGGATTGCCGTCCACCAGCATGAAGGGGGGAACGTCCTGGACGACCTTGGAGCAGCCTCCGACGATGGACATGGCCCCGATGCGGCAAAACTGGTGCACGAGCGAGTGCCCGCCGATGACAGCCCGGTCGTCGACCGTCACGTGTCCCGCCAGTCCGGCGCTGGAGATGATGATGTGATCGCCCAACGTGACGTTGTGGGCGATGTGGCTGTAGGCGAGGATCTGATTGCCTGATCCGATGCGGGTTGTTTCACCCTCCGCGGTGGCGCTGTGGATGGTGACGCCCTCGCGGATGGTGTTGCCGTCGCCGAGCACGGTGCGGGTGCTGCCGCCGCGCCATTTCAGGTCCTGGGTCCGGAGCCCGATGCTGGCGAACGGATAGATTTCATTTCCGTTGCCGAGGGTGGTTTCCCCATCGATCACCACATGGCTGTGGAGCCGGTTGCAGGGTCCCAGGACCACGTCGGGTCCGAGAACGCAATACGGCCCGATTTCGCACCCGTCCCCCAGGACGGCCTTCGCGTGGACGACGGCGGTCGGGTGGATCACTGCGGCGACTGGGAGAGCCTCGTGCATCAGCCTTCCGTAAGCATGAACGTCACCTCGGCCTCGCTCACCGTTTCACCGGCGACCGAGCACACGCCCTTGGCGCGCCCGATCTTCCCCCGGCTCTTCGTGAGTTCGACATCGATGATCAGCTGGTCCCCGGGCTGCACCGGGCGCCTCCATTTGACGCTTTCCGCGGACATGAAGTAGGCGAGTTTGCCCGAATGCTCCGCTTGGCGCAGCATCAGAATTCCGGCCACCTGGGCCATGGCTTCGAGCTGCAAAACGCCCGGCATGATCGGGTGTCCCGGAAAATGGCCCTGAAAGTAGGGCTCGTTCATGGTCACGTTCTTGAGCGCGACGATCCGATTGCCCTCCACTTTGGTCACGCGATCCACCATCAGGAACGGGTACCGATGGGGCAGCAACTTCAGGACCCCCATGATGTCGAGTTCACCCGAAGCTCCCGGTCGAGGAGCCGAGCCGTCGACCGCCCCGCCGGCGGCGTTGGTCTGGGCGGGACGCGGGGGAGGCGCAAAGGCCTGCATCACAACCTCCGGACGCCGCATCTGCTCCACGATCCGCCGGGCCAATTCGCAGTTGGGACCGTGCCCTGGCCGAACCGCCACGATGTGCGCCTGAAGGGGTCGACCCACGAGCGAGAGGTCTCCCACGATGTCCAGCATCTTGTGCCGGACGAATTCATCCGGAAATCTCAGCGGTTCGGTGGTCAGGACCGCGTCGTCCCGGATGATCACGGCGTTCTCGAGACTGCCGCCGCGGATGAGCCCATTCTTCACCAGCGCCTCGATTTCCTCGAAAAAGCAGAAGGTCCGCGCCGGAGCGAGCTCCCGGAGCCACGACTCCGAGGTGACCTCGAGCGAGAAAACCTGGGTGTAACGGCCCGTCCGATCGGCATTGGTGCAGGTGATCTTCAGCCGGTCATGGGGGAGCGCCACCAAGGTCGTGTCACCGGTCACCAACTCGATCGGCTCGCAAATGGCGTAGGGAGTCCTCGCCTCGGCCTGGGGCTGGAACCCCGCCTCCTCGATCATCCGGACGTACGGCTGGGAACTGCCGTCCCCGATCGGCGGCTCGCCGGCGTTCAACTCGACCACCGCGTTGTCCACCCCGCATCCGGCGAACGCCGCCAGCACATGCTCCACCGTGTGGACACGGGCATTCCCGCGCGCCAGGGACGTCGACCTGGTCGTGTCGCCCACATGATCCACGTGCGCCTCGATCTCGGGTTTCCCATCCAGATCAATGCGCCGGAATCTGATCCCGGCATTCGGAGGCGCCGGCAAAAAGGTCATCTCGACCCGATTGCCGCCGTGCAAGCCCACTCCTGAAAGCCGGGCCGGACCGCTGAGTGTCTGCTGCTGCGACACGCAGGGGATTAAACGGACCGTTCGATTCTTTGGCAAGCGATGCGCTGGCCCGTTCGGAAGTTCTCCAAGCGCCGTCCCGGCATGCCCCTGGCCTCCGAGAACCCCAACCGCTACCCTCCCAGCATGCGACTCGCCTTCAAACTCCTCCACACACGCTACCGGGTGAACGACCTCGAACGCTCGGTCCGCTTCTACCGCGAGATCCTCGGTCTCGAGGAAATCCGACGCCACAAATCGCCTCGGGGCTCCGAACTCGTCTTCCTGAAGGCGCCCGAAAGCGAGGAAACCATCGAACTCTGCCACTTCCCCGAAAGCGGCCCCGTCCAAGTCCAACCGGATCTCACCCATCTCGCGTTTCAAGTCGACAGCCTCGAAGCCTTCGGCCGGCACATCGCCCAACACGGCGTCAAGTTCTCCGACGGCCCCCATCTCAAGCCCGACGGGCACGGGATCGCCTTCGTGGACGCACCCGAAGGCTACGAGATTGAACTCATTCAACGCCCGCCGACGTCGTCAACTCCCTGACCCGGCGCCGCCGGACGCCTGGGACCGGTCCAATTCGACCAGCAGCGCGCACAACGACGACAGACGCGGGGCCGGAACCCCCGCGGCCTGGATACGACGGAGTGGTTCCCCAAACAGGCACTCCACTTCCAGAGGCAGGCGCCGCTCGAAATCAATCAGGGTCGAGGCCCGGTACGAGCCCATGTCGCGGGTTCGCCGAATCTGAGTTTCGGCGGCGGACGGTTCGACCTCCAGGCCCTGCGCCCGGGCGCCGGCGATTGTTTCCGCCATCAATTCCCGGACGAGAACCGTCCATCGCTCGTCCCCGAGCAGGCGGTCGGTGGGCGCGCACTCCCCCCACGGAGGCCCCTGGAGAGGGCGCCCGGCCAGGACGCTCTCATAGCCGGCGGCGGCGGCCACTCCCAGACCGTTGAAGGGAATATTCCAGACCAGCTTCTCCCAGTGCGCCCGCTCGAGATCCTCCACCACCTCGCAGGAGACGCCGGCGTCGTGAAACCAACCGGCGATCCTCCGGGCCCTGTCCGAAGCCGGGCGCCCGTACTCCCCCAGCATGATTCGGCCGTACGCGTGATGGAAAACCACCCCGGGCGCCACACGATTCAGACACACGAAACACAGCCCGCCCAAGACCCGTTCCCCGCCGACGACACGGGCCAGGGCCTCCTCGCTCCCAAGCCCGTTCTGAAGCGTCAGCACCGCGGTGTCGCCCCCCACCAGGGGAGGGATCAACCGCGGGAATTCGGCGTTCGCGGTCGTCTTGAGGCCGACAAGGACCAGATCGCACGGACCAATCTCGTCCGGTGTCCTGGCCGCCACCGGGCGCGCCCGGAATCCGCCTTGGACACTCCGGATCTCGACACCCCGCTCGCGCACCACCTCGAAATCCGACCGCAGCAGGAACCGGACGTCATGCCCGGCCCGGGCCAGGCAGGCCCCGTAATAGCTCCCCAGGGCCCCACAACCCACCACCGCGATGCGGACGGGCGCGTGCATATCGGTCAGGTCACAAAAAAGGGCATCCCGTGGACGGGATGCCCTGAAATTACGGCACTCCGACTACTTGACCCCGAGGATCGCGTCCTTGGCCGCCTTGGCGACCCGGAACTTCACGACCTTCTTCGCGGGAATCTTGATGGTCGCGCCAGTCTTCGGATTGCGCCCCATGCGGGCTTTCCGGTTCACGAGCACGAGCTTGCCGATGCCCGGCAGGGTGAAGGTGTCCTTCGCGTGCTTGTAGGCGAGTTCGGTAAGCAAGGCGAGGATCTCGGAAGCCTGTTTCTTGCTCAGGCCGGCCTTGTCCGCCAATGACGCAGCCAGTTGTGATTTGGTGAGGGGTTTAGCCATAGGGATTGTGGTTGAAGAGTTATCTAGTCACCGTCGACCAACGCGTTCTACGGATCGCCGAACGCCGCGCGCAAGGGTAAACTGGGCAAAACACTATGTTTTTCGATGCAATGGTGATTTTCGCCTAGGGAAACGTGCCGAAAACCTCTTCCGCGACCCTGTAAAATCGGGCGACCCCCCCGCCGGATCCCGCGTCGAGCCACCGCACAACCTCCGCGCCGCCCGGCACCCGGGCCGCGGTTTCCCAGTGCTCCAAGTCGAAGGAAACCTCGATGCGAAGGGTCTTCCCCCCCCCGCCTCGCATCGAAAGCTCCACTCCATCGGCGGTCCGCGACACCTGCGTGATCTCGATCCGCGCCTCGAACTCCCCGACGACCCGGACCGATACCGTGCCGACTCCGCTGTACGCGAATCCGTCCCACGCCTTGTAGGTGAAAGTGTCGAGCCCCTGGTAGCCCGGACGGGGCTGGTACATCAACCGGCTTCCCACCCCGAAAACGCGCCCGAACCGTGGCCCCTTCAACACCGCCACCCGGAGTTCGTGCCCGTCCGCATCCGTCACCGCCAGTTCAAGCGGGGTGGCGCGATCCTTCGGGACTTCCACGGTCTGGTTGGTCGCCACGGGCGCCTGGTTCGGATCCCGCACCAGGAGATGCACCACCGCCACCTCGCTCGTCGACCAGCGGTCGCTCGCAAGAAACGTCAGTCGATCCAGTCCGCGGAAGTTGTTCCTCGGTCGGTAGATCACCGAGGGCGCCTCCCCTTCCAGAATCCCGAACGCCGGATTCGTCACCACCAGGAATCGCAGGGGATTGTTCTCGCCGTCCGTCGCCGACAGCCGCAGCGGCGTCCCCGCGTTGCGCGCCACGGTCAGCACCTCCGAACGAGCCACCGGCGCCGTGTTCTCGTCCGTGACCCGGATCCGGATTTCGCCCTCGGCGCTGTCCTCGACGCCGTCCGCCGCCCTGAACGCGAATCGGTCGTCCCCCAAGAACCCGGGTGCCGGCCGATACACGGCGTTGGTTCCATCCAGGACGACCTCTCCATGGCCGGGAACCGTCGTGATGCGCAGGGTCACCGGGTCCCCGTCCGCGTCCCGCACTCGCAGGCCCAGCTCCAGCTCCTGTTCCACCGAGGTCACCGTCTCCTCCGACTCGACTTCCGGGGGGTTGTTGGCATCGCCCACCCGCAGGGAGACGGTCGCGGGACCCGCCGTCACCCGGCCATCCGTCGCCGTGTAGGTGAATCGGTCCGATCCCGAGAATCCCGTCTCCGGCGCGTAGTTGGCGATGTTCGGGTAAGCCAGGAGAACGCCGTGGGCCGGTCCGTCGATGATCGTGTATCTCAGGACGTCGCCATCCGCGTCGCGCGCGTCGTAGAACACGTCCGCCGCCTTGTTCCGGTTCAGCACGATCTCCTGATCCCGGAGGATCGGCGGATCATTCACGGGCCGGACCAGCACGGCGACCTCCCCGGTGGACACGAGTCCGGTCGGATCCTTCACCCGGTACGGAATGATCTGCACCCCGGACCAGTCGGGCGGCGGCACGAAGCGGAACCGCGCCGATCCCAGCGCTTCCCACGTGCCGGCGACCGGCGGGTCGAGCTCCACCAACTCGACCTCCTCCATGTCCGGGTCGTGGTCGTTCTCGAGCGGCGCCACCTCCGCGGTGGTGTCCTCGTCCAGGATCAACCGGTCCACCTCGGTCACCGGAGCGTCCGGAACCCCTTCCACCTGGATCCGCACCTCGCCAACCGCCGTGCCGCCATCGTCGTCCTCGATGGTGTACTCGAAGGCGTCCTCGCCAAAGAAATCCACCGCCGGCTCATATCGGATTCTTCCGTCGGCCAGGATCCGTGTGACGCCAAAACCCGGAGCGCTCACGCCGGCGAGCCTCAAGGGACGTCCGGTCGGCGATCGATCGTTCCCCAGGACGTCGAACTCCGTCGGCGCCTCCTCGTCGGTCCGGAAGGCATCCGCGCCCGCCGTCGGAGGCCGGTACCCGGGACGCGCGGAGAACACCACGATTTCCCTCGCCTCGCCGCCCGCCGCATCCCGGACCACAAACTCCAGCGACTCCGTTCCCTCCCAGGCCAACGATGGCGCTTCCACCGTCACTTCCCGCTCATCGCCGAGGGTCACCCGGAGCTCCCGCATGCCGAGAACCGACCAAGCGAGACGCTCCGACGGACCGTCGGGATCGACCCCGTAGCGGTCGAGTCGGAAGGTCCTGAAGGGTTGGCCCGTGGCCACCGTCTGGTCCGGGATGTTCCGGAGGACCGGCGGTCGATTGGGCTTCACCGGCCGAACGTAGCGCCCCGTCCGCCCGGGCCCGCCCTGGGCCATCGGCCAGGGCATCGCCCCCGGCCGATAGGGCACGTCCAGCGCCCATGCGTACAGCGTCGACCGCGCCTTCGAGGTCGTGACCGGCGGCGTCGGAGAATAGGCGCGATCCCGCACCGTCCCCGCGACGATGTCGAGGCGCCCATCCCCGTCGAGGTCGGCGAGCGCGGCGGGTGGCAGTCGGTTCCAGATCGCGCCACCCACCGCTTCCGTCACCAGGCCTTCGGTTGGAAAACCAGGATGGAAATCGATCAACGTCCCGTCGGTGCGCCAGGCCCTCACCCCGCCGGCCCGCGAAGTATCCCCTCCGATCAGCACCTGAAGCCAGAACCCGGGCGAAGCCAGCACCACGTCCGGCACCCCATCCCCATCCACGTCGCCGATGATGGGAATGGAGCGGGTGGACGCGTTCACCTGGGCGGGCAGCGGCCAGCCCCGCAGTTCAAAGCCGTCGATGCCCAGCACGTGCAGCGTCCGCGAATCCCACGAAGCCATCACGATCTCAAGCTGGTCGTCGCCATCGAGGTCCGCCAGTGCCGCCGCCCCATGGAAGGATTCCTCACGCAACGCCGGCCATCCCGACCGAGGCCGGCCATCCGCGCCGATCACATGCACCCCGCCCGGTAATCCCTGCCCACGGCTCACCCCGCCCACCACCACCTCCTCCGTTCCATCCCCATCCAAGTCCCCCACCACCGGCGACGCCACGAGACGGGCTTCCGTGACCGAGGTCCAGACCGGCCCGTCCGCCCGCGTGATGTCGAAGGCGCTGATCCCAAGGCACCCGTCCACCACGACGATTTCGAGCGTCGGATCATCGTCCAGGTTGCCGACCGCCGGCAGGAGTTCGGGGGCCGGTGTTTCCAACGGATCCGAGCAGGCGGCGAAGGTCCAGCGCGCCAGGATCCGTCCCGTCCCGTCCAGGACCGCGAGCCGCCGTTGCGGCGCTCCGACCAGATCGGCGGGCGGATTCGAAAGCACGATCAGTTCGGCGCGACCGTCGCCGTCGATATCCGCCACGATTTTTCCGAAGTGATCCCCACCGGGCGCCACCGGCCAGTCGCCTCCCAAAGGGACTCCCGTCGAAGTGAACCCGTGGATCCAGCCCCCGGACCCCGTGTCCACAAACACTTCGAGCCGGCCGTCGCCGTCGACGTCGCCCGCCACCGGAGAATCGTGTTCCGGCGCGCCCGCGGGCAGATCCACGCCCCAGCGCTCCGACCCGTCCGGTTCCAGCACCTTCAACCGCGGCGCCCGCCCCCCGGGCTCCCCGTGGTCCACGAGGATGATTTCCTGGCCGCCGTTCCCATCGAGATCCGCCACGTTGAACTCCCGCCAGCTGGCCTCGGGGAATTCCTCCTGAAACGGCAGGTGCCGCGGCCACCCCGGCCGCAGCCGCCCTTCGAGATGAACCATCCGGGCGTAAGCCTCGCCGACCAACCGGCCGCCGTCCCGGGCCTCAAGTCGGAACGTGACGAATTGATTCGTCCCCGCCACCCGGGGATCCCAGAAAGCCAGAACCTCATCGACCCGGGGAGACTGTCCGCCACCCATCCGATTCACGCCGGTCTCAAACCACTCCGTCGGCTGCCTTCCCAGTCCCCAGGCCACATCGAAGGTCCGGCCATCCCCAAACACCGTCCCCCGCAGTTCGAGCGAGTCACCGCGTCGCCAGACGTCGTTGTTGGCGGGCGACGCCAACCGGACGTTTCGGACCGAGGCCACACCCCGCGCGATCGCGGCTTGCCCGGCCGAGTTGGTCACCGACAGCCGCATCGAATACTCGCCGTCGTCGAATCGCGAGGTGTCGAAGTCCGGAACCAGCACCCCGCCCACGGTCGGCGAGGCGCTCGCCGACACCTCCGTCCAGGCGTCGGGGCGAGCCCCCGACCCGATCTCCACCCGGTACCCCGCGAAGCCATTCCCGCCCGCCTCCCCACCCAGGACCACCCGCCCCGAAAGCAGGACCGGAAGCTCCAGGCTGGCCGTCGGCAGAGGCTCCGAGATCTGAACCGCGCGCCCCGCATGAACCCTCCCAGCCCCCGTGTACCTGTCGGTCCGGACCTCGTCGGTCGTGCTCTGCACGATCGCCCGGATCTCCGCCGGAGTGAATTCCGGCCGCCTCGCCAGCAGGAGCACCGCCAAGCCGCTCACGTGCGGCGCCGCCATCGACGTGCCGCTCAACAGCGTCCAATTCGCGTTCGGGGCCGTCGAATGGATCAGGTCGCCCGGCGCCACCACGTCCACGAACGGGCCGTGATTGGAAAACGTCGAGGACAAGTCCTTCGCGTCCGTCGACCCCACCGCGATCGCCTCCGGCACCGCCGCGGGATGAAAGCTCACGTCGCTCCCGTTGTTCCCCGCCGCCGCCACCACCACCACGCCTCGCCGGACCGCGTCGGCCACGGCCTCGTCCAGCGCCCGCGATCGGGTCGTCGTCCCCCAGCTCGCGTTGATCACCCGCGCCCCAGCCGCCTCGGCGTACGCGATCGCGGAAACCGTGTCGTCCAGCGAACCGCTCCCCGTCTCGTCGAACGCCTTCAGGGCCATCACCCCCGCCGACCACGCCACGCCCGCGATCCCGTTCTCGTCGTTCCCCACCGCCGCCAGGATCCCCGCCACGTGGGTCCCATGCAGGTTGTCGTCCATCGGATCCCCGTCGTCCGAAACGAAATCGTACCCATGCGCGTCGTCCACGTAACCGTTCGCGTCGTCATCCACGCCGTTCCCTGGAATCTCCCGTGGATTCCGCCAGATGTTCGCTTCGAGGTCCGGATGGAAGTAATCGACACCCGTGTCGATGATCGCCACCACGATGTCCAGGGAACCCGTCGTCACGGCCCAGGCCTCCAGCGCTCCGATGTCGGCTCCCGCCTTCCCGCCGGTCTGGCCGGCGTTGTGCAACGCCCACTGCCGCGAGAATTCGAAATCCGTCGGCGCCGCCGCCAGCGGCAACGGTTCCACGCACACCTTCAGCCGTTGGTTCGGTTCCGCGTAAAGCACGTCCTCCCGGGCCGCCAAGCCCTTCAGCCCCTCCAGGAGGTCCGTCCCCCGCGGCAGCCGAACCACCGCCATCGCGTCCACCGCCCGTTCCGGTCCACGCCCCGCGGGAGCCACGCCCCTCGCAACCGCGGGCGCCAGCCAACGCACCGAACCGGCAAGGTCTCGACCCAAGGCCGCGCGCCGGCCGGCCGCCTCCGTCCGGAACCGCACCAGAACCTCGTCCGCCACCGCCAGCGCCGGCTGGTCCTCCGGCCCCTCGGCGAATCCCGCGGGCAACTCCACGAAAACCCGCGCCCGGTCCGCCGCCCATCCCGTGCCCACACCTCCCCAAAGCGCCCAACCCACTCCCAAGACCGCCGACATGAGGCGAATCATCCCGCCCTCCCGGTCCATGGACTGCTTCGAAACTGAGCATCTGAAAATCGCACGGGCGCCAGTATCGCACAGCGCCGAGTCTTTTGCACATCGCCCGAACCCACTTTTCGCTCCCCCGGAAGCCCCCCGGGGAGTTGGTTCATTCCATAAGAAAAACTTGACGATCGCATATCGTCGCGCATCCTTGCCTTATGCAAATCGAGACGCTCAAGGTGTTCTGCGATCTTTCGGAAACCGAGAGCTTCACGAAGGCCGCCCAGATCAACGACATCACCCAGTCCGCGGTTTCGCAGCAGATCCGATCCCTCGAAAACCAGTTCCGAGCCACCCTGATCGAACGGAGCAAGAAGAAGTTCCGCCTGACCCGCGAAGGACAGATTCTGTACGAGCACAGCAAGCAGATCATCCAGACCTACGACATGCTCCGGGCGCAGCTCCAGGAGCTCAGGGATGTCGTCTCGGGGACCTTGCGCGTGGCGACCATTTACAGCATCGGACTCTACGACCTTCCTCCCTACCTGAAGCGCTTCCTCAAGACCCACCGCACGGTCAACGTCCACGTCGAGTACCACCGCGCCAACCGGGTCTACGACGACGTCCTCAGCAACGTCTGCGATGTGGGCCTCGTCGCCTTCGCCGTGAAGGAAAGCCGACTGGAGGTCGTTCCGCTCTGGCGCGACAAGCTCGTGCTCGTCTGCTCTCCGCGGCATCCCCTCGCCTCCCGCGAATCCCTTCCCCTCTCCGCCCTCCGGGGCGAACGCTTCATCAGCTTCGAGCCCGACATCCCGACCCGGCGCGCCATCGACAAGGCCCTCCGCGCCGAGAGCGTCGAGGTCCAGCACGTGATGGAAGTCGACAACATCGAGACGGTGAAACGCGCCGTCGAAATCGAACTCGGCGTGTCCATCATTCCCCAGTCCACCGTCAGCACCGAGGTCCGGAATGGAATCCTCGCCCAGGTCGAGATCGCCGGCGCCGATTTCGCCCGCCCCGTCTCCGCCATCCTCAAGAAGAGCAAGGTCCTGTCTCCGGCGATGAAGCAATTCATCAGCATCCTCAAGGAACCCAAGCCCGCGCCCGATGGATCCGTCGACCCCGCGGCGGCCGCGCAACCGCTTCCCGCGGCGACTCCGCCTCCGGCCCCGCGCCCCGCCGCCCCCCGGACTCCCCCGGGATCCCGTCGCACCACGTCATCGCCCTCCTGACCTGAATTCCACCTCCCGGTCCCGGGTCCGGATCGATGATGACCCGCTCACCCGTGGCCCGGTCGCGCCCGGCGGCTTGACCTTCGTCGCTTCGCATTTAGCCTGCCCTCATGGCGAAAAAGCCCGGAAAGCCAAAGGGTAAGAGTCTGCTCCTCGGTGTGGGAATGGATTCGGATGGCCACAAGCGCATCACCACCGGCTCGAATTTCGCCTTGGTCGGCGGAACGGAAGCCACCCACGACGGCATGGTCGAGAAGGCCATCAAGATCAACGAACACCTCAAACGCCGCGGCAAGGACCTCTCCGAAGTCAGTCGCCAGGAATTCGACGAAATCGCCCACAAGGTCGGACTCCAACGCCACGCGCCCGAAGACAATTGAATCCCCCGCGTTCCCTGCTTCCGGTCGTCGGTCTCCTCCTCGGCCTCGTTCCCTCGCCACCGCCCGCGCGGGCGGAATCTGAATCCCTGCGCGTCCCCGCCTTCACCGCCTACGCGCTTCCCGACCCCGAAGCCGTCCGGATCTCGCCCCGAGGCGGGGTCACCCGGTGGACCCATCCATCCACGACGATTCACTGGTATGGGAACTTCCGGACCACGGGTGAGTTGTCCGCCGCGCTGAGCGTCCGCCTCCCGGCGGGATCCGAATCCAAGCTTCAATTCGAAGTCGCCGGTCAAGTTCGTCAGGCCACGGTTCTTGGTGGTGGCGGGGAAACAGCCGCCAACGTCGACTTCGGCTCGTTCACGATCGCCGGGACCGGTTATCAGCGATTCACCCTGCGCTCGCTCAATCCGGAGGGTCAGCCCGCGGGCGATCTGGAAGCGCTGCTCCTCACCGGTCCCGCCGTCGCCAACGCCCATTTCAACCTCGACGCGCGCCGCAACGCCGCGTCGGTTCACCTGAACTACCCGGTCCCCGCCGACACCGAGGTCGCGGCCTTCCACTCGGAAGTCACCGCCGTCGAGGATCCCACGGCGACGTTCCACATGGCCTGCGGCTGGCACCGGGGCTACTTCGGCATGCAGGTGAACAGCCCGTCGGAGAGGCGCATCATCTTCTCGGTCTGGGATAGCGGCGGTGAAGCGGTCGATCGCGCGAAAGTCGCCGACGAAAACCGCGTTCAACTCGTGGCCAAGGGTGACGGCGTTTTCAGCGGCGATTTCGGGAACGAAGGGACCGGAGGCCACAGTCACCTGAAGTATCCGTGGAAAACGGGCCAGACCCAGCGGTTCCTCGTCACCGCCCAGCCCGTCCAGGAATCCTTCACCATCTTCTCCGGGTACTATTTCCATCCCGATTCCAGGAAATGGATGCTGATCTCCTCGTGGAAGGCGCCGAAGGAGGGAGGTTGGCTCCGACGACTCCACGGCTTCAGCGAGAATTTCTGGGGGAGCAACGGCCACCTCGTCCGCAAGGCGCTCCACGGCAACCAATGGATCCAGACCAGCGCGGGCGATTGGATCGAACTGACCACCGCGTCGTTCAGCCACGATCCCACGGGGAAAGCCAACCGACTCGATCGGTTCATGGGCGTGGAGGACGGGCGCTTCCTCCTCAGCCACGGCGGCTTCGTCGAAGGCTTCACCCCCTACGGCGAGAAGTTCACCCGCCCCCCGACCGGCACCCCGCCCTCGGACACGCCGAAGACCCAACTTCCATAGGGGTTCCTCGACGCTTTCAGTAGGTCCGCGCGTCCGATCGACCTTTCGACAGCCGACGACCCGGAACGGACTCTATTCTCCCGGCGCGGGCTTGGGCGCGGACGCCGGTGTGGGGGTGAACTTGAACTTCTGCCCGCCGACGCTGGCCTCGACCATCAAGCCGCGGTTGGCGAGGGTGAACACCATCACGCCGGCGACATATTTGGCGTTCTTCGAAACCCCCTCCGCCGCCGCCACGGCACCGACCTGGGCCGCCATCTCGAATCGGCTTTCCTTGAATTGAGCGAGCGCCTCCGCGTTTTCGAAGAGGATCAGTTCGGCGAACGACTGGCCCCCAATCTGCGCCCCAAAGGTGAACTGGGACATCGTGGCGGTCCCCACCACGCCGGCCTTTTCGTAGACGAGCCCCGTGCCGCGCGCCCCGCCGAGGACCAGCCCACCCTTCCCCACGCTCGGAAAGACCGCGTGCCCGGCCGCGGCATCCAGCAACGCGCCGATTCCCGAATCGGCCTTCTTGAAACGCTCCACCGCGGCCTGAACGTCAGGCAGAAGCTTTTCGACTTCCGGATCCGCCGCCCAAGCGGTGAGGCCGCCCAGGCAGGTCAACGCCGCAAGAACCGCCGTCATGATCGATCCGCTCCGTCGCATGGACTTCATGGGCCCAACCCAACACGCGGACCCCGCCGCCGTCAAACCTCGGACCGAACCGGAAAGGAATCCCGATCCGGGCAATCCTTCTCCTTCCGTGTGCTCCGAGCGTTCCGTGGTTGTCGATCAGCCTCGGCCGACCGTCAAACCTTCGGATAGTAAGGCAACGACCAGGGCTTTCGGTACTCCACCCCCACCAACTTGTCGGCTTCCTGGTCGCCGATGACCCGTTCCTTTTCATGGTCCCAGACGATCTTCCGGCCCACCCGCTGCGCCACATTGCCCAGGTGCGCCACCGTCGACACGTGATGGCCCACCTTCAGGTTCTCCACCGGTTGCTCCCGTGACTTCACGCAGTCGAGGAAGTTCCGCACATGGGCCGGTCGCGCGTCGCCGCTTCCCGGGAATTTCCGCGGTTCCTCGCCCGCTTTCCTGCGCTCGCTCTGGACCTCGAAACCCGCGTCCGTCAGGTACAGCGTGCCCAGAGTGCCCGTGAACGACATGCCCCACGGACGGCTGTTCAGTCCGATCCCGACGCCGTTCTTGTGTTCCCAGATCAGCAAGTAGTCCGGGAACTCGTACACAGCGATCTGGTTGTCCGGCGTCTCCCACGCTTCGTCGATGTTCAGGTTGCCCCCGCTCGACATCACGGTCCGTGGCGGCTGGGGTCCCATGGCCCAGAGCATGACGTTGATCAGGTGGACCCCCCAGTCGGTCATCAGCCCGCCGGCGTAGTCCCAGAACCAGCGGAAGTTGAAATGAAACCGGTTCTCATTGAAGGCCCGCTCCGGCGCCGGCCCGAGCCAGCGTTCATAGTCCACGCCCGCTGGGACTGGTCCGTCCGCCTTCTTCGGACAAGCCGGCAGCCAGTCGTGAAAGGCCCAACCGCGGACCAGCGTGACCTTGCCCAGCTTGCCGGATCGCACGTACTCCACCGCCTCGGCGAAATGCTTGCCGCTCCGCCATTGGGTTCCCATCTGGACCACGCGATCGTGCTTCTCCGCCGCCGTGATCATCGCGCGTCCCTCGCGGATGCTCGTCGCCAGGGGTTTCTCCACGTAGACGTCCTTGCCCGCCTGGCACGCCATCACCGTCGGCAGCGCGTGCCAATGGTCCGGCGTCGCCACCAGGACGCAGTCCAGGTCCTTTCGGTCCAGCACCTCTCGGAATTCCTTCGTGGTCGCCGGCGCCTTGCCTCGGCTCGTTTCGACCAGTCTCACGCACTCGGCGATGTTCTTGTCGTCGACGTCGCAGACCACCGGACACTCCACCTCGGGGCTCAGGAAGAACGTGGCCAGATCGCCGCGTCCCATGCCCCCCGACCCGATGATCCCGACCCGGATCTTCTCGCTGGCGGCCGGGGCCTGCGCGGCCCCGCGCGACACGACCAGGCCGCCGTAGAGCGCGCCCGCGGCCAGGGCCCCCCGCTTGAGGAACGCGCGGCGGTCGGTGGGAAGGATCGATGCGGAAGTCACGGAGGGCGGAAGTTTCATGTCGGAAGGAAGGTTGATGTGAACGGAACGATCAAAGGGGCCCGGTCGATCGCCGACAAGTGCGGAGACGTGAACTGAACGTCACGGGACCGGCGCTTCGAGTACCGGCTTGAGCACCTGCCACACGTTGCTGGCCACCAAAGTGTGGCCGGCCGGCGTGGGATGAATCAGATCCGGCAGGTTGAACTCCGGCCTGCCACCCACTCCTTCCAGGAGGTGTGGAATGAGAACCATCCCCTTTTCTCGTGCGACCTCCGGGAAGAGCGCCCCGAACCGATCGACATAGTCCTCCCCCAGGTTGGGCGGCATCCGCATTCCCGCCAAAACCAGCCGCGCCTTGGGCTGCTTCTTTCGGATGCCGTCGGCGATCGCCACCAGGTTCGAGCGCGTCGCGTCCAGCGACAGCCCGCGCAACCCGTCGTTCCCCCCCAATTCGACCACCACGACGTCCACGGGCCGGCGGAGCAGCCAGTTCAACCGCCGCAACCCGCCCGCGGTGGTGTCGCCGCTCACCCCGGCGTTCACGACTTCGAAGCTCAATCCGGCCTCGTCGATCATCCGTTGGAGCAGCGCGGGGAACGCCTGCGATTCATCCACGCCGTGGCCCGCGGCGAGGCTGTCGCCCAGAACGAGAAGAACGCGCCGGGAGGACGATGCGGATGAATCCGCCGACTCCAATCGCCCCGCCGACAGGACCAGTCCCGCCAGCACGCACCCCAGCACCCACCAACTTTCGCGAGACCGGTTCCGCATCGGGAAAGGATGACGCCGGTCCCGCGTCCGGCAAGTCGGCCGTTCCCACGTCGCGGCTGATCGCGCGGGAGTCGGATGCCCGATGGCCTCAGCCTTCCTCGTACCACCGCGCGAGTTCCTCCGGGGCCACGCCTTTCCGATACCCTCGCCCCACCTTCCACATCAACCAGTAGGTCCGCGCGATGCCCCATCGGCGGAAGCGTCGAATCGAGGTCGCCACCGAGGCTCCCGCCAACGCGATGCGGCCCACCTTCTTCAGGCGCCTGCAGAGTTCGACCTCCTCCATCAGGGGTTGATCGGGAACGCCGCCCACCGCCTCCAGAGCCGACCGCCGCACAAACAACGCCTGGTCGCCCAACACACGCCGCGCCCACACCAACCGAAGCCCGCACCGGAAACGGGAACCGCGCATGAACCACGGCGCGTCGCTGAACCGTTTCCAGAATCCCCCGGCGATCACCAACGGATCGCGCAGGCACCGAAGCATCGCCGCACCCGCGTCCGGCCCCACCCGAGTGTCGGCATGCACCATCCAAACCACATCCCCAGTCGCCTCTTCGGCGCCCATCTTCAACTGCGCCCCGCGGCTCCGTGGCGCGGTCAGCACCCGACATCCCAGGCTTTCGGCCAGCGCCCGAGTCCCGTCGGTGCTTCCCGCATCCACGACCAGGATCTCGCCCACTTCAGGAATGGTCCTCAAACGCCCGACCGCCTCCGGAAGTTCCCCCTCTTCGTTCCATACCGGCATCACCACCGAAATGCGGCGTCCTCCACCTCCGACCGCGACTCCCCGGCGCGCCCGATGTTCCCGCGCCAGCAACGCCGCGCCCACCAGCGCCCAGGTCACATGGATCGAGAGCGTCAGCAGCGCCGCCGCCACCGCCGTCGCCGCCGGAATCCCGTACTGGCCAAGCAGCATCATCGACGCGCCTTCCCGCATCCCGGTCCCCGCCACCGACACCGGCAGCGCCGAAGCCGCCGTGATCAGGTGATACATCCAGAGCACTTTCATCCACGGGATCGGATCTCCTACGACCGCCTGCAGGCAGCAGATCTGGGCGAGGTTGAAACAGACCGCCGTCGTGACCGCGCAACCCAACGCATGCGCCGTGCGCCTCCCCGACCCCAACAGCCGACGCATCGAGTTCCGCAACGAACCCAGGGAACGACCCACGAAGGATTCGGGTCGGGCGATTCCCCACGTGACAATCCCACCCCCCACCACCAACAACCCCAGGGCCGCCAGCCACACCCATCGGCCCGGCGCGTGCCACTCCCAGCGCCGCAGGAATTCGAAGGCTCCAAGCCGCGCTCCCAGAACGATCGCCGCGCCGGCGAAAATCAGACCGCCGACCGACGACACCAGCCGGTCCAGGACCGACGCCGCCAGCACGTCGGCGGCGGGGACTCCGTACCACCGGGAGTAGACGGCCGTCTTCGGGACATCCCCGCCCGAAGGCCCACCAAAGATCGTGTTGAAGAACTGGCTGATGAAGACCATCCGGACCGACGCCCCGCCGTGAACCACCGCTTCGTGATTCAACCGAAGCATCAGATGCCAGCGAACGCCCGCCGTGAGAAGGCCCGTCGCGAACAACGCCTGGCCGCCGAGGTACCACGCCCACTGGGTCGTCGCCAGAGTCGTCGCCAAAGCGCGGAGATCGATCTTCCGAAACACCAGCCACAGCAAAAACACCGAGCCGACGCCAGCCAGCGCCCGCGCCGGCCAGCGCCATCGTCGGGTCCAGCGCGTCGTCACGGATCAAGCCTAGGCCGGGACAAACCCGTTGGTGAGGAAGATTTCTCGCGAACCGATCCCCGCATGAAACGGACCCGATGAATCAACCGCCGGTCAACCCGAGTCCCGATCGGGCCGCCCCCGCAGCTTCTTCTTGGACGATTGGCGGGACTTGGAGGCGAGGATTCGCTCCTTGGCCCCACGGCTCCGAGGGCGCTTCTGACGGCGGACCTTTTCGATTCGCGCGCGCTCCGCCGCCGCCGCGATACGCCGCGCGTCCTCGATCTTGTCCAGCAGCAACTGGCGCGCGAGAAAGCGGTTCATGCCCTGCTGGCGCGTGGTCTGGCATTTCACCGACATCCCCGTCGGCCGATGGACCAGTTGCACACACGTCGACGTCTTGTTGACGTTCTGCCCCCCGTGCCCCCCGGACCGGACGAACGACTCGTCGAGATCCGCTTCAAGGATCCCCAGGCGCGCCATGCGCTCCTCCAGGCGGGTCTCACGCTCAGCGGTGACGGGATACGCACTCATTCATGAGGGGGTTGGAAGCTTCGGGGCCCTGATAACCATCATTTCAAAAGCAGCAAGCCGGGTGAGGGTGAATCTGCCTTCACAACGATGGATAGGAACCCGGATGGAAGCGACTGCTCCTCCTTAGGTCAAACTTCCAAGAACCCCTCCCCTTCTCGCTCGCTCCCTCTTCAGAGCCCCCCAGTCCCTCCCGCCGCGCTCCCAACTCCCGCGGTCCGGGTGCGCAGCCAGGCGAGCAGGTGAGCCATGTCCGACGGCGTCAGGGTCTCGGCGAACGACGGCATCAGGGACGTCTCCTGGCGACGCACGCCGACCACGTCCCTCCGGAGCAACACCTGCTCGACGCCTTCCGGCAGAACCAGCGTCAGACTGGTCGCTCCGTCGTCCCGCAGGATGCCCGTCACCGTGCTCCCGTCCCCCACCTCGACGACCGTCGCCTCGAACCCGGGCCGAATCCGTTCGCTCGGCATCAGGATGTCCTTCAACAAGGCCTCTTCGGCGAAACCGATCTGCCCCAACAGATCCGGTCCCACGTCGTGGCCCTCCGAACCCACCCGATGGCAGGTGGCGCAGGCCTGCACGAACAGGGCGTGGCCCCGTTCCGGATCGCGCCCCACGCCCAGGGCGACCGTGAATCCACGGAAAGTCTCTTCACTGACCGTTTCGATGACCGACCCCGTCCGGGCCGGACTCACGGTGCGGTCTTCGGTCACATTGCCCAGGAAAGTGTCCTCCAACGCGCGGGCCGCCTTGCGCACGTCGGCGCTGCCACTGGCGGCCAGGACCGAATGGTTCTCCAAACAAGGAAAGGCCGAACGCGATCAAGGTGCGGTTCAGGCAGCACCTGGCCTGAGTCCCGGCGGGCGCATTCACCGTCCATCGAAGCGCCGTCGCGAGATCGGCTTCGCTCCGGCGCGCGGCGATGGATTGGGCGAGCGGGACGAGGAACGGTCCCGCGCCGCCAGGTTCGCGAACAAGCGCCTCCAGCACCGCGAGGTCCCGCTCGTGAAGCGACGACAGCACCGCGACATCCATCCAGCGCACCGCCAGTTTCTCGCGGGCGAATCCGACCAGGGCTTCGAGCGCCCTGGGATCCGAGGACTCCCCCAGGCTGAGCGCCAATTGAAGCTGAACCCGCGGGGAGGTTTCCGTCCCGGCCAATGCCAACGCGGCTTCCAACAACGCCCGCCCCGGATCGGTCCCGAACCGGCGATCAGCGAGTCGCAACGCATGAACCCGGACGGACTCCGCCTCGTGCCGAAGGCAAGGCGGCATGTCGTTCGACCGAAGAGCGCCCAGACCTTCGAGGGTATGCAGCGCCCCGACGATGGCCGCCGGGCTCGCTTGATCCGCCGTCAGGATCCGTCGCAAGACTGGCGCAGCCGCGGGATCACGCCTCTCCAAAAGCAGGCGCCGGGCCGTTTGCCGACGCCAGAAAAGGGGACTCTCCACCTCCTGAACGAGGGCATCCACGGTGAGCGAACTCATGTCGGGCGACGGGGACCTTGGCGCATCCCGATGCGTCAGGCGGTAGATGCGACCGCGATCGTGCCCGGCGTACACGCCGTACTGCTGCTGCAAGTGGCGGGGAATCGCCGAGTAGTCCTCGATGATCTCGCGATAGTAGTCCACCACCCAGACGGAGCCGTCCGGGCCATGGCTGAGATTCATCGGGTGACTCCACGAATCGGTGGAAGCCGCGAACTCCGACCGCTCTTCGCCCGCCACGCGAACGAGGGTCAGAAGTGGGCCATCCTCCCGAATCCCCGCCCGGTGGATGATGTTGCCGGACGGTTCGCAAACCAGGTACCGCCCTCGAAGTCCCGGAAGCACGTCATCCTCGTAAATCAGGGGACTGCAGGCGGACGTGAACCAACCGGACGCGTCGCTGTCACCGGCCCCATACCGATCCCGGTAGAACTTGAAGTAGGCGGGGTCGTCGGCGCGCTTCTGACGCCAGGGATGAGCTCGAGCACGCGGGTAGACCCGACGATCCCCCGTGGCGATTTCCAGGCGGGGCGTGGCGGCGTCGGGATTGCGGACCAGATACCGCCAGGGCAACGGAGCGACGTACCGTCCGGGCTCGCTCGTGGACATGGTGAAACGTTCGCCCGCCTCCGTGAGCGCGAATCCGAAAGTGCCCGTGGCACCCACCACCGGCTCGATCGCCGTCCCGTCGGCCCGAATGCGGAAATCGGTCCCCGGCAGATCCACCGGTCGGGCGAGGTGCGGTCCGGTGATCCGCCCGCCGCCCGCCCCGCGTCCGAAATAGATCCAACCATCCGCTCCCCACTGTGGAGCATTGATCCCACGTTCCAGCGGGCCCGTTCGAAATCCGGTGAAAAGCGTCTCACGCACCTCGGCCACTCCGTCGTCGTCGCGATCGGCGAGATAGACGATCTCGGGCGCGCACGCCGCGATCACACCGCCCCGCGCCGGCACCAATCCGTAGACAGGCGGCAGATTGGTCGACCACACGACCGATCGATCCATCCGGCCGTCGCCGTCCGTATCGCTGAGCCACTTGACCACGCCGTAGGTCCCCGGTTCGGCCGCCTTCTTGAATTTCTCGTCCGCCTGCACCCGCCGCACCTCGGTGTCCAGCCGCCCAGTCTTGTTCAGCTCGTCGAGATCGAGTTGGCCTTCGAGGTTGTACCCGTGCAATTCGCTCACGAACAAACGTCCGCGCTCGTCCCAGCAGACGCCCGAGGGCGAAGTGACCAGCGGTTCACTCGCCACCACATCCATGCGGAAGCCCTCGGGAAGCTGAAACGCGGCGGCGCTCTGCTCCGGGGTTCGCGGCTTCGGGGCGTCGTCGGGCCGCGGGATTTCACCCCGGAGATCCTGGTTCCCTCGATCGGGAAGCCACGCGGACCGGAGTTCGTGAACTTCGAGCCGGGTGATTCTCGCGGCGCCCCCCACGGCGGCGATCGACAGCACGCGGTCCTCCGGCTTGGGTTGGAACGGCATCGGAACGTAGGTCAAACCGTCGTTGGCGAACACTTCGAGTCCGGTTCGATCACAGAAAACCGTCAGCTAAGTTTCCCCTGGCGCAGGGGGGCGGGCGCCCCGTGGCCGTTGACCACCAATTCTTGCTTCGCGGAATCATAGGCCAACGTCGCGCCGCGCACCGTCAGGGTCACTTCCGTGGCGTCACCCGGCTCCAATTCGGTCCGAAGCTCCACCAGTTCGGTCCTGACTCCATCCAGCGGATTCCCAGCCCCCGGAACCAGATCCATGCTGGGCCACCCGTGGGTCCTGGTTCGCAACGCCTCCAGTTCCCGGACCGGCGTGAAGGTTATGCGCGATCCTTCGGTGGTGGACTTGAGCTTCAGTTCGAGCGGCACCGTCATCGACTGGTTGAACGCCATCCCTCGCGTCTCCGTCTGAAACCAGCCCACCTGGATGCGCCGGCCGTCCTCCTTCGGCAGGTCGCTGAAGGTCTGCGCCGCGTAGAAACCACGCCCCCGATGCCCGGGAAGCCTTGATTCCTGGGGACGAAACGTCGTGCCGTCGAAGGTACCCACGGCGTACTCGCTGTTCGCCGCCATCAGAACCCATTTCCGATTCTTGTCGTCGCCGTCGAGCGGCAGTTCGAAGAAGTCAGGACATTCGTAGAGGTACTGGGTACCAGCAATCCCCTCGGTGATGCTGGCCAGGGTCCATTCGCGCAGATCCGGCGACGTGAAGAATTGAACCGAATGCCGGCCGCCCGACAGCGTGACGTACAGCACCATCACCCAGCGTCCCGTCGGCTCGTGCCACATCACCTTGGGATCGCGATTTCCCCCGGTGATCTGCCCGAGGACCGGGTTGCCCCGGTACTTGGTGAACGTCCGCCCGTCGGTGCTCGACGCGATGGCTTGCACCGTCGGATTGCCGGCCGCGGTGTAGATGAGCACCAGCGGCGGCTTGCCTTCCGCGCCGAGGCCGCTGGTATTATTCCAATCCACCACCGCGCTCCCACTGAACATCGGACCCATCGCATCCGGGAGCAGCGCGTCCCCCAACTCCCGCCAGTGAACGAGATCCGTACTCACCGCGTGACCCCAGTGCATGTTGCCCCAACCCCAGCCGTAGGGATTGTGCTGATAAAAGAGGTGGTACTCGCCGTTGAAGTGAACCAGCCCGTTCGGGTCGTTGTTCCAGCCCCGGCGAGAAGAGAAATGAAACTGGCCGCGGAGCGGCTCCCCGTAGGGATCCTCGCCGCCCCGGATCGTGTCGCCGGGCACGATCGCGCTCAGGGCTGTCGAGTCCTCGGGGAGCTTGTCCACCCGAAGCGTGACGGTCCGACCCATCCACGCGCCGACATCCATCGGCGCCCACCAATCCGGGGTACCCGGCGCCAGTTCGATGTCGTTGCGAACCACTTCGACCCCATCCACCAACAGCGTCACCACCCGCTTGGGCGCGCCATTCCGGATCGGCAGATGAAGGTAGCGCTGCGCGATCCTGAACTCGCGACTCGCGTCCGTCCGCGGACCGGGAGGCTTGCGATCGGTCTGGACGATCTGATCCACGTTGATATGGCCCCAACCGCCGGTGGCTTGATCGACGATCTGGATCACGGCGCTCCTCCCCGCCAGGTCACCGACGTCCCACGAATCCGACGCCAATTCCTCGGTCCCGCCCGGCCGATCGTTGGGCCCTGTCGCGACCCGGACGACCCGCCCGTCGACGACCAGTCGCATGCACGTCTTTTCCGTGTCCCGGCCGCCGCCGATCAGAAAGCCGATGTACCGGCGCTCCAGCCGAAACGGCGGCGAAGTGAGTGAACCGGTGGATCCGTCCCCCTTGAAAAACGAATTCACGAGCCCCCTGCCCAGGAACCCTTCCACCTTCATCTGGCCGGGTAAGGTTCCGCGGGCTGGGCCGGGTCCGAACGCCTCACCCGTGGCCGTCCAAGTCCCGTAGGTCTCACCCTCGAAATCCGCGACCACCCGATCCGGTCGCGCGTCCGCGGCCCCAAGGGCAGCCATGCCCAAAGCTGCGAAGAGCCCGAGCACAAAAGCAGCCGTCAGCAACCTCGGAATCATGATCCGCAGCCTACCCTCCACGATCCGCCGGAGAAAGCCTACGATTTCGGTCCCGATCACAGCGCCCGGGCAAGGGTGTACTCGCGGAACTTCGGCGTCGGGCTCTATGGATTACCTGCCGGCGGACACCCGCCGCCCCGACGGGATCAACTGGCACCACCGCGCTGTGGTGAGCGCGCTGGAGTCCCGCCGGGAAGCCGACGACCTCCGCCGGCCGCCTGGAGATTGGCTAGTTTTTCTTGAGCCCACCTATCGCGTTCGGCCCTCCCTTGTGCGGAGAACCATTTTTCACCAACCCGGGGGGAGATGGGCCGGTCAGGGAAGGCGTCGTTCTTGATTCGGTCGCGAGAAATCCCCGCACAACCCCGTAGGGGGAATGGCGCTTAGTTAACGAGGACGCGTGCTTTGGCTCGGGATGCCCGGCGACGTTTATTGCGACTCCATCGCTCGACATAAGCATGTCGGGGCTTGTTGAGATGGGGGTATTTTGAACGTCGTTTGACAGCCCTTGGCTCTTGGCGCCCCGGGCGTAACGGGACCTCATCGGCGGCGATACGTTCCAAGAATTTCTGCCAGAGGGCGTTCCGGCGGGCGACGCTGCCGCGGCCACGCACTTGAGTTATGGCAATGGACCACTGGCGAAAGGCGTCGAGGGTCCCGGTGAAACTGAGCCGTTCGAGATCCACCCCGCCGGAATGCGCGCCCTGGGCCATGAGCCAGCGGATGAGATTGTGCGTGATGAGAAAGACCACCAACTCGCGCTTCACCATCTCCGGGCTCCTGCACTGGAGCATCTCCATTCCGAGGGTCGTCTTCAGATCGTCGAAGCACATTTCCAAACGCCAACGTTTGAAATAGGCCCTGAGAATTTCCTCGGTGGGATAAAGATCAGCGTCCAGGAGCGTGGTCATCACGGTCAGTTCACGGGTCCGGTAGCCCGGACGGTCGACATGCCAGCGGATCAGGCGGACCAGCAACTCCGCGGCAGCGCGGCCCATTCTTCGGGCCCAAGCAGGGGCGAGGGTACGCTGGGCTTGCGCCAGACGAACAATCCATCCTTGGGCCCAAGTCGGCGTTTGGCCTTTCGGAAATCGACCTTGCGACTGCGGGCGTCGAGTCGCGCGACCATATCGCAATGGAGTCCCTGCAGCCAAGCCGCCAGCACGTACACGCCATAGGCCCTGTCGGCGACGACGATGTCCCTGGGTTGGAACCATTCCCGCAGGCTCATGAGCAAGCGCAACTCGCTGGTGCGCAGTGAATCAACGGCATGGGCGATCACGGCGCCGCTGGCCATGGAGAAGAGGGCGACGACTTTGAGGAGGGGGAACCCTGGATTGCCGAATTGATTGCTTGAGGGTGGAAAGTCGGCGCGGTTTGCCGGGGTGTCCCGAAGGCGGACGGTGGTGCCATCGGCAACCTTGATCGAACGTCCCTGAAGCAAACCGGACGCGGGGGCGAACCTTAGACAGCTTTTGACACTGGAGGCCAGAAGGTCGAGGAGCCGCTTGAGGGTGAGCTTGGCCCGGGCTTGGCAATAGGCGCTGCTGCCATTCTCGCAGGGCGGGAGGTTCTCGAGCAGGAGCGCGGCCTGGAGTTGGGCGACCACCTCGCGGCAGGCTGTGTTGGACTGGAGGATCTGCCAAATCCAGGACCAGAAGGTCCGGCGGAGGGGGAAGAGACGCCTGCGGGAATGAGGGCCGGAAGAGGATTTCTGAAGAAGAGCCGGATCGAGGGCTGAGGCGAAGCGTTCCTCGATCTGGGCGAGGGTATCGCGCGCCAGAGCGCGGGCGCAGGTGGTGGAACGCGAACCCATGGGAGCGAGAACGGGGCGCAGTTGGGGAAAGAATGGAGTTGACATAGGGCGGTAGATCTACCGCCCTATTGACGAATGAGATAGACTCCCTATTCATGAAAGCGACGACTTCACCGGTGGAAAGGTCGGAACGCTATCGGCAGTTGTGTCAGCAACTCAGCCGGAGCGGCTGGATCAGCGAAGGGTATGTGCAGGACCGGGGCCCTGGAGCTGGAGGTCCGTGCTATCAGTGGACCCGGAAGGTTCGCGGCAAAACGGTGAGCGTGGCCTTGTCGAAGGAACAGTATGGGTGGCTGCGGACCGCGATCGAAAACTGGCGCGAGGTGCAAGCCACGCTCAAAGAAATGCAGCGGATCTCACGCCAGGAACTTTTTGAAACGATCCCGGAACCCAAGCGGCGCAAGCGCCTCGGAAAGAAAGTTTTAGGCACAATCTAAGCGCCATTCCCCCGTAGGGGTGGCCGGTCTATAGCAACGATCGGTCGCAAATGAATTCAAGCTCCGTAGGAGCGGCCCTCGGGGAGGCGGTCGCTGGGGATCCAGGTCGAATGAGTCTCGCCGAAGGGCTGCCCCTCTGGGGCTTGAGATCCATACCTGGACACGGTCTATAGACAGGCCGATCCTACGGATCTTGGTTCGGGGATGCGGATCGGCCAAAGGAAGGGCGTTTTCACCTAGAGGTGACGTCTCCACCGGGCTTGGCTATTGCACGGTCTCGGTCGACAACCCCAAAGAGCCAGATGCATGAAAAACCTCGAACAGATCCGAGCCGCCGCCGCGCTGAAGGTCGCCAAACTCGCGACGAAAGCGGACGTCAACAAGCTCCCGGCCTTGATCATCACCAACGGGCTGTTGTCAGCGGCGGCTTTTGCCAACGAAAGAAACAAAATGGGAGAGGCAACGAGGCCGGATATGCGGTCCGTCATCCAGGGCGCCGCGTGCACCTCGCCTCGCCTCGCCGGACATCGGAATCGTCCCCGGTGCCACGGATGCTGATTCACTCATCAGGAAGCTTTCCGATCCAATTCCGATTCAGCCCACCTGCAGCGGGCCACAGCTGAGGTTTTGCTCTTCATCGGATATGTGAAGCGGTTCGCCTCAAAGGAGAAATCCAAAGGCGATAACTAGAAAAAATTATGTCCGAAGCCGAATTTTTCGCAGGCATCACCGGCCGCAGCGACGACCTGAGCCGTCTGGTGGCCGCGTTGCGGACGGCGGGTCACTCCTTCTGCCTCATCGGTGGACTGGCGGTGAACCATTATGTCGAGCCGGTCGTCACGCTCGACGCGGATTTCGCCATCACCGCTTCCGTTGGCGTCGCCGAGGCGCTCAGGGCAGCCGGTTTCACGGTGGACGATCACCCCCACTCCATCAACGCCTGCCTGCCCGGAAGTCGCTTGCGCATTCAGATCACGATCAACAGCCGCTACGGATCCTTCCCTTTGCGCGCCACGGAGACCGAGGTTTTCGGCGTGCGCCTGCCGGTGGCGGCCTTGGACGACCTCGTGCAAGGCAAGTTGTGGGCGGTCTCCGACCCCCAACGCCGCGCGAGCAAGCGCGCCAAGGACGAGGCTGATCTCGTCAGGATTTGCGAAGATCATCCGCGCGTCCTGTCGCTGATCCCTCCCGGCCTCCTCGCCCGTGTCGACCTGCTTCGGAATTCTTCGTAACCCCTCCCTATGCCCGCCCAGGGTGATAGGTCAATCCGAAGATGGTGTCCGTCAGCCAACGCCGAAACGACTGGTTATCCTGGAACTGTTTGAAGAGCTGGGCGTCGTCTTTGAACATCGCGGTGATGACGCGCTTCAGAGCTTTGTCGTGCTCGATACGCGCGTTCTGCGGATCCGAGTTTTGCTTCGCATTCTGGTAAGCCGGGTCCGCGGACACCTTCGGCGGGATCACCTCGATGATCCGCTTCTCAACAGCCCTCGGATCGTTGAACAAACCGCCGAACTGATCGTTGAACGCCTTGATGATGTTCGAGAGCTTGTCCAACTCCGGCTCGGGCTTGCGCCCGCCGCCGCTCGTGGGCACGGGTTCGATCTCGGCGTCCGCGTCCGGCAGCGCGATGGCCAGTGTTGCCTTCTTTTCGGCCCGATAGCTGTCCATGTCGATGGCTTCGAGGATGCCTTTGGCAAGGTCCTCTTCCCTCGGCGCGGGCAGCTTTGGGATGAGGAAGTTCAGGAAGATCGAGAGTTTCTCCCACTCCCGCACGCCATACGGGAGGATGGTGGCGAGGAAATCGTAGGTGCGCGCGAAGGCCTTGGCCTTGCCCTTGAAATCCACCTGACCGTCCTCGTCAAGGTCGTTCACATACACGGCCACGCAGGCGTCGAGGATGGGATCGAGTTTCTCGCGGTCCGCGCCGCCGAGGTAGAGTTCGACCAACTCGGTGACCTTCCCCGGCGAATAGACCTGATACCCATCCATTTCGCCCTTGAGCGTGTGGAGTTTGTTCGGGTCGGTCTCCTTGCTGAGGATTGTCGTGCGGTAGTAGTCGGCGAAGGACTGCTCGATGATTTCGGTGTCGTTCTGGAAATCGAGGACAAACACGTCGTGCTTCTTCGGGTGCGCCCGGTTCAGACGCGAGAGCGTCTGCACGGCTTTGATGCCGCTCAGCGGTTTGTCCACATACATCGTGTGCAGCAGCGGCTCGTCGTAGCCGGTCTGGAATTTGTCGGCGCAGACGAGGAAGCGATACGGGTCTTCCTGAATCTTGTCGGCGATGTCGTTGCTCGGGAATCCGTTCAGCTTGGCCTCACTCACTTTTTCGCCCTTGAACTCCGGCTCGCCCGAGAACGCGACGATGGCCTTGTAGGGGCTCTTGAGTTCCGTCAGGTAATCGCGGAAGGCGCAGAAGTACTGGATCGCCCGCTGGATGTTGCCAGTCACCACCATCGCCCGCGCCTGCCCGCCGATCTTGTTCTGGCCGATCACCTGTTCGAGGAAGTGATCCACCATGATCTCCGCCTTGTCGCGGATGGCCTTACTGTGGCTCTCGACGTAGAGGCGCAGCTTCTTGCGCGCCTTCTTCACGTCGAACTCCGGGTCGCCCTCGATGGTCTTGGCCAGCCGGTAATAGCTGTCCACGGGCGTGTAGTTCTTGAGCACGTCGAGGATGAAGCCCTCCTGGATCGCCTGCTTCATCGTGTAGCCGTGGAAGGGACGGTGCTTCACCTCGCCGCCCTCGGGATACGCGATGCCGAACATCTCCAGCGTCTTGTTCTTCGGTGTGGCGGTGAAGGCGAAGTAGCTGGCGTTGGGCAGCATCTTCCGCTGCTCGATGATGCGGTTGATCTTGTCCTCGGTGGTCTCCTCTTCCTCCTCGGCGCTCTCGCCCAGCGCCGCGCTGATGGCCGCCGCCGTGCGCCCCCCCCTGGCTGGAATGCGCCTCGTCGATGAGGATGGCGAAGTTCCCGCCGCGATGCTCCGCGCCGATGCTGTCGAGCACGAAGGGAAAGGTCTGCACCGTGGAGATGATGATCTTCTTCCCGTCCTTGAGGAATTTCGAGAGCTGCTCGGTCTTGGAAACACCCGCGCCTTCCTTCACCGCGCCGATGATGCCGCCCACCTGCGCGAAGCCCTTGATCGTCTCGCGGATTTGTTGGTCGAGGATGCGCCGGTCGGTCACCACGATGATCGAGTCGAAGACCTCCTTGCCGTCCTTGCGCGCGCTGATGAGCTGGTGCGCGAGCCACGCGATGGAGTTGGACTTGCCGCTGCCCGCCGAGTGCTGGATGAGGTAACGCTGCCCCGACCCCCGCGCTCCGACATCGGCCAGGAGCTTCCGCACCACGTCGAGCTGGTGGTAACGGGGAAAGACCTGCACCTGCTTCCGCTTCCCGGTCTTTGGGTTCTCCTCCTCCACGATCTGCGCGTAGTTCTCCAAAATATCCGTGAGGCCCGCCGGGGTGAGAATTCGCTTCCAGAGGTAATCCGTCTTCAGCCCGTCCGGGTTCGGCGGATTGCCCGCGCCATCATTCCAGCCCTGGTCGAAGGGCAGAAACCACGACTCCTTCGCCATCCCCCTCGCGCCCTTGAGCGCCGTGCACATGGCCACCTTGACGTCGTCCACCGCGAAGTGAACCACGCACCGGCCAAACTGAAACAGCGTCTCCCGCGGGTCGCGGTCGCGTTTGTACTGCTCGATCGCGTCCTCGACCGTCTGCTTGGTCAGGCTGTTCTTCAGCTCGAAGGTCGTCACCGGCAGGCCGTTGATGAACGCGCACAGGTCCAGCGCCCGCTTGGTCTCCTCGCGGCTGTAGGCAAGCTGGCGGGTGATGCTGAAACGGTTCGCCGCGTGGCGCTCCACGGCCTTTTTGTTCTCCGGCGACGGCGTGCCGAAGAACAGGTCGAAGCCCAGCGCGCCGTGCTTGATGCCGTGACGCAGCACATCGATCGTGCCGCGCCGGGAAATCTCCCCTTGCAGACGGGCGAGGAATTTCTGGCAGGCGATGTTCTTCTTGTCCCGGTAATCGCCGATGCCGAGTTTCGCCGTCTCGTCCGGCTGGGTGGCGTGAAGAAAGGCGAAAAGCTGCTCCACATCCACGGCAAACTCGCGGTCATACGACGCCGCGCTGCCGGCAAACCAACCACTACCACCCCTGAGCGGCTTGGCATCCGCCAGCATCCCCGACGTGCCCGACGGCAAGCCATCCGCGCCGGTCAGGTGGCGCATGATCAGCGTTTCGAGGCCTTTTTCGGAAGTGTCGGTTGTCGCCATGCCCTAAACATCCAGCACGAGTCTCCCGATGAAGCTCAAGGAAGGCCCTCCCTCCTCGACCAAAAACTCGCGTATCCACGCCTGTCGGCGCCGTATCAACAGAACGGTTTCCTCCCATTCCGTAACCCGCTCCGGCTTCACCCCAAGTTTCTTGGCCAGGGTAGAGGCATCCAGACCCGCGCGTTCGCGGGCCCAGCGGATGATCCGCGGCGCAAGAGTCAGGTTCATTTCAGTGGACCAAACCTAGCCGCGGCCCGAGGGCGAATCGAGTGCTCATTGGACCTCCTCGGGTTCGGTCTCGTCCGGCGTGTCGGCGGCGGGTTCGGTGCTCGCAGCGGTGAGGTCTGGCAGGTGGGCGGCGGCGGGGCGCACGTCCAGCTTGCCCGTCACCACGTCCGCCGTCAGCCGCGTCCGGTATTCCTGCATCAGCGCGATCTCTCGCTCCGTCCGGGCGATGGCGGTGTTGATGACGCTGCACTCGGCGTTGATATGATCAACGATAGACTGCTGCTCCCCGAAGGGTGGTAGGGCCAGTTGGAAATTCTCGATCTGATCCACGTTCACATGAGGGGGGTGGGAGCCTATGACATATAGCGACGCTTGGAGATAGACGTGCTGGCAGTTCAACTGCCACATCAGATACTCGCTGTTCTGGCGTGGCCGGATTCTGAAAACCATCATGCGCTGCGAGATGCAGAGCGATGTGCCTAGCGGAACATTCGCGGCGATTCCGAAACGTTCTCCCTCGCGGCTGTATAGTATGTCGCCCACCTCGGGCATTAGGCGAGCTGTCCACCTTCGGAACTCACTTTCTGAGATTTTCCGTGCCTGTTCGAGACGCACTTTTCCAGGTTCTATGTCAGCGGTGCGGATTGCCGGAAATGCGCCATCACTTCGATAGCTCGGTGTCGCGTGCAAACAATCGACGATGTGCGATGCCTCAAACTTGAGCCGCGTTTTTTCCCAATGCTTCGGGATGTCGCCGAGCCAGGGGATGCCGGAGGGTTTGAGGGGGGCGTTGGGGTCGAGGCCTTGGGTGACGGCGCGGTGGATGATGGCCTGCTTCTGCTCCCCCAGCAGCGCGATCAGCTTCCGCTTCGCCCGGATGAACCCGTCGATCTTCCGGTTCGCGTGGTCCAGAAACCGCACGATCGCCGCTTGTTCGTCGGGGGGAGGGAACGCCGAGTAAATGACTTTGAAATGCTCAGGCCGCAAACTCCACATGTCCGACGTAATGCCATGCGACCACCGCTCGGCTTCCTTTGCGAATGCCGGAGTGCGGTAGAGATGATGGCAAAAGACCGGACTGGCCTGCGCCCGCGGTCGCATCACGACGTAGGCTGGACTGATGATGCCGCGAAGCGAGGAAGCGCCCAACGCGCCCTGCCAAGCCCGCATCTTGTTGTAGGCGATGTCACCGGGCTGAACGAGTTTGTAGGCGTTCTTGTTGAGGTTGGAACTGTCTTTCTTCGACGTGTCGGACAGCAGTGATTTTTGGCGCACGATTCCGCGCGTAATCGTGACTGACAGCATTTCCTCGTTGGGGTGATTGCGGTCTTTGACTTCTTCAAAGAGGACGCGGTTCGGCAGCAGCGACCAATGCGCCGGCAACCGCCCAAGCCATTCCTGCCCCGACTCCTTGTATTCCGCATACGGCTGGAGCCCCTCGATCATGGCTGGCCTTCTTTTCGTTGAATGATGGGCCGCCCTTTCAGGGCTTGGAATTGTTTGCGATACGCATACCCAGGGCGTTGCCCTGGGCTGTGGCTGAGTCGCCCCGTTGGGGCTAATGTTCCGGGATGATGCGTCCCAAGGGGGCAACCCAATGCCAACTCAGGGCGTTGCCCGCGGCTCGTGTTGGGGCGCGCCGTTGGCGCTCGAAATCTGGCGCTGTCCGGCGGCGGGCGATCTGTGTCCTGCGCCCCAAAGGGGCAACTCCATGCCAGCCCAGGGCAACGCCCTGGGTAACCGGCAGCAAGAACATTCCAAGCCCTGAAGGGGCGATCCAACCCCCCGCCTCAATCCCACACATACCGTTCATCGAACGAAACGCCGTGACTCGATGATTGGTGCTGAAGACGAGGTGGATCGGCAGGCGGGCAAGGGATTGTGGCATGGCTTGGAACGCCCTTTCAGGGCTTGGAATTGTTGGCGATACGCATACCCAGGGCGTTGCCCTGGGCTGTGGCTGAGTCGCCCCGTTGGGGCTAAAGTTCCGGGTTGATGCGCCCCAAGGGGGCAACCCAATTCCAACCCAGGGCGTTGCCCTGGGCTGTGGCTGAGTCGCTCCGTTGGGGCTAAAGTTCCGGGATGTTGCGCCCCAAGGGGGCAACCCAATACCAACCCAGGGCGTTGCCCGCGGCTCGTGTTGGGGCGCGCCGTTGGCGCTCGAAATCCGGCGCTGTCCGGCGGCGGGCGATCTGTGTCCCGCGCCCCAAAGGGGCAACTCCATGCCAGCCCAGGGCAACGCCCTGGGTCACCGGCAGCAAGCCAGGCAAGCCCTGAAGGGGCGACCCAACCCCCCGCCTCAATCCCACACATACCGTTCGTCGAACCCGACCCTGTGTCGCTCCAAAAACGCCCGGTATTCCTCCTGAAATGATTGGGTGCGGTGATGTTCCTGCTGGTTGGCGACATATTGCCGCACGGCATCCACGTTTGATTCTGAGACCGCAAATGCACCGTAACCCGCCTGCCACGAGAACCCCGCGAATTCGGTCCCCTGGGTTTTGATCCATTTTGACGATGCCTTTTTGACATCCTCAACGGCGGAGCTGACGGCGACGGTGCGGGAAAGCTCGAACAGGATGTGAACGTGATCTTCCACGGAGTTGATGAGCACGGGCGGGCAGCCGAGGTGTTGGAGAACGGTGGCCATGTAAGCGTGGAGCGAATCACGGATTGCGTCGGTGATGATTCGCTCCCGATTTTTGGTGCTGAAGACGAGGTGGATGGGCAGGCGGGCAAGGGATTGAGGCATGGGTTGGAACGCCCTTTCAGGGCTTTGAGGTGACGACGATCCGGAAACCCAGGGCGTTGCCCTGGGCTGGTATTGGATCGCGCCGTTGGCGCTGGCTGACTTCTCTTCCGCCCCTTGCCGGGCGGATTCTTGAGCCGTTCGTCGCTCATTTCGCGGCTCCCTTCGTGATTTCACTGAGCAACCCTTCGGTCTCCTGCTCCAGCTTGAGGATGTCGGCGCTGATCTCAGCGAGGGTGCGGAGCTGCGGCGGCTGGTAGAAGTGGCGGGTGAAGCTGACTTCGTAGCCGATCTTGGTGTCGGCCTCGACGATCCAGGCGTCGGGCGTGTAGGGCAGGACTTCGCGGCGGATGAAGGCTTCGATGCCGCCTTCCTCCAGCAGCGGGATCTGCTCGAAGTCGCGCAGTTCGGCGTCGGGTTCAAACTCCGCCAAGCGTGGAGCACCCTCACTCCCCGCCCCTCTCTCCGAGGTGGAGGGGAGCGCGAAGAGGCCGCGCAGCGGGTCGGGCTGCGTCTTGCCGGGCTTGTGGACTTTCTTGATGACGGGCGGGGCGGCTTCATCGCGCCAACTCACCGCGCCGATGATGAGCTTGAGGTCGGCGGCGCTGGGTTTGAGATTCCGCTTCTTGAGCGTGGTTTCGACCTGTTCGAGGAAGAGGTTGTGATCCTCGAAGAGGCCGTCACCGAGGGCTTCACGGAGCTTGATGGCCGTTTCGACCAGTCCGGCGTCGCGCCGCCAGGTGTCGGGGTCGAGGAGCTTCTTTTTGGTCTTCTCGGGCAGGCCCTTCTTGCCGCCGCCTTCGCCGTTTTCATCGTCGTCCGCGGACTCGTCCTGGCCCCAGTCGTTGACGAGCTGGGCGAGCGCCTCGCGCACGGCGGTGGGCTTTTCAAAGAGGTCGTCGCCGAGCTGGTCGTAGAGCGCGGCGCGGATTTCCTCGTCGCCCGAGGCGAAGCGCAGGGTCTGGATGGGCGGTCGGGTGAGCTGGCTGCGGAGGCGGAGCGGGCGCTCGACTTTCACCTTCCAGTAGCCGAAGGCGGCGTTGGGGAAGATTTTCGACCGCGGCGTTTCCTGGAACGCGAGGAAGGTGTCGCAGATGCGCTGGACGTCTTCGGGGGCGAGTTCGCAGTTCTTTTTGCCCATGTTCTTGCGCAGCGGACGGAACCACTGGGTGGCGTCGATGAGCTGCACCTGGCCCTGGCGCGGCGCGGGCTTGCGGTTCGAGAGCGCCCAGATGTAGGTGGCGATGCCGGTGTTGTAGAACGCCTGACTGGACGCGGAACGGAGGGCGTCGTCCTGGTTCGTGACGCCTTCCTTGTCGAGCGCGGCCTTCATCTCCAACACGGCCTGCTTGGTCGGCTCCAGGACCGCGTCGAGGCGGCGCAGGACGGTCATCGGCAGGATGACATCGCGTTATTTGCCGCGGACGTAAACGTCGCGCAGGACATCGTCGGCGATGTTCCAGATGAAGTTGGTGAGCCAGTTGAGCTGCGCTTGGTCCATGGAGAATGTGAGCTGCCGTACCTTGCCGGGTCCCGGATCGCGAATGAAACACCCGAGAACGCGGCTTTTGTGAAAGTGGTTCGGAAAGGCGTCAAGGACCGAGACAGCAAGGGCTTCGCGCACTTCTTCCGGGAATCCGGATTGCCTCGGCCCGAGTCCCTGGCGTGAAATCAACCCACGCCTTATGGCCCCATCGCCCGCCGCATCTCCCGCCCCAGTCCCCCTCCGAAGCAGCAACCTGACGCTCGGTCTCGTCGGCGGCGGGCAGTTGGCCAAGATGACCGCCCAGGCCGCGGCCCAGTTCGGCGTGGCCATCGCGATCCTCGAGAGAAGGGAACACTCCCCCGCCAGCGGACTCGCGCATCATAGTCTCCTCGGCGACTGGGATCGTCCCGCCGACCTCCTCCGTCTGGCGGAGCTTTGCGACGTCCTCACGCTCGAAAATGAGTTCGTGGATGCCGAGGCGCTCGCCGCCGTCGAACGCCACGGCCACCGCCTTCACCCCGGCTCGGGCACGGTCAAGATCGTCCAGGACAAGCTCTGGCAGAAGCAGGCCGTCGCCGACGAGGGACTTCCCCTTCCCCGGTTCGTCGACACACCGACGCCGGCCGATGTGCTCCGGGCCGGCGCCGACTTCGGCTGGCCGCTTGTCCTCAAGAAGCGGCGGAATGGCTACGACGGGAAGGGCAACTTCACGCTCCATTCGGCCGCCGACATCGACGCGGCCTGGAACACCCTCGACGGCGAACAGAACGCCCTGTTCGCCGAAGCCTGGTTTCCGTTCGAGCGGGAACTCGCCGTGATGATCACCCGGTCGGTCGCCGGCGAGACGGCGGTCTATCCCGTGGTCGAGACGATCCAGCGGGATCATATCTGTCACGTCGTGAAAGCCCCCGCCTCCCTGCCCGCCTCCCTCGCGGAACGGGCTTCGGAAACCGCCGTCCGGGCCGTGGCCGCGGTGGGCGGGGTCGGAACCTTCGGAGTCGAGATGTTCCTGGGAGCGGACGGAATGATCGCGGTCAACGAACTGGCGCCGCGGGTCCACAATTCGGGGCATTACACGATCGAAGCCTGCGCCTGCTCGCAGTTCGAGAACCACGTCCGCGCGGTTCTCGGCTGGCCGCTAGGTTCCACCGCGCTTCGCGCCCCAGCGGCGGCGATGATCAACCTATTGGGCTCGGGACCCGGCCCCGGAACTCCGGATGGACTGGCCGAAGCGCTGGCGGTCCCCGGCGCGGCGGTGCATCTCTACGGGAAGACCACCAGCGCGCGCGGCCGAAAGATGGGCCACGTGACCGCCCTCGGCGACACGTTGGAGTCCGCCCTGGCCACGGCCCGTCGCGCCGCCGGATCGCTTCGATTCGGGAGCTGATAGGGCTTTCGTCATTTCCTTCGTCGGCTCCGTGGTTCAATCGTCCGACCGAAGCCTCGCGACAAGGGAATCCAAGACGGATCACCGGGGTCGACGCAGGCCCGGGAAATCGTCAGCATCGACGGCCTATCGCATGAGCCTGGAAGATCGTCTCTACCCGTTGCTGTCGCTGTACGAGCGGCTGCCGGATGGCTTGAAGCGCGCCCTCGGATCGACGTACCGCATGCTTCCGGCCGGCGTGCGGCTCGGCGGGCGCTACTCGGAGTTCCGCCGACTCGCCACGGAGGTGGAATCCTGGGACGTCGAGCGCCTCGTGGAATACCAGACGCGCCAGCTCCGGCATTCGCTCATTCAGGCGGGGAACTTCTGCCCGTTCCACCAGCGCCGCTTCGCCGCCGCGGGTTTCCAACCCGAACTCCTCCGCGGCCCGGACGACCTCGCGAAATGCCCGTTCACCACGAAGGCCGACCTCCAGCAGCACCTCCCGGAGATGACGTCGACGGCGGTTCCGGCCAAGTCGCGCCTCTACATGACCACGGGCGGATCCACCGGCGAGCCCGTGGGTTTCCATCTTCAGAAGGGCGTCAGCCGGCCCAAGGAACAGGCGTTCCTCGAAGCTCAGTGGAAACGAGCCGGGTACACGGACGGCGCGCGCCTCGCCGTCATCCGGGGCCACGTCACCACCGACAAGGCCGCAGGCCGTATCGCCACCTACGACGCCACCCGCGATTGGCTGATGCTGTCCAGCTACCACCTGACCGAGGACCGCCTCCCCGAATACCTCGAAGCCCTCGAACGCTTCAAACCGGACATCCTCCATGCGTACCCGTCCGCGGCGCTCCAATTGGCCGAATTCCTCGAACGCTCCGGGCAATCCTGGAGGCTCCCGCTCCGCTGCCTTCTCGCCGGTTCGGAACGCCTGACCCTCCCGCAAAAGCGTCTCCTCGAGCGCGTCTTCGGCTGCCGTGTGTTCCGCTGGTACGGCCATAGCGAACGGGTGGTCCTCGCCGCCGAGGGCCGGTCGTCGGATCTCTTCCATTTCTGGCCCACGTACGGCTACGTCGAGTTCGGCGACGCCGATTCCGAGGGCTTCCGGGAAGTGATCGGAACCAGCTTCCACAATCTCGCCATGCCCCTGGTCCGGTATCGCACCGGCGACTTCGTCCGACTGGCCGATCCCACGCGCGACGGCGATCTCGAATTCCCATGGCCGGCGGTCGCCGAGATCGCGGGACGCGAACAGGAGTTCCTGGTCAGCCGCTCCGGCCGCAGGATTTCGCTCACCGCGTTCAACATGCATGACGCCACGTTCGACGCCCTCTACGCGGTCCAGTTTTTCCAGGATGAACCGGGCGTCGCGGAATTCCGCTACGTGGCCTCGCCCGCCTTCCAGACCTCCCGGATCGACGTCCTCCGCGACGCCATCGCCCGGAAACTCGGCGACGATTTCGTCGTGACGTTGCGCGAGGTGCGCGACACGGAGAAAACAGCCCGCGGCAAGCACCGATGGCTGGTCTCCCGGCTCACCGTCCCCGCTTCCCAACCGGCACCCGATGCCGACTCGACCCCCTGACGCCGCGCCCGCGTGTCGGCGTCCAACGACGGCGCCCCACTTCCCCATCCGATTCCACCATGCTTCAGATCGCCCAATACCAGGACGGCCGGCTGGAACTTCAGGAAGTTCCCGCGCCCACGCCGCCTCCGGCCGGAATCCTCGTCCGTGTGACCCATTCCGTCATCAGCGCCGGGACGGAGAAGATGAAAGTTGAGCAGGCGCGGATGAACCTCCTCCAGAAGGCGCGGGCCCGGCCCGATCAAGTCCGCAAAGTCCTGGATACCGCCCGCAACCTGGGTTGGAGGGCCGCCATCGAAAAGGTCCGAAATCGCCTCGAAACACCCAGCCCCCTCGGCTACAGCGCCGCCGGCATCGTCGAGGAGGTCCACCCCGCCAACACCCGGTTCCGCGTCGGCGACCGCGTCGCCTGCGGCGGCGCCGAGTGCGCCTTCCACGCCGAACTCATCGCCATCCCCGACCTCCTCGCCGCCCGCGTTCCCGAGGGCGTCGAAAACTGGCAGGCGGCGTACACCACCATCGCTTCGATCGCCCTCCAAACCGTCCGCCAATTGGAACCGCGCCTCGGCGACCGCGTTCTGGTCATCGGTCAGGGCCTGGTCGGTCTCCTCGTCACGAATCTCCTTTCAGCCAACGGCTGCCGGGTTCTGGCCGTCGACGTCGCCGAGTCCCGCCGCGCCGTCTCGGAATCGGTCGGCGCCGAACAGGTCGTCATCCTTGGCCGCCAGAATCTCGCCGACGAAGTCCGGCTCTGGACCGAAG
>CALNYA010000078.1:0-56633 GCA_942490575.1 uncultured Verrucomicrobiota bacterium
GCCGCCGTACCGCGCCTCGCGGGCGGGCCAGGTCAGAGCGACGAGGGTCAGACCCACGGCGAAGAGGGGGGAGGCGCCGACATGGGCCATGAGGACCCATTGCGTCATGGGGGCCTGGTTCAGCACGAACGTGCCGATGCCGCTGACCGCGGCCGCCAGCAAACCGACGAACATCAGGAAATACGCGAGGCGCGGGATGGCGCCGAGCGAAGGAATCACGGGTGCGGGAGGGGCTGGGGGGATCAAGGTCGGAGCCATGGCAGTTCCTTTTCCTCTCTCTTCTCTATTTGGAGCGCCGTCCCACGCTGTGGCGGGCGCCCGACAGGACGACCAGGAACCGGCCGAGCACGACACCCAGGAGGATGAGGGCGCACCCGAAGGTGACGACCTTGAGCATCGGACGGAACTTGAAGGTGAACGCGAAGGTCGAGACCACGGTGGGATCCTCGCCGCGAAGCTCCAGGTGCGTCCGCGTGACGGCTCCGGCGGGTTCCACGGGGCCCCGGGCGGTGACGGTTCCAAAATAGATCGGGGAATCCTCCGAGTGACAATCGGCGCAGCCCTTGACGGCGCCCACGGATTGGCTGGCGGGCCGGACATCATGCCCCACGGGCCAGGCGTAGGGGGAGGCGGCCTCGTGCTCCTCGGATCGGACCTCGTTGTCGGCCAGGCGGTGGAGCTTTCCGCTCGCCACGAAGACCGGTTCGGCGTTGGTCAACCCGGACGCGAGGGCGACGAGCACGTCCCGGATCTGGTCGTTGGACAGTGGTTTGGTCTTGTACGGATCCCGCCCGACGTCCGCGTTGGACTGGGCGGGGAACTTGTCGCCGGCGCTCTTGGCGACCGCGTCGGGCAGGAGCGGCCGGACGAGGTCGTTGGAGAGGACGCCCCAGTAGGCGGGCCAGACGAGTTTGTGGGGGGCGATCTTGCCGCCGGAATGCTTGGAACCCTTGAGGAAGACTGGTTGGACGATGCCGGGGGCGGTGTTGGCTCCACGCATCGGGGCGGGGAGTCCGAGCTTGTGGGCGAGGGAGGTGTGGACGATCTCGGCGGCGTCGCTCGGGATGGGGCCGGAATGGCACGCGGTGCAGGCCAGCTTTTCGAAGTGAACGGGCGGAAAACCGGCGTGGTGGGGATGTGGCGCGCCAAGGCGGCCGGGGAGTTGGCCGTCCGAAGATCCGTAATGGCAGCCGGCGCAGGAAAGCGTCTCCACTCGACCGAGTTCCTCGCCGAGACGCTTTTCGGCGAGTTGGCGGGCGTCGGATTCGGAGATCGCGGGATCATCGCGAAGGATGAGCTGGGCGCGGAGGTCGATCGAAACGGCGCTGGGGGAGCGGTCGCCGTTTTCGCCTTCGTAGCCCCGGACGATCTGGTGATCGATTCCGTTCCGATGACAGTCGGCGCAGGTCATTCCGGCGCGGATGTGGACGTCGCCATCGGAATGCCAGCGCGCGTCGCCCATCTGGGATTCGCTGGTGTGACAGTAGTAGCAATTGGACGGGGGCGGTTTGCGAGTGACCTCGATCGCGACGTGATTCGCGGAGTCGAACCGGCTCCGTTCGTACTTGATCGGGGGAAGGTTGGCGGGGGCGGGGCGGGGCGGGCGCCAGGCGTCCGCGAACGCCTTGGCGGGCCGGCTGGCGGCGTAGGCGCCCAGCTCCGAGGCGATGGTTGGCGCCCACTTGAAGTTCTCGGCGCTGACGGCCTTGAAACGGGCCTCGTGATCGTAATGCCCGTGCTTGTTGTGGCAGATCAGGCAGTCGATCTCGAGCGCCCCGGTGATCTGCATCCGGCGCATCCGCGGATCATCGACGCCGGCGATGCGTTCGGCGGGGGGTTCTCCCACGCCGCCACCCGGGTAGTGGCGGGCGAAGTTCACGAGGAAATCAAAGTCCGAAAGGCCGACCTCCTCCGGGCGGAACGTGCCCTTCCAGCCGCGGTAGGAGAGCGGGATCTGCGTGCGCGTCGCGGGATCCGTCAGAATCCAAGGCTCGCCCGGACGGCCCGCGGCGACATTCGTGTTGGCGGCGCTGAAGTGCCAACCTTGGGAAATCGCGGCGTAGTCGTGGCAGCGCCCGCACGTTTGAGCCGTGGAAAAGGGACTTCCCCGCGAGTCCTGCGGTTTCCCGTCCTCGCTCAGCGCCGCCGGCGGGGAGATCATATCGCCGGCGTGATCCCGCAAGGGAATCACATGGCGGTAGGGCATCCGGCTTTCGGTCACGACACCATCGGCGGCGAACGCCGTGGACGGGCCCGACAGGAACAGCGCCGCCAAGGGGAGCAGCAGCGGGAGGAATAGGCTTGGTAAGATTCCCTGGGGTTCGCGGGCGCGAAGCGGGCCAGGGAGGAATCGGAAGCCGATCGAAGCGAAAATAGGACTCATAGGGTTGGCCTTTGTGTCCGAGGCGCGAGTCTATCGGCGGCCCCGGTTGGTTCAAGGCGGAATCCGGAAAGGGTGGTCGGCGAATTGAAAAGCCCAGGGCGTCGGTGTCGTTCGTCGACCCGGGTCTCGGTGGTTCCGGGAGGTGGGGTCTTCGGGTTCAGGCGTTCTTGTCGGGCGGAAGGTTCAGTTGTTTTCCGCGAGGCCTTCGAGATGGCCCAGATTCTTGACTGTCGAGAAGATCCCGAGCACCTGCCGAAGGAGTTCCGAGTCGATGGGTTCCTGGATCCATTCGGACCAACGCCGGATGTTCGCCGGATTGGCGCTGCCGGCGATGGTGGTCGCGATGTCGGGGTGGGCGACGCTGAACTGGAGGGCGAGCTTGGCGATGTCGGTGCCCCGGTCCGCGCAGACCTTGGCCGCTTCCCGGGCGGCTGCCTTGACGCTTTCGGGCTCCTTGAGCCAGGCGGGAAGGGGGGCGTTGGTGAGCAAACGGGCGCTGAAGGGTCCGGCGTTCATGACGCCGATGCCCTTTTCCTTGAGGTAAGGAACCGTTTCGTCGGCGAAGCGGGTGTTCTGCAGTGTGTACTGGTTGTAGCTGAGAACGCAGTCGATGTCGGCCTGGTCGGCCACGAACCGGAAGATCTTCTGCGGATACCCGCTGATGCCGACGAAGCGAACCTTGCCGGCCTGCTGGGCGCGGCGGAGGGCGGGGAGGGTTTCGTCGACGATCTGTTGCATGGGGACGAACTCGATGTCGTGGCAGAGGAGGATGTCGAGGTGGTCGGTTCGAAGGCGGTGGAGGCTGACGTCGACGCTTTCGGCGACCCTTTTGGCGGAGAAATCGAAGTGGTTGAGGTCGTAGCGGCCCAGTTTGGAGCAGAGGAGGTATTGGTCCCGGGGGACGTCGCGGAGGGCGAGTCCGAGCAGGATCTCGCTCATGCCGCGCCCGTAGAAGGGGGAGGTGTCGATGAAGTTCAGGCCGCATTCCAGGGCGACCCGGACGCTCAGCATCGCGTCCTCCAGGGTGACCTGCCGGAACTCCTGCCCGAGCGAGCTGGCACCGAAGCCGAGGATCGGCACCTGGAGGCCGGTCCGACCGAGCGGGCGGAGGGGAATCGAGTTGGGCACGCGCCGATGAGACGGGTCGGACGGCCGTGAGGGAAGTGGAAACTGGGCGGTGAAATCGGGCTTTTTTACCTGGCGTGCCTCCCCCACCCTCACGCCCCGATCATGAGCGAATTATTTGATCTCAAGAACGACGTGGCGGTGGTCATCGGCGGGACAGGCGTCCTGGGTGGAGCCATCGCCGAAGGCCTGGCGAAGGCGGGGGCGGCCGTGGCGGTGTTGGGGCGAAATCCGGAACGCGGCGCCGCGCGGGTTGCGGCGATCGAATCCGCGGGAGGCCGGGCCGCGTTCTTCGCGGTGGATGCCTTGAGCCGCGAGAGTCTGGAATCGGCGCGGTCGGCGATCGTCGGCGCGTTGGGTGAGCCGACCATTCTGGTGAACGGAGCGGGTGGCAACGATTCGAAGGTCACGGTGACGGCGGAGCGGCGGTTCGATCAGATCGCGTTGGAGGACTGGCGCGCCAATTTCGATTTGAACCTGGTGGGCGGTGTGGTTCTGCCGTGCCAGGTGTTCGGACCGCCCATGGCGGCCCGCGGCCGGGGCTCGATCATCAACGTCGCCAGCGCCTCCGCGCGGTTGCCGTTGTCGCGGGTGGTGGCCTATTCGGCGTCGAAGGCGGCGGTCTTGAACCTGACCCGGTTCCTCGCCCGGGAATGGGCGGAAGCCGGGGTCCGGGTCAATGCGATCACACCCGGCTTTTTTCCGGCGGAACAGAACCGGCGGCTCCTGTTCCAGGAGGACGGCTCACCGACGCCGCGGGCGCAGTCGATACTGGGGCACACACCGATGCGGCGCTTCGGCGAGGCCCGCGAACTCGTGGGGGCGGCGGTGTTTCTCGCGAGCTCGAACGCCAGCGGTTTCGTGACCGGCACCGATCTCGTGGTCGACGGCGGTTTCCTGGCCCAGACGATCTGAGCAACCCGATGAAACAGAGTATCGCGGAGATGATGGCCCGGACCGGGGTCAAATTCGGCACGAGCGGGGCGCGGGGACTCGCCGACGCCATGACCGACGAGGTCTGTTACGGGTACGCGAAGGGGTTCCTTCAGTACTTGCGGACCCTCGGGGAACTGACCGAGTCCGGATCGGAAGTGGTCGTCGGAGGCGACTTCCGGCCCAGCAGCGACCGGATCATGGCGGCGGTTTTCCGCGCGATCGGCGATTCGGGGTGCGTGCCGGTCAACGGCGGGAAGGTTCCGTCCCCGGCGGTCGCGCTCCTTGGGTTGGAGAGGAGGATCCCCGGGATCATGGTGACGGGAAGCCACATTCCCGACGACCGGAACGGCATCAAGTTCAACAAGGTCACTGGGGAAATCCTCAAGGGCGACGAGGCCGGAATCATGGCGGAGGAGGTGACCTGGGATGAGGGACTGTTCGATGACAGGGGAATGTTCCGGGAGGCGGGCGCGACACCGCTGGTCGAGGCCGGCGTGCGCCAAGGGTATGTGCGCAGGTACCTCGACGCGTTCCCTGGAGCGCCGCTCACCGGGCTGCGGCTGGGGGTCTACCAGCACTCGGCGGTCGGTCGGGATGTGATGTTGGAGATCCTGGAAGGCCTGGGGGCGGAGGTGGTGGCTTTGGGGCGATCGGATCGCTTCATCCCGGTGGACACGGAGGCGATCCGTCCGGAGGACGCGGAACTGGCCCGTGAATGGACGGCCAGGGAACCGTTCGATGCCCTGGTTTCGGCGGATGGCGACAGCGACAGGCCCCTGTTGAGTGACGCGCATGGGGAGTGGATTCGCGGCGACCTCGCGGGTGTGCTGTGCGCCAAGTTTTTGAAGGCGGACTCCGTGACGACGCCGGTCAGTTCCAATTCGGTGGTCGAGCGATGCGGCTGGTTTCCGGAAGTGCGCCGGACCCGGATCGGATCCCCCTACGTGGTGGAGGCGATGGCCGAGGCGGAAAAGGATGGCCGATTGCGGGTGGTGGGGTACGAGGCGAACGGCGGGTTCCTGATCCAGTCGGACCTTTCGCCGATGGGACGGCCCCTGCGAAGACTGCCGACGCGCGACGCGATGATCGTCCTGATCGGCGTGCTCTTGCTGGCGCGAAGCGAGGGGAAGAGCGTGGCGCAATTGGTGGCGGCGCTTCCGGCCCGGACCACCGCGAGCAACCGGTTGACGGATTTCGCGCCGGAGCGGAGTCGAGCCATCCTGGAGAGGTTCTCCGGATCGGATGATCGAAAGGCGGCGCAGGAACTCGACGGGCTTTTCGGCGAACTCATGGGCGCCAAAACGGGTTCGATCAACCGCACCGACGGCCTGCGGGTGACGTTCGCCAACGGAGAGATCCTGCATTTGCGGCCCTCGGGGAACGCCCCCGAATTCCGGTGCTATTCCGAGGCTGGGAACCCGGAGCGGGCGGTCGACTTGTGCGCGCGGGCGCTCCTGCTCCTGCGGCGCCTCGCCTGAAGCAGGCGCATTCCCGCGTGATGCGAACCCGAATTCACGCCTGACTCACGCGGCGGTGGGGACCTCCGGAGGTGGGAGGTGGGCGACGTGGATCCTTCGAATCGCAGCCCGCCAACCGGCGAGGTCGGCGAGGAACGGCGCCGTCTCCGAGTAGCCGCACCGCACGGCGACGCGGCGGAGGGCGGCGGGTTCGTCCGGAAAGACCGTCTCCCCTTCGAAGCTCCACCGTCGGAGGATGGATTCCATCCGGCGCAGCCGCCGGAAGTTCCGGACAAGCACCTCGGCATCCTCGGAGGAAAGGCTTCCCGAGGCGCGGGCCCTTTCGAGGCCCGCGAGGGTGTTGGGTTCGAACCATCCGCCCTCCAAGGCGAACGCCTGGGCGAGGAATTCCACGTCGATGAGCCCGCCCGACCCGGTCTTGAACGCCAGGGCTTCCTTTCCCGCCGGAGTCCGTTCGCGTTCGATCCGGTGCCGCATCCGGGCGATCTCGGACTTCCAATCGGCGCGGTACGCGGCCAGCGGCGTGGAGACCTCGTGGAAATTGGTGAGCCGACGGGCGAGGTCGATGAAAGCCTGGCCGGTGGGTTCGTGGCCGGCGACGGCCCGGGCCCTGGTGAGCGCCTGGATTTCCCACAGCATCGCCCGGCTCCGGTAGTAGTCCTCGTGGGCCTGGCGGTCGTTGACCAGGAGGCCCTTTTCGCCGTCGGGCCGAAGGCGCGCGTCGAGTTCGAAGACCGCGCCGTGCTCGGTGCGGGAGGTCAGGAGATCAACCATCTGCCCGGCGATTTTTTGAAGCCGTGGGAGGTTCCTGGTCTTGTCGGGGGCGACGAAAAGGATGTCCAGGTCGGAGCCATAGACGAGTTCCGATCCCCCGAACTTCCCGAGGGCGATCACGGCGAAGGGCGCTTTGCGGAGCCGGTTTTTTCGGGTGACCACTTCGAGGGCGTACTCGAGGCACGCTTCCGCGAGCGCGGAGAGTTCGCGGTTGGCGTCCTCGGGGTCGACGAGCCCCAGGATGTCGCGGAGGCCGAGCCGCATGAATTCGGTCTGGAAATACCGGCGAAGCCAGACGTGTTGATCCGGATCTTTGAGGCCGTAGCGCAGGTCGGCGAGGGTCTGGCTGGCGGATTTCTGCCGGCGCAGGTGCCCGCCGCCTTCGAGTTCATCCACGAGGTCGGGGACTCGGATCGCCAGTTCGGCGAGGAATTCGGAGCGGTCGAAGAGCTTGAGGAGATGGTCGAGAACGATGGGACGCGCGGTCCAGAGTTCGTACAGGGACGAACGCGCGCCGTAGGCGCTGATGTAACTGTCGAGCCGGGCCAGGACCCTGTCCGGATCCGAGAGGGCGAAGCCGGACTCCGGCTCGGGATGCGGGCCGCTTCCCGATGCGGCGGGCGCGGACGCGGGGAGCGGTGGGGCGTCGGTGGACTGGGGGCAGAGCTCCAGCAGTCTTGGAATCAGGCGCCGGCCCAATTCGCGCGTGCGCTGGGAGACATGGACGAAACCGGGTCCCTCGACGAGGACGCGGAGAAGGCGGAGGCCCTTGTCCGGGTCCTGGAAACCATGGCGCGCAAGGAGGGAGTTCCAGGCGGGAGCGTCCTTGGAAAAATCGCCGGGGAGCGGGGCGTCGGCATCGTCCGAGGCGTCGGTTCCTGATCCAGATCCAGATCCCGATCCGGATCGGGTTCCGGCTGTTCCGAATCGCTTTTCGTAAAGAGCCCGAACGCCGGCCATCCGCTTTTTCAGGGCCTTTTGGAAGGGCGGGATCCCGGGAAACCCCATGAGCCGGGCGATCCGATCGAGCGCGGGTGAACCGTCGGGCAGCGTATGGGTCTGGCGCTGCTCATCCATCTGGATGCGATGCTCGATGTCGCGGAGGAACGGGTACGCGCCGGCCAGGACCTGGGCATCCTCGTCCTTGAGGAGTCCATACCCGACGAGCTTCGGCAGGGCGGCGAGGGTTTGAGGTGTTTGAAGGAAGGGATTCTTGCCGCCATGGAGGACCTGGAGCGACTGGACGATGAACTCGATGTCCCGGATTCCACCTCGACCCAGCTTCACATTCCGGTCGAGTTCGCCCGCCTGCACGATCTCCTTTTCGATCCGGGCTTTCATGTCGCCCATCTCGCTGAAGATTCCCACCCCCAGGGCGCGGGGGTACCGGAAAGGCTGAACCCTTTCGAGGAATTCGCCGGCGAGGCCGGGATCGCCCGCCACGGCGCGCGCCTTGAGGAGCATCATTCGCTCCCAGGTTTGTCCCCACTCGGCGTAGAAGTTTTCGTAGCTGTCGAGCGACCGGGCGAGGGGACCGGAATCGCCCTCGGGACGAAGCCGCATGTCGATGCGGAGCGCGCCGGCCTCCACGCCCCGGCCGGAGGCCTCCTTGATGAAGCTTTCGCCGATTCGCTTGAAGAACTGGTGGTTGGCGAGCACTTGGCCGGTCGCGGATCCGCGCTTGGGCCGGGTCCGAAAGGTTCCTCCCTCGTCCCCGTAGAGGAAGAGGAGATCCACATCCGAGCTGTAGTTGAGTTCCTGTCCGCCCAGCTTGCCCATGCCCAGAACGCTGAAGGGCGTGGGTTCCCAGGCCCCGTCGGGATCCTGATGCCAGGGGCTTCCGAAGCGTTCGATGTGCTGCTTCCGGACGATCTCGAGGATTCCTTCCATGAAGACGTCCGCCGCGTTGGAGAGTTCCAGGACGATTTCGGGGAGGGTCCCGAGCCGCGCGAGATCCCGGGCTCCGATTCGGAGGAGTTCGCGGAGCCGCAGATTGTGGAGTTCATCAAGGGCCCGGGTGGCCTCGGTGGTCGACGCGACATCGAGATTAGCCAGCGCCTGGTCGCGTTCGTGGACGAGCCCGGCCTTGCGTCGCGGAGCGCGGAGTTCCTCGAGATCCTGGAAAAGATCGAGCCAGTCGGGATGGCGGATGAGGGTTTCGGCGAGCGACCGGGAGCCGGCGAGAACACACGCGAGGACGCGACGGCTCTCGTCGGAATCGAATCCGAGTTTTCCATCGGCGCAGGCGTCCAGGAGCAGGCCGAGATGGTGTCGGGCCTGGGTCGGATCGGCCGACGCGTCGACGACTTGGTTCCAGTCGGACGGAATCATGGCGTCGAGCCTACGGAGAGAACGGGATTGATGCAGGGAGAATGACCGGGCCCGGCAAATGAGGGCGGTTCGCTTCCTTGACCCCCGGGGATCTGCCGTTCGGAAACGAATGGTTCTAGATTCCCTTCGCCCGATCCACTGAGGCCTCCATGTAAGACCGCAAGACAGCATTCATGCGCGTCTGATAACCGGCACCCTGCCCTCGGAACCAGTCGACGACGTCGTCATCCAGGCGCAAAGCGACCTGGGACTTGGATTGAGTCGCCGCGTCGACGGCCCGTCTGGCTTGGTTAATCCAGTCATCCGACAGCTCCGGAATGTCCGAAAAATCGATGGGCTTCTGCTTCGCCCGACGAAGTCGTTCCCGATCGGCCCTGGTCAACGGCTTCAGATCCTTACGATTCATTCTTACGAGACTCATAACAGTTCCTTTCCTTCTGACTGGCGGGACGGGCGGAGATGATGCGGATTACCCCCGAGCGATCCGTGAAAACGACCACAAGGATCAACCAGGATTCCACCGCACCGAGGATCAGTTCGCGGACTTCGCCATAATTGGTCCGATCATCAATCCAGATGATAGCGTGGACATCATCGAACACCCGGGCGGCATCCTCGAAACGAATCCCATGTTTCCTTTCGTTGATCGCCGCCTTGTTGCCGTCCCACTCGAACGTCACGCCCTTCAATCAATCGAATTCATGACAATTGTCAATACAATCGAGAGGGGGCCCCGTGACGGCGCGTCCACGAAGTCCGAAGCCCGAACGATGGGACATGAAATGTGAAGGAAATCCTCTTTGACAAGGCGGGCTGGCGAAACCTAGGTTCACCGCCGCCCGAGCGCATGGGGTCGTAGCTCAGTTGGTAGAGCACCACAATGGCATTGTGGGGGTCGCAGGTTCGATTCCTGTCGGCTCCACATCCTCGGGAGATTGGATGGATCCTCGGTCCGTGGGGGCCGAGGCGATGGATGGGATGGGATTTCGAGTTGGCCCGTTGAGGTCTTCTGATGGCACCCATCCGAGCGCCGCCAAGATGGGGACACCGTTTTCCGCTGGGCGCTTCCGCCGGAGATACTTCCTTCCGCTCCCCCGGACCGGGATTCCGTTTCGCAGGGTCCCTGGTTTCCTGATTCCGGGCATTGTTGGACGATCTTGCGTTGGCCGCCACCTGGTCGGACCCCATGGCGCCCCACCGGAAGTCCGAGCCGTGACCGAAGGAGACATTCGAACCGTCGGGTCCGCCGCGCATGCCCCAGGAGACCAGGGTTTCCTCGCCGGCGACCAGCGCGGCGCGGAGGATTGGAAGAACTCTGTCCGGGGTACCGCATGAGGCCTTGGGATCGGGTTTTCTAGGGCTCATGCTGGAATCGGCGGTTGGCGGATGTCCCGGCGGCGGATTTCGGCACGCGACCGCGGAGGCCGGCGGATATCTGCGAAAGGGACCCGGGAAGAACACTGGGAGGTGCCGGGTCGGGTCAGTCCCAATGTGGCCTTTGGGAATGTCGGTAGGTTGGTTGGATCACTGGGCGGAGTTCGGCCTGAAACCTTTCCCACCGGACGCTTACTCAATGAGCGAGCTCCCCGCGGTTTGGCTGTCGCTGAATTCCGGGTGGCCACAAACCAACCAACAAACATCCAATCCCAAAACCCATGATCCTCTCCAACCTCTCCATCCTCTCCAAAGCCTCGAAATGGTTCCGGCCTTGTCTCGGGTTGCTCGCTCTGGCCTTGCTGGCCCAGCCCGTCGCGCACGCTGGCGACCGGGTTCCCGTCAAATCCTCGCTGACAGGCCACACGGTCAGTCGCGTCGACTTCGGCAATCCGCTGGATTTCGGCGTGCCGTTCGCCGCGATGGTGGACGAAGCCGAGGGAACCGCCAGTCATTCGGGCCGGATTCGCATCGTTTCCCACTACCTCATTCGCCTCGAGATCGAAAGCGGTGGTGTGGTCGTCGTCATCGGTGAAGGTACCTACGTCACCACGACGGCCAACGGTTCGGTTCATCACGGAACCTTCCTGCTCCGCCAAGTGTACGGGCAGTCCGCATACACGTTGAACGCGGAGGACGACAGTGGAGCGATTCTGCAAGGTGTCGGCGAGTCGTTCCCGGACGGGACCTTCGCCTACAAGATGCGCGGCACCACCCCGAACCCTGGCAAAGGCCACTAAGAAGAACCCCTGCGATGCCTGCGGCGGTGTCCCCCGAACCCGGGTGGCACCGCCGCAACGACGTCCGCGGTGCCTCTGAATTTCGCCCGGTAGTTGAGCCGGCCCCCCCTCCGGATGGGTTTGGGTCGGTGACGCCCGCGGCGACGCCACCGACACGGGCATGGATCGTCCGGCTTTCAAATCCGTCTTTGCGATTGAGTGGCGGGCGGCGGATTGGATAAATCCCCGTCCATGAAGGATGCGACGGCAATTCACGGATGGCGGGTAGGGGCGGCGACCTTGGGCACGGCGATCCTGCTGGCGGGGTGTTACACCGTTCCGGAGACCGGTCGGCGGTCGTTCAACTACATGAACGAGTCGGAGGAGATGCAGTTGGGGTTCTCGGAATTCGAGAAGATGAAAAAAGAGGTCCCCATCTCGAAGGATGCGGCCGCCAATGCCCTGGTGAAGAAGGTGGGAGAGCGGATCGCCGCCGTGGCGCCGCTTCCCAATGCCCAATGGGAGTTCGTCGTCTTCGACAGCCAGGAGGCGAATGCGTTCTGTCTGCCGGGCGGCAAGGTGGGAATCTACACGGGCATCCTCCCGATCACGAAGGACGAGGGGGGGTTGGCGACGGTCATGGGGCACGAGGTGGCGCATGCTGTCGCCCGCCACGGGGGTGAACGGATGAGCATGGCGTCGGGAATTCAGACGGTTGGCGCGGTGACCTCCGGGGCTCTTGGAGCTTCCAAGTACGGAAGTTGGGCGCCGGTGTTCGAGCAGGTGTACGGCGTCGGCTCCCAGGTGGGCGTGGCGTTGCCCCACAGCCGCAGAAACGAATCGGAGGCGGACAGGATAGGCCTGAAGTACATGGCGCAGGCCGGGTACGATCCGGAGGCCGCCGTGGCGTTCTGGACGCGGTTTTCCGAGTTCAACCGATCGGCGGGCGGCGAGGGAACGCCCTGGTTTCTGCGGACGCATCCGCTGGACGACGCCAGGATCCAGCAGATCAAGGACTGGCTTCCGGAGGCGCGGGCGGCCATGAAGAAGCCTTGAGCACGGGCTTGGAAGCGGCGGCGGGTGCCGTTGTAATTCGCGGGTGCGGATCATTGGAGGCATGGCGGGCGGGCGGTTGCTGGAAGCGCCCAAAGGGCTGACCGTCCGGCCCACTCCGGACCTCGTGCGCCAGGCCGTGTTCAACAGTCTGGGAACCCGGGTGGACGGAGCGGCCGTGTTGGATCTCTTCTCGGGGACCGGCGCGCTGGGATTGGAATGCCTGAGCCGTGGCGCCAGTCGCGTCGTCAGTGTGGAGTTGTCCCGCGACCATGCCCGGCACATCCGGCGGAACGTCCTCGAGTTGGGATTGCCGCGGGAGCTTCACGAGCTGCGGGTTCAGGACGCCTTCACGGCGCTTCGCCAGCTGGCGGCGCAGCCGGAACGGTTCGATCTCGTGATGGCGGATCCACCGTTTGGTCCCAAGACGGCGGGAAAGCGTTCCGAATCCGCCTCCCAGCGCCTGATGGAGGCCACGGAACTCGGCGTTCTCCTGGCGGAAGACGGTCTGTTGGTCCTGGGGCACGCCCGGCGGGACGGGGTGAATGTTCCGGAGGCATGGGTGGAACGTCGGGTCTTGGAGCACGGGGACTCCGTCTTTCGGATCCTCGGACGACGCGCCGGGTCGGGTGCGGTTTCAGAATCCACGTGACACCGGGGGGGTACGCCTCCGAGTCTCAGCGTCGACGTGCAGGCTCCGTCCCACTGGTTTCGGCCGAAATTGATCGATGCGTTGAAGGGGTACACCCCGGGGGATTTTCGCGCTGACCTGAGCGCCGGTCTGACGGTGGGTGTGATCGCCCTTCCACTGGCCCTGGCGTTCGGCATTTCGTCGGTGGCTGATCCCAAGGCCGGGTTGAACACGGCGATCGTGGCTGGATTGCTGATTTCGCTATTGGGCGGCACCCGGGTGTCCATTGGCGGACCCACCGGAGCTTTCATCGGGATTGTCTACGGCGTGTACACGCAGTACGGCATGGCGAGCCTGACCATCTGCACGATCCTCGCCGGTCTGATGCTGGTGGCGATGGGCTGGGCGAAGCTTGGCGGCCTGATCAAATACATCCCGTATCCGGTGACCGGCGGGTTCACCGCGGGAATCGCGGTCATCATCCTCAGCGCGCAATTTCGGGATATCCTGGGTCTCCAGCTGAGTCCCGGCGAAAAGCTGCCGCCGGAATTCATCCCGAAACTCCTCTTCATCGGGCGGCATGCGGATTCAATCAACGGAGCGGGCCTCGCACTGGCGGTCGCGTCGCTGGGATTGATCCTGGCGTGGCCCGCCCGCTGGCAGCGTTTCGTTCCCGGCAGTATCGCGGCGATGGCGTTCGGTACGGTTGCGGTGGTGGCGTTCGGGTTGGAGGCCCGATTCGGGATCGCCACGGTCGGGACGACCTTCGGCGGAATTCCCCAGACGCTGCCGCCGCTGACCTTGCCTTCCGTCGACTGGGCGGAACTCCCCGGCCTCTTCCGTCCCGCGTTCACCATCGCGATGCTGGCGGCGATCGAATCGCTGCTGTGCGCGGTGGTGGCGGACGGGATGATCGACGACCGGCACGATTCGAACCAGGAACTGGTGGCCCAGGGGATCGCGAACGTGGCGTCCGGGTTTCTGGGGGGCATCCCCGCGACCGGCGCGATCGCCCGGACGGCGGCGAACGTCCGAAGCGGGGCGCGCAGTCCGGTCGCTGGAATCATCCACGCGCTGGTGCTGCTCGCGATCGTTCTGGTCGCGGCTCCGTTGGCCCGGAACATCCCGCTGGCGACCCTCGGCGCGGTGCTCGTGAACGTGGCTTTGCGGATGGGGGAATGGCACAACTTCCGGCGCCTCCGGCGTTGGCCAAGGGGCGATGCCCTGGTGTTCGTGCTGACCTTTGCGCTCACGGTGCTCTTCGATCTGACGTTCGCGGTGGAGGTGGGACTTCTCATGGCTGCCGCGATGTTCATCCACCGCATCGCCTCCACCACCCAGATCCTGTCGGCGGACGACCGCGAGACATCGGACAGCGCGGGCAACCGGGTGGCGGGAAAGGCCCTTCCCGAGGGCGTGGTGACGTTCCGGATGGTCGGGGCCTTCCTGTTCGGGGCCGCGGACAAACTCGAAACCGGACTCAAACGCCTCAAGGAGCGGCCGCGTGTCCTGATTTTGCGCATGCAGGACGTCCTCGCGATCGACGCGACCGGGTTGAACGCGCTGGAGGAAATCCGGGAGAAGTGGGAGAGCCACGGAACGCGGATCCTGATCAGCGGCGCCCACACCCAGCCCCTGATGGCGATGGCCCAGGCGGGTTTTGTGGAGGATTGGGGCGAGGCCAGTTTCTGCGAGAATTTCGATGAGGCGCTGGTCCGGGCCACGGAGATCGTGTCGGCGCCGCCTGGGCGCCCGTTGGCCCCCGGCGGGGACGTAGGCCGATAGTCATGCCGATCGCCGCCGGCGAGGCGCCGGGGACGAGCGACTGCGGCGATGGGGACGGAATGGCGATGGACAGGATTCCTTGTCGGATGTGAGTCGAAAGAGCGTGCCCGCGGGCGCTCTTTGGTGATGGGCGAAAGAGAGGATATGCCAATACCAGGGACCGACCCCTTGGCCGGAAGGGCGAGGAAGCGGGTCCCGAAAATGAAGGTGCGACCCGCGAAATGGACCAGTTGACGCCATCCGAACGCTCGGCGCATATGGCCCGGGTACGAGGACGGGGCAACGATTCGACCGAGTTGTCGATGGCGCGCCTGCTGCGTTCGGCGGGCGTGAAGGGTTGGCGTCGGGGGTCGACACTACCCGGTAGGCCGGACTTCGTTTTTCGCGGCGAGCGGGTGGTCGTATTCGTGGACGGGTGCTTTTGGCATGGGTGCCCGACGCACCGGCGGACTCCGAAATCGAACCGCGGATTCTGGATCAAGAAGATCGCCGACAACATCGCAAGGGACAGGCGGGTGCGAGGAATCCTCAGGTCGCGGGGTTGGCGTGTGTTGCGGGTCTGGGAGCACGATCTGACGGCCCGCGGTCGAGCACGTATCGCCGCCAGGTTGACCCGAACTCTGCGGGCTGGCACCGTCCGAAGCACCTTTGGCAAAGCCAGTTCCATCAGCAAGCCCGGCCCGTCCTGATGCGGCGGAGGTGCGGCGCGCGCTCAAGTTGATTCGCGCCAAAGTCAAGACGGCCGTGGACTCGGCCTCCGTCGATTTCAACCCATCGGAGCTGGGGGCTCGCTTGGAGGGTATCGCGATCGAGTTGGAATCCTTGGGGCGAAACCTCTCAGGGGTCGGGGTGGATCGGATTCAGATCACGTTGGGACGATCGGACAGCATCGCGCGATTCTTCGCCTTCAACTTCGTCCATCGCCCTCGGAAGCCGTTGTCCTCGCTTGATGCTGGGAAATTCGTCGGGGCCGGAGTGTACGCCCTCTACTACATCGGCGAATCAGAACCTGCCTACGAGGGAATCTCCCGCTCTGAGACCCCGATCTACCTTGGCAAAGCCGACCCCCGGCACCCGTACGCGGAATCCCCAAACGAGCAGGGAGCCGTGCTGCACCGGCGACTCGGCGAACACGCGAAGAGCATCCGGGCCACGGACCTTCCTATCGACGATTTTGAGTTCCGATACGCCACGATTCAAAGCGGCATGCAGGCCGCTGTGGAAGAGTTCCTGATCCGGCTCTTCCGTCCGATCTGGAACAAAGAGACCAAGGTCTGCCACGGCATCGGAAAGCACGGTGACTCAGCCGCGACCCGGGGGAACAAGAGGTCTCCCTGGGACACGATGCACCCCGGCCGAAAATGGGCGGCCGAGACCAGTCATGACCAGAGTCCACGCGCCAAAATCGTCGATGGGATCCAGGAGCACTTCAAAAAGCACCCCCCATTACCAGATCTGGACGCCCTGCGCGGGGAGCTTCTAGCCGATCGCTAGGCGCCGGAGTTCGCAGGGCCCCGACCACGCTTTCGGCGACAATCCTGCCGAGTTCCACTGGGACGGCGTTGCCGACCTGGCGCATCGACTCGGTCCAGCATCTGTTGAACCGATATTCGTCGGGGAAAGTTTGGAGTCGCGCCGCCTCGCGCAGGGTGAAGTAGCGAACTCGACCGTTCGAGTGGGCCAGCATGTTTTCCCCGCCGGGAACGCCATGGTCGCCGGCCTTCAATGTCTTCGCCGGTTCGTCGATGGGGCTTCCCGTGTGTCCAGGATAGGCGCGCGCGCCTGGGATCGGAACATGGTCGATGTCGGGGCGTGGGTCGTCGTTGGGATTTGGCAAGTCGCCGATGGCGTCGCGAACGGTGACCCACGGTAGCGTTGAAGGTTCGATTCGAAGGCCGAGGTCGGGGGATGCGCTTCCGCGAGGCGCGATTCGGCGTTCGCGACGAAGTTGGTGGCGGTCGAAATACTCGCCGGTTTCGAATTTCGCCCAATCGAGGGCGGCTCTTGAGTGCGTTGGCTTCGGGAAGGTCCAAGAGATCTTCAGGTCGGAACGGAATCCGACGAGAAAAACGCGCTCGCGTCGCTGTGGGATGCCGTAGTCGGCGGCGTTGATGAGCGCCCAGGTGACCCGATACTGCAAGTCGGGACCGGAGCCTTGGGCCTGCGTTCGCTTGAGCCGAGTCCGGTGATCTTCCCAGCTTTCCGACGGACGTCGGGTCAGGGTCGGGTAGGTGAGCTGGAGGACGATGTATTCGAAGTAGTCGCGGAAGCACCCCCGAAGCAGGCCCTTCACGTTTTCGAAGATAAAGCCCATGGGTTGCATCTGCCGGGCGGCCCGCACGGCTTCGGGAAACATGTCGCGAGCGTCCCTTGGGCCTTTGGCCTTTCCCCCCATCGAGAACGGTTGGCACGGGGGGCCGCCAGCCACCATGTCCACGCCGCCGAATTCCCGGGCGAAATCCGTGATATGGCGGGTGTCGGATTCGACGATTCTCCATCCGCGCAAGGGTCCACTGGGGGTCGTCCCATTGAACCGCATGGTCTCGCAGGCGTGGTGGTTGAATTCAACGAGGCCGGCGTGGACGAAGCCAGCTCTCGCGAGCCCCATCGCGAGCCCTCCCGCGCCGGCGAACAGCTCCAGCGCCCTCATTGTCCGGCTCTCTTTGCGAAAAGTGGTTGTTCCTCCCGCACAAGCCGTTCCAACGCGGACACGATGATGAAATTCATCGACCTCGAGTCTCGATCGGCGATCCTTCGAACCTCGTCGTAAAGCTCCATGGGAATGCTGATCGTCAGCCTTGGCTTGGCGTTCGTGGAAGCTCGTTTCGAAGGTATCGCCACCGGTGTTCACCAAATTGGTGAATAGTGGTGAAAAACGCAAGTTCCACACCCGAATAACGCCGGCTTGGGGCGCGATCTTACAGCGATCTCCAATTGCGCATCCTAAGGGGTCAGTTCTCATAATCGGCAATAACCAGCTTCTGCAGGATGAAGTTGGCGACGTCACCCATTGTTGACTATGAGAACTGACCCCTCTGCGAGCTCGCAAATCGCATTCGGAGTGGATCCCTGAGCGGCCGGACGATGTAGCGCAGGCTGCCCAGCCTGCTGTATCGCCGGTTGCCAACCGGCGGGGACCGTGTTGCGGAGCAAGGCCTGCGACTCGTTGATTCCAGTATGGACTCCAGTCGTCGCACCCGCCGACTGGCAGTCGGCGAAACGGCGGACATGGCTGTCTGCGCTACGGACGCGGTCGCTCTCCCTCGGCTCCAGTCGTCGTTGTGCTTCAGCCGGCGGTCGGTGACTGGACAAACAGATTCCTACGCCCCGAATCGCCTTGCCCCTGAATAACCCCAACCGCGTCTGAGAACCCGATTCCACGGGTGAGGGTGACGTCCAAAGGGGACATCAATTCTGGGGCCGACTCCTCCGTCGGCCGGCTACGGTTGCGGGAGGATGGGTTGGACTCGGTAGTAACGCTCGGCGGTCGTGGAGGGTAGGGGCGTCTGGAGCCAGCGGGTGTTGGGGATGTCCAGGAACGGACGCGGCAATCCCGGGCCGCTCAAGGGCGCCCAGTCGCCCAGGGAAAGGTCCGTGGTCGTTTCGAGGGCGACCTTCTGGTTGAGGCGGTAGGGGTAGGCGAGGAGGAAGTGGTTGAAGCCGTCCGGATTCGTGTCGGGTGAGGGAACAACGCCGAGCGTGGGTTGCCAGGGCGGCTTGACCTGGAGCGGGCGCATCATGTCGTTGTCCTCGTGATCGAGGATATGGCAGTGGTAGATGTACCGACCGTGGGTGGAGGGATCTCCGGATTTGGCGCTGGGTGTCGCGTAGAACATCGACTGGGTGGGCCATTGCATGACGATCCGGGTCACGGCGAAGGGGGCGGCGCGGACGACGTCCTTGGGTCCGGTTTCGAACGGTTGCACCCCCACGAAATCATCGGGATTGAGACTCAGGTAGCCGACCAGGGGCTGAAGGGTTCCGGCGATGCGGTCCTGGATGTACTTCGCGACCATCGCGGGCGGGAAATTCGGATCGCCTCCCCACGGCGTGGTGAGGGTGTTGGTGTCGGAGGCGAACCGCTGGCGGTTCACCACCCGGAAATCCAGGAGATGGACGTGAAACGGGTGGGCCTCCTCCGACAGGTTGATGATCTCCCAGACCTCGATGTCTCCAGCATGGATGAATTCGGACACCGGGGCGTCGAACGGCGTCATGTTGAGGAGCGCGAAGGGGTAGGCGAGGTTCGTCGCGTTGAACGGAGGTCCGGGAAACGGGATTTCCCCGGACAGATCCAGGGTGAAGGGGCGGTTGGTCATGGCGGCGCTCACGAGGCTCGCGGTGGAGACCCAGTTGCTGACAAGCGGGGAGGGAATCCGCATCTCGGGTTCGCCCCCGTTGACGAGGGGCAGGCTGACGCGGAACTGCATCAGGTTGGTGATGAAGGGCGGTCCGACCACGTCCGCATTGTTGCCGCCGCCGCCAAGGCCGAAGGCGTTCTTCATCGTGATGGCGGTGTACTGGGAATTCGTGAAGGGCGAAAAATCCACGACCACGTCGACCCGTTCACCCGGCATGGTGGCGATCCTTGAGACGTTGGTGGCGTCTTGGAGGTAGCCGTCCTCGTTGCCGACCACGAGGAAGGGCGGCGCCGCGGGAACGCCTTCCCCCTTGAGATCGTTTCCTTCCAGGTCCGTCACGCTCAGGCGAGGGGCCACGGCGCGGAAGCCCGTGCCATTGAGGAAACGGAAGCGATAGGGCCGAGGTTCGACCTCCAGGTAGGGCGTCACCTTCCCGTTGACCACGGCGTAGTGGTGCCATGGAAGCCCCGACGTATCGAGGTTGGTGATCACCTGAGTGACCCCGTCTTCCATCACGGTGTTGGCGGCGAAATCCCGGTCCTGGAAGACGAGCGGGATCTCGTATTTGCCCGACGGCAGGCGGATGCCGTTGGTGGCATCGAAGTCGTCGGCGCGAACCAGGTAAAAGCCGGCGAGACCGGCGTAGACGTTGTTCGCGGTCACGCCGACGGCGTGGTCGTGGTACCAGAGCGTCTGGCCGTCGGAATTGAGATCAATGTTGCCGTAGAAGTATTCGTCGGACTCCCCGGGAAGGAACCAGTTCGTCGGGTATCCGTCGTACCGGGGGAGCACGGCCGCGCCGTGCAGATGGACCACGGTCCGGATCATCTGGGGCGAGATCCCCGAGTCATGTCCGCCGTGGAACAGGTTGGGGTCGGCGGGCAGCCAGTACGGGTACATCCCGCCGTTGTTGGTGAGCGCATTGATCCAGTTGACGAGGATGGGGACGCCGACCTTGGTCTCCAGGGTCGGGCCGGGATACATCCCCGCGTAGCCCCACACTTCGATGGGAGGCAGGTCCGGATGAAACTGGTGATTCGTGATGCGCAGGATGGGCATGTCGTACACCTCGATCGGGCCCGGGAAACACAGGTCCGGAAGCACCGGCACGCAGTAGCCGTTGGTGGTCCGGGCCGGCTTGGCGACCTCCGGGATGGGCAGCGGTTCGACAAAAGGTCGAAGAGCGACCGTGACAGGCGTGCTGGTGACGACGGTGACATTTCCCGCCGCGGGCGCCGGACCCCCGGGATGGGACGTGTGCGCCGCCAGGCGGCGGGTGCTCGTCACCGCCACAAGGAGGATTCCGAGCATCACGGCGGCGGTCATGCGGGGAACCAGGAGGGATGGGTGATGTTTCATGGGTAGTGGACGTTCTCCGAATTCTGGACACGGGTTGAGACACCGAACGGCCAAGCCGGAGACCCTCACCCGGCGCCGCGTTGCGTCGCCACCCTCTCCCGTCCGACGGGAGAGGGGCTGGGGGTGAGGGTCGTTTCATGGAGTATCAACGAGTTGCGACTCGCGCATCGGGTCCATGAACCGTAGCCGCCGACGTCAGTCGGCGCTGACTTCCGGTCCGGAGATGGCGCGGACTGACGTCCGCGGCTACGAAAGGAGCGGTTCACGGAAAGTGGAGTTCTCCAATTCGGGACAGGTATCATGTTTGGAAAACGTCAGGAGGTTCTGTCGTCGTCGCCAGAACGGGGCGGAGGGCCAGCGGGTTTCCGCGCGATAGAATTCGCCGCGCCCCCGCAGGTAAGTCGCGTACTCGCGCCCGACCCACGACGCGAACCGGGCCCAACCCGTCGCGATGCCGTCGCGGCGATCCCGAATCGCGTACGACGCGACGATTCCGGAGCGGAGCGCCTTGAACACGCCCATCGACGACAACGGGTCCAGCGTGCTGGCCGCGTCACCCACCGCGAGCCAGTCGTCTCCCGTCACGCGATCGAGTAGGCCGGACTGGGCCGCGTGGAATTCCGGCGGGCCCAGCGCTCGGGCCTTGCGGAGGCGCGACTTCAGATGAGGGGTGTGCTCCAGCCAGGCCGTCCACTGAGACTCGGATCGCAACCGGGCCTCGCCGGCCAGGTCGTCGTCGGTCATGAACGCCACGATTCCGCGCCCTTCCGGCGTCCATCCCAGCGAGGCCCATCCGTGTTCGAACGATTCGACAAGGGAACGGTGCTCCGATTCGAGGAAGGCCTCGGGCATTTCAAACGGGCGCGCCGCCGCCACGAGACGGTCATCGAGTTCCCGCCGCGCCCCGGCGTTTCGGGCGAAAGTCGCCCGGCGTCCCGTGGCGTCGACCACCACGTCGGCGTCGATCACCCGGCGCGGGGATCCGGCGTCGGAGGGGAGGAGGGTGAACCGCCAGCCTGTCCCCTCGGCGGTGTTGGTTTTCGAGAGGCGGGTGATCGAGTCGATTCCGCCGGCGTCGAGGATGGGGATTCCCCGGTCCGCGGCGATCCGGGCCAGCATGCGGTCGAATCGGGGGCGGTCGAGGTGCCAGCCACGTTGAGAGGGGTGGAAGAGGTAGTCGTTGGTCCGGAGTTGGGCGCCACCCCACGCGGCCGCGGAGCCAAACGAAGGAAGGTGTCCGTCGTGAACGAGCGCCTCCCAAACGCGGAGTTGTTTGAGAAGCGGTTCCGCGGGGGGTGGGAGTGTTTCCGCCGCCCGCGGGTGGCGGCTCCCGGCCCGATTCACGACGAGCACGGAAATCCCCGGGTCGCCCTGATGGAGGGCCAGTGCCGTGGCCAAGCCGGCGGGCCCCGCGCCAAGGATGGCGACCTGGGTCGGCTTGGGATCCGGAAGGGTCATGGGGTCGAGTTGGGCGCGGGTGTCGGCGTGGTCGTGCCGGGATTCATTTCTTGGCGGGCGCGCCGTCGACGATGAAGTCGAGGGTGCTCCAGGCGGAGACCATCTGAAGGTCGCCGAGCGGAGTCTGGGGGATGGAACCGGACCAGGCGAAGGACGCGCCGGCCGGAGTGGTGACCTGCATGGGCCGGTGGGCGGGCCACCAGAAGGTGGTGTGCAAGTCCGGCTTCGCGGGGTCACCCGTGCTTTCGAGGCTCGTCGCGTTCCAATCGCGGTAGGAGACGTCGATCGGTTGAGTGGAGCACTCGTTGAAATCGCTTTGCCACGGGAGGGCCGAGTACTTCGTGAGGTCGCCGGGCTCCAGACCGCTCGCCAGGTCGCCGGTCTGGCTGAGGTTCCCGGCGGCGTACCCGGAGCTTTCACGGATGCGGTACGGAGCGGAGTAGATGGCGGGGTTGCGAATGATCCAGCACACCTCGGCCCCTGGGCAGAAGGACCCTCCCAGGGCGTTGGCCAGGGCGCCGCGGTCCAGCTCGAATCCGGGCCCCGGGGATGGCGCCTGGATCTTCTCGTCGACGGCGCTGATGAATTTCCCGGCGGCCCATTGGCGGAGGAGAAAAAGCGTGGTCTCGGTCAGGCGCAGAAACTTCGAGGGCGCCACATTGCTGAGCGGATTGTCGCCGCAGAGCCAGGGCATGCCGATGGGGCGGGGCCCGGAATAGCCCTTCGCGACATCGAGCGTGAAATCGTTTTCCTGACCGGGTTTCCGGAGCATTTGGAACAGGAACTCGCGCATCGCCTGGCGGCGCTCGCGGTCCGCGGGGTTCTCACCCTCGTGGGGTGGAATCGCGAGTTCGCTCTTGTCGAAATTGCCCCGGGCTCCGGTGTTGTGGGGATCTCCGCCGAGGTTGGTGTCGAAGACCATCACGGCGCCGTATTCGGACGGGCGCTCAAGGACCGGCCAGATGTCGCGTTCGAAGTAGGGATGATACTCCGGGTTCCAGGTGGCCAGATGGCGCCACAAGGACCAACCGGCGGGAGTCGTGGGAGGCGGAGCGGAACCGTCGAAGGGCGGTGGGCCGTACATCGCCGGGTCGAGGGCGTAACGCCGGATGGCGGTGTCGCGGACGACGTCGTCCAGGGTCACCATGTCCGTCACTTGGGGGGCGTAGCGCGGGTAGCCGACAATCACCCAGGCGCTGGTCGGGACAGGCACTTGGAAGGCGAGTCGACTGGGTGGATAGATGGCGGGATCGGGCGTCTTGCCGTCGATCGCGGTCACCTCGACGAAGAGGGTGGCGTGGACCGGACCGTCCGATGTGTCGTCGAACCAGCCGTCGTTGTTGGCGTATTCCTTGATGTAAGGCTGGCCGAATTCCGTCTTCGAACTGCCGGAGTTGCCATGGCCGCCGAGCACGATCAGCCGGCCGTGGCCTTCGTCGATGTGAGCCCTGATTTCCCCGAGCGTGGTGATGGAGGATGGCTGAAGGGGCGGGGGAAAGGTCTGGGGAATGCCAGCATTCGCGGCGAGGTCGAAGCGGGCCGTGGTGGCGGACGGATCGGCCGTCCGCACCGATCGCGGCCCGGGATCAATGATGAGTTTTTGCCGGGCGCTCGGTTCGGTGATGTCGGGGTTCCTGAGGGGATGGTCGGGCGCGTAGCCGTGTTCGCCCTGGGTTTCCTGGAATTGATACCAGGCCGCTTTCTTGTTCGCGAGGTACGCGGTCCAGCCGATGTCCTTCAGCGTGCCCGTGAATTCCTGGCCCGTGATCTTGCCGTCGGCGAGCGCGTCGAATCGAAGCGAGTCGCCGATCCTGAGTTCGCGTCCCTCCGGGTTCCCCTTGTCGTAGATGAAAACCTGGAATCGCGCCGCCTGACGCAGCACGCGTCCGCTGGCGTCGACGAATTTCCGGACCGGCACGTCGGCGCCGTCCGGGGTGCGTTCCGGGATTCCGTCGGCGTCGCACGCGATGGGGAGGTCGCCCTCGCCGCGGGGCGCCAGATAGAAACCGTCGGGACTGTTGCCGAGACGCGCGATGCCGATGGCCGGATGGATTTTGAAGGTCATGGCGGAAGGAGAATGCGGGTGGACGGGTGGCTGACTGGGACGGTGTCGTGGGCTCAGTCGAGGAACACGAGCGACACGGCGCTCATCCAGAGAGCGTTGGATCTCGGGCGCCCGTTCAGGTCGAGGACGACCAGGTTGACGTGCAGGTCGGTTTCTCCCTGGGCCACCAAAGCACGCACCGTTCCGGTCGCGTCGATCCGGAAATTCCCGGGCGTCTTGTGGTGGCGGTGGCGGTGATCGAACTTTCGTGGTTCACCGTGGGGAGGTTCGCAGTGACCCGGTCCTCCGACACAGAAGCCCGAGAAGAGGGAGACCTGTCCCACGTAATGGGAGTTGTTCCGGATCGGTGTCGCGGCGTCGGCGCTGGGAAGGTTCAGGAACACGCGGATGAAGCAACCGCCGTGGACCGAGAATTTGACACGATGGATCCGGACCTCCGCGCGACGATGCCGATCGAGGACGCGCGGCGGGATGCCGGCCTTCGCCGAACGGAACGCCGTGAAGGGGACCGCGGCGTTGGTTTCGAAGAGATGCGCGGACTGCACGTACTCGTAGCCGAGTCCGGCGGTGCTCGTGGTGTCCGAGACCGTGAGGGACCAGGGAGGAGGCTCGAGTCGAGGTTGTCCGGTTTCGCGCCCGGATGCTGCTTCTGCCACTCGGCCCACAGGCGATCGACGTTCGAATGATGCGCCCAAAAGATGGGATCGAAGGCGGTGACACCCGCCGACACCATGTCGCCGTACTGGGGTTCCCAGCGGTTCTGCGGATCGTAGGCGGAGCCTTGGGCCTGGAACGCCGGGGTGGCTTCCCACACCGGGTTGATGCCGCCGGAGAAGTTGTGCATCACGTTGTGCACCGTCTCCACGGCTCCAAAGAAATGGTTTGTGTCCGGGCCGCTGCCGAACTGGAAGAAGTCGTCGAGCTTCAGGATGCGGGCGATGTCGTCCGGAGTCGGGTACGCCTCGAAGATAGGGCTGACGTCGCCGCTGAAATTGTTCGGCCCTGGCCAGCGGAGTCGATGCCATAGCGGGTTCACCTGTTCGAGGGCGTCCAGAACGACCTGGGTGGGCGATCCGGCCGGCACGGGTTTCAGGGTGGTTGGATCCAGAAGGGAGGCGTAAGGGATGCCCGCCGCGCGAAACAGGCGGTGGGCCGAGCCGTGGGTCAGGTCCTTGACCGACCGAAGCTTGTCGAGCCAGTCGCCGGGGATCCGGCCCGCCAGGCGGTCCAGCGCGGCGGCGTCGAGCCAGCATTGGTAGGCCTTGGGAATCGCGCCGCTGTCGACGTCCTTCACCCGCCAATCCTGGTCGTACAATGTCCAGTCCCAGTACGGGAGGGTGACGGTGGGGTCGACGTCCTGGAGTTGCTGCTCGAAGAAGTAGAGATAGGCGCGGTGCCAGGTCAGGAACTCCTCCCAACCGTGCTGGCAGAGGTTGCCGTGAAGTCGCCCCCAGAATCCGAACGACCGCTCGTCCTGGGTGTAGGCGTCGAGGCTTTTCATCTTCCGGACAGCCGCCCGGAACCGTTCCAGTTCCTCGGTCGTCATCCATTCGACATTCTTGCGGGCCTTGAGGGTTCCGCCCTGATCGTGGAACGCGTTGACGACGCCCCGTGAGGGAGGGTGTTCGGCGTCGCCCCGGTGCAAGGCCTCGAGGGTGTCGCCGCGGGATTCCAGGTTGGATGGAGTTCTTTCGTCGGTTCCGGGACAGCCGTCGTCGATCCAGCTTTCAATGAATCGGATGTCCGCGGCGGCGACCGGTTGGCCTCCCCAGGGCAGGCGTGGAAATTGGGATCCGTCGAAGGGCGACTCCCCCTTGAGTCCGCGGACCAGCCCCGAAGCGGCTCCCCGGCCGGGGGACGAAGGGGCCGCGTGACCGGGAGGCGTTGCCGGCGGAGAGGGAGGGGGGCCTTTCGGTGCGTGACAACAGCCACCCGAAGGAGGGGACGCGGGTGCTGCTGGCGAGGGCTGGGAGGCTGGAGACGGCGCGGCGCCCGGGGCGGGCGCGATCATGCGCACGCCGTAGATTGTCAGCTCCAAAAGCTGGGGCAGGGGGAGCTGCCAGAAGCGGCCGTGACCCTGGTAATTGGCCTGCGACGAACCGGCCGCCTGGTCGAGGATCTGTTTCACCCGCTGATGGCGGGTCGGGACGTCGGGGGTGGAGGAAGGCATGGCGGCAGGCGGGCGCTGGGCACCGGAATTCGATCCTCGTTCCATGACGCCACGCCTTGGAGACGGCCAGTGTCCGGCGGGGAACGGATGAACGTCGCCGGATGGAGCGGATCGCAACCAAGGATTCCGACCCACCGCCTCACCGTGGGTTGGGAACGGACGAACTCCGTTCAGACCATGGTCGAGACCCCATCATGAGCCGGGTTCCGGAGTCAAGGTTCGGGATTCCGCTGTTCGGAACTCTCCTTGTGGTTCCCTCGATACCCATGGACCGGCGGAAGCAACCACAACGAAGGAAGGTTCCAACGATGAGAAAGGACTTTGATCGGGCCTTCCTTCTTCGCGCCTTCGCGTCTTCGCGTGAGTCCATCCCGCGTGGGTCTCCCAAACAGCGGGAGGCGACATTTCGGAACACGGATTTTCACGCGAAGGCGCGAAGGCGCGAAGGCGCGAAGGATCCGACGAATAGGGGTCAGTTCTCACTATCGATAATCGGACCCTCTTCGAGGACGAGGTTGGATACGTTGCTGGTGATCCAGGGGGCCGGAATAGGGGTCAGTTCTCACTATCGACAATCGGACCCTCTTCGAGAACGAGGTTGGATACGTTGCTGGTGATTCAGGGGGCCGTCGACGAGGGAATTCTCGGATGACCGATGGTGGGTGGGCGTGAAGTTGCAGGGAGTGGGCATCGGGGGGTGCCACCGGATCCGTTGATCATTGTCGATTATGAGAACTGACCCCTATGCGGTGTTTCCCGGTTGATTGGCGGTTGGGGAGTGGCGAAGCATCGCCCGCATCATGTCGAAAGTCCTCGTGACGGGGTCGGCGGGCCGGATCGGGCGGGCCGTGGTGGCCGAACTTCGCCGCAGGAAGCATTGGGTCCGGGGCTTCGACCGGTGTTCACCCGGGGAGGTCGACGACGCGATCATCGGTTCGATCACGGACCGCGCGGCTGTGGATCGGGCGACGACGGGGATGGAGGTGTTGGTGCATCTGGCCGCCACGCCGGACGACGCCGATTTCCTGACCGAACTGCTTCCGAACAACATCATCGGGGTCTATCACGTCATGGAAAGCGCCCGGTTGGCGGGCATTCGACGGTTCGTCCTGGCGAGCAGCGGCCAGGTGAACTGGTGGCAACAGCGGGGCGGGCACATCCCGGTGCGCCCTGGGGATCCGACAAGTCCGCGGTCCTGGTACGCGGCGGGGAAGATGTTCCTGGAATCGATTGGGCGGGGCTTTTCCGAGATGCACGGGATCAGCGTGATCTCGGCGCGCCTGGGTTGGTGTCCGCGCGATCCGGGGCAGGCCGCCGAAATCCAGGCCGAACCGTGGGCGCAGGAAGTCTATCTGAGTCCCGGGGATGCCGGTCGATTCTTCGCCTGCGCGGTGGAGGCGCCGGAGACGGTGCGGCACTTGGTGGTGTACGGATCAGGTCGGTCGAAGCGCACTCCGCCGTTCGACATGACGGAGGCGAGGACGCTCCTCGGGTTTGAGCCCGAGGACACCTGGCCGGAAGGGCTGCCGGATTTCGGGGGTTGAGAAGGGGCCGCGGGTCAGAGGTTGAGGTCGCGCCATTCGGGGAGGTTCCGCAGCGAATTCATCCGGGTATCGCCGGGAACGACGGTTCGGAGATCCTTCGAGGTTGGATCCTGGGCCCTCCTGATGTCGCTGATCTGGATGGCCCTGGTGAGGGCCTGGATGGCTTCGGCGGGTTTCTTGAGCGTGGCCAGGACCCCCGCGTAGTCGTACCAGGCTTCGGGGCTGTCGGGAGCGCGTTCGACGAGGCGGGCGAGGGTGGTTTCGAGGTGGGCACCGTCGTTGAGCTGGGCGTACGTCTGGGCGGCGATCAGGAGCGTGGCGGTTTCGACCTCGGGGAGTTCGATCAGCTTGTCGAAGACCATCTTGGCGCGGATGGGCTGGCGGACCTGCATGTAGGCGGCGGCGAGGTAGGCGCCCGTGACGGGGTTGGTGGGGGCGCTTTGCCAGGCGGGTTCGAGGGAAGTGATGACCTGGGCGAAGACCTGGGTCGCCTGGGCCGTCATCTGGTTGTCGACATAGGCCTGGGCCAGGGAGATGGCGTTGCCGATGTTGCCGGGGTTGGTCCGGTATTCCTCCTCCTGCTTCTGGAACTGCTGGCGCGCGGCCGCGTATTGCGGCGCGCTCCTCTTCATGACCTTGAGCTGCTCGACGAGCGAGACGACGGAACTGTTGAAGGGATCGAGTCGGAGGGCGGTCGTGGCGACCAGGAGGGCGTCGTCGAACCGGCCGACTTGGGCCAGCAGTTGCGCGTAGCGGAAGACGGCCTCGGGGCTGTAGGGGCAGAACGCGAACGCCTGGCGGAAGGCGAAATCGGCCTCGCGGATCATGCGCTGCTGGTCGGCGCCGGATTTCGAGTTGTTCACCCGATGGTAGTAGAGGCCGCCGATGCTGCTCCGGAGCTTGGAAAACGCCTTCTGGGCGTTGTCGTCGCGCATGAATTTCCGGTCGCCCTGGAACCCGCGCAGGTCGCGCTCGATGTAGACCTTGTTCACGAAATCGCAGATCTCCTTCACCGAGGTGTCGTCGGTGATCCAGTTGCCGACGAGGCGCGCGGAGTACTGGCTCCAGAAGTCGTGATCCCGTTGAAGGGTCGCCTCGTCGAGCGTCTCGATGGGATTGCGATTGAGCTTCATGATGATCCCGTACGGCGTGAGGTAGGGATACATCCAATCCAGGGGGAAACTCTCCTCGATGAAGAATTCGTGGCCGGGATTGTTGTCGAAGATGATGCGGCAGAGGAGGGCGTTGATCGACATCACCGCGGTCTGTCCGTTGACGGTCACCCGGCCACCCTCCTCGCGGACGTCCTCGCCCGCCTTGAGCTGTCCGACCTGTTTCCGCTGGAAGGCGTCCTGCATGTACTCGTTGTAACAGCGCGCGGACTCCTCCGGGGTGGGGGTGCGGATTTCGATCTCGGGATACACGCCGCCGAGGCTTTGGGTGATGAGATCCGGGTAGGCGTCCTCGAGGAGTCGGCGTCCCATCCGGATACGGGAGGCGGTGGGGACGTCCTGCCCGATCATGTGGGTGACTTCGCTGGACAACGGCAGTCGTTTGACGAGGTCGGCGCGGTACAGGTGGTGTTCGGCCGTCTGGTACGCGGCCCGGCGTTCGCCGATCTTCGCGTCCCTCGCCGCCGGATCGGCGGTGGCCGCGCGGATGGCGTCGAGTTCCTTTTGGAGCGCGAGGCGGGCTTCGTATTCCTCGTCGAGGAGGCGGTTCAGATCCTTGGCCAGGGCGCGGGCCGTGCCGCGCCCGGAGTCCCCGGCGGTGATGCGTTCGCGGGTGCCGGGCTGGAGATGATCGAAGAGATGTTCCGAGTACGGGTCCCGCGCGGGGCCCGGCTTGAGCTTCTCAAGCAGTCGGGCCAGGTCCGGGAAGTGGTCGGACTCGAACCACGACGATCCGGCGCGGCGCTGTTTCTCGACGGCATCGCCGAAGCCGAGCATCAGGCGGTCGAGGGGGGCGACGGCGCGGGCGAGGCCATTGGTGTAGAGGGCCTTTTCGCGTTCCTTCTGGCTTCGGAGCATTTCCTGGAAGAAGGGCGTGTCGTACGGGATCTGGGCGCTGCGATTGTAGTGGGCGCGGATGTAGTTGAGGTAAGTGCCGTCGGCGAGGGCGTTCTGGGTGATCAGATTCACATCGCGCCGGTCGAACTGGGGATCGTTGGGCTTGCAGCGGGCGGAGACGAAGCTCTCGCAGAAGATCATGTACGTCGGGTTGAACCGGCCTGGATCGGTCCCGCCGAAGAGGATCGCGTTGCGGGTCATCTCGGGGTAGATGGGTTTTCCATCCTGGCCCTGGAAAGGCGGCGTGAACATGTCGTGGCCGAACCAGTAGCCGAAGAGATGGCCGCGCTGCTCGTTGTCGGACCAATGGGTGAGGACGGTCTTCAGGGGGAGAAGAGCGAAGAGAACGAGGATCGCCTTCAGGTTGGGGCTCGCGGGTCGAAGGGCCAGGAGGGCGACGCCGGCGAGGGAGAATCCCAGGGCGAGGACGCTGGCGAAGCGCGTGACGAAATCCCGGGTCGCCTCGATCCCGAAGAAGTACGACGGCTGTTCGGGTGGGAAGAGTTCGACCCAGCCGAACGTGACGGCGACCACGAAGAGGGCGATGCCGCCGCCGACGGCGGTCGCCATCATGAGCCATTTCCGGACCTGCTGGTATTCGACGGCGACGGCGGCGGCGATGAGGGCGACGCCGTAGCCGAAGCCCATGGCGATGATGACGTGGGACGCGGTGAAGAAGACCTTGGTCAGTTCACGGCTCTGTCGGTCCGGGTTGGGGTTGAGCAGCCAGAGGAGGAGGAACGCGAGGCAGACGTAGATGGCGCAGAGTCCGACGAGCCAGCCCTTTTCGGTGCTTCGGAGCCGCGGCCAGAAGAGGAAGGGGACCAGGGCGATCAGCAGATAGATCAGGTTGAACTCCTCGACGGCGCCCTCGAACAGCATGAGGAACTGGTCGAAGATCCGGCCGGCCTCCATGGACGGGTTGGTCTTCTCGTATTGTCCGCGGGTGAAGGCGTGGACGAATCCGTCCCAGGTGCGCGGATACCCCCAGTTGAGGGGCGGATTGGTGACCGACGTCAGCGGCATGTAGAAGTACAGGCCGGCGCCGAGGGCGAACATTCCGAGGCAGATGGCGGCGGGGACGAGTTCGGTGGCCAGTCCCTCGGTCTTCATCGTGAGCCAGGCGCAGGTGATGATCGAACCGATGCCGACGAGGTGGAAGATCAGGGAGAGGGCGGGGCTGGTGCGGATGCTTTCCAGGCCGCCGGACTGCATCAGGAGGAGGCCGATGACGTAGATGACCGAATTGGCGAGGAACGCGTCGCGGCCGAGGCGTCGGTTGACCATGGTGATGAGCACCTCGATGCCCATGGCGGCGACGATGAGGGTCTGATGGTTCGTGAACGCGATGCCGAACATGAACGCCGCCCAGTAGAGGTAGCGGCGCTGGCCGGGGGCGTAGGTGTAATGCAGGAGGAAGACGAACGTCAGGAGCAACCCCAGGACGCTGAGTGTGTAGACCTCGACGATGACGGCCTGGCTCCACATGACGCCGTTGAAACCGATGAGAAGACCGCTGGATACCGCGGCCACCACGCAGATGGCGCGGTGCATCGATTCCTGGATCGCCTTGGCGGTGTCGATGGAAGCGACGAGGAGACTGCTGACCCGGGAGACCATCAGGGCGAGGATCCCCGAAGACAGGGCGGCGGCGACGGCTGACGACACGGCGACGCGCCAGGCGATGTTGGAGAACGGGAGGAGAACCGTGAAAAGCCAGGTGTAAAGCGTCCAGACCGGGTAGCCCGGCGGGTGGGGCACCCCGGCGTAGTAGGACGCGACGGCGAGTTCGCCCGAATCCTCGAGCGTCACATCCGGCGCGATGGTCCAGAGATAGCCCGCGAGCGTCAGCGCCGTGGTGATGAGGGCCGCGATCCAGTCGTGCCGCCGGAAGAGGGGCAGGGGGACCGTGGGGGGCGCGGGGGGTTCCTTCTTCGGGAGAGCGGAGGTCTGACCGGGTTTCCTGGAATTGCCGGCGGGCGCGGGGACGCTTCTGGCCTTCGCGTCGGGCTTGGGATTGGACATACCTTATCGGGCGAAAACGTTGGTCTGCCGAAGCAGCAAAGACCCGAAGCTTGACGTCAGTCCGCCCGGGGTTGTCGAACGAAAACTGGGCTGGGGTGGGGCGTTTCGTTCCACCTGTTCCGTGAGGATTCCGACCCAGGCCGACGGCCGGCCGGCCAGGGAAAGGGCGCCGGCGCCGGAGGTGCTGGGTGGCCAGGCCGTGGCCACGCTCAAAAGGAGCATGGCCGTCGCGGTCAAGGGCGCCGCCCAGATCCCCGGCGCCAGGACGAGGTGCCCATTCGACGCTCCGTCCCTTGCCGGACGGACCGGAAAGAGCCGGCGCCTAAGCCTCCGTGATGGTTTTCGAGGTGTGAAGCCACGCAGGGTCGCTTCCAGGTTCGTCAGTGAATTCATGGGAATCCTCCGTCAATCGCGAACGAATCTTACGCAGTCCGTACCGGTACCGGCCCGCCGCCGTGTGGGGCGAGACCCCGAGAAGGTCGCCGATGGCCTCGAACGTCATCCCGTGCCACACCTTCAGCACGATCGCCTCGCGCTGTTCCGCGGGGAGATCCGCGAGACCCTTCATGGCCGCGCGCTCGGCGGGGGTCTCGGACGGGTCCCTTTCGAACCAGCGGGCCGATTCGAGTTCCCGAAGCAGGCGGCGGAAGAGGCTCCGCCGGTGATTCATGGCCCGGTTGCGGAAAGCCCGGACGAGGTAATGCCCCGGTTGGCGCGGGGCTTCGCGAAGGTCCATGAGCGCGCGGAACGCGTCGTGGACCAAGTCCTCCGATTCCGCGTGGCTCAATCCCAGGGCCCGACCGTAAAGCACCAGTTGCGCGGCGCGCTCGTCGTAGAGACGCGCCGTCCAGTCGGGGCCGGGTGCGGGAGTTCCGGGCGTGGGCACTTCACCCGATAAGACACCGGCTCCACGGGAATTTGTATTTCCAATTTTGGACCCCAGCTCCGGGCGGCCGGGCCGGGGCGTGGCGAACCCCTATTTCTTCGGCGCGGTCGCGGCTTCCGGCGCCCCGGCCCCGGTCTCCATGGCGGCCTGGGCCCGGCGACGGTGCTCGGGATCTTCCGAAGCGCCGGCGATCTTTCGCAGGATGGCCAGCGCGGCGGCCCGGTCCCCGGCGCCGGTCATTTTCTGAACCGCCCGAAGGGCGGCCAGTTCCGCATCATGCCGGACCGCCGGATCGGCGAGATAGGGTTCGAGCAGGCGCAGGCCCTCCGGGCAGTTGAGGTCGCCCAGGCCGGAGAGGATGAGCTTTTTCTCGTCCAGTTGGTCCCGGACGGCGGCATTGGCTTCCGTCAGCCATTGGATCGCCTCCGCGGACGGGGGGCGGACGACCGTTTCCGCGGACGTCGCCCCCGTCTCGCCGGCCCGAAGCGCGGCGAGAGTGACGATGCCCCGGAGGGCGAGGGTGCGGTGGACATCGTTCGTGGTCGTTCTAAAGAGGCGGAGCAAGGTGGGGACGGGGCTTGAATCCGGCCAGTTGACCAGCAGGCGCAAGGCGAGGTCGCTGGTCGCGGGGTCGGAATCCTGGCAGGCCCGGGCGATCGCCCGCGAACCCGCCGGATCACCCAGCATCGCCATCACCTGCAGGAGCGTCGCGCGGGCGGACACGGAAGGCGTTTTCTGAAACGCCAGGGCGAGCGGTTCGCTCCGGCGGGCCGCGGTGTCCTGTTTGATGCAGATGGCGTAGAGGGCGCGTTCCGCGCGGTCGCGGACCCCGGCGTCGCCGCAATGGATGGCGGTTTCGATCACCTGGGGCAGTTCCTCGAGGCTGGCCACCGCGGCGAGCGCGTCGAAGGCGGCTTTGCCGACCGCGGGATCGGGGTCGGCCGCCTGCGTGAGAAGCGCCGGAGTCGCTTCGCGGGCGTGGCGGTAGCCCAGGATGGCGATGAGTTGAGCGCGGACCGGAGGGGCGGTCTCGGGGAGGATGCGCAGGAGCGCCGCGTCGGTTTCGGCGTCGCCCATTCGCCCGAGGCTGTCGGCGGCGGCTTCGGCGATGGGGGATTCGGGATCTTGCGCCGCCGACTCGAGGGCGTGGATGAGGAGGGGGAGACTTGACGCCTCGCCCAAGGTTCCAAGGGCCTGGAGCGCTGCGATTCGGACCGAAACATTCTCCGAATTGGCCAGCGGTTCGATCGCGGGCGCGTGTCCGGTCTCCACCCGATCGGCCAGGGCGCCCAGGATCAGGACCTGGATGCCCGGGGAGGATCGAACTAGTTCCAACGCCAGCGCTTTGCCGACGGCGGCGCCGGACACTTCACGAGCCACCCGGGCTCCGAGTTGCCGAACGGCGGGATCCGGGGAACGGAACTGCTCGAGCAGCATGGGAATCCCGGATTCGCCTCGACTGAGGATTGCTCCCCGGGTGGCCGCGAGGCGCGAGGGGCCCGGGGCGGCGGACTTGACCGCGTGATCGAAGAGGGCGGTCGCCTGGGAAGCCTCGCCTTCGGCGAGAAGGATTTCACCGGCGAGGACGCAGGCCTCGACCGCGGCGGCCTTCGACGGCGGCGGCGAGTCCGCTTTGCCGGCGACCTCCTGGATCGTGGTGAGCGCCTTGGGAGAGGCGATGCGTCCAAGGGCCAGGAGTGATTCGGTCGCGACCCCGGAAGCCGGGTTCCGTGCCAAATTGACAAGCGCCTCGACGGCGGCTGGATCCCGCCGGGCGCCGAGGGAGTTGACCACTCCGGCGAGAAATGGGCCTTTCACCCGGGTGAGGGCGTCGCGGAGCGCGTCGCCGGCGGTGGGGCTGGGATGGTTTTCGAGCGCGTTGCGCGCATGGACGGCGAGTTGGGGATGGTCGAGATAGACGGCGATGGCGGGGACGGCGTCGGGACTTCCAACGATGGCCAGTTGCTGGCAGGCGAGCGCCTTTTGGGCGACGGAGGCGTTGGGATTCCGAAGGGTTTCGACCAATGCCGGGGCGTCGCTGGAGGAGGCCAGGCCGGACGGGCGGGCCGATGCCGCCCGAAGCGGAGGCGAGCCCATGGCGACCGTCAGGGTCACGGCCAGGGCGATGGCCAGGGCGCGGACCGCGGACACACCCGGCTGCATGGACGAAGCCGGTGGTTGGAGCGAGGCGAGGGGACAAGGGGGTTTCATGGTGGAAAGGGGATGGGGGTCAGATGTGCCAGGGTTCGCGGTACGCCCGGTTGCGCATCCGATTGGCTTCGTCGTCGCCCGGGAACTCCTCCGTCACCGGGTCGTAGGTGACCGGGCGCCCGAGCATCCAGGCGTTGGCGGCGGCGTGGGAGGCCAGGTGCGAATGGCGCATCACCGAACTGTTGCAATGGGTCAGGCCGCGGGATTTGACGCAATCGAGGAAGTTCCGAGTGTGGCTGGAGGCGTTGGTGCCGGCGACCCTCGCGAATTGACGCATGCCGGATTGGAGGGATTCGGGCTGGGTGATGATCTGTCCGGTATCGCCGGTCTCGACCCAACCGGCGTCGCCGATCCATCGGACGGGGCAGGTGCCGGTGGACGTGCGGTAGTGGGGTTCGCGTTTTCCGAACGGCGTTTCGAGGAAGTCGATGATGAGCTTCACGCCGTTCGCGTAGCGGGCGTGGATTCCGTCGGGGGTTGGTTCGAAGGCGACCGGCCCCGTGAGGTCGGCCTGATTGGCCCATTGGCAGAGGTCGACGGTGTGGGCGGCCCAGTCGAGGATGGCCGCGCCGGAATCGAAGTCGTAGTGCCCGCGCCACCCTCCGTTGACGTAAGTCTTGTTGTAGGGGCGCCATGGGGAGGGCCCCAGCCAACGATCCCAGTCGCATTCCGCCTTGGGAGGTTCCGGTTCGGCGGGGAGCCATTCGAACTGGACCCGGGGTCGGTAACACGAGGCGTGCATCGTATGGAGTTTGCCGAGGCGCCCGCTTTGGACCAGATGGTGGGCGAACTGGAAGTTGGCGACGCTTCGCCTTTGGGTGCCCGCCTGGAAGACGCGTCCATAGCGCCGGATGGTGTCATCCAGCGCCTGGCATTGACCCATGGTGAGGCCGCAGGGCTTCTCGCAGTAGATGTCCTTGCCGGCCTTGGCCGCCAGGATCGAGGCCAACGCGTGCCAATGATCCCCGGTCGCGATGAGCACCGCGTCGATATCGGGCCGTTCCAGCAATTCGAACATGTCGCCGACCATGGCGCAGTCGGTGTTCCCATAACGGGTGTCGGCCAGCTTTTTGACGGACTCCCTCCGGGTCCGTTGCACATCGCAGATGGCGACGAATTGAACGTCCTTCTCCGCGATCATGCATTCCAGGACGTGCCTCCCGCGCGGGCCGATCCCGATGGCGCCGAGCACGATGCGCTCCGAGGGGGCGACCGCGCCGTCGCGGCCCAGGGCGCGGGCCGGAATGTAGGTGGGGAGGCCGGCGGCCAGCGTTCCGCCCAAGGCCAGGGTGCGGCCCAGGAAGGTTCGTCGGGAGAGCCCGGTGGCCGGGGAGGAACCTCGGATCGTCGCGGCGGAAGGGGGGGGGAGGGCTTTGGTTTTCATGGAGGTGGACGGGCGCGTTGGACGTCCCGTGTTTACCTCCTTGCCAGCCGGCCCGTCTTCCAAAAAGGGGCGGCGGAATGATCAACGCTCTCCGACGGCTGTCCGCCCCACGGGGTGATCGAGTCGAGGAACAGCGGCTTCACCCGGCCAGGGTGGGATCGCCTTCCGGCACGGGCGAAGGGTGAAATCCCAGGTGCGAATCGCGGTCTCAGGCGAAAGGAGGGAGCCCGCGCGGCCGTCCCGAAATGGCCCACACTTGTGCGCAACATTGACTTGACCCCCCCGACACCTACCATCGCGCCCCGACAGCCGATGGAATCCCGGTACCCAGCATCCAGTTTTTAGCCGTGGCAGCGAGCGACGATTATCTGATCGATCTCCTGGTGGACATGGGATTCATCTCCCGTGACCAGGTGGATGGTGTGCAACCGAAGGCCGACGAGACGGGAGAGGGGGTGGTCGACCTGCTGGTGACCGAAAAGGCCCTCACCGCGGGGCAGGTCGCCCAGGCGAAGGCGGCCCACTTCAACGCCGAGTTCGTGACCCTCGCGGACATGCGGATCGCGGACGAAGTGCTGGCGGCCATCCCGCGCAACGTGGCGAAGAAGTACAACACGGTCCCCGTGTTCTCGACCGACGACTCGGTGTCCGTGGCCCTGAGCGATCCGTCCGACATGGACACGATCGACGCCCTCCAGCATCTGCTCAACCGGAACGTCACGGTGCTGGTGGCCAGCCCGGAAGACATCGAGACGGCCGTCAACCGGTACTACGGAAGGTCGGACAATTCGGTGTCCAAGATGATCCAGGACATCACCGAGGGCGAAGTGGAGATCGCGACCTTCGGGAAGATGGAAGAGACCGGGGACGGCGCGACGATCGAGGCGGACGCCCCGATCATCAAGCTGGTCAACGGCATGATCATCGAGGCCTACCGGATGCGGGCCTCGGACATCCACCTGGAACCTTTGGAGAAGCGGTTTCGGGTCCGGTACCGGATCGACGGCATGCTCCACGAGCAGAAGTCGCCACCCAAGCGCCTCCAGGCGTCGATCACCAGCCGCCTGAAGATCATGTCCAACATGTCCATCGCGGAACGCCGGATTCCGCAGGACGGACGCATCCAGTGCAATGTCGGAGGCAAGGTCATCGACCTTCGCGTGTCGTGCCTTCCCACCAACCATGGCGAGAGCATCGTCATGCGTATCCTCGACAAGGAGGGCCTGCGGTTGGGCCTCGGCGAACTGGGATTCCTCTCGGACGACCAGCAGACCTTCGAACGTCTGATCAGTCTTCCCGACGGCATCCTCCTGGTGACCGGCCCCACCGGGTCGGGCAAGACGACGACGCTCTATTCCTGCCTGAACTACATCAACCGTCCCGACCGCAAGATCATCACGGTCGAAGACCCGGTCGAGTACCAGCTGTCGGGCATCAACCAGGTCCAGGTCAGCGAGGCGATCGGCTTCACGTTCTCCCAGGCGTTGCGCTCCATGCTGCGCCAAGCGCCCAACATCATCATGCTGGGTGAAATTCGCGACGTGGAGACGGCGACCATCGCCATCAACGCGTCCCTGACCGGTCACCTCGTCTTCTCCACGTTGCACACCAACGACGCTCCCAGCGCGGTGACCCGTCTCATCGACATTGGCATCAAGCCGTTCCTCGTGGCCTCGTCCGCCCGCGCCCTCATGGCGCAGCGGTTGGTCCGCAAGATCTGCAAAAAATGCCCGCAGCCCTACACGCCGACGGAGACTGAGCTCAAGTCCCTCAGCATCACCCCGGCCGACCTGGCGGGTGCCAAAGTCAGCAAGGGCAAGGGATGCGGGGAGTGCAACAAGACCGGGTGCCGGGGTCGGTTCGGCATTTTCGAGATCTTCGTGATCGACGACGAAGGCCGGAAGCTGATCTACGAGAAAGTCAGCTCGACCGTCCTCCGGGCCCATGCGCGGGAAGTCGGGATGCGAACTCTGCGCGAGGACGGCGCGCGCAAGGTGCTTTCGGGTATGACCACGCCCGAGGAAGTGATCCGAGCCACCGTGGGCGACATGGATTGAACCCGACGAGACGACGCAGTTCCACCCCACCGCAACCGCCGACCGACCCGCACCGCGATTCCCAACCAAGGCGCACCCAGCGCGACCCGCGAAGTCCAAGTGACCCAGTGATAGCGAGACTTACCTGATTTACTGCCATGGCCTATTCGATGTCCGATCTACTGCAGTTGGTGGTGTCCGAAAACGCCGCCGACCTGCACCTGCGCGTGGCGACGGCGCCGGTGTTGCGTGTCCACGGTGTCCTCCACCGGGTCGAGGGCCCGGCCCTCCGGCCGGAAGACACCGAGGAATTGATGCGCTCGATCACCTCCGAGGAGCAGATCCGGAGCGTGCGCGAGCGCGGCGGCGCCGACTTCGGCTTCGCGTTCGGCGAGTTGGCCCGGTTCCGGGTCAGCGTCTTCAAGGAGAAGGGCAACTTCGGGATGGTGCTCCGGCAGATCCCGACGAAGCTGCTGACCCTCGAGCAGATCGGCATCCCTCCGTCGGTGCGCGAGCTCCTCTACAAGCCCCGCGGTCTCGTGCTGGTGACCGGGCCGACCGGCTCCGGAAAGACGACCACGCTGGCGTCGATGATCAACATCATCAACGAGGAGCGCGACGACGCCCACCTGATCACCATCGAGGATCCGATCGAGTACTACCATAAGCACAAGAAGGCGGTCGTCACCCAGCGCGAGGTGAATGTCGACGTCCCGAGTTTCGCCGAGGCGATCCGGCGCGCCCTGCGACAGGACCCCGACGTGATCCTCGTCGGCGAAATGCGCGATCTGGAAACGATCGAGGCCGCGATCACGGCGTCCGAGACCGGTCACTTGGTGTTCGCCACGCTGCACACGACGGGCGCCGCCAAGACCATCGACCGCGTGGTGAACGCGTTCCCGGTCAATCAGCAGGAAATGATCCGCATCCAGCTGTCGACCGTGCTCCAGGCGGTGATCTCCCAACTGCTGCTCCCGCGCCATGACAAGCCCGGCCGCGTGGCCGCGTTCGAGATCATGGTGAACACCCCGTCCATCGCGGCCCTGATCCGCGACAACAAGACGTTCCGGATCAACTCCGACATCCAGACGGGAGCGAAATTCGGGATGGTGACGCTCGACGGGTTCCTGCTCGACAAATACCAGCAGGGGATGATTTCCCGGGAGGAAGTGATCATGAAGGCCCAGGATCCGAGCTCGATCCTGCAGAAGCTCCAGGAACTGGAGGCCGCCAAAGCCGCGGCCGCGGTATCCCGATAACGTCCTATGTCCGATCCCGTTTCCAATCCGTTGCTGGCCCTCGTCAAAGAGCGCGGCCTCCTCGACGATCTTCAATACGAGGAGGTCCAGGAGGAGATCCAGCGCAGCGGCAAGTCGGTGTCCGATGTGCTGTCCGATTTCGGCATTCTGGACGTGGATTCCCAGCTGCAGGTGGTGGCGGATCACCTGGGAACCGAGGTGGTGGACTTCCGCAACTGGTCGAAGGACGAGGAGGCCCTGAAGGCGGTGACGGCCGCGACGGCGAAGACCTACCAGTGCTTCCCGTTCGCGCTCCACGGCACGACCCTTCAGATCGCCCTCGCGGATCCCCTGAATCCGGGGACGCTGGATGAGCTGGGTTTCTCGATCACCCACGAACTGGTGCTGGTGGTCGCCGATCCCAAGGCCATCGAGCAGGCGATTGAAAAGCACTACGGCACCGCCCAGACCGGCGACACCATGGCCGAGTTGCTCAAGGAACTGGGCGCCGACTCGGAGATCGAGAAGGAGGCGGCCGAGGCCGCCGCGAGCGGGGGTTCCTCCGACCTTTCGGATCTCGCGAACGAGGTGCCCATCGTCAAGTTCGTGAATCTGGTCATCGCCCAGGCGATCCAGGATCGGGCGTCGGACATCCACTTCGAACCCTTCGAGACCGAGTTCAAGATCCGGTACCGCGTCGACGGCGCGCTGTACGAGATGGCGCCCCCGCCCAAGCATCTCGCCCTCCCGGTGTCTTCCCGCCTCAAGGTCATGGCCAACCTGGACATTTCGGAACGGCGCCTTCCCCAGGACGGCCGCATTTCGATGACCGTCATCGGCCGCCAGATCGATCTCCGTATTTCGACCCTCCCGACCCAGTTCGGGGAGTCGGTCGTGCTGCGCGTCCTGGACCGGACGGCCACCAAACTCGAGGTCGAAGCCCTTGGGTTCCCTCAGTACGTCTTCGATTACGTCACCGAGTCCATCCAGCAGCCCAACGGCATCGTCATCGTCACGGGTCCGACCGGGTCCGGGAAGACGACGACGCTTTATTCGTGCCTCCGCCGGGTCAACACGATCGATTCCAAGCTCCTCACCGCCGAGGACCCCGTCGAATACGACATCGAGGGCATCATGCAGGTCGCCATCAATGATGCGGTCGGCATGACATTCGGAAAGGCTCTCAGATCGTTCCTTCGTCAGGATCCCGACATCATCATGGTCGGGGAAATGCGCGACCTGGAGACCTCCCAGATCGCGATCCAGGCCTCCCTCACGGGTCACTTGGTCCTGACCACGCTCCACACCAACGACGCCCCCGGCGCGGTCACCCGCCTGGTCGACATGGGCGTGGAACCCTTCCTCGTGGCGTCCACCTTGCAGTGCGTCCTCGCCCAGCGACTGGTCCGCACCATCTGCAAAGGCTGCAAGACGTCGTTCGAACCCACCGAAACCCAGCTCTCCCTGCTGCACCTCTCGCCCCACGATCTCGGCGACAAGGTGTTCTACTACGGCCGCGGTTGCGGTACCTGCAACGACACGGGGTACAAGGGGCGGAAGGGCATCTACGAACTGCTCGTCGTCAGCGAGTCGATCCGGCAGATGATCATCGAACGCGCGCCCACGGTCGTGATCCGCCAGAAGGCCACGGAGATGGGAATGGTAGCCTTGCGGGAGGATGGCCTGCGCGGTATTTTCGACGGGTCCACCACCATCGAAGAAGTCCTGAAATACACCTGACGGAGGCCCCTCATGCCCAAGTTCAACTACGTTGCCATGGATTCACGTGGCAAAGAGACCAAGGGGTCTCTCGAGGTCGGTAGCCAAAACGAAGCGATCAGCCGCCTCAAGGAAATGGGCTATTTCCCGACGAAAGTCGTGGAGGCTGAAAAGCCCAAGGAAAAGGGCAAGAAATCCGTCAAGAAGCCGTCGCGAGGCGGTCTCGCCAAGAAACAGATCAACATCAAGATCCCCGGGTTCGGCGGGGTGAAGACCAAGCAGTTGACGACGTTCACACGTCAGTTGGCGACCCTGGTCGATGCTGGTCTCCCCCTCCTTCGCGGCCTCCGGGTGCTCCAGAAACAGGAGAAGAATCCAGTCCTCAAGGACATCCTGGGCGAGTTGGGAATGTCCATCGAGGGGGGCTCCACCTTCTCCGAAGCCCTCGCCCAGCATCCCAAGACCTTCAACCGCCTGTTCGTCTCCATGGTCAAGGCGGGTGAACTCGGCGGCGTGCTCGAAGTCGTGCTCAACCGACTCGCCGAGTTCATGGAGAAAGCCCAGAAGATCAAGGGCAAGGTCATCGCGGCCATGTTCTACCCGGTCGCCGTCATGACCGTCGCCGTGATCATTCTCGCGGTGCTGATGATCTTCGTCGTTCCCAAGTTCAAGGCGATCTTCGGCGACATGATGGACGGCGCGGCCCTCCCCGGGTTCACCGAATTCGTCCTTCAGATCTCCGAGACCCTCAAGAATTACACCATCGTCTTCCCCGAATGGGCCGGAGGCGTTCCCATGCCGGGTCCGGTCATCATCGGCATGGTGGTCGCCGCCATCGGTTTCAAGATCTTTTCCAAGACCAAGTTCGGTCAGCGCGTCATCGACAAGGTGAAGCTCAAGATGCCCGTCCTCGGGCCCGTCTTCACCAAAGTCGCCATCTCGCGGTTCGCCCGGACCCTCGGCACCCTCGTCAGCTCCGGCGTTCCCATCCTCCAGGCGCTCACCATCGTCAAGGAAACCGCCGGCAACGTGATCGTCGGCAATGCCGTCGTCAAAATTCACGAAAGCGTGAAGGAGGGCGAGACGATCACCGCGCCGCTCGAAGCGGCCAACGTCTTCCCGCCCATGGTGGTGTCCATGGTCGACGTCGGTGAACAGACGGGCGCACTCCCCGAAATGTTGATGAAGATCGCCGACACGTTCGACGACGAAGTCGACAACGCGGTCTCCGCCATGACGTCCCTCCTCGAACCGATCATGATCGTGTTCCTGGCCGTCATCGTCGGCAGCATCGTCATCGCGCTCTTCCTCCCGCTCATCAAGCTGATCGAAGGCGTCGGCGACACGGGCCAGGGTGGTGGTGGCGGCGACGAGTAGCCGTCCGATCCAGATTGCCATGATTCAAAGTCCATCGGCCTCCGGCGCTTCGGCCCGGGGGCCGATTTTCTCATGGACAGCCCCTCGAACAGCCGAGGACGTCAATCCGCGCCATCTCCGGGCTGGAGGTCGGCGCCGACTGACGTCGGCGGCTACGGACCGTGGAGCCTATTCAAAAATCAACCCTTGACCGCGGCCATGCTCCGACGTAAATACAAAGTCATTACATTGCATGGCCGTTTGCCATACATATTTCCGGCTTGATGGAGTTCGACTGGTCCAGTCCGCCGTTCCAGTTTGGAGGCGCCCTGACGCAACAGGACGTGGAGGAATCGTTCGAGGACCCGTTGGCGGTCAAGCTGTTACCGGATTCGCCGCGGTTCACGGCGCAGGCCAGGTACTTTCACCTGGGGCGGACCGTGGCCGGGAAGGGGGTCTTCACGATCTACCGGACCAACGGAAAGCAGGTCCGGGTGATTTTGGCGCGTCCGTTCGAGCCCGAGGAAACGTTCTTCTACGAGCGGAAGGTCAGCCAGGCTCTTCAGAAGTGAGTTGGGAGGCGTCGGGTGATTTTTTCCGGTCCATCCGGGGAATCCGAAGGAGGAAGTCATGAATCCGATCACGTCCTGGGAGGATGTCCCTCTGTTCGACCGTGAAGAAGCCGAAGCCTCCTACTGGGAGGCGAACCGGATCGACCTCCGGCTCATGGAGTCGGCGGTGGCGGCAGGCAACGAGTCGGGCGACTCGGTGACCATCAGCCTGCGGATGGATCCGCGCATGCTGGCGCGCATCAAGCGGCTCGCCCGGTCCCGTTACCTCAATTACCAAAGCATGATCAAACAATGGCTGAGCGAACGGATGGAGGAGGAACTCCGCGGCCGCCAGCTCTGAGACCGCCATCCCTTGATTCCTGCCAAACCCAGTCGCATGAGAGCCACAGCCTCCAGCCCACAACCTGACGCCGCCCGCCGATCCGGGAGGGGTGCCGGTTTCACCCTGATCGAATTGCTGACCGTGATCGCGATCATCGCGGTGCTCGCCGGGATCACCCTGGGGTTGACCTCGGCCGCCCGGAACGCCCGAACGAACTCACGGGCCCGAGCGGAGTTGCAGCAGATCCAGACGGCGATCGCGTCCTACAAGGGGGATAAAAGCACGTTCCCTCCGGACCACGCGCTTCCCGCGGGTTCGCGCAACAAGGTGGATCCGGTTGTCAACCAACTTTATTACGAACTGCGCGGTGTCGATGTCGTCGAGGGCACCTTCCGGGTCAAGGGTGGGCGGGATGCGATCCAGCCCGATGCGGTGAAAGCGGTCTTCGGGCGTGGCGGGTTCCTGAACGCCTCGGTCGATCCGGCGGAGCCGGCCCGGAGTTATCTCGACCCCAAGTCGAGCTCGGTGAGCCGGGCTTCGATCAACGGTGTTCCAGTCGAGCTCCTGGTGACGGCCTTCCCATGGCCCATCAGTGCCTCCGACAATCCGCCCCTCGCGGACTACGGCGAAAAGAGCAAGGCCAACCCGTGGCGCTACGTGTCCACGTCGGCCACCAACAACCCGGGCGGGTACGACCTCTGGATGGAGGTCTGGGTTGGTAAAGAAAAACGGGTGTATAAGAACTGGTAGATTCTATGCGTTCCACGAGGCAATCCACCGGAGCTGACCGCGCGATACCGGTGCGCTGGTACGAGCGGAGCTGGACCGTCGCGATCGACGACGAATCCGCGCCGGACCCCCGACGCGATGCCGTCAGGGTGTCGCTTCGCCCCGCGGTCAGGACAACCCAGCCCCTGAAAATGGCAGTGACAACCCGCGATCGCATTTCGCAACCTCCGACGTCCCAACGTCATCGCCGCTAAGCCTATGAAGTCCACGTTTCGCACCCAACCGTTTCGCAGCGGATTCACGCTCATCGAGCTGTTGGTGGTCATCGCGATCATCGGCGTGCTCGCTTCGATGATCTTGCCGGCCTTGGGAAAGGCCAAGGAAAAGGCCCAGATCGCCAAGTGCCGCGTCGAGATGGAATCCATTCGGGGAGCCATCCAAGCCTACCAGGGTGACTACAGCCGGTTTCCGTCGAGCCCAATGGTGCGGGAAAGCGCCGCTCCCGATTTCACCTACGGGACCCAGCACAACGGCGCGCCCGCGAACCAGGCGCCGAACCTGACCAATCGCAAAGGGGGCCCGCTTCCCGTCATCGGGAACCTCGCGGGTGTCCAAGTTTCCAACGCGGAATTGGTGGCCATCCTGATGGATGTCGAGAATCGCCCGGACACCGGGGTGGCGACCGTGAACGAAAATCACCGGCAGAATCCCAAGAAGAACGCGTTCCTCAGCGAAAAATTCAATTCCGCCAACTCGGGACCTGGCGTCGGGACCGATCTGCTCTACCGGGATCCCTGGGGAAACCCGTACATCATCACGATCGATCTGAACTACGACAACCTGTGCCGGGACGGATTCTACCGCCGCGGCTCGGTGTCCCAGGAGAGCGGGACCCGCGGTTTCAATGGGTTGGCGGTGTCAGCCGACGATCCCAATTCCTGGGAGGTGCGCGCCCCCGTGATGGTCTGGTCGATGGGCCCGAACGGCATGGCGGACCCTGGAGTCAAGGCGAACCTCGGCGTCAACAAGGACAACGTTCTCAGCTGGAAGCAATAGGACCGTGGTATGCGGATGAGCCGATCACAATGGCGGGAGATGACGCCCCCCCTGGGTCAGGCGGCGGGCCTGTCCAACGGTTGGGCGTCTCGCACGGCCGATCAGGATCAGGGCCCGACCGCGTTTCGGACCTCCCTGGCTCAGCGAGCGTTCAGCCTCGCTGAGCTGATGGTGGTGATCGGAATCATCGCGATTCTGGCCAGCATCGGGCTGCCCGCGCTGCGCGGGTTGGGCGAATCGAATGCCATTGATGCCGCCACCCGCCAGATCCTGGATGACTTGGCCTTCGCCCGGCTCCGGGCGATCAATGACCGGACCACCGTCTACATGTTGTTTGTGCCGCCCGATACCGTGTTTTTGGACGGGGCGGGGCCCATGCCCACCAACTTGGCGCCGTTCCGAATGACCGGGTACACATTCTTCACGAAGCGTTCGATCGGCGAACAGCCTGGGCGTCAGACTCCTCGTCAGATCACCCCGTGGCAGCAGTTGCCGGACAAGACGTTCTTCCCGCTGACGACCTTCGTGGGTAGCCCGAGATTCACGAATGCGTGGGATCAGCCGTTGGCCAACGCGGCGGCGTTTCCCCTCAGGATCACCAACCGGATCTATTCGGGGTCCGAGGCGGTCGCGCTTCCCTTCATGGCATTCTCGGCGCAGGGCCAGCTCATCCGGTTCAACAACCTGGGCCAACCCGTGGCGGGGATGGACGGCTACGTCCAGATCGCGCGGGGCAGCGTGTTTTCCACGCCGAATCCGAACGGCACGTATCCGCCGCCGGACGTGGTTGAAGTTCCCAAGGACAACCGCCGGTATATCCGGGTCAACTGGCTGACCGGTCGGGCGGAGGTGCTGGGGGATTTGAACATCGGGGACGACGGGGTGCACCGCGTGGAAGGGAGGCCGCTATGAGGCTCGGCGTTTCGGATCGAACAGGGCGAACGTCGCTTCGCCGGCGGGGTGAAGCGGCCTTCACGATGGTGGAGATCGCATTGAGCATCGCCGTCGTGGCCTTCGCGATGGTGGCGATTCTTGGCGTCCTCCCCACCGGTCTCCAGGTCCAGAAAGACAATCGCGAGGAGACCATCGTCAACGCCGACGGAGCCTACATCCTGGAGGCCATCCGCTCGGGGTACGACCGGGCCGGACTGCTCGGCGACGCGATCTACATGGTTTCGGTGAACTACTGGAACGGCTCCCGGGAGGTCATCACCGCGCCGAACGGGGCACCGCTGGCGGCGTTGGGCGTGCGGAAGGATTGGGATCCCCAGTGGTTGGTGGGTCTCCTCAGCACACCCAAGGGGCAGGGGAACCGCGGCGTGAGCAACGTCGTGGCCTGGGTCCGCGCCCTGAACAACACCGCGATCGACCGAGACAACGACGCGCGCGACGTGGCGTTCCGATACCAGATGGTCGTCGAGGTGGAACCATTCCTGGCGTTCCCTCCCGCGCTGACCAATTCGCTCGGGACCAACGAGCTCAATCGCGTCCTGAATCTCCAGCAGGGGCTGCACGAGGTGCGCCTGACGATGCGCTGGCCCCTCTTCAACGACGACACGACCGATCTGGATCGTGCCAGGGTCGGAACCCGCCGCCGCACGTTCCGCTCGCAGGTCGGCGGAACCCAGCGGTTCGTCCAGACCAACGCGCTGGGTAGCGACCGGCTCCTGTTCTATTTCCAACCTTCCCTCTACTGAACGAACGATGCGCCTCGCCCCGCCCATCCGATCCAGCCTGGTTCAGCGCGGTTTCACCGTGATCGAGCTGATGCTGTCGGTGGCGATCATGACCGTCATCGTGATCGCGCTCTACACGGTGTTCGACGTGACCCAGAGGGCGTTGCGCAACACGGTTTCCCAGGTCGACGCCCTGGAGGGTTCCCGCGCCGCTTCGGACCTGATGGTTCGCGATCTGGAGGCGGCCACTCCCGTGGAAGTGGCCAACACCAACTGGACCAGTTTCGCCGCCTACCTGAATCCCGTCGCGATCCCGGTGAATCTCGAAGGACTCAAGAAGGGCGGAGAGGTCCTGTTGCAGACCGCCTTGCAGGACATCTTTTTCGTGACCCGGCAGAACGACACCTGGACCGCCATCGGGTATTGGGTGGGGCCTGTGAACACGAACCAGATCGGACAGCCCATCACGGTCGGGCGGCTGTACCGGTATTCCTATCAGACCAACGCCGCCTCGTTCGCGTACACCAACCTCTACGCGCGCTTCAACAGCGTTCAACGGATCCGCGACTCCTCGACGGTCCTCGACGGCGTCGTCCACCTGCGCGTCATGGCCTATGACCTCGCTGGGTTTCGCCTCGCGGTGAACCCGACCGGGGACGATCCGCCCGAATCGCAGGAGTCGGAGAATATGCTCCACAATCGGTATGCCAGGGTCGAACCCCGCGACCGCTCGTGGTTCCTGGACCCGATGGACTTGGGGCGGAACACCCGGACCGCCTACCAGTTCCGGCAGGTCACCGTCCCGGCCTTCCCGTCCACGCTCGAACTTGAATTGGGGATTCTGGATCCCCGGGTGGTGATCCGGGCGGCCTCGATTCCGAACGCCGATGCCGCCCGAGCCTTCCTGGCGCGCCAGGCGGGCAGCGTCCATTTCTTCCGGCATCGGATTCCGCTCCGAAATGCCCCCCCGTTTTGACCCACGCGCTGTGAATTCCGTGATGAACCGCAGACCAACCCAGCGAGGCATCGCCCTCATCACGACGCTCATCATGCTGTCGGTGGTGACGCTGATGGCGGTGGCGTTCCTGGCCGTCAGCCGACGCGAACGCTCGTCGGTGACGACCAGCACCGATCGTATCGACGCCAAAGCCATGGCCGAAATCGCCCTTCAACGGGCCGAGTCCGAGGTGGTGGCGAGGGTTCAGGCGGTTTCGAACATCCTCAATTACGACCTGCTGGTCTCGACCAACTTCATCAACCCGGCCGGCTTCAGCGTGGGGAACACCAACATCGCCAACGTCAGTTACCTCTACCCCAATGGGGATCCGCTAGGCGGCGATGATCTCCTGGCGATGTATCGGAACCTGCAGGTCGACCCCCGCGCCCCCGTTTTTCTCGAGACCAACGCCGTCTCCGGCGCCCAGGAACATCGGTATTTCCTCGATTTCAACCGCAACGGCCTGTTTGAAACGAACGGAATTCAGATCGAGGTGGACAACAACGGGCGGTCGCTCTTCTTCACGAATTTTCACATCGGCGACCCCGAGTGGATCGGCGTGCTTCGCCGACCGGACCAGCCGCACTCGGGTTCGAACCACATGGTGGGCCGGTTCGCCTATCTCGTGTTGCCCGCGGGGAAGACGCTCGACCTCAATTTCATCCACAACCAGGCCAAGCGCGTGGGTCCGGTCGCCGACGGGTTCCTGCGAAACCAGGGCATGGGATCCTGGGAGATCAACCTCGCGGCATTCCTCCGCGAATTGAACACGAACTGGTGGAACGGGTACCTGTACCAGACGAATTTCTTCGTGCCGAGTTCGGGAGTGGCGTTTGAGGATTCCCTGACACTTCTGCGACACCGGTATCGGCGCGACATCTATGACTTAACTCCGACGTACAACCGTCTGCTCTCGGTACGCCAGATGTACCTTGTCGACGGTCTCAACGCCTTTTTGAGGGACGGGAACGACGGGTATTCCGATGGCCCCGTCCAGTTGGGCATCGAACGTCCCTACCGCGTCAATGGGGCTAATTTCGAGATCGACGACAACGACCCGCCTAGCGAGCCGTGGTCCGGGGCGGACAACCCGTTCCAATTCTTTGATCCGCAGGAACTTTTCACGATCTCCGAGCCGGCGATCGGGCAGGCGGCGGTGCCGGCGGACCGGTTTACCAATCGTCTGTTCCAGGCGTCCGTCAGCCCGAGCACCTACAACCGGCACACGTTCTATCGGTTGCTGGGCCAATTGGGCATGGATTCCATCCCGGCCAATCAGGGACGGATCCACCTGAACTACGACAATCGGCTTGATTTCGACTCCCGCCTGAAGGGCGCCCTACCGAACGCGGCGTGGGGCTTTTTCGCGACGAACTTCGTCGCCTGGACCCCGCTCGCCTTCTTCACCAACGCGGCCGACGCGATCCTGAAGTCGGCGTATCCCCCCGGCACCCCGGGGCTACCCGCCGTGGCCGTCACGAACCTGTCGATCTGGCCCACCAATTTCTATGTGCCGGAGGTGCATCGCTCGCTGCAGGTCGCCGCGAACATCGCCGACGCCACCACCAACGCCACCCAGACGACGTATCCGCACCTCCCGCACGTGTACCGCCCGATCTTTTCCCGCCAGCCCGGTGGATCGGTCATCATCACCGGCTATGAGCCGGTCTGGGACGGGCGGCTGTTCTGGGCGACCTCGGTGCTTCCCCCGGGGAACCACATCGATCTGGACGAGGATGGCGCCACCGATCCGATCAGCCGCAACACCCACGTCGCCGGGATTCCGCTGATCATCGGGGCCAAGAAGGGATTCCCCAATTTCAACGAGTTCGCCCTGCAAACGGTCGTCCAGGCGACGCGCAAGCTTGAGTTGGTCAAACGATCCCCCCAGGCGCGGCCCACGTTGACCAACCAGCTCTACACGATCGGCATCTCGAACCTGTTCGGATTGGAATTCTTCAACTCCTACACCCAGGCCTTCCCTCGACCTCTGGAGCTGCGAGTTCGGCTCGAGACCGACATGGTGCTGTCGAACGAGGTTCGGGTGGTTCGGCGTCTCGGACCGCTGACCCTGGTCACCAACATCGTCTACGACGGGTCGACGCAGGATCGCACCTGGCAGGGCAATGAATTCAAGCTGCCGCTCACCCGGGTGCTGACTTTCATCCCCGATTCGATCTACCGCGCCGACGGAACCCTTCTCAGCCTCAACAACCCCGCCCAGGTTCCCTTCGAGTCCGCGGCGGGTTTTCCGATCCCCACCTGGCGGCTTTCCATCACCAATCGGCTCCAGGCCATGCTGATCGACAACAGCCCGGCCGGGAACGGGCGTATCATCGACTACGTCGACCTCGACAATCTCAACAGCCTCATCGACGTGACCGCCGCGTTGTTCGGCCAGGAGGACAATGCGGGGCAAACCTCGTTGATCGGTTCCTTCTGGCAGACCAACCGCGTGGGGGGCATTCCGGAGGGCATCCGGAACCAAGTCCAGGCTTCCCTGGGAAGCATCAACGTTTCCGAGTGGAACAGCGCGTCCTTCGACCCGATCACCGGACTCGATAAGGACAAGGCCGTCGACCGCTTCCGGCAATTCGTGGGTCTGGGGGGTGGCGGCGTTCCGTCGCCAACGCTGCGGATGCAGGTGCCTTTTTCCCCGGCCAGAAAGCTTTTCCAGAACAAGGCCTGGCAGGTGAACGACCCCTTGGTCAACGACCTCTACTGGGACCTTGAGGATCCGTCGCGGACGAACGACGTGCGCTACGTCAAACCGGTCCGCGCTGAAATCGATCCGGACACCCACAACCTCGGTCAGATGAATTACCGGTACCGTCCGTGGCAGGCCAATCTGTACAGCAGCGGGGACTCCACCGACTACGACCTGGCCGTCAAGGATCCGCAGGTGTCCCGTTCGGATGACTGGGACTTCCCGACCAACGCCCTTCCATCGATCGGGTGGCTGGGCCGGGTGCACCGCGGCACCCCCTGGCAAACCGTCTACCTGAAGTCCGTGGCGGCCCCCCTCCGCGAATGGGTTCGCTGGTCCGGTCATGTCCGGCTTGCCATTCCCGGTCCGGTCCGCTCCATCCACCCGAGCACCCATCCCACGAACGACTGGCGCCTTCCGGGGCTCTTCACGGCGGCGATCGGGGACAACGCGGCCCGGGGCCTGCTCTCGGTCAATCAGTCCGGCCAGGCGGCGTGGTCCGCCGTCCTCAGCGGCGTTCCCATCCTGACCAATCAGTTCGCCACCAACATCGGGCCCATGGTGATCGAGCCCAACACGCTCGAGGTCCGCGCCATCGTCGATGGCATCAACCTCGCCCGCGCGACCCGCCAGGGCGGTCGATTCAATTTCCTCGGTGAGATCCTGGCCACACCCGAGTTGTCCGTCCTGTCGCCGTACCTGCGATTGAGCGCCGGTCCCCGGGGCACTCCGGCGGACGCCGTCGTGGAGAGAATTCCGCAGATGGCGCTCTCCCTGCTGAAGGCGGACGAGCCGCGATTCGTGGTGTACGCCTACGGCCAGTCGCTCCGGCCCGCTCCCGCGTCCGTGGTCACCGATTTCGGCCCCTATTTCCAGATGCCGACGAACTACCTGATCTCCGGGGAATACGTGACCAAGACGCTCCTCCGATTGGAGAACGTCCAGGATCTGGACCCTCTCACCGGACGGACGCGGCAACGCATCCTGTCGGTCAAGGAGAGCTACAATGAGGTTCCGCCGACCGAGTGATTCCGTCGGGGCATGGCTCGCGTTCGCCAAGTGGCGCGAGGCATGGCACCGTGGACCGTGATTCGTCAAACCGACCGACCTGACCCAATCTGATCTGATCCAATTTCTGTTATGCGCATGCGAACCCGAACCCTGCTGATGATCGGCGTCCTCGCCTTCGTGGCGACGGCGGTCCTCTGGCGTCTGGGTGGCGCCAGGTTCTCGGTGCGTCCCGGCATCGACACGGCGCGGACGGAATCGTCGGTGCCCCTGCAATCGACGCTCTCCAACCTGGTCGCCTCCCGCGTCGCCGTTCTTCCCGCGTCGTTACCTGTCAGTGCCCGGCCGGCTCCGGTTCCGCCCGCGGGCGCCGGCTCGCAATCGTCGACGGAACGGCCCGCGACGCTTCGGTTGACCAACACCGACCGGCCCGTGGACGAGCTCTCCCGGGATGACCAGGCTTTGGTGCTTCGGAACGCCTTCATCGACACGGCTTCCGGCGCGCCGCTCCAGATACCCGAGCACTTGCGGGCGGCGGAGGAACCGGGCTCCTACTTGGTCCAGGCGCGGAGCGCCATCACGCCGGAATTCCAGAACGCGTTGCGCAATGCCGGAACGCGGTTCGTTTCGTACGTCCCCGTGAACGCCTATCTGGTGGCGGCGACCGCCGACCAGGCCGCGCGGCTCCGGCAGTCGCCGGTCGTCGGGGCGGTGATGCCGTTTGAACCGTACTTCAAGCTCGAACCCGCGCTCCTCGACCGCGCGATTCGCGACGAGGTTCTCGGCGAGGATCATCGGCTCACCGTCACCCTCCTGCCGGGCGCGGGAGTGGACGCTCTTCGCTCGGCCGGAGCCGAGGTGAAGTCGGAGTTTGCGACGCCTTTCGGACCAGGATTCCTGGTCGACGCCCAGGGCCTGTCCCTCGCGCAACTAGCCCGGATTCCCGAAGTCCAGGGCATCGAGATGTTCCGGCAACGGCAACTCCTCAACGACCGGGCCCGGATCCGCCTCGGGGTTTCCGCCGGAACCAACGCGCCGGGGGCCTTCACCAATTACCTGGGGCTCACCGGGACCAACGTGATGGTCAACGTGAACGATTCCGGGATCGATGAAACGCACCCGGATCTCAAGGGGCGCGTGAAGGCGGACTCGCCTTCCACCCTGGTCGATTTCGACGGCCACGGCACCCATGTCGCCGCGACCATCGCGGGGAACGGTTCCATGTCCGGGGCGGTGAGCAACGCGCCCGGGTCCGACATTCCGGGCGCCGACTTCCGCGGCATGGCGCCCTCGGCCGAAATCTTCGGACTTCCGATCGACCTCCAAACAGGTCCCCTGATCTCGGACGTCTACCTTCAGCAGACCGCGGCGACCAATTACTACGTCACCCTGCAGCGGACCAACCTCCTGATCTCCAACAACAGCTGGGGATACATCAACGCGTTCGACTACACCATGGCGTCGGCCAGCTACGACGCGGCCGTTCGCGACGCCCTTCCCAACGTCTCGGGAGCGCAGCCGATCGTGTACGTGTTCGCCTCGGGCAACGAGGGTGCGGGAGCGGACGACGGGCAGGGGGGCGAACCCAACACGGTCCGCGCGCCGGGCACCGGAAAGAACGTGATCACGGTGGGCGCCATCGAGTCCCTGCGGGAAATCACCAACGAGGTGGTGTCGATCCAAGCGGACGGCACCTTGACGACCAACCAGGTATTCCTCGGGGAAACCGACACCGACGACCAGATCACGTCCTTCTCGGGACGCGGCAATATCGAACCCGGAATGGAGGGAAGGTATGGCCGGTTCAAGCCGGATGTCGTCGCCCCGGGTGCGTTCACCATCTCGGCCCGCTCCCAGGACTGGGTGGATCCTGAATTCTTCAGCAGCGTCCGGGTGAACCGGATCGAGCGTCAGAGGGTTCAGCCGGACGGGCGGATCAACTACTCGCTTTTCGTGCCGGATCAGGTTTCGGAGTTCCGGGTCCGACTGCTTCGCAACGACCAGTCTCCCGACCCTCTGCCGGGCCTCCCGATGTACCTCCGGTACGGGGATATTCCGGGCGATTCCGACCTCGTGGGGACGAACAACATCCTTCGAGTGCCGCCGGACGCGAGCGTCGGGTCGGGTGATTGGTTCTACAGCGTCGGCAATTTCGGGGATCGCGCGGTGAGCTATGACATCCAAACGATGATCGTGATCACCAACGGGAACTTCGGGTACTTCGACGAACTGAAGAAGTTGAATTCCGGGCTCGCGCCGAACTACCGTTTTGAATCGGGCACGAGCATGGCGGCGCCGGCGGTGAGTGGGCTCCTGGCTCTTTATCAGGACTACTTCCAGCGCGAAGGCCGGAGGGTCACTCCGGCCCTTCTGAAGGCCCTTCTCATCAACGGCGCGCGTTCGCTGGGCTCCCATTACAATTTCAGCCTCCGGGATGTTCTGAATCTCCAGGGCTGGGGTGGCGCCAACATCACGAACGCGCTGCCCGCCGGGGAGTTCGGTTCCTCCACCGGCGGCGTCCACGCGGTGCAGTTCACGGACCAGGTCGGAACCAACAGCATCACCTCGGGGAAGGACAGGACCTGGCGCGTGACCCTCGCGCCCGAGGCTTTGGATGAGATCCTCAAGTTCACGCTGGTCTGGACCGATCCCCCCGGCAATCCCGCTTCCGGAATCAAGCTGGTGAACGATCTCGATCTGATCGTCCAGAACGTGGCCACCGGGGAGGAATACCATGGCAACGACATCCCCTTCCGCAGTGATTTCAACACCCCCCACGCCTCCGGTTCGACGATCACCAACGACAACGTCAACAACGTCGAAAACGTCCTCATCCGGCCTCCGGTGGGAACCAATTACCTCGTCACGGTGCGCGGGCGTCGCGTGAACGTGAACTCGGTCGCCACGCAAGCGGATGGGATCGCCCAGGATTTCGCCCTCGTCGCCTCGGTCGCGAACACCCGGTTGACCAACGTTCTCGACATCCAACTCGTGTCCGAGCCGTCCTTGGCGGCGGCGCCCGTCCTGAGGCCGCTGACCAACGGCCTTCCGATCGTCCGGGCCCGGGTGGGCGCGAACCCGCCCCGGTTTGGAACTTCGCCCGGATCGTCGAACCAATGGACGTTCTTCGTTTTCACGAATACCCAGGCCAGCACCCCGGCCAACGTCGGGCTGACCAACGGCCAATACGTCGCGTTCCTCACGTTCGGGGCGTTGAACCTCGCCAAACCGCGCGAAGCCGGCGCCGACATCGACCTCTACGCGTCCACGGATCCCACCTTCACCAACCTCAATGCGTTCGCGGTTCAGAACGCCTTGAAATCGACCCGCCCGGGCGGCGTCGAAACGCTCGTCCTCACCAACGCGACGCTTGGGACCGTGTACTACCTCGGCGTCAAGGCCGAGGATCAGCAGGCCGCCGACTACACCATCGCCGGCCTGTCGAGCAACAGTCCCTTCGACGAAGACGACGGGCAGGGAAACCGTATTGTCCACGGCGTTCCGTACTTCGTTGCGATCCCGGATGGCTCCCCCGACGAGCCCCAGGTGGGCTACGTGTTCGGGATCGTGACGACTTCGTTCAACGTCCGGCAGGTGACCGTCACCAACACGATCAGTTTCGAAAGCACGGGTGACCTGCTCCTCAACCTGGCCCACGACACCGCCTTCGCGGTGCTCGGAAATCACGAGCTGGATCCCCTCGGGCGGGGAGGCGTGGAAACCAGCGTCTACGACGACAGCGGCGCCGGTGTCGGAATCGGCCAGCTTGTCGGACGCCCCTCCGACGGTCCGGGAAACCTGGAGAGTTTCGCGGGCATGGAGGCGGCGGGATCCTGGATCCTCACCGTGAGCGACAACGCGCTGACGCAGGTGGCGACGAATGTCGCCATGACGCTCTTCGTCCAGCGGGAACCCCTGGTGGATGAGGGGATCTTTTTCACGCTGCGGCCCGGCGAATGGGTGCGCAGCGCCCGTAGGCTGCCTCCGTCCACCACCAACATGATCATCCGGGTCACGGACATCTCCGGTGGGAACAGCGCCCTGGAGGTCTACACCAAGCGGTTGTTGCCGCCGTCACGGATCGACTACGACAAGTTCGCCATCATTCCCGGCGGCGCCACGGAAGGGACGCTCACGCTCGGCCTTGATGACGTGCCGCCGCTGAATCCGGGTCTCTACCATGCCGGCGTCTACAACCCGGGACCCGAAATCATGTCGGGCCGCCTCTGGATCGACTACGAGGTCGATCCGAATCTCTCGGGGGACCGCTCCTACGCCGTCAGCGCTCCGCTGCCGCTTCGCGACGACGGCGTGATACGAGTCGGTATGTCGGTGCTCGACGACCGGGTCCTCGCGGATGTCCGGGTTGGAATCCGGGTCGACCATCCGCGGGTTTCCGACCTGGTGTTCCGCCTGATCTCGCCGCAGGGCACTCCGCTGGTGCTCGCCGAGAATCGCGGTGGCAGCAACGGGGTGGCGTACGGTGGGGAAAAGGGCGCTTCCCGAATCTTCACGACCTTCACGGACGATACGAACCGGACGGTGACGCCGATCAAGTTCGGCACCCCTTCGTTCACGAACAGCGCGACCGCGTCCACCGCGCCGAACCGGATCCTCATGGAGGACAGTTTCGAATTCGCGTCGTCCCGGATCTATCAGGCGGGCGAGACCATCGCTCCCGGTTGGCGGGTGATTTCGGGCCAGGCGACCGTGACCTCCACACCGCCCGGAAGCCCCAATCGCTACGATGGCGACCAATACATGGTGCTGGGTTCGGGACTGTCCTCGATCGGTACGAACCTCGTGCTGACCCCAGGGTCCCTTTATCGGCTTCGATTCGGAGCGGGTCGCCTGGCGACCAGCCAGCCGCAGGGAATTCAAGTCTACATCGACGGTAGGCTGGTCCACGAATTGAAGTCCGACGCCCTTCGGTTCGGGTGGTACCAAAGCTCCTTCCTCTTCGGCGCGACCGCCCAGCGGAACCTCCTCGAGTTCCGAAGCATGGTGACCGGCGGAACCCGGCTTCCGTTGGCGAT
>CALNYA010000079.1:0-226235 GCA_942490575.1 uncultured Verrucomicrobiota bacterium
TTCGCGTCTTCCCCGATCTCAACCTCCGGCTCGTTCTCACCAATCTGACCAGCGGCGCCTTCGCCATCCGCGTCCTCGACACCAAGGACGTCCTCCAGCCCGGCGCCTTCGTCAACGTCGCCCTCAACGACGGACGCAGCGTCAACGGCTTCGCCGGTCCCGACGGTCAACTCGTCCTCCCTTCCATCAAGCTCGCCGACGTCGCCCGCGTCGACTCCCAGGTCGACGGCTACAAGCCCGGTTCGGTCACTCCCACGCCCACCCAACCGCCCACGGGCCGCCGCTGGCTCGCCTTCGACGGCAAGGCCGAACCCGGCACCCCAGGCTCCGTCAACGTCGTCCGCTCCACCCGCGAAGGCACCTCCTTCGGCGTCCAACTCCCCGGCGTCTGGCTCACCACCGAACCCTACGCCGGCCGGCTCTTCACCCGCGTCGAACTCCCCGAGGTCCAGCTCGGCGGCCTCGGCCTGCCCCAGAAGGAGGGCGAACGCGGCTGGTACGATTTCCCCGCCGAAACCGGTTACCCGGCCCTCGATCCCGAGCGCTACCGCAACGCCCTCGCCGTCAGCATCGCCAAGGCCCTCTTCCCCGAACAGGCCCTCGATCAGAAGCCCCAGACCGCCACCGAAATGGCCCGCCTCGGCATCGACCCCGCCGGCGCGCGCCCCGGTGTCCCGACCCTCCGCGGCTTCATCGGCGTCTCCCAGGCCTCCGGCCCCAATGACCTGAGCGTCGAGATCGTGCCCGAGACCCGACGACAGCTCGTCCTCGAAGCCCCCATCCTGCCCGCCGGCTTCGAAGGCTCCGACCAGGCCAAGCCCGACGACGAGAACACCGGCTACATCCCGCCCCAACTCATCGACGAGGAGTTCTACAAATCCTTCAAGGGCGAGTACCGCGGCGCCGAAGCCCCCGTCAGCGAGATCAGCCGCGCCGGCGTCTTCTCCGCCGCCGAGGTCCGCATCCCCCTCCTCCAGGTCATCGATCCCTCCCTCATCGAGGTCTTCACCACCTTCCTGGTGAACATCAAGCACCTCAAGGGCACCGAGGACTTCGATTGCCCCCTCTCCTGGGACAACTGGATCTTCAAGATGCCCTTCATCAACGGCGCGGCCCTCCGCGAAGCCCTCACCGCCAAGGGTCTCAGGATCGAGGCCTCCCGCAGCGCCCATTACCTCATCGTCACCCCCCGCGAGTACCGCGACGAACTCAACGCCTTCGCCCTCTGGAAACAGTCCAAGGGTCTCAACGTCGACTTCGCCTACATCGGCAACGCCGCCACCGACGACGTCGCCCCCAACCGCGCCACCCTCGACGCCTTCATCGAGGAGTACTTCAAGAAGAACTACTGCCACGGCGTCTACGTCCTCCTGGTTGGCGACACCGACGTCGTCCCCACGGGTCGTTCCACCCGCGTCATCGCCAGTCCCGACGCCAACGACGGCGACTCCGACCATGTCTACGAAGTCCTCGGTTCCGACCGCTTCCCCAGCCTCTACGTCGGTCGGCTCTCGGTGAACTCCGCCACCGAACTCACCGATCAGCTCGCCAAGATCCTCTCCTACGAACGCGATCCGGCCACCGGCGACTGGCCCCTGCGCGCGACCCTCGCCGCCAACAGCCAGAACGACGACGGCTCCTACGGCGTCAGCGCCTCCCATCCCTCGAAATACGCCGCCGCCGTCAACTCGATCGCCACCTACGGCAGCTACGTCGCGCCACCCACCTTCCAGCGCCTCCACGCCGGCGCCGCCAACAACGCCGCCACCCGCGCCGTCAACCAGGACGTCACCGACGCCATCGACGCCGGCCGCGGTCATGTCCTCTACCGCGGCCATGGCGGTGGCTCCTCCTGGGTCTCCGGCTGGGATGGTTCCAGCAACACCGGCGACAGCTGGACCGCCACCGACATCGCCGGCCTCAACAACCGCGCCTTTCCCATCGTCTACTCCATCGCCTGCCAGAACGCCCGCATCCGCAACAGCGAGTCCATCGCCGAGACCTGGATGAGCCGCGCCGGCGCCGGCGCCGTCGCCCACTGGGGTGCCAGCGTCAACTCCTACACCAGCGAGAACCACGAACGCGCCAAGGGCATCTTCCGCGCCCTCTACAAGAATGGCTTCACCCGCCTCGCCCCGGCCCTCGCCGAGGCCGAACGCATCTCCCACGTCGCCACCGGCGGCGGCAGTTCCTGGGACAACAACACCTTCTGCTACCTCCTCCTCGGCGACCCCGAACTCACCGTCCGCAGGGTTCGCGTCTTCCCCGATCTCAACCTCCGGCTCGTTCTCACCAATCTGACCAGCGGCGCCTTCGCCATCCGCGTCCTCGACACCAAGGACGTCCTCCAGCCCGGCGCCTTCGTCAACGTCGCCCTCAACGACGGCCGCGCCGTCAACGGCTTCGCCGGTCCCGACGGTCAACTCGTCCTCCCTTCCATCAAGCTCGCCGACGTCGCCCGCGTCGACTCCCAGGTCGACGGCTACAAGCCCGGTTCGGTCACTCCCACGCCCACCCAGCCTCCGACCGGCCGCCGCTGGCTCGCCTTCGACGGCAAGGCCGAGCCCGGCACCCCAGGCTCCGTCAACGTCGTCCGCTCCACCCGCGAAGGCACTTCCTTCGGCGTCCAACTCCCCGGCGTCTGGCTCACCACCGAACCCTACGCCGGCCGGCTCTTCACCCGCGTCGAACTCCCCGAGGTCCAACTCGGCGGCCTCGGCCTGCCCCAGAAGGAAGGCGAACGCGGCTGGTACGATTTCCCCGCCGAAACCGGTTACCCGGCCCTCGATCCCGAGCGCTACCGCAACGCCCTCGCCGTCAGCATCGCCAAGGCCCTCTTCCCCGAACAGGCCCTCGATCAGAAGCCCCAGACCGCCACCGAAATGGCGCGCCTCGGCATCGACCCCGCCGGCGCCGGCCCGGTGTCCCGACCCTCCGCGGCTTCATCGGCGTCTCCCAGGCCTCCGGCCCCAATGACCTGAGCGTCGAGATCGTGCCCGAGACCCGACGACAGCTCGTCCTCGAAGCCCCCATCCTGCCCGCCGGCTTCGAAGGCTCCGACCAGGCCAAGCCCGACGACGAGAACACCGGCTACATCCCGCCCCAACTCATCGACGAGGAGTTCTACAAATCCTTCAAGGGCGAGTACCGCGGCGCCGAAGCCCCCGTCAGCGAGATCAGCCGCGCCGGCGTCTTCTCCGCCGCCGAGGTCCGCATCCCCCTCCTCCAGGTCATCGATCCCTCCCTCATCGAGGTCTTCACCACCTTCCTGGTGAACATCAAGCACCTCAAGGGCACCGAGGACTTCGACTGCCCCCTCTCCTGGGACAACTGGATCTTCAAGATGCCCTTCATCAACGGCTCGGCCCTCCGCGAAGCCCTCACCGCCAAGGGTCTCAGGATCGAGGCCTCCCGCAGCGCCCATTACCTCATCGTCACCCCCCGCGAGTACCGCGATGAACTCAACGCCTTCGCCCTCTGGAAGCAGTCCAAGGGTCTCAACGTCGACTTCGCCTACATCGGCAACGCCGCCACCGACGACGTCGCCCCCAACCGCGCCACCCTCGACGCCTTCATCGAGGAGTACTTCAAGAAGAACTACTGCCACGGCGTCTACGTCCTCCTGGTCGGCGACACCGACGTCGTCCCCACGGGTCGTTCCACCCGCGTCATCGCCAGTCCCGACGCCAACGACGGCGACTCCGACCATGCCTACGAAGTCCTCGGTTCCGACCGCTTCCCCAGCCTCTACGTCGGTCGGCTCTCGGTGAACTCCGCCACCGAACTCACCGATCAGCTCGCCAAGATCCTCTCCTACGAACGCGATCCGGCCACCGGCGACTGGCCTCTGCGCGCCACCCTCGCCGCCAACAGCCAGAACGACGACGGCTCCTACGGCGTCAGCGCCTCCCACCCCTCCAAGTACGCCGCCGCCGTCAACTCGATCGCCACCTACGGCAGCTACGTCGCGCCACCCACCTTCCAGCGCCTCCACGCCGGCGCCGCCAACAACGCCACCACCCGCGCCGTCAACCAGGACGTCACCGACGCCATCGACGCCGGCCGCGGTCATGTCCTCTACCGCGGCCATGGCGGTGGCTCCTCCTGGGTCTCCGGCTGGGATGGTTCCAGCAACACCGGCGACAGCTGGACCGCCACCGACATCGCCGGCCTCAACAACCGCGCCTTCCCCATCGTCTACTCCATCGCCTGCCAGAACGCCCGCATCCGCAACACCGAGTCGATCGCCGAGACCTGGATGAGCCGCGCCGGTGCCGGCGCCGTCGCCCACTGGGGTGCCAGCGTCAACTCCTACACCAGCGAGAACCACGAACGCGCCAAGGGCATCTTCCGCGCCCTCTACAAGAATGGCTTCACCCGCCTCGCCCCGGCCCTCGCCGAAGCCGAGCGCATCTCCCACGTCGCCACCGGCGGCGGCAGTTCCTGGGACAACAACACCTTCTGCTACCTCCTCCTCGGCGACCCCGAACTCACCGTCCGACGGAAGAGCGTCAGTGGATTGAAGATCACGGCCTTCCTGACCAACCTGGTCAGCGGCTCGGTGATCCTTTTGAGCGAAGGCCGGGAGACCCCGATTGCGGAAGCCCTGGTCAACGTCGTGCTGGCCGACGGACGTTCCCTGAATGGCTTTTCGAGGGCGGACGGTTCCCTCCTACTGCCGGCCGTGAAATCCGATGACATCGTCGAGATCTCGGTCCACGCCGACGGGTACGCGAGCAGCCGGATTGGCGTCTCCAGGGCGCCGCTGATCGATCCGAAGCCGGAGTTCAGCGCCCGCGACGGATTCCGGTTCAAGATTCGCGGCGACCTTCGGACCTACGCGATCCAGATCTCCCTGGACCTGAAATTCTGGAAGACCATTCAGACCTTCACAGCCGCCGAGTTCGAATACATCGATCGGGCGGCCTTAACCGAGACCCGCCAGTTCTACCGGGTGATTCCCCTGGACTGAGCTCGGGGGAATCCGTCATGGCATTCTTCCGCGCGACCCGCCGCCGACACGTGATTCAACCCGTCCGAGATAATGTGGGGCCCGGGATCTCCGGTCGGCATTCCCTGCCAGACCGGGTTGTCGCACGGCTTCTGGCGATTCTTGGACCGTTCATCATGACGCTCGCCCCAAGCGTGGGAATCGGTGCCGAACCGCCGGATCAACCGCCGGATCGTCCGGTGCTCCTGCACAACCTGACCGCGGCCGAGGCCTCCGGCGGCGGGCGGATGGGAGGCGCCATCGGAATGCTGGAGAAGAGATTCGCGCTTCGCGCGCTGCCGGAGACTTGGAACGGGGACGACCTGAAGTCGGCTCGGGTTGTCTGGCTGGTTTCGCCGGGTCGACCACCCAAGGTCGACTCCGCCGACTCGGGCGGGAATGCATTCCCCGCGGCCGTCCTGCGCCACGTCGAAGGTGGGGGTGTTCTCTGGATCATGCTGGGCGACCCAGCGGGCTCGGCGGTCGACTGGACGCGATCGCTCTTGATGCCCCTCGGCATCGTTCAGGGCGACCGACGAACGGGGGCGAAGGCATTGCGGATGCCGGGGACCAACCCACTGCTGGGCGGGCTTCTCTGGAACACCGGAGGCATCACGCTGATGGACACCGAAGAAAGCCCCGAACTTAGCAACCCAGTCATTGTGCCCAATGATCTTGGGCAGCCGCCGAAGTCGCCTCGGGCGCCGGATTTCGCTGGCATCGCGATGATCTGGGGCGACCGGGGTCGGGGTCGGATCGCGGTGTTGGGGGATATGGAATGGCTTGGCAAAGCAGCGTGGGAGGACTCCGGGGATCCCGGGCAGATAGCACGCGCCAACGAGCGAATCCTGGACCGATGGATCGAGTGGTCCCTGCGGCCCGCGGCGGAGGAGCCCTGACCGCCCTGACCGTTTGTTCCGCGGCCGCCGTGGGTTGAAAATTATTCAGTGCCGACTTACCGATCGCCGCCGCGCTGGAGCGGATCCCAGTAGCGGGAATTAATCAGTCCTCTGGCTCCGCTCGAAATCGGATCGGAGGGAGGATTGATCAGGGCGCTCTTGCGGGCTTCGGAGTGGCCGTCGTTGAAGACGACGATTCCCGTTCCGCCATGCCGGGTTTTATCGACGCCCTCCAGGGTGCTCGTTCCCGGGGAGTCGCCCATACCCCCGGTGGGCCACCAGAGGCTGCTGCTCCACATTCCATCCGGTTTGGGCATTCCGTCGCCGACGCAGACGTTCTGGGAAGGGCTGACGACGTTGTCCCGTTTGAAGTTCGGCACCGTGCCGAAGGTGACGCCTCCGACGCTCACCGAGTGCGCCTGGTACGGATGAACCCCCAGAAAGAACGCGTTGTACCCGTAGCCCACCTTGTGCGGGTCGAATCTCCACTCCCACGTGACCCGCTGATCGGTTCGCTTGCCCTTGATGGATGGGCATCGGAAATAGTTGCTCGCACCCGTGTCGCCGTAGCCGACGATGGTGCGCCCCCACCAATTGGTCAGCGACATCGCCGCATTGTCGGTTCGCAACCCCTCGTTCCGATGACCGGGAAAGGTGTCCGTGTTTTCGTCGGTGTAGAGCTGCATGAACAGGCCGATCTGACGGAGGTTGTTCAGGCACTTCACTCGGTTGGCCTTCTCCTTCGCCTTGGCAAGGGCGGGCAGCAGCATGCTGGCGAGAATGGCGATGATGGCGATGACGACCAGCAGCTCGATCAACGTGAATCCACCTTTGTTCGCAGGGCGATTCCGTGGGCCAGTGGGGAATGATGGGCGATTCATGGGGGCGCTGTGCGTTCGCTTGGGTCTGGGCGCTGGGATTCGCCGGAATGACGAAAACTCAACATCGGATCGGGAGATGGAAATCTGATACCGACCCGACCCCTCCAAGGCGAGACTTTACTTCTTGCGGTCGTGACTTGGTACCGGACTACGGACGAATGCGGTCGGGGAGGTCGCAAACGGTATCCTCGGTGGGGATCCGTGTCGGAAGATTCGGTTGGACCCACCCCGGATCCCGAAGGGATCCAGGAGATTGGCCGGGGTGTTCGCCCCGCTCAACCCCCGGCTACCTTCCCGCAACCCTCCGGGTCGCGGTGACAGCCAGGTGGGATACCAACATCCAGCCACTTCCCGCCGGGCCTGATACCTGGATCCGGCTCCCCCATCCAAGCCGTCGAACGATGGTGGCGACAGAAACAGCCCGCGCATCAACCAGGCGCCGTCAGTCGGCTCATTACGAGTCGAGTGGAAGAGCCTTGCCGCCGGTATCCCGAATCTTCGCCAGCAACGCATCCCGCTGGGCGCTCTCGCCACTCCCGCAGCCTCCGCCGGCTCCCGGGATCGCGGGATCGGTGGCGGCCTGATTGGCGACATCATTGCCGCCTCGGGCGAAGGCGGATTTCGCTCCCGCAAGCTCGCGGTTCACGACCGCCTTCGCTTCGGCCAGGTGGCCTTTGCCGATCGAAACACCGTTGAAGGCCTTCACCTTGTCGCCATCGGCGTAGGGCGCCGGTTTCGGCCAGAAGTTGTACCGGAAATTCTTCCAGTTGTCCCCGCTCTGGTAGTTCGTCCCGAGGGCGCCGCTCGGATCGTATCCGCAATGCACCATGCAGTTTTCGCAGCGGGGATCCCGCGCGACGCCATCGACGACTCCGTACTTCTCCCAGGCGACCTTTCCGAGCATCTCCTGGTAGGTGGGGTAGTGGCCGTCGGTCATCAGGTAACACGGCGCCTTCCAGCCTTTCACGTTGTACGTCGGAATCGCCCAAGCGGTGCAGGTCAGCTCCCGCTTGCCGGCGAGGAACTCCTGGTACACCGGCGTTCCGAAGATGGTGAACATGTCGCCCCAGCGCTGGATGTCCTTGAACTTCTGGCGGGTGAGATCGCGGGTTAGGAAGAAATCCTTCGGATCACGGCCGAGACGCTTGGCCATGTCCTTCTTGGCCGCATCGTAGTCGTAGCCGGGCGAGATCGTATGTCCGTCGACCTCAAGCCAGGAGAGGTACTTGAACATGTCCTCCAGTTCCTGGACTTCCGACTCCTTGTAGACGGTGGTATTCGTCGCGACCTGATAACCGAGGATCTTCGCCATGCGGATCGCCGCGACGCATTCCTTGAACACGCCCTCTCGTTCCACGATCAGGTCGTGGGTGTACTCCAAGCCGTCCACATGGACGTTCCAGTACATCCATTTCGAAGGGGCGATGGTGACCTTCGCACGGGCCGTCGCGTCGGATTTCCGGATCTGCTCGGCCTCTTTTTCGGAGATCAACTCCTCCTGGACCAGTTTCGCGAGCACGGGTTCCTTCGACGAGTCGTAGTGCGCCGCCAGGTAATCGCGCATCTTTTTCCGCATGAACACCCCGTTCGTGCAGATATAGATGATGCGACTCTGGGCCCTCAGGCCCGCGACGAGCTCCTCGATCTTCGGGTAAATGAGCGGTTCGCCACCGCAAATGGAGACCATCGGGGCCTCGCAATCCTCGGCGGCCGCGAGGCACTGCTCCAGCGGCACCATGTCCTTCAGGCTCGTGGAATACTCCCGAATGCGGCCGCAACCGGTGCACGTCAGATTGCAGGTGTGAAGGGGCTCCAATTGGAGGACCATCGCGAACTTGGGAGTCCGCAGGAGCTTATGCTTGACGATGTGCCGCGTGATCTTCAGCGACAGCGCTAGTGGGAATCGCATGGTTTCGAATTCGAATCGGGAACTGGAGGGAGTCGGAAGTTGGAAATCGAACCGCCCCGCGGGCGGACCGCCTCAGCTGGCGATGGGCTTGGACGTGTCCCTGGCATCCGGGGCATGCGTCGGAACCGGAGCCGCGTCATCCGGCCGCGGCTCGGACACTTCGTGGTGAATCAGCCCGGGCAGGAAGAACGAGGCCGGCGAAACGCTGTGACTTCCCTGGACTCCGCCGCAACCGGTGCAGGCCATTCCGACGACGGCTAAGAGCGCCGCGAGAACTCGACGATGAGAACGCTTCACGTCGGGCACTATAAGAAGGGGTTGCGTCATGGCAATCCCCCATTTCTCGCCCATCGCCGCACCGATTCGACATCCCGGGCGATTTGGGCGGCCAGCTTTTCAACGGAGGGAAACTCCTCCTCATCCCGCAACCGACGCTGGAATTCCAGGCTCACCCGCTCGCCGTACAGGTCGCCGTCAAAATCAAGGACATGCGCCTCCACGCGCACGGGCCCCGCCACGCCATCCACCGTCGGCCGCACCCCGATGTTCACCGCCGCCGGCTTCCGGCTGCCTTGCACGGTCGCCACGGCGGCGTACACACCCGCGGGAGGCAGGAGCATTCCCGTCGATTCCAGGTTGGCCGTGGGGAATCCGAGGGTCCGCCCAATCTGGTCGCCGACCATGACGAGCCCCGAATAGTCGTAGGGCCTTCCAAGCAAACGGCTGGCTCCGGGGAAATCACCCGACGCGATCAGATCCCGGACCCGGCTGCTGCTGATGATGTCGCCGCCGAGCTGCAACGGAGGGATTCCCTGGACCTCGAATCCCGCCTTCCGGCCCATCCCGGTCAGGGATTCCACGTTGCCCGAACGACGGTGCCCGAAGGCGAATCCAGCCCCGACACAGATTCCGGCCAGAGGGCTGAAACCTTCCCGCAATCGCTGGATGAACGCCTCCGCGGATTGGCGACTCAAAGCCTCGTCGAAGGTCAGCACCAGGGCGGCATCGACCTCCAGCTCCTCGATCGCGCCGAGTCGGCGCCAAAGCGGCTGGATCATTCCGGGAGCATTCGCCGGATCCACGATGGAAGCGGGATGCCGGTCGAAGGTCACGACCGCGCAGACGCCCCGGGAGGCTCGCGCATCCTCCACCGTCTGCCGGATCACCATTTGATGGCCGAGATGGACGCCATCAAAAACCCCCAGGGCCAGATGAACCGGCCCGGAGCTACCTCCCAAAGGTTCCGCCTGCGACAGGATTTTCATGCCTGGGCGAGTTTGGAAAACGGGATCACCTTGTCCTCCACTTGCCGCGGGCTCATCGCCAACAGGTGATCCAGCGGAAGGGCCTCCGTGACCGAGAACCGTCCCGAATCGAGCCGGCGCAGGGTCGCCAAATGCGCGCCGCAACCGATCTTCGCCCCCAGATCGTGGGCGATCGAACGGACATAGGTTCCCTTGGTGCAGGCCAGCCGGAATTCCCCCAGAGGCTCCGCGTACGACGTGAACCGAAAACTGTACACGTGGATCAGCCTCGGCTCCCGCTCCACCTCCACGCCTTTTCGCGCCAGTTTGTAGAGCGGCACTCCCTTGACCTTCACAGCCGACACCATGGGCGGGATCTGCATCGTGTCGCCAACAAACCCCGCGGCCGCCTCGTTCAGTTCCTCCAACGTCATCGGGGGGACCGGAAGCGAGGCGATCAATTCGCCTTCGGCATCGTAGGTGGAAGTCGCCTCCCCGAATTTCATGCGACCTCCGTAGACCTTGTCGGACGCCATCAGCAATTCGGAGAGCTTCGTGCCCCGTCCCAGCACGATGATCAGAAGCCCGGTGGCCCCCGGGTCGAGCGTGCCGCAATGCCCCACCTTCTTGATCCCCAAGTGCCGCCGGATCCGGTCCACCACGTCGTGGGATGTCATTCCGGTCGGTTTGTCGACCAGCAGGGCGCCGTCCATGGATTGTGTGGTGGTGAGCATCAGCGGGATGAGGCGGCGTCGATGGCGCGGCGCAGCGCGCGGAGCATGCGTCGCTGAACAGCCAGCGGGGTTCCCAAAGCCTTGGCGCCGGCCGCCGCCTTGTGGCCGCCGCCGCCGAACATCTGGGCCACCACGTTCACGTCCACCCGATCGCTCTTCGATCGCAGGCTGATCCGGACCACCCCGTCGCCCCCCTCCTCGAAAACGCAGGCCACGATCACCGGCTCGATCGCCCGGATATGGTCGATCAACCCCTCGCTCTCCTCGCGTTCGGCCCCCGCCCGGACGTAGTCCCCCCGCCGCAGCCAGAAGTAGGCGATCCGATCATCGTGGGTGAGTTTGCACTGCCGGTAGACGTGCCGGAGGAGGCGAAACCGCGACATCGGATGGGAATCGTAGACGTGATGGCCTATCCGGCCCAGATCGGCGCCGCTTTCGACGAGATCGGCGGCGGCGCGGAATGTCTCGGGCTGGGTCGATGCGTACCGGAACGATCCGGTGTCGGTGGAAACCGCCGCGAAAAGGCAGTCGGCCATCGTCGGGGTGATCTCCCAGCGCGCCTTCCTCAGAAGCTGAAGGATGAGTTCGCCGGTCGAAGGAACGTCGTCCACCACCCAGTTCAAGTCCCCGTAAAGCGTGTTGCTCGCGTGATGATCGATGTTGATCAGGAGCTTTCGGTCGACCGCGCAGTCGCCCGCGGTGCCCAGGCGCTCCAGGGTCGCGCAGTCCGTGGCCACGACGCAGTCGAACGACTTGCCCGGCGTGGGGGGGCGAAACAGACCCGACGGGTCGAGGAACGCGAGCTTTCGCGGCATGGGATCCTCGTTCCAGATCTCCACGTTCTTTCCCGCCGACCGCAACGCCATGCCCAGGCCCAGTTGGGACCCGACGCAATCCCCGTCGGGCCGGACATGGCCGATCACACAGATCGAGCTGGCCGCTCGCAGGGCGTCGAGAATCTTGGGCAGAACTTCCGAAGTGCTCCTCACTGTCATGTTCCGGGTGTGCCTTTTTCCAGTTCATCCATGATTTCGAGGATCCGGTTGCCGCGGGCAATCGAGTCGTCGATCACGAACTGGAGATGGGGTGTGTTTTTGAGGATCACCGACTGACCCAGAAGATTCTGGATGAGGACGGTGTTGTTCCGGAGCAACGACGCTCCACGCGCCTGCTGTTCCGAGGTACCCACGATGCTGACGAATACCTTCGCGGATTGGAGATCGCCCGCCAATCCGACGTCGTTCACCGAGATGACCCCGCCCTCCGAGATCGGGATCTGCCGGCGAATGATTTCCCCGAGCTCCCGTTTCAGAAGCTCGCGAACGCGCTCGTAGCGGATTCGACGCATAGATCGGCCTTTCTCACGAACCGGCCGGGGCGTTCGCGGAACGTCCCGCGGGGATCAGAGCTGTTGCGCCACCTTCTCCACCGTGTACGCCTCGATCACGTCGCCGGGCTGGATCTCCTCGAAACTCGAGACGCGGATACCGCATTCGAGACCCGACCGCACTTCGGCGACCTCGTCCTGGTAGCGCCGGAGCGTCTGAAGGATGCCGTCGTGAATGACCTCCTTGCGGCGGACGATCCGGGCCTTGCCCTTCACGATCCGACCGTTCTGGACCATGCAACCGGCCACCCGCCCACCCTTGGACAAGTCGAAGATCTGGCGCACCTCGGCCGAGCCGATGGTGATCTCCTTCAGCTCCGGGTCGAGCAAGCCCGCCATCGCCATCCGGACCTCGTCGATCAACTCGTAGATGATCTCGTACTGCTTGATCTGAACGCCCTCGCGCTTGGCCGCGGCGGGGACCCCGTTGTCCTGCCGCGTATGGAATCCGAAGATGATGCCCTTCGACGACGCTCCGAGGAGGACATCGCTTTCGGTGATGGTGCCGACCGCGCTATGGACGATTTCGAGGCTGACTTTGGAACTCTCGATCTTCATCAACGCCTCGACGATGGCCTCGACCGAGCCCTGGGTATCGCCCTTGACCACGACGCGGAGCGATTTGGCGCTCTGCTGCTCGATCGCCGACATCAGGTTCTCGAGGGTGACGCGCGGACCCCGCTCGCGGCCCGCCGCCCTGATTTCAAGTTCCCGTTCCTCCGCCATGTCCCGGGCGGTGCGTTCGTTCTCGACGACGCTGAACTCGAGCCCCGCCTCCGGGACCCCGTTCAGGCCCAAAACCTTGACGGCGACCGAGGGGCCAGCCTCCTTGAGCCGCTGTCCCTCCTCGTTGATCAACGCCCGAGTGCGCCCATAGAACTCGCCGCAGAGGATGGCGTCGCCCTGTTTCAGGGTTCCCTTGCGGACCAGAACGGTCGCGGTGGGCCCGCCAGGTTCCAGTCCGGATTCGACGACGTTCCCCTTGGCCCGTCGCTTGAAGTTCGCCTTCAGCTCCAGGATTTCCGACTGGAGCACCAGCATGGAGAGGAGTTGTTCGATGCCCTTCTTGGCCTGGGCGGAGACGTCCACGAAGATCGTCTCCCCGCCCCATTCCTCGGCCACCAGTCCGTGCTCCTGCAATTGTTGCCGCACCTTCAGGGGATTGGCGGCCGGCAGATCGCATTTCGTCACGGCGACCATGATCGGCACCCTGGCGGCCTTGGCATGGTTGAGGGCCTCGACGGTCTGGGGCATCACCCCTTCCCCCGCGGCGACGACCAGAATGACGATGTCCGTCACGTTCGCGCCCCGGGCCCGCATCGCGCTGAACGCGGCGTGGCCCGGCGTGTCCAGGAACGTCAGTTGCTGGAGATCCTTCGGTCGCTCCGGGTGCGGCACCATGATGGTGTAGGCGCCGATGTGCTGGGTGATTCCACCGGCTTCGCGGGCCGCCACATCCGACTTGCGAATCACGTCCAGCAGCGTGGTCTTGCCGTGGTCGACGTGCCCCATGATCGTGATGACCGGCGGCCGTGGTTTCAGATCCTCGGGCTTGTCTTCGAGGTCCTCCGTCACCTTGCGGATGGGCGCATGAACCTGTCCGGCGCCCTTCTCGCGACGTTCCACCTCGAAGCGGAATCCGTAACGCGCCGCCAGAAAACCGGCGACCTTCTCGTCGACGGCCTGGTTCAGATTCGCGAAGACGTTCAACTCCATGAGGTCATGGAGAATCCGGTAAGCCTTCACGCCCAATTTCTCCGCCAGATCGCGAACGATGATGGGGGGTTTGAGGCTGAGCAGCTTGCCCGACGCGGGCGGCGTGTAATCCGGGATCGTCACGGATTTCGCCGCTCCAGCCGCCGGCTTCGGCGGCGGCGGGGTCGACACCCGCGGTTGCGCGCCGGGCGGTCCATACCGGGCGGGACCACCTCCCTGAAGACCGGTGGCGGCTCGCTGCGCGGATAGCCCCCCCCCGCGCGTCCGCGCGGCGGTTCCGGCCGACGAACCTGGGCGACCGGCGGTGGTGGAGGCGGAGGCGGCGTGGGCGCCGAACGCGCTCCCGGTCGTCCTCGGAAAGGCAGTTCAATGCGGCCCACCAATTCCCCAATGGCCGGACTCTTCGGAGCGGGTGGCTCCGGCGGCGCCGCGGGCGGTGCAGGAGCCGCGGCGGCGGCGGGCGCGGCCGACGGTGAATCGGGAGCGCCCACCACCCCGGCTTCAACGGATTTGCCGGAGGATTCGTCTTTCGCGGATTCCGTCGTCGGACTCGTGGCCGCCTGCGCCTGTGCGGTCTCGCCTCCCGGCGAAGCCGGACCCGCGGTTGACCGGCCGGACGCATCGGCGGTCGGAGCCGCCGAATCCGCGGACGCGGACGCGGATTCGACCTGCGCGGTCCCGGCCCCGATCTTGCCCGGGATCGGCGGTCGCGCCGTCCCTTCGCCTGGTGCTCCCGGCGCGCCAGTCACCGGCCCAGCGGATTGGGCGTCCTGCGCGGGTTGGCTGGTCGGCGGGACCGCGGCGCTGAAGTTGGCGTTGGCGTTGGCGGGAGCCGGACTGGAGGACTCCTCGGATGTCGATGGCGCGGGAACCACGGGATTGGAAGCCGCGCTGGCGGCGACCTCTTGAGGCGAAGGAGGGATGGGTGCCGCCGGGACTTCGCGGCCAGCCACCGTTTCCCGGGAATCGGCCGCGGCGGGAGCCGTGGACTCGGGTGGGACCGGCGTCGTGGCTGAGCCGTCGGTCGCGGGGCTGGTCGAAGGGGATGCCGCGGCCTCCGTCGTCGCGTCGGCCGAAACGGCCCCGGACTCGCCGTGGTCGCCACGGGCATCCGTGGGGGGCGGCACCGGGGGAGCGGCTTGAGGGAAGCTGCCCTCGAGGTACTCGGCGGTGATTTTGTCGAGGGTGCTGGAAGCGACCTTGGCGTGCGTGATGCCCAGTTCCTTCGCCTTCGCGAGCACGACCTTGCTCTCGAGACCAAGCTTTCGGGCGATATCGTAAATACGAACGGGCATATAAGTTCAACTGACTACGGCGTGGAAGCGACCCCTTGTCGGTAACCTAACGGTCGCTTCCTCCGGAGACATCGACTGACGCCGCGGGTTACACGCCCGCGGATCCCTCTCCATTGGCATCAGACCGACGGCCCGCTTCGGCCTGAACAGCCGCAAGAACCGCCACCGCCTGATCGCCAATCTCCGGATTGGACTGCAAATCTTCGACTTCCGCCTGCGCCAGATCCTCGAACGCATGAAAACCCATGTGAACCAAGGCGCTTGCCTGCGCCTCGGTCAACCCGGGAATCCCCGCCAAAGTCTGGATCGCTTCTTCCACCTTCTCCTCGAACCCCTGAACCGGAGCCTGGACTTCCTCTTCGATGTCCACGTACCAGCCCGTCAATTTGGATGTCAGGCGCGCGTTCTGACCCCGCCTTCCGATCGCGAGCGACAACTGATCGGCCGAGACCACGATCTTGACGCGCTTGTTTTCCTCGTCCACCTCGAAGTTCTTCAACTTCGCGGGGGACAACGCGGCCGTCACATAGGACCGGACATCCGAGGACCACGGGATGATGTCGACCTTCTCGTTGTTCAGTTCGCGAACGATGTTCTTCACGCGCTGACCCCGGAGCCCGACGCAGGCTCCGACCGGGTCCACCTTCGGATCCCTGGAATGAACCGCCAGTTTGGTCCGGTACCCGGGTTCCCTGGCGATCCCTTTGATCTCGATCGTTCCATCCGAAATCTCGGCGACTTCCAACTGGAACAACTTGATCACGAACATCGGATCCGAACGGCTCAGAATGATTTCCGGGCCGTGGACCGTCGTCTCCACCGCTTTCACGTACGCCCGCAGGCGTTCGCCGGTTTGATATTCTTCGATCGGCACCCGCTCCCGGTTGGGCAGCAGCGCCTCGTACCGACCGAGGTCGACCACCACATCCGACCGCTCAAATCGGCGGACGACCCCGCTGACGATGTCGCCCACCCGATCCTTGAATTCCTCCAGGATCAGCTGCTTCTCCGCTTTGCGAAGCTGCTGCATCACCGCCTGACGGGCATTCTGCGCGGCGATCCGGCCGAAGTCGGATGGGGTGACCTCGATCTCGACCTCGTCCCCGATCTGGGCGTCCGCTTTCAAACGGCGGGCGTTGTCCACCGAGATCTGGTCGTGCTTCGAGATGATTTTGTCGCTGACGATCAGGCGGGCGAAAGCCTTGATGGTGCCCGTTTTGGGATCGATGCTGCATCGAAGTTCCCGCGCGGGTCCCACCGCACGCCGGGCCGCCGAGACAAGGGCCTCCTCCACCGCGCGCACAAGAATGTCGCGGCTGATGCCCTTCTCCCGTTCCCAGTATTCCAGGACTGCCAGCAGTTCTGCGTTCATAGGTCGTCGGCTGGACGTCCCCCAGAGAACAAAAAAGTCGGTGGATAACCGACTTTGCTCGCTGGTGGACCAGCCAGTTGTCCAAGATGCAAAGCAGGCTAGGTAGGCGGAGAAACTACCGTCAAGCGTCAATTCCCCCGACGTTTCAAGACAACGCTCCACGAGGGCATTTCGGTTTCGCTCCCCCGCGGGATCGTGCACCTTCCGCCGGTCCCCCATCGTTTTCACTTCCCCATGAACCCTCATTCCAGCCGCCCCGAAGCCTCAAACCCGCGCGCCCGGCAAGAATTGCCAGGTCGCGGAACCGACCGACGGACATTCCTCAAGGTCGCCGGAGCGAGCACCGCCAGTCTCGCAACCGCCGCCGGTTTGGTCGGGTGCGCTTCGCCCGCGGCCCGCCGGGCCGCCTCCGCTTCCACCCGCGCCGGCACCTTGCCCCTCATCGTCTCCACCTGGCCGTTCGGCAAGCCCGCCAACGAAAAGGCGCTCTCCATCCTCACGGAAGGCGGGTCCCCGCTCGACGCCGTCGTCGCGGGAATCAGCGTCACCGAACTGGATCTCTCCAACACGTCGGTCGGCGCGGGGGGCGCGCCCAACTCCGACGGCGTCGTGTCCCTCGACGCCTGCATCATGGATGGCCCCACCCACCGTTGCGGCAGCGTGGCGGGAGTCGAAGGCATCGCCCCCGTCATCGGCGTCGCCCGGGCCGTGATGGAAAGGACCCGCCACGTCCTCCTGGTCGGCGAAGGCGCCAGGCGATTCGCGCTCGCCCAGGGATTCCCGGAGACCAACCTGCTCACCGAGTCGGCCCGCCAGGCCTGGATGGAATGGAAAAGGAAGCAGTCCTCGTCGGGCGCGGGGGCCGCCCCGCCCGACAGCCACGACACGATCGCCCTCGTGATCCTCGACTCCAACGGCAATCTCGCCGGCGGCTGCGCCACCAGCGGGCTCGCCTACAAACTCCCGGGGCGGGTCGGGGATTCGCCCATCATCGGCAGCGGGCTCTACGTCGACAACGACGTGGGCGCGGCCGGGGCGACGGGCGTGGGAGAAAACATCATGCGCTTCTGCGGATCGTTCCAAGTCGTCGAACTGATGCGCGCGGGAGCCTCGCCGGCCGACGCCTGCGCCGAAACCATCCGGCGCATTCAGAGGAAGCATCCCGCCGGCGACCCGCTCGACATCAATTTCCTGGCCATCGACAAGTCGGGTTTGTACGGGGCCGCCGGCACGGGAAAGGGTTTTCCCTACTCGGTGACGTTTCCCGGATTCAGCGAAGTCCTTCCCAGCGTCCAGGTCGCGCCCCGGGGATGAACGCCGCAACACGGGACTTCCCAATCCACGGACCGCCCCGGCACCTTGGTCTCATGCGCAGCGCCGTCACCGTCAGTCTCGTTCCCGAAGCCCAAGCAGGACCCTTCGTGTTTCATGGCGATCTGGAAGCGGCGTGCGCCCGGGCAGGCGCCCTCGGATTTGACGCGGTTGAGATCTTTCCACCCGGCGCGGAGGCCCTGGACGCCCGTCGGCTTCGACAGATCCTCGAGCGCCACCACCTGGCGCTCGCCGCAATGGGTACGGGAGCCGGTTGGCTGACCCGGAAACTCACGCTCACCAGCCCCGACCCCGCGATCCGCCACCAGGCGCGGCAGTTCGTCGCCGCCATCGTCGACCTGGCGGGGGCCTTCGGCGCTCCGGCCATCCTCGGTTCCATGCAGGGGCGGGCCGACGACAAGGTCTCCCGAGATCAGGCGCTCAGGTGGCTGGCGGAGGCCCTCGAACAATTGGGCCCTCGCGCGCACGGCCATGGAGTTCCCTTCCTGCTCGAACCCCTCAATCGCTACGAGTCCAACCTCCTGAACACGCTGTCGCAAACCGTCGAATTCCTGGAGCCGCTGGCGACCAGGAATGTCCGGATCCTCGGAGACCTCTTCCACATGAACATCGAGGAGTCGTCGATTCCCGACGCGATCGCGGCGACCGGGGACCGACTCGGGCATGTTCATTTCGCGGACAGCAATCGCCGGGCCATCGGTTGGGGTCATACCGCGCTCGAACCCATCGTGGATGCGCTGAAGGGAATCGGGTATCGCGGATACCTCTCGGCGGAGATTTTTCCCCAGCCGTCCTCCGAAGAGGCCGCCGCCCAGACGATCGCCAGCTTCCGACGGTTGGTCCCTTCGGCCTGAAGGAAACAGCCGACCCTTCCGGTGGGACGGCAGGAAACCGGCCGACGTGGGTGGTAGGGGATTCCGACCGACGCTACGCCAGGATTCCCTTCACGACCTCGCCGTGGACATCGGTCAACCGGTAGTCGCGCCCTTGAAACCGGAACGTCAGCCGTTTGTGATCGAATCCCAGGAGATGGAGGATGGTGGCCTGGAGGTCGTGGACGTGAACCTTGTCCTGCACGACGCCGAACCCGAGTTCATCAGTCTCCCCGAAGGTCATTCCGCCCCGGATTCCGCCACCGGCCAGGAACATCGAATAGCAATCCGGGTAATGGTCGCGCCCCAAGTTCGCCGAAGCCGCGGTTCGTCCCTCGCGGAACGGGGTTCTGCCGAACTCGCCACCCCACAAGACCAGGGTGTCGTCGAGCAGTCCGCGCTGCCGCAGATCCTCGATCAGCGCCGCGACCGGCTTGTCGGTCCGCGACATTTTCTGGGTGAGGCCGTCCCGGATGTCCTCGCCAGGACCGGTGCCGTGGAAGTCCCAGCCCCAGTCGAACAACTGGACGTATCGAACGCCCTTTTCGACCAATCGTCGGGCCAGGAGGCAATTGTTGGCGAAGCTCGCCTCGCCGGGTTGGGCGCCGTAGGCCTCGGTGACCGATTCGGGCTCGCGGGAGATGTCCATGACCTCCGGGACGCTCGCCTGCATGCGAAACGCCAGTTCGTACTGCGCGATGCGGGTCGTGGTTTCGGGATCGCCCAACTCGGACTCCTGGATTTCGTTCAGGCGTCGCAGGGTGTCCAGGGTCCGGCGGCGCATGGGACGATCCATGCCGGGCGGATCCGAGACATAGAGAACGGGGTCGCCCTTGGACCGGCACTGAACGCCCTGGAAGACCGAGGGAAGAAAGCCGGTCCCCCAGCATCCCTGGCCGCCGCTGGGCTGGACGCCGTTCGAGATCAGGACCACGAAGCCTGGAAGGTCGCTGTTTTCGGAACCCAAACCGTAGGTCGCCCAGGCGCCGAGGCTCGGACGACCCTGCCGGGGGGACCCCGTGTAGAGCAGGAGTTCGGCAGGGGTGTGGTTGAACTGGTCGGTGTTCATCGACCGGATCACGCACAATTCATCGGCGACCCGTTGGAAGTTTGGGATCGCGTCCGACATCCAGGTTCCGCCCTTGCCGTACTGGGCGTACTTTCGCGGCGTTCCCATCAGTTTGGGCGTGCCGCCCGTGAACGCGAACCGCCGGCCCCGGGTGAATTCGTCCGGGCAGTCCTGTCCATCCCGCTTCACCAATTCCGGCTTGTAGTCGAAGAGGTCGAGGTGCGGCGGGCCACCCGACATATGGAGGTAGATCACCCGTTTCGCGCGGGGCGCGAAGTGCGGTTCGCGCACCGCCAGCGGGTTCAGCGGGTCCGTCACGATGTCGGACGCCCGCGCCGCCGTTCCCCCGCCCCGCAGCAGGCTCTGAAGGGCGATGGCGCCCAGGCTGAACTGGCCGGCGCCAGCGAGAAATTGGCGCCGGGTTTGGGATCGCAATCGTTCGAGGTTCGGATTCACGTGGGTTCAGCGTTTCATCAGGGTTTCGTCGAGATTCAGCAGCACATTGGCCACCACCGTCCAACTGGCCAGTTCCGCGGAGTCCACGCCTTCCGGCGCCGGCTCCTTCCCCTCCCCCGCCATCGCCGCCGACCGTTCCGCGTCGGCGCCGAAGGTCTCGCGCATCTCGGACGCCAGACTCTTCAACTCGGACACCTCGCGGCTCGTGGGTTCCCGCGACAACACCAGTTCGAACCCGCGGCCCAACCGCGATTCGGGACTCTTCCCGGCCGCGCACATCCGTCGCGCGAGACCCTGGGCCGCCTCCACGAAGACCGGATCGTTCAGGGTCACCAGCGCCTGGAGGGGCGTGTTGGACCGACTGCGACGCAAAGTGCAGACCTCCCGGCTCGGCGCGTCGAAGGTGGCCATCGACGGATACGGGCTTGTCCGCCGCCATTCCGTGTAAACTCCGCGCCGGTACCGGTCCTCGCCAGGACTCGGCTGCCAGTCCAGGTTTCCGCCAAAAGCGGCCCGAAGGTCCAGGTTCGGGCGCGGGGGACGGACCGAGGGCCCCGCCACGCGGTCGCTCAGCAATCCGGCCGCGGCCAGGGCCTGATCACGCACCATCTCGGCGCTCAACCGGAATCGGGGCCCCCGCGACACGAGCCGGTTGTCGGGATCCTTCTCAAGCGCCTCGGGCGTCACCCGGGACGACTGCCGGTAGGCCGCGCTGGTCACGAGGAGTTTCAGGAATCGCTTCACGTCCCAGCCGCCGTCCCGCAATTCGCAGGCCAGCCAATCGAGCAGCGCCTGGTTCACGGGCGGCTCACCCTGCGACCCGAACTCCTCGCTCGTCCGCACGATCCCGTGGCCGAAGATCTGCTCCCAAAAACGGTTCGCGACGACGCGCGCCGTCAGCGGATTCTCGTCGCTCATGAGCCACCGGGCGAGGGTCAGCCGGTTCCTCGGCGCGCCCTCCGGCAGGGGCGGCCAGACCGCGGGCACGCCTTCCGACACTTCGTCGGTCGTCGTCAGGAAGTTTCCACGGAGCTGGATCTTGGTGGAACGTCGCTCCTTCCCCACCAACTCCCGAAGAATCGGGACCGTCAGAGGCTTGAGCCCGTCTCGTTCCCGAAGCACGGCGATGTACCGCTCCCGTTCCTTCCGAAATTCCGGCGCCACGTCGCGCACGAAATGAGCCACAAGCGCTTCCCGTTCCTTGTCGCCCCGCGCCTTCTCGTCCAAGGCCAGCGTCGAACGGATGGACGCGGGCGTGTCCACGAACTCGGCGGCCCGCGCCTCGCCGGTCACCCCGACCCTGAACCGGCCCAGCATCCTCCGATCCACCCCCGATTTCTGGCTTATCGTCACCGAAAGCGTCGCTCCTCGCGGAATTTCCACCGCCTCCGCCGCCGCCAGATAAAGTTCGTGATCCCGCCCGGTCGCCCCACCCACCGACCAACCCTTCTCGAGTCCGGACGCTTTCCGGTACCGCACCGATCGGGGCGAATCCGTGGCGACCAACGCCTCGTCCAGTTTCTCCTCGTTGTAATCCGCGGAGGCATTGGCGAAATCCACATCGCGCGGACCGGTCAGATCGAGCGCGAATTCCCGTTTCCCCGAACTCGTCCTCTTGGAGGGCTTCTCCCACACGAGTTGCCGCCGTTCATCGAGCGCAACCACCCGCAGGCCTTCCAGCTCGGCTCCCTTGTCCCCGACACCCCAAAGCACGATCCGCTCGACGGGTCGTACCCAGCCCAGATCCAATTCCCACCAGGCGCCTGATTCCTCCAACGTCAGGGCCGCGGTTCCCGACGCCTCGCCGGCATCGGTCCGGCCGTCCACGGCGCGATTCGCCACCGCGTCGCCCCGGGTCCCGTTCTGAATCGCGGTCCCCGCGATCGCCACGTTTTCCCCTCCGCTGTACGCCTGCAATTCCGCCAGCTTCAGCCCCCCCGGGCCGGAACGTTCGATCCGGATGAACCGCGTCGACGGCCCGGCCTGATTGGGCACGGGAAGGATTCTCGCCCGCACCTCGCGCACGGCGAAATTGCCGCCCAGACCCGGCCCCCTTCCTTCCAACGATTCATGGGCCAGCGCTTCCAGACGCACGCCCGTGATCGTGGTCGCGGTATCGAAGGGAAGTTCCACCGTGTAGACGTCGCTCAGGACGTTGGTCCCCTTCGGCGTCACCAGGATGCTGTCGTCGCCGAGCACGGTCAGGATCGCCTCCGATTTCGCCGTCATGCCGACCGGCCGCGGCGTCCGCCACCGGAGATCGGTCGGAAACAGGCGGGCCCATTGCGACGCGGCTTCCCGCAGGTCCGGATGCGACGCCTGGAATCTCGAATCAAGCTCCGCGATCTCGGACGACAGTTCGGCCTTCCGCTCGCGGACCTCGTCCGAATCGAAGGAAAGGACCGGAGCCTCGTCCGGTCGGTCGGCGTCCGCCGTGTTGTTCAGGAAGGCGAAGAGTTCGAAGTACTCCTTCTGCGAGATGGGATCGTATTTGTGCGTGTGACACTGGGCGCACGCCATGGAGGTGCCCATCCACACGGCGAAGGTCGTGTTCACCCGGTCCACGACGGCCACATTGCGGAATTCCTCGTCGCTGGTTCCGCCCTCGCTGTTGGTCATCGTGTTCCGATGGAAGGCCGTCGCTTTCAGCTGATCCTCGGTCGGGTTCTCCAGCAGGTCCCCGGCCAACTGCTCGATGGTGAACTGGTCGAACGGAAGATTCCGGTTGAACGCGCGGATCACGTAATCCCGATACGGCCAGATCGTCCGAGGCGGATCATCGGCGTAACCGGCCGAATCCGCGTAACGGGCCAGGTCCAGCCACATCCGAGCCCAGTGTTCCCCGTAGGAATCCTTCGCCAGAAGCCCGTCGACATACCGCCCAAACGCGCCCGACTCCCGGTCGTCCACCCAGCGGGCGACCTCTTCGGGAGTGGGTGGGAGTCCCGTCAGGTCGAGCGCGGCGCGTCGAGCGAGAGCCTGCCGATCCGCCTCCCGCCGCGGGGCCAGGCCTTCCTGCTCCAACCGGGCCAGGACGAAACGGTCCAATCCATTCCGGACCCATCCCTGCCTTCCCACTTCCGGAACCTCCGGCCGCCGTGGCGGTTCGTAGGCCCAATGCGCGGAGAACTTCCCCCCGTCGGCGATCCAGCGCCGCAGCAGGGTCGCCTGCTCCGGGGTGACGCGCTTCTCGCTCGAGCTGGGCGGCATCAAGTCGTCCTGGTCGGTCGTGGTCACCCGTCGAAGGAGTTCGCTCTCGTCCGGCTTGCCCGGCACGACCGCCGCGTGGCCCCCAAGGTCCGCCCTCATCCCCTCCACCGTGTCCAACCGGAGTCCCCCCTTCCCCCTCGGTCCGCCTTTCCGTTCGGAAGCGTCCGGGCCGTGGCAGAAGAAGCAGTTCTGCGAAAGGATCGGACGAATGTCCCTGTTGAAATCAACCGCCTCCCCTCCTCCCGGAGTCTCGGCCCGCCCGACATTCGAATTCCAACCCAGCAAAACCACGGCGCCCCACCCCAAAACACGGCGGAACATGGCCGGACCCAACCGCGCGGCGAATGTGAATGTATCCGGAAATCCGGAACCTAGCCCGGTCGCCTCGGATCCCCCCCGCCCCCCCCCGGTGGACACCCGTGTCCCGTCGTCCTTCGTTGCGACGATTCCCGGGGAGGTTCCTTCCGGACAGGGTGGAGAGGCTGCTTGCATGGGGCGTCCCGGAAGAATGGGCCCGGCTCCGGCAAAAGACAACCCGCCGGTCCGCCTGTCAGACCCGTACCGGGGCATCTTCCAGCAATGGCAATACCGACTCGTTCGCGAAGGCGATGTCCTCGGGGAAGTCGATTTCAGTCCACGGCACCCCGGTCACGTCCTCGTACCCGAACCCGCCCGCCAACACGATGGATCGGAGGACTTCGTCGTAGGATTCCCTTCGCCGCTCACCCTCCAGTCGGGCCTCGGTTTCGCGAATCACGCCGTCCATGCCCGCCCGGTCCATCTTGAAAAACCCGATGGATTCCCCGACCAGGTCGGCTTCACCCGACCATTTTTTCCGAAACTCCACCGGTTTCCCACCCACGATCGGGACGAGGACCGGATCGTCATCCGCGGTTGAATACCCTCGATCAATCAGGAGGGCGGAACCCTGCGACGCTCCCATCAGGCGGGTCATCAGCCGGTGATCGTACAGCACGTCACCGTCCAACAGCAGGATCGACTCGCCGGCCTGGCGGATCAGCGGAAGCGACGCCGCCATGCTGACCACGCTTCCCTCGGCGAAGGCGCTGTTGAAGATTTCGAGGATCTCAAGGCCGGTTTTGCGCGACACCGAGGCGATCTCCGATGCGACCGCTTCCCGGAGGTGGCCCGTGACCACGTGAAGCCGTTCGACTCCCGCCCAGGCCAGCAGCTCGGCGTGGCGCTCGAGAAGGTTCTTGCCGCCGACGTCGATCAGGATCTTGGGACATTCCGCCGCGAGCGGTCCCAACCGAACTCCGCGCCCGGCGGCATACAGGATGGCATCCATAAAAACGGGATTACACAACCGTCACCGAGCCCTGATCCAGCCTTCGCGCGACAATTCTGCGTCCCCGCGCTGGCCTCCCCAAAACGCCAGCATCGCCCAACCGACCCCGGCGTAGATGAGCTCGCGGGCGCGTCTCAGAAGGGCGTAGGTCGGACCAAAGAGATCCGGCGCTCCCACCCAGCGTCCCAGCAGGACGATTCCGGACTCCTGCACGCCCAGCGCGCCCGGCACCCAGAGTCCCACCACCTTGACCACGCCGGTGAAAGATTCCAGGACCAGCGCCTGTCCCCAGGTCACAGGCAGCCCCAGCAAACGTCCCGCCAGGTACACCTCCACGGTGTCGAGCATCCAGCCCAGCAGGAAGGCTCCCGCGCAGGCGGCGAAACGAAGGCGCCGCGCCCGGTAAAATCCCGCGACGATGCCATCCATCGCCTCCCAGCCCGGCCGATGCGCCGCAAGTCGTCGAGAGCGCACTCCGAGTCGGCCCAACAACCCCACCAGCGTCGCCGCGACCCCGCGACGCTGGAGCCAAAGCAGCCCGCCCACGACCGTCCCTCCCCCGGCCACCACCGCCGCCAGACCCCACAGCATTCCTAGCGGATCCTCATCCCGACGCAGCGCCAGGTAAGCCCCGGCTCCGGCCACCAGAAACAACACCTGCCCGAGAGTCTGCGCCGTTTTCGAAATCAGCGCGGCCGCGGTCGATTCCGAGGTCGGCACCCCTTCCCGCTTCAGCAGCATGACCTTGACCGCCTCGCCCCCGACGTACGCGGTCGGCACGAGGTTGTTCACGGATTCGCCACACCATCGGATCAGAAACATCCGGGGGTAACCCACTCCCGTCGGCTTTCCAAACGAGAGCCGCCAGGCCCACGCGTCCACCAGGTAGACGACCAGGTAGGGAATGAGGAGGAGCCCGGCGAGAAAACCCAATCCCTTCAGGGCCGAACCGACGGCCCGGAGATCGGTCTGCCGTAGGTACAGCGCGAAAACCAAAACACCCGCCAGGAGGGCCACCCACCGCATCCAGCCCTTCACGCGGCACCCCGCTGATCCGGCGCCACTGGGGTCCTCCGCTGAAGCCACGCGAGCAGCATCCAGAAAACATGGCTCCCGATGGCGGCCAACCACAGGAACACCTCGAGGAGATCCGCGCAGGCCAAGACCAGGACGAGCACCGAAAAATCCCGGTTCGTGGCGGCGTCGAGCAATCGACCCAACCGTTGGTCGCCACCTTTTTCCCTCGACCGCTTCATGCCGCGCAGCACGACGACGAACGACATCAGGGCGCCCGCCACCGCCGCCGCGCCCAGCCATCCGGCCGGAACTCCCGAGCCCCGAACCAGGAGCCCGATCGCGATCCCCGCGAAGACCGACACATGCACGACCTGGTCGCCCACCAGATCCAGCCATTTGCCCAGCGGCGATTCCTTGAAAACAATCCGCGCCACGTCGCCGTCGACGCAGTCGAGCACCGCCGAAAACTGGAACAGAAGCGCGGCCGCGACCACCCAGCCATACTGTCCCAAGGCGAACATCCCGCCCGCGATCACGCCCAACAGCACCGAGGCCACCGAGATCTGGTTGGGCGTCACCCAGGTCCGGCTGAGCCACCGCGCCAGAGGACGTCCCACCGGCCGGTTGAACACCCTGTCCACCCAGCCGTCCGAGGAACTGGTCAGCGAATTCCAGAGGGCCCGGCCCGCCGATTCGGCTTCTCCCGGATCCCGAACCCAACGCGCCACGCCCTCCGCCTGGACGAGGGGAAGTTCCACGAGCGCCGTCTCCCAGTTCGCGGCCGTTCCATCGACGATCCCGATCGGAAAGGCTTCCCCACCACGCCCCGCCAATCGCCCAGGCCGCGACCCCAACCGCCGAAGGTCGCTCGTCTGAACCAGCACTTCGGCCCGGGCCACGAGGACGGGTCCGGCGCAGGCCGGCGGGGTCGGCACCCGCGAAAAGCGAATCCCCAGGGCATCGGCGCGCGGAGTTCGGGGGAGCGCCCCGCTACGCACCACGCTGATGTCGCCGTATCCCGCCCGATGCAACGCCACCAGCAACCGGTCGAGAACGGTCAGCGACGCCACCGGGAGCCCCGAGCGAACCGGGTCGGCAAAAACCCACGCGCTCAACGCCGGTCCATCGGCGGGGTCGGAGTTCGGTATCTTGGCAATCTCGGTTGGGTCGGGCATCGCTCGTGGCTTGAACAACGAACCGGAATGGTTCACGGAAGCCACGGCCCCGCCAAGCCCGGTCTCTCGAACCCATAGGGGTCAGTTCTCATAATCGACAATCCCCCCACTCGCACGGAAGAAAGGCGGAAGACCTCGACCATTGTCGATTGTGAGAACTGACCCCTATGGGCTTTCGCGCTTGAGCGGCGGGGCGCGGGAGGCCTTGATGGCGCCAAGGAGTTCACCATGCCGGACCAACCCCACGCGCCGGACCCTACCCACCTGGACGCAGCCCGGATGCCGGCGCTCCTGAGCTATGTCCGTCGGAGAAGATGCGCGTTGTTCGTCGGGGCGGGCTTGTCCCGGCCGGCGGGGTTTCCCGGATGGCGCGGCCTGATGGACAGCACCCTGCGGGAGGCGGTCCGATATTCCGGGCGAAACGCCGACGAAGTCGGCCGTGAGATGGAACGACTCCTGGACGCCGGACGCTACGCGGAGGTCGCGGATCAATGCCGCCTCATCCTCGGCAGGCAGCGATTCTGGCAACTGCTGCGCGCCCAACTTGGCAGGCCCGCGGACCCGCCGGCGGAAACCCATCAGGCCATCGTTCGCACGCCCTACGCCTGCATCGTGACCACGAATTTCGACACGCTCCTCGAGGATGCGTTCGGACGGTGGGGCGATGCCGGGGTTCCCAAGGCTCCGACCGGAATGCAACTCGGCGACCACGGAACGCTGCTGGTCGACGACGCCTTCTTCATCCTCAAGGCCCACGGGACCATCCACGACGAAGGCTCCCTCGTCTTCACCTCGGAGGACTATCGGCGCATCATCCACGCCAACCCGGCTTTTCAATCCATGATGGCCGCCATCCTTCTGAGCCACGCTCTGATCTTCGTCGGGTACTCCCTTGGAGACCCCAATTTCCGCCTCCTGATCGAAAGCCAGCTCTCCATCTTCGGAGCGGAATCACCGCCGCGCTACGCCGTGATGGAGGGCGTCGGTCGCTCCGAAGCCCAGATCCTCCGCCGAACCGCCAACATCGAGGTGCTCTCCTACCCGGAGGGCCGCCACGAGGAAGTCGCGCGATTCCTCCAATCCATCGCCAGCGCCACCCAATCCGCCCCCCCTCCCCGGTCGCGCCACCTCGCCCTCCCGCCACCTCGCCCCGCCGAATCGCCCGCCCTCACCCTTTCCCTCCGCCCACGAGACGCACTGTTGGACGCGGCCTGGTTCGAGACCACCAGCTTCGATCTCCAAGGAAAGCTCGTTCCGCCCGAACGGCGCTGGATGGCCACGCTTGGCCCCCTCCCATGGACCGAACTCGCCGCGGCCGGCGCGTCCGGCGTCGCCGATCCGCGCCGGCTCGGTCGAGTTCTTGGTTCGGCGTTCGCCCGGATCGGCATTCCCCTCGCCCGCGCGGAGAGCCCCCGGCTCGTGATGCTCGATCTCCCACGCGAATTGTCGGCCTTGCCATGGGAATGGCTCGACACAGGCGACGGCCCCCTTTGTCTCCAAGCCCCGGTCTGCCGCATGGTCTCCGGGCTCGGCGACGCGTCGCGCGGTCGGCCCACGCCCCACGCGCCCCTGCGGGTCCTGCTCGTCGGCGATGCCCTCGCCGAATCCGACCTTCGACACCCGCTTCCGGGAACCAGCGACGAAGTGCACGCGATTCGGGATTGCTTCCGCCAGGATTCACCGCGCCACCGGGTGACCGTCCTGACCGGCGCCCGGGCATCCTACCAGACCGTTCTCGAAGAGATGTCCCAGGGCGACTACGACATCGTCCACGTGGCCGGCGTGGCCTACGTCGACGACTCCGGGGAGAGCGTCCTGCCGCTCCACGACGGACATGTCCGCGCCTCCGAGATCGCCCACCTGCTGATCCGCCGCCCCCCGCTCTCGTCTTCTTCGACGCGGATTTTTCGGGGTTCGTCCCCGCCTTTGGTGGTCCGACCCGGCTGGATGTCCCCGCCGGCGGTGAGTTCTCGGATTTCTACGAGCGGCTCCGAAACCAACGCCCCGGGTTCGAAAGGGTCGTCGCTCGGGCCGGCGTCGGCACCTTCATCGGCTGCATGCTGGCGGCGGCGGAACGTCCGGCGCGCGATCTGGCGACCGATTTCTACAAGCAACTCCTCGACGGACAGCCCGTGGCGAGCGCCCTCTTCCGGGCGCGCGTCGCCCGTCCCGAATCCGACGGAAGCACCCCGCTCCTCTTCGCCATGGCCGGCTATCCCGACACCACCCTGGTACATCGCTCGCCAAGAGATACTCGACCGCCGCGGACTCCGACCCGCCGCGGGAGCCCGCGACGCGCCGCCTGAACGCGGAATCAATCGCCCATGGAACCTCTGGAATCCCCAGCGCCCGCCGCCCAACCGCCGTTCCCGAACCAGGGAAGCCGGCCTCCCCGCCTCGCGTTCGGCCTTGGTCGCGGTCGTCGCGACATCCCGCGGGCCACACGCCCCTGGCTCCTCCTGCTCTTCGCGACCGCCTCTTTCCTTTTCCAAGGATCGTTTCCTGTCATCGCAGCGACGCTGCACGTCTGGGTCGACAGCCCGAACCCCACGCCGCCGTTCTCCACCTGGGAAACCGCGGCGCGCATCCTCCAGGAAGCCGCCGACGCCGCGGAATCCGGCGACACGGTCCTCGTCACCAACGGCGTCTACAACACGGGCGGACGCCTCCTCCAGGGGGCCGTCTTCAATCGGGTCGCGATCCCAGCCGGCGTCGTGGTTCAAAGCACGTCCGGTCCCGACGCCACCTTCATCGAGGGCGCGCCCGCCGTGGCGGGCAATCGGAACGGCAACGGGGACGGCGCCGTCCGGTGCGTCCTGCTGGGCCGCGACGCCGTGCTGGTCGGATTCACACTCCGGGACGGACACACTCGGACCAACGGACTCTACGACTGGGACCAGAGCGGCGGCGGCGCCTGGTGCGACACCCGGGCCCAGCTCGTCAAATGCGTGCTGACCCGCAACGCCGCGCATCACATGGGCGGAGGCTCGTTTCGGGCCGAACTCGTTCAATGCCGCGTGGAGAACAACCTGGCCCGCTACGGCGGCGGCGTCTGCCTGGCCACGGTCGCGGAATCCGTCCTGTCCCGGAACGCGGCCGAGTTCGGAGGTGGCGCCTACCTCTCGCGGTTGACCCACAGCACCGTGTCGGACAACAGCGCGAACATCGGTGGCGGGGCGGTGGGCGGCGCCATGCTCGAATGCGAGGTCAGCCGGAACATCGCCGGTCAATGGGGCGGCGGCGTATCCCAGACGTCCCTTCAGAAGTGCCGCGTCGTGGATAACTCGGCGGAACGGGGCGGCGGCGCCTTCCTGGCGAACCTGTTCGCGTGCGTCGTCACCGGAAACACGGCGGACCTTGGCGGGGGCGCGGCGGGCGGTTCCCTGAACCACTGCACCGTCACGGGGAACTCGGCCGGCTCCGGCGGCGGCTGCTACCTGGGTTCCGTCAGCCAATCCATCGTCTTCTTCAACGACGCGATCTTCGGCCCCAACCACGAGGGCGCCACGATCCTCCAGTCCTGCACGACTCCCCTGCCGGAATCCGGCTCGGGCAATCTCGACGTGGACCCCCTCCTCGCCTCGCTGTCCCATATCTCAGCCCAATCTCCCTGCCAGGCCGGCGACATCGCGCCCCCACAACTTCCGACCGACCTCGACGGAGAACCCTGGCTCCAGCCGTCAACGATGGGCGCCGATCAGTTCATCGACGGCCAGGCCACCGGCGCTCTCGAGGTGCGCATCCATTCTCCGGAATCCACCGTGGCGGTGGAACATTCCGGGCTGTGGCGCGCGGACATCGATGGCCGCACGACCGCGAGCGAGTGGGATTTCGGCGACGGAACCCTCGTCCGCAACCGGCCGTGGGTCCGCCACGCGTGGTCCGAGCCGGGCGAGTACGTGGTGACCTTGACCGCCTTCAACGATTCCTTTCCCGACGGCATTTCGAGTCGGATCACCGTCCAAGTGGTCGCCCAACCGGTCCACTACGTGTCGTTGGCCACCGTCCTACCGACACCGCCCTTCTCGGCCTGGGAGACCGCGGCGCCGACCGTGCAGGCCGCCATCGACGCCGCCACCATTCCAGGAAGCCTGATCCTCGTGACCAACGGCGTCTACAACCGGGGTGGCGCGTCCCTGCCGGGCGACGTGATCGTGAACCGGGCCGCGCTCACCAAGGCCGTCGTCGTTCGAAGCGTCAACGGGCCGTCCGTCACCCACCTCGTGGGAGCGGGGCCCGTGGGCAACGCGGCCGTGCGCTGCGCCTTCGTGGGGCGCGACGCCGTCCTGAGCGGGTTCACGCTGACCAACGGCCACACCCGCACCTTGGGCGCCCCACCACGCGAACAACGGGGCGCCGGCTTGTCGGGCCAGCCCAACGGCCTGGTGACCAACTGCGTCCTCACCGGCAACCTCGCCCGCCAGCACGGCGGCGGCGCCTACCGAAGCACGCTCGTGAATTGCCAGGTGGTCCGCAATCAGGCCCAGGACGGCGGCGGCGGCGCCTACGAATGCGTTCTCGAAGACTGCACCCTCGAATCCAACAAGGCATCCAACGCGGGGGGAGGCGCCACGCGCTCGACGCTCAACCGCTGCCTCCTCATCAGCAACACGGCGCCCCTCGGCGCCGGCGCGTCCTTCGGAACGCTCGACGCCTGCCGGCTCGAACGCAACTTCACCGCGGGCGACGGTTATGGCGGCGGGGCGAACGGAAGCCTCCTCCGGGACTGTGTGCTCGTCGGCAACCTGGCCTATTCCGGCGGCGGCGCCTACGCGGCCAATCTGGTCCGGTGCCGCCTGGAAGCGAACGAGGCGCGCCGCGACGGAGGCGGCGCCACCGACAGTTCGCTGAACGATTGCGTCCTCGACGGCAACTCCGCCACCCATGGCGGTGGAACATCGGTCTGCGTCCTGACCGGATGCCAACTGATGCGAAACCAGGCCACGGTCGCGGGTGGTGCGGCGGACGGCGGCGAACTCGAAGCCTGCGTTCTCGCCGACAATTCCGCGTTCTACGGCGGCGCCACGGAAAGGGCCACCCTCCGACGCTGCGTGCTCACCGGGAACTCCGCGACCTTCGGCGGCGCGTCGTACCTCGACCTGCTCTACAACTGTCTCCTGACCGGAAACCGCGCGGACTCGCACGGTGGCGCGACGTTCCAAGGCCAATTATTCCAGTGCACCGTCACCGGGAATTCAGCCGAACTCGGTGGCGGCGCGTTCGAGGGGAGCCACCGCAATTCCATCCTCTATTTCAACACCGCCCCCGGCGGGCCCGACGTCCAGGGTTCCGCCCTGGCGACGTGCTGCACCAGCCCTTCACCCTCCGTCCCGCCGGGCAACCTCACCAACGCGCCCGCGTTCCTCCCCTCGGCGAGCGGTGATTTCCGGCTTCGATCGGACTCGCCCTGCATCGACACGGGTTCGAGCCTCGCGCATCTCCTGGCGGACGATCTCGACGGCCGGTCTCGACCCCTCGATGGCGACGTCGACGGCATCGCCGCCTTCGACATCGGGGCTTACGAGTACGACCCCGCCACCACGGATTCCAATTCGGACGGAATTCCCGACCTCTGGTACCTCGGCCATGGCCTGGACGCCGCGGACCCCGGGGTCGGGGCGGGCGACCCGGATCAGGACGGTTTGACCACCCGCCAGGAATGGATCGCCGGCACCGATCCCGCGGATCCCGATTCCGCGTTCTCCATGACCATCTCGGATCAGACACCCATGACGGTGCAGGTCGAGGGGGTCGTGGGCCGCCGCTACACCCTTCTCAGCCGCGACCAACTCGACCCCGTCGAAGCCGAGGCGAATCCGTGGTCGCCGGTCCCTGGGCAGATCGGCGTGCCGGGCCTCGGACAGACGCTCGCCCTGCGGGACACGCCCACCTCGTCGACCCGCTACTACCGAGTCGAAGTCCAGGGGCCCGACTCCGGCGCCGTGAACCGAGCCGCGTTGAACGTCCGTTCTTTCGGTTCCTCGCCGAACCTCGGCGCCACCCCAGGCCGACCGGGTTCGCACGGAGGAATCGATCCGTCCGCAACCACGTCGCGGCCCGGGATGATGGATCCAACCACTCGCCTGTTGGACCCCGCGTGGGTCCTTGAATCCGGCGTGGCCGGAACCATGCAACCCGGCGGCGAACTCGCTTCCGTCGCGCCGACCGCCGCCGATTTGCGGCGTCGGTTGGGGCTCCATGCGAACGTGAACACGAGTCCAAGCCCGAGTCCGGGCTCGAATCCATCGCCCACCAACACCCATCGTTTTCGGATTTCGCCCGGAAGCACGGTCGCCATCTCGCCGCTGCTGCGAGGCCAGGAGCCCTTCATGCTTTACGCGGCTTCGGCGCGAATCCCCACCCTCGAATGGGGTCGGGGCGCCACCTACCGAGGCGTGGCGGGCGGAACGGACGCCGAGACGTATCACTGGAAGGAACTCTCTTCGAGCACCTGGCCCCACGACTGGAGCTACCACGTGGAGGATCCCCCCGTGGTGACGACGCTGGAGTGGCTCGAACAAGCCCGTGATTTCGACGCGGAACTGGTGCTCACCGTGAACAGTCGCGGGCGCGGCCAGACCCGTCGCAACGACGCCGGCAACTTGGTCTGGGTCGTCGATCCGGAATCGAATTCGCCGGATTACCTCGCTCGTCTCGCAGCGGACTGGGTCCGTTACGCGAACCTGATCGCCCCGACCCACCGCCTCACGCCGGAGGGGCTGCTTCCGGACCTCGCCGAGTCGGATCCCGAGGCGGATCGGATCCTTCGCGAACTGGCTGCGTCCGGCAACGGGACGAACGCGTGGCGCTACCGGCTCGCCACAACCGCCGATCCGGACACGCCGGTCGATCCACCGCTGGAACGCCCGATCCTCTCCGTGGCGGACGCCCCGCGTTCGACGCGCAAGGTCACTTTCTGGGAGATCGGCAACGAGGTGGAGACACCCATGAACGCGTCGGATCCCCGTGGATTTCGGTCCATGGATCCTTCGATCAACCTGACTCCAGCCCAGTTCGTCGAACGGTACCTGCGCATCACCGAGGCCATGAGGAACGTCGACCCCACCATCCGGGTCGGCCCCTGCCCCAACAATCCCTGGGGCCCACGCGCCGGCATCGAAAACGAACACCTCATCGACCTGCTCGCGAACCCCGAGGCCGCCGTCGACGTCCTGTACTACCACTATTACAACGTCTGGGTCGGGGACTACTTCCGCCCCTCGGAGGTGAATCGGAATCTGCGGGTCCTCAAGAATTTCGGGTTCCTCCTCGATGCCCAGTACGCGGGCCAATTCGCGAGGGCCGGACGATCCCGGGTTCCCTCGATCGTGAGCGAATGGAATCCCGACTGGACCATCCATCCCCCGATCGAACGGCTGATGGCCAGCGCCCTGGCCACCGCCGAGGTGTTCATGACCTTCGTCGAACTCCGGGTCCACGCCGCCCACTACTGGGAAAATCCCGACGGCCGCGCCAGCGCCCCCGTCTTCGACCGGCTTCAGACGCATCTCGGTGATCGTTTCCTCGGAAGCTCCTACGGAAACCGCCTCGACGACGGCACCTACGTCGGATTCGGAAACCACCCCAGCGCCGCCAGCGACGTCCGGATCTACGCCACCCAGCGGTCGTCCGATTCCAGGGTCTTCGTCTGGATGCTGAATCTCTCGGATTCGACCACCCACACGGTCGCTTGGGACCATCCGTTTCCCATCATCGAGGCCCGGACCCATTTCCTGAGAAACCCCCGCCAACCGACCACTTACTACACGCCGGTCAGTGACCTGGAATGGGTCGCGGACGAACCGCGGACCGAACAGGTGGACTCCGTGCTCCCCCCGTCCACGCTCGCGATCCTCGAATTGACCTACGCCGTCACACCACTCCCGGACGAGCCGCCCGCGATCTCGTCGCTGCGCCCACCCGCCGCCGCCCGGGACACCGACCTCGTCATCACGGGGGACGGATTCAGTCCCACCCCGGCGGACAACGTGGTCCATCTCGGACACGGCCGCGCGACGGTCGTCTCCGCCTCCCCTTCGCTCCTGACAGTCAAAGTTCCCGCCACCGCCACCTACGGTCCCGTCACCGTGACCACCGGTGGGCGCACCGCGTTCTCCCGGGAGTTCTTCACGCCAGCGGACAATCCAGAACGGGTCGACCCCGTCACCCCGGATTCGCTCCGACCCATCCCCCGGCGTCTCTACCCCCCCGAAGGCGCGCCGATCATCACCGCGCCCGTGGGTTTGCTCCTGGCCGAGTGGCCCGCCGACGGCCGGTTGCATCTCGCCGGATTGACCTCGCGATCGGGCTCGGTTCTTCCCAGCACGATCGATTTGTTTCCCAACGTGAGCCGCCCGGGGGAACCCGCCTTCGACACCCCGATCTGCGATCCCCAAATGCCGCGCTGCTCCCTGCCCCTCAATTCCTCCCCAGCCAGGATGGCCTGGGGGGACCTCGACGGGGACGGCCTCCTGGATCTCGCCTGCGTGGACCGCCACGCCTGGCAGGTCGCGGCCTGGCGAAACGTGTCCCCGTCTCCGGACCGGTCCTTCGACGTCATGGGCGCGTACCCCACCGGCGCGTCGCCCTCCTATCTCGCCATCCAGGACCTCGATCAGGACGGACGCCCCGATCTCATCGTCACCCAGACCGGCAACGGCACGCTTGGAGTCCTGAGGAATCTCAGCTCCGGTCCCGGCATCGTCCTTTTCGCCACCAACCAGGTTTTCCGCCCGTTGGCCCCCTCCCAGATGCAGGGGCCGCACGCCGCGGCGATCGGCGATCTGGTGGGGGACGGCCGGCCCGACGTGGCGGTCGCCAGCCGGGGTTCCGGCGGCATCACACTCTTCCGGAACGACTCATCCCCGGGCCGACTCGGCCTCGTTCCGATGCCCGAGATGCCGGATTCCCGCGTCGAATCCATGGCGCTGGCGGACCTGGACGGGGATGGACTCCTCGACATCGTGGCGTCCGGACAATGGCCGAACGGCGGCGTGATCGTCTGGCGCAACTCCGGCGACGACACGTTCCAACGGGTCGACTTCCCGACGTCCCGCGATCCCAGGCAACTGGCGCTCGCCGACATCAATGGGGACGGACGCGTGGACGTGCTCACCGTCAACAACGACACCTCCTCCGTCTCCGTCCTCCGCAACCTGAGCAAACCCGGCACGGTCGTCCTCGACGAGCGGCGCGATTTCCCGATCCCGGGCCTTCTGCCCAACGATCCGATCTGCCTGACGACGGGGGACGTCGACGGCGACGGTCGTCCGGACGTGGTGGTTGGACACTACTATTCCGGCTTCATCACGCTCCTTCTCAACGTGGAAACCCAGTGACCCCGGGGGAGGGAAGAGCCGGTCATCGAAGGCGTCGCTCTCGATTCGGTAGCGAAGAATCCCCGCGCAACCCCGCAGGGGTGGCCGGTCTATAGCAACGATCGGTCGCCAATGAATTCAAGCTCCGTAGGAGCGGCCCTCGGAGAGGCGGTGGTCACGGGTTTCCATTGCCCCCGGAATTGGGGTCGAAAGGGCTATCCGTTGGGCCGCCCCTCTGGGGCTTGAGATCCATTCCTGGACGCGTTCTATCGACAGGCCGGTCCTACGGACCTTGTTTCGGGGACGTGGATGGACCAACGGAAAGGAGCTTCATTCGTTCCACCGCGACCATTCCAGGCCCGGCCGATCGACGCGAAACCGCACGATCCGCCGTTCCTTGGCTTCGGTCACGTAGGCCGTCCGCCCGTCGGGTCCCCCGAAACAGATGTTGGTCGGGTGCGCTCCGAGCACATCGATCTCGCGGAGCACCTCGCCCGCCGGAGTCATCTTGACGACCACGCCCTTGCCGTGGCGCGTGATGTAGAGGTTGCCTTCCACGTCGCACCGCATGCCGTCGAAGCCGTAGTCGTCGAACTTTCGGATCAACCGCTTCCCGGCGAGGCGTCGGGCCGGGGTGATTTCGAAGGCCCAGACGTTGCGTTGAACACTCTCGTTCACGTAGAGGGTCTTTCCGTCCGGGCTGACCTCGATCCCGTTCGTGGTTCCCATACCTTCCGCCAGTTTTTCCACCTTCCCGTCGGGATCGATCCGCCACAGCTGGCCGGTCCCCTCTTTCCAGTCGGGGTCGCTGGCGAACAGCGTGCCGTCCCGCGCGATGGCCAGATCATTCGGCTGGTTCATGCCCTCCTCGTGGGCATGAACCGAAATCCGGCGCGTCGCCAGATCGACCCTCAGCACGTTGTGGCCCACGTAGTCCGCGATGAACATGGCGCCCGACCGATCGAACCGGATGCCATTGCCGGTGCTCGGACCGGGCAGAACCACGAAGACGGTGGCGTCCCCGCCCGGAGTCACCCGGCCAACGGTCCGCTGGCGCTGGAAATTCACCGCGTAGACGTTGCCGTCCCGGTCGCACGCCGGACCTTCGACCCCGGCCGTGAAACTCGCCGACGGTGTGAAGGGTTTGGCGACGAAAAGGGGGTCCGCCTCGGCATCGGCATCGGCGGCGGCGACGGACGTCACGCCACCGCCGTCACCGCCACAGGAGCCCATCACAGCCAGCAGCAAACCAATCCGACCAAGGCGCCATCGAGTCATGAACCCTTCGTAGCCCAGCGATCGCCCCCAGATCAATCCGGGGCTTCGCGGTGAATTTTCCGTCCGATCCTTGGTTGTCCCAAAGGCGGTCGAGCGGCTCCCGGAAATGGGACGACCGACGCCGAATCGGGAGGCGCGCCCATCCTCCCTCCTCGACAACGCTCTGCGAACTCATGGCGCCCCCGGGGCCCGTCAACGGCTGGAGCGGGACTGACGTCCAATCTTCATGAAACGTCTCGGCCACTCGGCGCGGGTGCTTGGCATACAACCTGCTTTTGATTTCTCATGGATGACATGAGCCGGCTTTTTCGTCCCCCCGCGGGCGCGGGGCTCCCGTGGTCGTCGCTCCAACGACCCACGTCCGCTTTCGCGATCGGCTAGCGGACTGACCATCATCCAGGTCACGCACTCGGAGACCAACGCGACCTACGGCAACCGCATTATCCGCCTTCGCGACGGCTGGATGGAGAAGTGAGAAGTGAGAAGTGGCGCATGGAGACTCGGGGAACGCCATCCGGCTCATCCTGTTCGGCGCATGCCTGACTGATCCAAGAACATGAACGACTTGAGATTCGCCTTTCGCCAGTTGCTGAAGAATCCAGGCTTCACCGCCGTGGCGGTGCTCACGCTGGGGCTGGGCGTCGGCGTGAACACCACGATGTTCACCGCGTTGCAAGCGGCGCTGTCGCGATCCCTGCCCTACCCGGATCCCGCAAGCCTGGTGCAGATGTTCCAGGCGTCGCCTGGTTCCCCATGGGAACCGCATCACTCGGCCGCCAACTTCCTCGACTACCAGCGGAGCGACGAGTTCGAGTTCCTGGCGGCACTGAACAACAAGCCCTTCAATCTCGCGGAACCCGGTCAGCCGGCGGAAAGGGTCCTGGGCCTCCAGGTGTCGGCCGATTTCTTCCCGCTGCTCGGGGTCCAGCCGACTCTGGGCCGCTGGTTCAAGGAGGATGAAGACCGTCCAGGACAAAACAGAGTGGTGATCTTGGCCCACAAACTTTGGCAACGCCGGTTCGCGGGAGATTCCACCATCGTCGGTCGCGTGATTCGCCTGGACGGTGAATCGGTCACCGTGGTCGGCGTGATGCCGGCGCGGTTTCAGGATGCCCTGCTGATGGGGCCGGCGAGTTTGTGGCAGCCCATCGCCTTCACGGACAGCCAACGGGGAGAGCGTGGAAACCATTTCCTCAAATGCATCGCGCGACTCAAGCCCGGCCACACGCTGCGGCAGGCGCGGGCCGCCACGGAGATCCTCGCCGCGAGACAGCTCCAGGAATACCCGGTCAACTCGGCGCAAGGCCTTCGTCTCATCCACCTGGCGAAGTCCAGTCTTCCGCCGCAAGCCCGGAGAATCGTGTGGTCCGTGATGGCGCTCGCCGGGTTTGTCCTGCTCATCGCGTGCGCCAATCTAGCGAACCTCCAACTGGCCTCCACCGCCGCCCGCGGGCGGGAGTTCGCCATCCGAGGCGCTCTGGGTGCGTCGAGGACCCGCCTGCTCCGACAACTCCTCGCGGAAAGCCTCACGTTGGCCCTGATCGGCGGAGTTCTGGGCCTGGTGTTGGCGTGGGGGAGCAACGCGCTCCTGAGCCGGCAGTTCGTTTCAGATGGGGAGGTCGTCCTTCACCTGCCGTTGAACCTGAGCGCCCTCGCATTCGCCCTGATTGCCGCCACCGCGTCCGGAACGGCCTTCGGGCTGGTCCCGGCCTGGCTTGCCTCCCGCACCGATGTCAATGAAGCCCTCAAGCAGGGATTGCGCGGCACGACGGGCGACCGCTCCCGGCACCGGATCCAGCACGCGCTGATCGCCGCGCAGGTGTCGCTGGCGATGATGCTCCTCGCGGGCGCCGGTCTGGTCATCAACGGACTCCACAGTTTCGCGGCACTCGATCCGGGCTGGCGGGTGGACGGCATGACGCTCGGCCATCTGACCCTGCCCGAGGCGAAGTATGGCAACGCCGGATCGCTGCGCGCATTTGCGGATCGCCTCGGGCAGAAACTGGAGGCGATTCCCGGCGTCGAACGCGCGGCCCTCTGCTGGAACCTCCCCGTCCGGCAGTTCAATGTCACCTCCAGCTTCACCGTCGAAGGTCGGCCCGAACCTCCGAAGGGCTTCACCCAATCGTGCTTCGTCAACGGCGTGACTCCGGGCTACTTCGACGCCCTGGGGATGCCCATCGTGGCGGGTCGCGGGTTCACCGGCGCCGACGACACAAATCGTCCGGCGGTTGTCATCATCAACCAGGCGTTGGCTCGGGCCTTCTGGCCAGGAAGCTCGCCCCTCGGCCAGCGGATCAACGGGGCGGAAATCGTCGGTGTGGTCGGCGATGTTGGATTTCCGGCCAACCCTGCCGAGCGACGCACGCCCTATCAAACCTACCGCCCGTTCGCCCAGGAGCCTCGCGGCTACCTGAACGTCGCGCTCCGGGGCGTGGTGTCGGCTGAGACGTTGCGACGAGCCGTCGCGGAGGTGGATCCGGACCAACCGGTCGGTGAACCAGGATCCGTCCGCGCCAGCGTGGACCGGTCTCTCGCCAACTGGGGCGTCGGCCGGAACCTGCTGGGCATCTTCGCCCTTCTGGGTTTGGCGCTCGCCACCCTCGGCCTCTACGGCGTGATCTCGGGCTTTGTCGTGCGGCGAACGGGCGAAATCGGCGTCCGCATTGCACTCGGAGCCCAAATGCGCGACGTGTTGTGGCTTGTCGTTGGAATGGGATTGCGACTGGCCCTCATTGGAACCGGCATCGGACTTGTCGGCGCGTTCGGCATCGCGCGACTCCTCGGATCCGTGCTCCCAGAACTTCCCGCGAACGATCCGCTGGTCATCGTCCTCCTGGCCGTTTTGCTTCTCGCCGTCGCCGTTGCCGCCTGCTGGCTGCCGGCTCGCCGCGCCGCGAGGGTCGATCCCATCACGTCCTTGCGGATCGAATGAACCGATCGCGGCGACGAACGATCTCGAATTCGCCCTCCGCCAGCAGTTGAAGAGCTCCGACTTCACTTCCGTGGCCGCGCTCGGCATCGGCGCCGACACGGTCGTGTTCAGCATCGCCAGAACCGTGCCGCGCCCCCCGGTGGGCTCCGTGGAGCCCGATCGTCGAGTGTGACTTCACCGGATGAACCATCCGATGGGCACCAGCGACGACCGCCAGTCAGTGGTCGCAGACGCAACCGTATTCGGCCCGCTTGCACTCGTCGCAGATCCGCAGGTCCAGCTTGAAGCGGTGGTTCACCGGCTTCGCGTCCGCGGTCCGCCTGAACTGCACCACGATGGTGTAGTCCTCGCCGGCCGGCAGCTTCGTCTTGCTGACCAGCGAGTCGCCCTTCTTCTCGAATTCCAGCGTGGCCCGGCCCTCCTTCGCGTCGGCGATGACCGTCACGGTCTGGGTCGTGGCGGCAAGGGGCTTCAAGTCGTCGCTGTAGAAGTTGATGGTGACGCCGCGGTCCTTCTCGACCACGAACTCGGCGTGCGGCTTGGTCTTGTCGAGGACGCGGCCACCCTTCGGCGTGGCCAAATGCACGTGGTCGTTCTTGTCGGCGGCGGTGGCGGTGGCGGTGAACAAACCGGCGCACAGGGCGGCGGCCAGGGCGAGGAGTCGGATCGGTGTTTTCATGGGGGTTGGCTATGAAGCGGAGGGTGCGGACGCGACGCCTGGGGGTGATCCGCCTTCACTCGAAGGGGAACCCCCGGAGGTTTCGTCCGTGGATTCGGTTCGTTTCTCCAACCACTCGTAGAGCGTGGGAAGCAGCACGAGCGTCAGAAAAGTAGAGCTGAGGATGCCGCCGATGACCACGGTCGCGAGGGGACGTTGGACCTCGCCTCCCGCGCCGCTGGCGATCGCCATCGGCACGAAGCCCAACGACGCCACGAGCGCGGTCATCAGTTTGGGGCGCAAACGCAGCAGGGAACCGTCCCACACCGAGGTTCGCAAGTCGGCGCCGCGTTCGCGCAATTGATTGAAGAAGGTGATGATCATCAGCCCGTTCAGGACGGCGATGCCCGAGAGCGCGATGAAACCGACCCCCGCGGAGATGCTGAACGGCAGGTCGCGCAGCCAGAGGGCGAACACCCCGCCGGTCACCGCCAGCGGCACCGCGAGGAACACCAGCAGGGTTTGGCGCAGGCTGCCCAGCGCCATGAAGATCAGGATGAAGATCAGGGCCAGCGCGGCGGGCACGACGACACCCAAGCGTCTCCGCGCCTCCATCAGGTTCTTGAACTGACCGCCGAACTCGATGGTGTAGCCATCCGGAAGTTCGATCCGCGCTGCGATCTTTCGCCGCGCTTCGAGGACGAAGCTCTCCACGTCGCGCCCACGCAGGTTGACCATGATGGCCGCTCGCCTCTGGCTGTATTCGCGCGCGATGGCGGCGACCTGCTCGACGATCCGGAATTCGGCGACTTGTCCAAGCGTGAGCAGGCCGCCGTCGTCCACGCGCACCGGAAGGCGTTTCAGGTCGTCAATCCGCTCGCGCAACGACTCGTCCAGGCGCACCACGATGTCGAAGCGACGGTTGCCCTCGATGAGCTTGCCGACTTCCTGCCCGGCCAGGGCGCTGTGGACCACACGGTTCAGCTCCGCGGCGTGCACGTTGTATCGGCTCATGGCCTCCCTCTTCGGAACGATTTCGAGCAGCGGCGATTTGCCGAGCGCGTCGAACTCGACCTCCGCGGCGCCGGGAATCTGGTCCAGGATCTCGCGCGCCTCGTTGGCGATCTTCTCGATCACCTCGAAGTCCTCGCCGAACACCTTCACGGCGATGTCGGCCCGGGTGCCTTCCAGGATTTCGTTGAACCGCATCTCAATGGGCTGGCTGAACAGGTGTCCCTCGCCCGGCAGGTGCTTGCCGAGTTCCTCGGTCATCAATGCCGCCAGGCCCTCCTTGCCGATGGGTTTGCCGTCCACTTCGCGCCATTGATCGGACGGCGTGAACATGATGTAGGTGTCGGCGACGTTGACCCCCATCGGGTCGCTCGCGATCTCCGCCGTGCCGAGCCGGCTGAACGTGTAGGCGACCTCGGGAAACTTCTCCCGCAGGATCTTCTCCCCCTGCTTCTGCATCTCCACGCTCGCATCGATGCCGATGCTCGTGGTCCGGATCATGTGCGTCGCGAAAGAGCCCTCATCCAGCTGCGGCACGAATTCCGCCCCGAGCCGGTTGAAGGCGAAGACCGCCAGCGCGAACACGGCGACCGCCGCGCCCACGGTCACCCAACGGAAACGGAGTGAGAACCGGAGGATCGGGGCGTAGAGCATTTTCGCCCAGGCGACCATGAGGCTGTCCCGCTCCCGGATGTTGCCGCCGAGCAGCCACGAGCAGAGGGCGGGCATGAGGGTCAGCGCCAGCACGAGCGAACCCATCAACGCGAAGATGACGGTGAGCGCCATCGGCTTGAACATTTTCCCCTCGATCCCGGTCAGCGCGAGGATCGGGAAATAGACCACCGTGATGATGAGCACCCCGAAGAACATCGGACTGGCCACCTCCTTCGCGCTGGCGAGGACCTCATGCGCCCGTTCCATCGCGGTCAGTTGGCGTCCGAGCTTGCGCTGCTTCTCGGCGAGATGGCGGATGATGTTTTCCACCATCACCACCGCGCCGTCCACGATGAGACCGAAATCAATCGCGCCCAGGCTCATCAGGTTGCCCGAAATCCGGCCCTGCACCATGCCGGTCATGGCCAACAGCAACGACAATGGAATGGCGAGGGCCACGATCAGGGCCGCGCGCCAGTTGCCGAGCAGGACGAGCAACACCACGACCACCAGAACCGCGCCTTCGAACAGGCTCGTCTCCACCGTCCGGATGGTGCGGTCCACCAGCACCGTCCGGTCGTAGGTCGTGATGATCTCCACCCCCGACGGCAGCTTGGACTCGATTTCCTTGAGCTGGGAGGCCACGGCCTTGGCGACGAGACGGCTGTTTTCGCCCGCCAACATCAGCGCCGACCCAAGCACCGCCTCCTCGCCGTTGTAGGTGGCGGCGCCGGTCCGGACCGCCTGGCCAATCCCCACCTCCGCCACGTCCTTGACCCGCAGCGGCGTGGCGCGCGCGCCGAATTTCAGCGGCAGCATCCCGATCTCCTCGGGAGTCCGCACACGACCCGCGGCGCGCACCGTCACCTGCTCGCCACCGAGTTGAATCACGCTGCCACCGGCGTTCTCGACGTTCTCACCGATGGCGTCGGCGATCTCGCCAAACGACATGCCCACGCTCTTCAGCTTGTCCGGATTGGGTCGGATCAGGATCTGTTTCTCGTAACCGCCGGTGGTGTTGACCCCGGCCAAGCCCGGAGTGGAACGAAGGCGCGGCCTGATGATGTAGTCGTGGATGAGCTTGAGCTCCATCAGTTGCTCCACGCGAGTCGCCGGTTTGTTGGTCGCACCCTGGGCGTATTCGACCACGTAGTAGTAGATCTCGCCCAAGCCGGTGGAAATCGGCGCCAATTTGGGTGTCAGGCCGGCCGGCAACTCATCCATCACCGTCTGCAACCGCTCGCTCACCAACTGCCGCGACCGATAGATGTCCGTGCCCTCCTCGAAGATGAGGTTCACCTGCGAAAGTCCGAACTTGGAGAGCGAGCGCAACTCGGTCAGTCCCGGGATGCCGGACATCTCATTCTCGATGGGGAAGGTGACGAGCTTTTCGATTTCCTCGGGCGCGTAGGCGGGGACGGCGGTGTTGATCTGCACCTGCACGTTGGTGATGTCGGGAACGGCGTCGATGGGCAGCATCAGCGCCGAGCGCACCCCGATCCCGACGAGGACGAGCGTGGCCAGCAGCACGAACACGCGCTGGCGGACGGAGAACTCAAGGAGGCGGTCGAGCATGATCAGTGGGAATGTCCGCCGCCCTTGGTCGCCCGAAGTTCGATGAGCCAGAGGGTTTGCACGGGCCGCGTCACAACCCGGTCGCCCTCGTACAAGCCATCGGTGATCTCCACCCATCCATCGGCTTCCGAACCCACCTTGACCGCCGTCCGAAAGTAGGCGTCGCCGTTGACGGCGTAGACAAAGTTCCCTTCGGACGTGCGGAGCAGCGCCGATTCCGGGATCGCGGGCACGGCTTCGTCGCGCGGCAGGAGGATGCGGGCCGGAACGAACTCGCCGGGCCGGAGCGCCGCCATGGCATTCGACACGCCTATGACGATTTCGGATTCGCCCAAAGCAATCGCCCTCTGCACCGTCAGCACGAGTCCGCCTAGCGTCGCGTTCGTGCCTTGGAACAATTCCACCGACTGACCGGGTTTCACGACGGCCGCCGAGTCCACGGATATGAAACCCGAACCGTGAACGTCGCAGCCCGTGTGATCTTCGGAATCCGATAGATGACGATGCCTCCCGCCGAACACCTGCACGGTGAGCGGGATTCGGTTCGGCACTTGGTGGTCGGTCAGGTCGGCGACCTCAATGCCAAGGATGTTTCGGGTCTCATCCGTCACGATCACACCTTTCCCAGGATTGAAGGATGCGCCGGAAGGCGACTCCTCCCCGTGACCATGGCCATGGCCATGGCCGCGGGGATGCCGCATTCCCTTGGTCGCCGCCATCGCCCTCTCCGCGTCCGCAACCGGCGAACAGGAATGCCGCCAGGAGCAGCGCGGCCCGGAATGGGGTGGAGCCGGGCGCCCTCATGGCTTCTCCTCGCTCGGGACGGTTTCGGAAAACGGCAGGGACACGCCCGTGAGCACTTCCAGTTGGGCCGCCGCTTCGAGCGCCTCCTTCTTGGTGTCGAGCAGGCTCTCGACGGCGTCGAGGTATTGCTTCTGCAACTCGACGTAGGTGGAAATCGGCACCGCCCCGAGGCGGTAGTGGCGATCGGCGACTTCCGCGGCATTCCTGAAGTGCTCGACCGAATCGGGCCTCCAATTCGCCATCTCGCGGAGCTTGGTCTCGTAGGTCAGCGCCGCTTGGAGGACCTTTCGAACGACCTCGCGCTCGCTGAGGTGGAGCGAGACTTCCGCCTGCGTCTGGCGCGCCGCCGCCGCGTCGATGTCGCCCTTGTTCCGATTCCACAGCGGCAACGGAAGCGAGATGCCGACGCCGAGAATCCGTTGCTCCTCCGTGCCCGCCTCTTGAACGGAGTAGTTTGGACCGACGCTGATGGTTGGGTAGCGCTCGTTCCGTGCGAGATCCACCCGGAAGCCTTGCTGCTCCAATTCCAGGACGCGCGCTTTCAACTCGAAGTTGTTCGCCCGGGCGGAGGCCAACAAATCGGTCCGTTCCGCCGGCGGACTGAAGCCGATCCGCGTCTCGCTCACGACCAGAGCGGCATTCGGGGGTGCTCCCCGCAGTTGGTTCAACTCCAGGAGCGCCGATTGCGCGGTCAATTCCGCTTCGCCGGCCTTGCGTTGGGCGTTCAATTCGGTCGCCTCGATGACACGGGTTTCGAGCAGCGGCGTCAGTCCGGCGGGATCGCGTTGCACGAGGATCTCTCGCAGGGACCTGAAACGCTCGGCCACTTCCTTCGCCGCCGCGGACTTCTCCCGCGCGGCGAACAATCCGTACGCCAGGGTGCGCACCCGGCCGGCGAGCGCCGTCCTGAATCGCTCGTGGCCGAGCCGCGCCAGCTCGATGTCGTGATTGGCGATGGCCTTGCGCAGGGAGATGCGCCCCGGCCACTCGAACGGTTGAACGACCGCCACCGACCACGCCACACCCTCGGCGCTCAATCCGCCGAATCGCTGGCGGTTGAGTCCCACGTCGCCACTGACTTGCGGGTTGGCCAGCAACCCGGCGGTCCTGCGCCCCGCCTGGGCGGCCATGATTTCGGCGTCGTAGAAGCGTAATTCCGGATTCCTCTCCAACGCCTCGGCCACCAGCGCTTCAAGGGTGCGCGATGCCTCGGGTTCGCCGATCGGACCGGCGGTGGACTCCTGGGTCCTGGCGACAGGCGCCGTCAGGACGATGGCGAGCGACGCCACGGCGAACGGGCGGCGCCACTTTGGAAAACTTGTCGGCTTCATAGGTTCAACTGCGGTCGAACACGAACACGAACAGGGAGACGGAAACTTCCCTCCACGACGGAACGCTAAAGGACGGCGCGATGACGCGCGTTTCGAGACCGGAAACGCCCTCAACTCAACAGGGCAGGGAACCGACTAGGAAGCGGGACAGGGAGCACGGGGCGGAAGAGCCGCGCGGGAGACGAACCGCCAAGAGCTTGATAGTTCGGGTGGCGCGGCGTTGGGAATGCCGAGCCTGATCTCATCCGGAAGGCGATTCTCGACGACGCCCAACCGGCCCGGAGGTACGAAAGCCGAAACAAAGGTCGGAGCGATCTCCTGTTGGCGTGTCGCGTGATATTGCGCCGACTCAAAAGAACAGCAGCCGCTGTCTTCGCAGGGATCGCCACCCGTCTCGGATTCGGCGGCCTCGTGGATATCGGTCGCGCAGTGGAGAAACTCGAACCCCGGGATGCCCTCGAGCTTGCAATGGGAGGTGAGCAGCACCCAGGTCAGTGCCACCAACGTACCCATCGCTATCCTGAGCGCCCGCACCGGCGATAGATGGCTGATGTCAGCGAGTTGTTCAACCTCATCTTTCCAGGCTTTCAGGACGGTCCTAGCCAACGGGCCTCTCGAACGGGCCGCGACGGGTCCTGGATTCCGCGGGATGGCCCTGACCCCGGCGCGGGTGCTACCTTCGGCCCGTTGTGCTCCGCCCCGCGAAGATCCCCGCCTCGCACCCGCCTCGCCCAAACGTCCGCCGCGGGTTGGCTTCGCTCCTGGTCGTCCTGTTGGGGGGCCTCGCCATTCCCGTCGACGCCGAACCGCGCATCGCGGCCTGGCGAAGCATCGACGGACTCCCGCAGTCCGCCACGCTTGGCGTGACCCTGGGGCCGCGGGGGCGAGTCCTCACCACCCACGCGCCCTCCCTGCCCCTGGCCCGTCTCGACGGGTTCGATGTGACCACCGTCTCCAACTCCGTGGGCGCGGTCAGCCGCGTCTACGAAAGCCGGAGCGAGCAACTCTGGTGCGTGACCCCGGACGGTCTTCTCGAAAACACGGGGTCCGGTTGGAACAGCCATCCGATTCCTGAAATCGCCGCCGAATTCCGCGCCAACCCGCTGCGCACCATCCGTCCGATCCCCCTGCTCCCCCTGGACCGCCACCGGGTCCTGATCCTCCTTCCCGACCAGCTCATGGAATACGACGCCAACGACCGAAGGTCCGGCGGCGTCCTCCTGGCTTCATCGACCGCGCTCGGTCGATTCATCGAAATGAATCCGGCTCGCGACGACGGCGCCTGGATCTCCGGAAACCGCGGTCTCCTCAAAATCCCTGCGCCCCTCCGGCATATCCGGTCCGACACGCGCTACGAAGAGTTCATCGTTCCCGAGGACCTCGCCGCCACCGAACTCCAGCGCCCGTTCGAGGGCCGGGACGGGAGCGTCGTCCTGAGCGCCGACGATCGCGGAACCAGGGATCGCCTGCTTCTCAGGTTCTCCCGGGGGACCTGGGAACGCTGGGGTGTCCGGGGCCAGAACCTGCGGCAGGCGTGGACGGGTCCCGACGGCGACCTGTGGGGACACACGTCGGGTACCGTGTTTCAGTTCGAACGCCAGCCCGAAGGCCTTCGCCCCGTGCCCGTTCTGCAGGTGGGGCGCGTCGCGGATATCGCCCTCGAACCCCAAGGCGCCGCGTGGGTCGCCACCTCGGAAGGACTCTTCCGCATCGCACCGCTTCCCTGGCGCCCGGTGCCGGGTCTCGATCCCGCGGTGGGCGCGGTACTGGGCATCACGAGCGACCGGCGCGGCCGACTCGTCGCGGTGTCCCCCAGCACGGTGCTCTGGTTCGACGAGATCGGCTGGCGCGCCACCCGCTACCGCGACCCTCCCGAAGAGGAGACCCCGGGAGAGGGCGGAAAGCTCTACCCTCTCCCGGACGGATCGGTGCTCGTCCGCGCGGACTCCACCAATCATGTGTTCGGTGTGGACGGAAAACGGGTTTTCCCTTCCTGGCTCGAGCCTGGGACCCTCCCGGTCGGGATCCTTCCCGACGGGCGCCTCGTCCTCCAACCGCCTCCACCCCGAAACGACAAGCTGGTGGCATTCGACGGAAACGCGCTGGGTCCCTTCGCCGAACTCCCCGAGGACCACGCCGAACTCGGGGAACTCACCCTCGCGCTCCCGACACGGGCCGGCGAACTCATGATCGGCGGGTCCCGGGGTGTCGCCCTGCGACGTGGCGGCCAGTGGAAGCGATTCGAGACCCTGGACTCCGAGGCGGCACCCCTGCCCTTCGATGGCGCCCTCGCGGGCGTCGAACTTCCCGACGGCAGGATCCTCGTCGGCGGCACGGACGTCCTCCGCGAGTTCGACGGCAAATCCTGGCGCATCCTTCGGCGCGGGATGGAACGGATTCATGCCATCCACCCGACGCTCGATGGCACCGTCTGGATCGCCACGGCCAGCGGCCTGCACCGGTTCAAGGATCGTTCCTGGTTCGTGCTCGGTGAAGAGGAGGGCCTGCCCTCCGGCGTGGTCTTTTCGGTGTTCGCCGACGGTTCCGGTCGACTTTGGGCGGCCACGGCCCGGGGGCTGTACACGTTGGATGCCAGTTCGGATACCGATTCACCGCGCGCCGCGGTCACGGATGCGGATTTGCCGCTGCGGGCGGGCGAGAACCGGGCGCGTTTCGTGGTCGGCGGCGAGGATCAATGGCGATACACACCCGCGGGCCGGCTCCTTTATTCCTGGCGGCTCGACAACGGTCCCTGGTCGGTCTGGCGCGCCGCCAGCAGCGATCAATTCACGAACCTCGCCTCGGGCACCCATCGGTTCGAGGCGCGCGCCCTGGATCCCAGCGGCAACGGAGACGGTCCGACCGCTGTGTACGAATTCGCGGTGCTTCTCCCGTGGTTCAAGGATCCCCGACTCGTGCTCGCGTCGGCGGGGCTCGCGCTCCTTGCCTTGGCGCTGATTTCCCAGGCCATCCACGGCTATTCGCGGCTGAAGCAAAGCTACGCCGAAGTGGAACGTCAGGTCGCCGAGCGCTCGACCGCTTTGGAGAAGGCGAACGCCGACCTTCTGCACAGCCACAAGATGAGGGCCCTCGGCACCCTCGCCGCCGGCGTCGCCCACGACTTCAACAACCTTCTTTCGATCATCAAGGGCTCGGCCCAACTGCTGGAATCCCAACTCCACGACGCCGAAAAGGCCCGCCAACGGCTCGTGCGGATCAAGACCGCGGTCGAACAGGGCGCCGGCCTCGTGAAAGCCATGCTGGGCTACAGCCGCGACGCCACCGCCGCGCGCAAACCGATCGAGCCCGTCGAGGCGGTCCGTCAGGCGATCCGCCTCATGGAGGAACGCCTTCCCGGACGCCTCGAGTTCGTCCCGCCCGCGACTCCGCCCCCCACCGCGCTCGCCCAACCCGAGATGCTCCAGCAGGTCCTCCTGAATCTCATCCAGAACGCCGACGAAGCGATGGACCTCCGCGGAACCGTTCGAATCGACGTCGTGACCCTCCGGAAACCCCCGGACGATTGCTGCATTCAACCCGTCCACGCCCAGGGCTACGTCGGCGTCATCGTTCGCGATCAGGGCGTCGGCATCGCCAAGGAGCATCTCCCGCGGATCTTCGAGCCGTTCTTCACGACGAAGGGATTCAGCAGCCGACGCGGCACCGGGCTCGGGCTCTCCATGGTCTACGAATTCGCCAAGGAAATGGGCGCCGGCATCGCCGTCACCTCCGGCATCGGCCAGGGCACCACCTTCCAGGTGATCCTACCCATCGCGCCCGGTTCATGACGCCTGTACCGCCGGCGCCCGTTGCACCGCACCGGTTGCCGACACCGGTTGTACCGCCGGCTTTCCAGCCGGCAGTCTGTTCGGACCTCGCCTGCCGTCGCTTGGAAAGTCCGCGTTACAGGGCCCTCCCGAACATCCGTCAGCCCAACAACTCGGGAATCACCCGCGCGTCCGTCACCTCGAAGTCCGTCAGGCTCGCGTCGCGGCCCTCCTGGGGAAAAGTCAGTCCGCGGTGATCAATTCCCAGAGTGTGCAGCAGGGTCGCGTGGAAATCCGGCACCCGCACCACGTCCTCGACCGCGCGATACCCGAACTCGTCGGTGGCCCCATGGACATGCCCGCCCCGGAACCCTCCGCCCGCCACCCAGGTGGAGAACGCGTGCCGGTTGTGATCCCGCCCGTCCTTACCCTGCGACACCGGAAGCCGCCCGAATTCCCCGGTCCAGACCACCACCGTCGACTCGAGCATTCCCCGCTGCTTCAGGTCTTCCACCAGCGCGGCGCTTGGCTGATCGGTTTTGGCGCACAACCCCCTGAGGCGTTCCGCGTTCTTGTCGTGCGTGTCCCATGGTTGGCCCGAAAGGAAGAGCTGAACGAAGCGCACACCCCGCTCGACCAGGCGACGCGCCAGCAGGCACCGCCGCCCGTACTCCTCCGTCTCCGGTCGGTCCAGTCCGTAGCGCCGCCGCGTCTCCTCCGATTCACCGGAAAGATCGATCGCCTCGGGCACCGCCGACTGCATCCGCGCCGCCGTTTCAAAGTTCGCGATCCGGGCGGGCAACTCGCTGTTCTCCGGATGCCGCGCGGCATGCCGGCGGTTCATCCCGTCCAGGAAGGCCAATTGGTTCGACCGCGCCGAAGGCCCCATTCCCGCCGGGTTGGAAAGATGGAACACCGGCGACTTCCCACCCTGGAACGGCGTCCCCTGGTAGACCGCCGGAAGAAACCCCGAGGACCAGTTCCGCTCGCCGTCGACCGGCAATCCACCGGGGTCACCAAGAACCACGTAGGCCGGCAGGTTGGCGTTCGCCGTCCCCAATCCATAGAGCAGCCAGGATCCCACCGTCGGAAGGCCGGCCAGGAATCGCCCCGTGTGAATGATCCGAAGTGCTGACTCGTGATCCACCGACCCCGTCGTCATGGAGCGTATCAGGGTGATGTCGTCGGCGATCCGCGCGGTGTGCGGTAGAAGCTCGGAGAGGGACATCCCGCTTTGGCCGCGGGGTCGAAAGGCGTACGGGGCGCCGAGGACGTTGCCCGCCTGTTTATCGAAATGGATCTCCAATTCCCCGCCCGGGAAGGGCTTGCCATGCCAGCGGTTGAGCGCCGGTTTCTCGTCAAAGAGATCCATCTGGCTGGGCCCGCCATGCTGAAACAGGCTGATCACCGCCTTCGCCCGGGGGCGCGGAAGTCCGAGGTCCGGAGTCCAGACCTTGGCCCCCGTCCCGCCTGGATCGGCCCGCCCCGTGCCACCCAGGAGATGGGCGAGCGCCACGCCTCCGAGGCCACCCGCGGTGCGCCCCAGGAACGCTCGTCGGCTCCATCGATCGAAGGTCGGATTCATTCCAGGTAGAGAAAGGCGTTCATGGCCATCAGCGATTGCGCGAAATCCGCCCACTCCCGGGCATCCGCCTGAGCCGCCCCGGCCGCCAAATGATGCCCACGCTGGGCACGGACGAATTCGAGCGCCATCCGGAATTCCGCGTCGTCGGGTTCCCTTCCGAACGCCAAAAGAAATCCCCGTCCCACCCGCGCCGCATCGTCATCCCCCGCTTCCCTTCGGATTCGTTCCGCGAAATCCCGACCCCGGGCGACGGCGAACGCCGAGTTCAACAGCCCCAGCGACTGCAGAGGCATCGTCGTCGAGGCGCGCTGGGTGCAATTGAAAACGAGATTCGGCGCGTCAAACAGCTGAAGCATCGTCGCCACCTGGGTCCGCCGCTGCTGGAGAAAAACGCTCCTCGAAAACGCGGCCGGAAGCCCCTCGTCCACCACCACCTCGCCATCACCGTTCCGCGTCGTAGGAACATAAGGCCCCTCCGACTTCGGCCCCAGACGGCCGCTCACCGCCAACATCGAGTCGCGTACCGCCTCCGCGTCGAGACGCCGCATTGGAAAACGGGTGAGCGCCACGTTGCCTGGATCCCGTTCCAGGGACCGCGCCGTCGCCTCGCTGGTCCGCCGGAATACCGCGGACTTCAAGATCAGCCGGTGAACCGTCTTCTGGCTCCAACCGGACGCCACAAACTCCGACGCCAGCCATTCCAGGAGATCCGGGTGTGTCGGACGCGCCCCACTCAGCCCGAAGTTGTCCGGGGTGGCCACCAACCCTTCGCCGAAATACCCCTGCCAGATCCGGTTCACCGTCACCCGCGCCAGCAGCGATGACGCCCGACTGTCCGGCTTGGTCAACAACTCCGCCCACCTCTTCCGCAGACCCGTGGTCGTCTTCTGTGTCCCGGCCGCCGGTTCGTCAGTCGGGTCCCCGCCTCCGTCCAGGAATGCCGGAAAAGCGGGCTGCACAGGATCCCCCGGGGTCTTCGGATTGCCGCGCTTCAACAGGGGAACCGAAGGGAGCTCGGCGACGACGTCCGAAACCCATGCGATCCGACCGGGCTCGGGGGAACGCAACTTGGCGATCTCCTTGAGGGCGGTGTCCCGTTTTCCGCGCCGATCCGACGCCGCCACCCGGAACTCCTGCTCCCGTTTCCGCCATTCCAGATCCGAACCGTCCGACACCTCAACCCGCACGTTGTCGACCACGAAGCTGCGCCCGCAGCAGAACTCGAATCCGAATCCGCCGTCGGTCAGGTCCCCCGACTTCAGAGTCAGCGCCTTGCCGTCGGGCACGCCGCCCACGAGATGCTCCAGCGTCAGGTCGTCGTCGGAATTCCGCGTCACCCGGACGCCGTAGTTTCGTCCCGCCTCGTACCCTGTGCCGCCGATGTCTCCACGCCCCTTCGAGTCGGCACCCGGATAGTCCACGTGAACCTGGCTCGCGCCTCCAGGGTTTCCGTCGATCAGAACGTTGCCGCCGGAGAGATCCGAGCTGTCGTCGAAGTCATGCAACGCGACGAAGTAACCCACCCGCTCCGCCGCCTTCGTCTCGTCCTCCAGACGTATCGCCTTGAGATCAAAGGTGACCTGGATCCAGGCCCCTGTTTCCGCCGGTCGCCATGGGAACGCCTGCCGGGTCGAAAGCCATCGATCTCCCGACCCGCCGCCTTCCCGAATGATCAAGGTCCCATCGCGGATCGACGCCGACGGCGCAACCCCGGGATCGAACGAGACCGGGACGGATCCGCCCGGAGCCTGGTCCCCCGGCGCGACGTTCGACCAGCGGTTCGTTAACGCGTCCTTCCCATCGTCAAAACCATCCTCAAACAGGACGCGGCCCCTCGTTCGATGCCTGGCATACCAATCCTGGAATTCCCCCTCGACCGCCGACCCGCGGGCATCGAGTTCCTTCTGGGCATTCTTCCACGCCTCCCGCTCCCCCGGCAGCGCGGCCGTGACCACCCGGTCGTTGGGGTTCACCCATTTTTCGATGTGAAAAGCCGGGTAAAGAACCGCCTGGAACGCGTAGTAGTCGGTCTGGCTGAACGGCTCGAATTTGTGGTCGTGACACTTGGCGCACTGCACGGTCACCCCCAGCAGACAGGACCCGAGGATCTGCATCGTCGATTCCAAGGCATGGTAACGGTCGACCCGAACCTCGTCGGGATTGCCGTCGCTCTCGCCCGAGCCGTCCTGGCCGTTCCGAAGGAAATGGGTGGCCTCCAGCTTCGCTATCACGTCGGGGGTCGCCGGTTCTCCCGGACGCCAGCCCGCCAACTCGTCCCCGGCGATCTGCTCTCGCACGAATCGGTCAAAGGGAACATCCCGATTCAGAGAGCGGATCACATAATCCCGATACCGATAGGCCAGCGGCCGATCCGTGTCGGCGCTGAAATACCCGTTCGAATCGGCGTAACCCGCAGCGTCCAGCCAGAGCTTCCCCCAGCGTTCGCCGTGGCGTTCCGACACGAGATATCGCTCGACCATCCGCTCGTAGGCGCCGGGCCGGTGGTCGCCCAGGAAAGCCAGCACCTCGTCGGGCGAAGGCGGCAAGCCTGTCACTGATAGCGCGACCCGACGGATTTGGGTCGCGCGGTCCACCTCGGGTCCCATCGCCAACCCCTGACCCGCCGCGTCCGCCTCGAGGAACCGGTCGATGGGCGTTCGCGCGCGCTCCGGCAGCGCGATCCCGGGAACCGCGGGCCGGGTCAACACCCGGAACGCCCAATGATCCGTCCCCGGACCCGCGGCACCGGGGTCCGCCCGTCCTGCGAGTCCAACCACCGCGAAGCACACCAGCACTGATAGCCAACGTGTCATGTCATGGCGTTCATCGGCTGGGTTCACTTCGGGCGGTCCTTCACGCGCGCCCGAATCGTGAGCGTCGTGCATTCGATGTCTTTAGTGGTTTTGAATGAACGAGGGGGTGTCTCCGAACCGGGATTGGATGGTGCTCTGGTGTTCTGGGTAGGTCCAAACATGGGTGTTGTCCGGGGCGACATTCCCCTGGCCGGAGTTCTTGACACCAATCGGGTCGAGAACGAACAGCGGCTTGTCGCCCCGGCGGACCACCGCGTAGTCGTGACCGCCGAACACGGCACCTTCCGGTGCTGGTTTCACTTCATGGACAATATTGAAGTGCTCGAGTGGCGTCTTGCCCGGGATCTGGGTGGAAATCAATGTCGCCGCATCCTGACAGAACCTGCCCTTGTTCTTCGGGTCCCTCACCCATTTCTCATATTCACCGATGATCCTGGTAAGCTCGGCGAGTTCCGCGCTCCCCATGGTCTGGCTGTGCACCTGGGTTCGGATGTCCACTTGATTGCCCTTGTACTGAAAGGAAGCCTGATCGCCGGAGGAGCCGGGCGGCTTATACGTGGTTTCGTAATAGTAGTACGCGGCGGCACCCAACGCGGTGCCGATGATCGCCGTCGAGGCAATCGACGTTCCCGTCGGATCCATCAGGGTCCAGGGTGAGGATCCGGCGTAGGTGAAGGCGTTGCCGAGATGGTAACTGTCGCCCCAGACACCCAATGGATCGCGGCTGATGAACCGGCCGGCGGCCGGATCAAGATAGCGCGCCCGGAAGAAGTACAACCCGCTCTCCTCGTCCAGATAGCGGCCGGTGAACAGGTGGGGATTCCCGATGGCGGAAGCCGCGCGCACGGTCCCGTCTGGCGCGAGGACGGCGGGGGAACCGTAGTCCGCGTATCGGTACTCCTCCAAGACCTTGCCCGACGCGTCGGTGACCTGCGTCACATTGAGCAGATCATCCGCATGGTAGAAAACACGCCGACCGTCCCTATCCATCGCAAGTCGCTCGTCCAGGTTCGCCCCATAGGCGTAGCTGGCCGTGGTGCGATTCACCGAGTCCCGTTCCTCAATCACCCTGTTCCCGTGGTGGAGGAAGCGCGTTTCGAAAGCCGAAGGCGCGGCCGCCCGCTTCCCGATGCGGCGCCCCAATGCGTCGTAGACGTACGTCATCGAGATGCCCGGCCGCTGGTATCGAACCAGTCGGTCGTGAACGTCATAACCCAACGATTCCGCCCCGTTGCCGGCTCCTACCAAGTTGCCGTTGTCGTCGTGGGTCAGCGGACCAAAGGGCGTGGTGGTGTATTGATTGACCTGGGCGTCCGCCGGCGGAACGGAGGCGGAGAGCGTGTAGACGCCCGGGACCGCTCCTCCCACGACCTGGGTTCGGTTCCCGACGCCGTCCAAGCTGTAGCGGATGTTGTCGCCGGGACCCGCCGCCGGCGTGCGCGCGGATTCTATCATTCGGTCCAGCGAATCGTACCGGAAGCGGCGTTGTTCGCCGCCCGGCATCACCCGGTCGCGGGCTGTCCGATGGGAGGTCGGCCCCCATCCCATGACCAGGTGCTCGAATCTCGAGGCGGCGTCGAACGGGGCGATGTCGTGGATCACTTCGGTGACACGCCGCAGGCCGTCATGGAGGAAAGTCTGTCGGGTGCCATTGCCTAGGTCCTTCCGAGCGATCACGGGTCCGCGGTACCAGTACCGGCCCAATTCGCCGTCCGCATCGGACACCCGTGAGAGGCGCTCGAGCCGGTCGAACGAGTTCGTTACGACCCGACCCGACGGGTAGACGCAAAGCAGCGGGTTGCCGACGCCATCGTAGAGGGTGCGGACTTCGGCATCCCCCTGTGCTTCCCAGGTCACCCGCGACAGCGAATCGTGACCGCGCGACAGACGCGAAACGTCGTTGTCGGCCCGGACCAACCGGGAAAGTCCGTCATAGTCGAACTCCTCGAACGTCGTGTCCGTCACCACGCCCGGGCCCGGCGCGTATCGCCAGCGGACCCTCCGGTTCAAAAGGTCGTACACGGCGTCCAGACGAGTGCGGTTGGGCTCGATTGTCGCGACGCGGTTGCCGTGCGCGTCGTAAATGAACTCCCGGGCGCTTCCATCGCCAAAGGTTGTCCGGATCTCGCGGCTCAGGGCGTCATACAGCGACGCCGTGACGTTCCCGTTGTCGTCGACGCGGCTCGTGGGCCGCGAATTGTCATCCCAGGCGAAGGTGTACCGGACAATCCCAGCAGGCAGCCCACCACCCTCGCCCGTGGCCGTCATCCGTCGCACCGTCTCGACCGGCCGGTTCATGCCGTCAAATCGTGTCTGAGTGACGTTCCCTCGCAGGTCGACTTCGCGAACGATGTTGTCGCGCGAATCGTAGGCGTGATGATGCGCGTTTCCGACGGCGTCGATGGTGGCGATGATCCGGTTCAGCGGATCGTACTCGTGAACCAGTAGAACGTCCGACTCCGGTCCGCCAAGGTCCGAGTGGTCCCGTTCGTGGATGCGAACCAGATTGGATGCCGCGTCGTACTCGAATTCCACCGTGTTGCCGGCCGCGTCGAGGACGCGGGATCGACGGTTGACGGTGTCGAATTCGTACCGTGTCTCGTTCCCATTGTCGTTGACCACCGAAAGGACCTGCGAATTCGGACTGTAGGCGGTCGTGGCGATGGACCATCCGTCGCCGATCGGCTGCTGGGATCCGGCGTCGAAAAACGCGGTGGCGACCTGGGTCGGACGATTCATGGCGTCGAACGTGCCAACCCTATCTTCGAGCCGGACATTGAGCGCATTTCCCGGCTGGTCGACGAGTTCGCCAAAGGCCGTCTGGCGAACTCGATTTCCGTTGGCGTCGTATTCGTAGGTCCGGAGGTTCCCCATCGGATCCCGCACGCCGACCAGGCGGTCGTAACCGTCGTAGACAAACCCCGTTATCCGCGGTTGATCCTCCAGTCCGACGGAGAGACGAATCATGTTCCCGTTGCCGTCGTACAAGAGCTCGTCCGTGGACTGCTCCGGCGCCCCAGGCGCCCTTATAATCCGATGCGGGAGATTCCTCTCATCGTACTGGGTGAGTACGACGGCATTGGTCTGGCGGCCCGCGACGGCCTCCCCGCTGCGAACGAGGGTGCGGTTCCGCTCGGCATCGTACTCGTATTCGATCGTGACGGCCCGGCCCGGCTCCACCTCGGTGGCGACTCGGATCAGCCGATTCAGCACTTCGTACGCGTACTCCTGGGTGAGGACGGGGTTGGCGGCGACGATTCCGACGTCGTCCGCGTTGGTGAGGTCGACGCGGCTCAGGTTGTTGTTGGCGTCGTAGGCATACTCCCGGACGTAAAACAGGCCGGATCCCTCCCGCGACTCCGGCATCCGACGGCGGACCAGTTGGTCGAGCTCGTTGTACGTGGATTCGGTGGCGAAACCCCGGGGGTTCGTCCGACGCACCACATTGCCCACCGCATCGTACTCGTAGCGGGTCGTCACCTTGAGGTTCGCGACATCGACGATTCGCGCGCTCACAAACCCGCGCTGGGGTCCCGCGTCGTGGTAGGTCCACTCGTCCCGACGCCGATGCCCGCTCCCGTTGTCGGGTCGGATACGGACGGTTCGCTGTCCGAAGAGGTTGTACTCGAACTGCTGCTCGACCCCCGCCACCCGATCCAAAGTACGGATTCGGTTCCCGCGATCGTCGTACTCGTGGCGCTTTTCATGGCCGCGTCCATCGACGTGCCGGGTCAGGAAGTTGAAACCTCCGCAGCATCCGCCCAGGCCGGTCGCGTACTCGAAGGTCTCCACGATCTCCGCCTGATCGCCAGCCGGCGAATGCGTGCCAGGGACGAACCGGCGCGCCCTCAGGTTGCCGCGCGCCTCGGGTTCCGCCAGGGGGTCGATATCGGACTCGTAGACGAATTCGATCCGGTTTCCGTTGGGCTGGATCCTCCGCTGAAGGAGGGAATCGGCGTTGTATTCGAACCGGGTTTCGAAGAATTCGGGGTCATCAATCCGCAGCTTGTCCTTCGGCCGATTCGCGGAGGCGGTGGTCGGGCGATCAGGATCCGCGCGCCCGGTGAAGTCGCGCCGGAGCACCAGGCGATTGCCTTTGTCGAAGTAGTGCTCGGAAACATTGCCGACGCGATCGTTGACGATGGCCCGCAGCACCGCGTCCCCGAACTCGGGCGACGGAACGAACACCTCATAGGTCATGTCGGTCACGTCATCCGACGCGCCCCAGGCCTGTCGGATCACGCGATCGAAGAGCAGCTCATCCGGATCCGTGGTCCCGGCATAGGTATTGCGCAGGTAGGTCTGGCCCTTGGGATCCGTGATGGTCAGAAGATTGTGGTTCAACCGATCATCCGCGAAGCCCTTGGTGTAGGTGTAGCGAGTGGTCTTGCCGTCCGGATAGATGTTCCCCGGAAGAGCGATCGCGACCCCGGGTTGGGTGACGGACTTCAGGTCGCCGAATTCCCCGCCCGCCTCGTCCGCGCCGTAGTACTCATAGCGAATCCGACGCCCCGCGAAATCCGTCACCGACACCAGGAATCCATTGGTGTCGTAGCCCATGCGGATGGATCGATCGAGGGTGTCCACGACGTTCGTGAGTCGACCCACCGAACTGTGTTCAAACAACAACCGGTTGCCGTTCCGATCCGTCGTGCGCCGTAGCAGCCCGTCCCGTCCGCTTCCGATGAATGGATGGAAGTTCCAACGACCCTGGTTCGCGAACCGTACCGTCAAGGAGCCGTCCGACTCCACGTCGATGCGGCGGAAGAATTCGGGCCGCTGATAGGAACCGTCCGGCTGGAGGCGGTAGATGTCCCGTCGTCCAGTGCCATCGTAAAGAACCAGGTCCGCTCCCGTCCGGTAAAGACCCACGTTGTACGAATGATCCCAGTTGTGTCCCACCACGGTGTAGCGACCCGTCTTGGAGCGGTAGGTCCGGGTCCACACAAAATCCATGCCGCGACCGCGTATCCGCAGGTCCTCGGCTTCCAGAGTCTCCTCTCCCGAAAAGAGGCTCACGGGCTTGCCCGACGTCCCCGTGGGATAGCAGTCGTCATCCGGCTCTTCGTCCTTGTCGTCGGGGCCACCGCCACCACCGCCGTCCCCATCGTCGTCACCGCCTCCGTCGCCACCACCGTCCCCATCACCCGGCCCATCGGGTCCGCCGCCGTCGCCCCCATCAGGGTCACCGCCCCCACCATCGGGGTCACCGCCCCCACCATCGGGGTCGGGGTCACCGCCCGTCCGCCGCCGCCGCCCGGGTCGTCACCGCCACCAGGCCCGCCGTTATCATTGGGTCCGCCCGGAGGATCTCCATCCCCGGGCCCAGGTGGTTGTCCGGGATCATCACCATCGCTGGGCGGCCCACCGTCAGGCCCAGGTCCAGGCCCAGGCCCAGGTCCAGGCCCAGGCCCAGGTCCAGGCCCAGGCCCAGGTCCGGGTCCAGGTCCGGGTCCAGGTCCGGGTCCAGGTCCGGGGCCGGCCGGGCCGCTCCCAATCGGACCACCCGCGCCCTGCGTGCCTTCCCGAGTGCCGTGCCAACCGGGCGCCAGGATTCCGACGCCCGGGTCCGTGCAAACCAACCGCCCGTCCTGGGTGACGGTGGCGGAGCCGACAATCTCGAACCGACCCAGGTCATGGTTGAAACTCCACAAGGCGCTCTTGGCGCCGGGTGGCAGGGGTGCACCGGTATCGGGGTCGGGCAGGTTGGGAAAGCAGGCCGGAACAGGTTCGGCGAAATTCTGCCCCCCGTCGGTCTGGATGGTGATCACGTCCTGAATCTGGAGGCCCAGAGGGAGTGGGCTGGGAAGGCGATCCGGAGGAACGGGCGCAATGCCGACCCGCCCCCCTCGAAGACCGTCGGGGCTATACAAGGCTCCCGGCGGAACGGAAATCATGACGCCATCGAACTGGGGATTGTCGGCCACGAAGCCGGCCTCGAAGGCCAGGACCGTGGGAGCGGCGGCGCTCACGGGCTTGAGGGTCCCGGCCGGAATGAGGGGCAGATAGATGGCGTCCAACCGCACCTCTTGACCCGCCTGAGCCTCCCACTTCTTGTTGACGTTCGGATAATAGGCCAAGTCCGGATACCGAATGCCCCGGGCTTCATCCACGACCGTCCTGCCGTCGATGTGAACGAAGAACGGCCCCGCGGGAACCGGCTCCAGCCGGAAGTTCCCTTGGGTGTCGGTCACCGTCCGAAGGTCCTGTTCACGCCCATCCACAGTGACCGTGACCCCGCCCAACGGGACATTCACGAATTCCTGGGCGCCCCCGCCCGCGGGTAGCAATTCGGAGGCGAAGATGCGACCCGACACCGCGGTGCTATCAAGAGGGGTCAGGCTGAGGGTGTCGAAGTCCACCCACCCGGTCCCGCCGTAGACACCGTCGCCGTCGCCGTCCACGGCCTTCCCGTTGCGATCCGTGATCTGGTCACCCTGGACAGTGACTCGGACCCGGGCGCTGCCTGGAAGCGGTTCCAGGTAGAAGATCGTGACGGTTCGCCGGTCGGCCCCCATTTCCACTCGCGAAAGGATGCGCCGCCCGCCGTAGGTCGCATAAACCTGTTCCGAGCCGACGATCGCGGAGCCTGACAGCGGGTTCGAGAATCGGATCACGGTCTCCCGCATGACGGCGACATCACTCTCGCCCTGACGAGGAGAAGTTTCGAAAACCGTGGCGGGCGGACTTCCCGGATCATGCAGGGTCCAATGGACGAATCCCGACTTCACGATCGCCCCCGCATTGTCGGTCGCCCTCGCGTAGAGTTCGTGCACTCCGGCGTCCGACTCCATCCAGGAAATGGAATACGGCGGGCTGGCCACCGTCCCAAGGCTCTCGCCACGGGCGAAAAACTCGACGCCGACGATGGTTCCATCGGGATCCTCGGCCTTCACGGTCAGCGTGGTCGACACCGGGACCGGGGACGACACGGACGACGCCGGGGTCAGCCAACCCACCTGCGGCAGGGCGTTCCTGGCGGCACCGGTTTCACGGGTGAGCCGGAAAAAACGCGCTTCGCTCGTCGCCGGAAGCACGGTGAAGCGGGTCTGGCCGTTCAGCAGCGGCAACGGGTAGGCGCGATGCCAACTCAATGAACCGCCGACGGTCGCGGCCTGCTCCAGAACCCACACCCCCGACGCGTCCAGCCAGCTCAGCCGGATGCTCTGGGTCGGCGCGACGGCCACCGACAGCGACGGGACGGCATCCTGGCTTCGCGCGGAGAGAGTCACGGCCAGGCCACAACCCACGGCGGCGAGGGCGATCCGCATCCTCCAGATCCCTCCGTTGGCTCGCTGGAATCCGGGAACGGGAGCCCGCGGAACACTATGGTTTTCCATTTTCAACACAGCAGATGAAATTTCTTGGACTACGGAGCCGACCGAGTCGCCCTCGCTCGAACCAACCAACCACCCAACCCCACTCGTCACCGACGCTTCCCGCGGTTCGAAGCACCCTGCGCCCTCGAACTTCCATTCATTATGAGGCGCCATCGTGGAATCGGGCGCAACCGAGTTGGTGGACCTCTCGGCGGTCATAAAATCGCGCACCGCCCAAGTCGAGCGTCAAATCCCCTGGGCGGAGCGGTTCCTTGAGAATCTCCCAGGAGCCTGGCGTTCCCGATCGGGGCGCAACTTGTTGGCTCAGGGAATCCGATCCCCTTGGCGAATCCAACCTCAGCGACCTGCGTGGAGCCTCCTTCGCGCCTTGGCCCGAATCCGCCGGAGGTGGCATCCCGCGCCGCCTGCAATCCGGGCGGCGACCGGCGAGTGTCGCATCAGGGTCAAGAACCCACGGTCGCCATCTCGGGATCCCGAAGGTGCGTGTTCCGCCTCAAGCCCGTCAGGAACCGACCGCGGGGGTTTTCCCCGGCAAGGGGTTTGAAATCGGCACCGCGAAGGTCAAGTGTCCGGAAGAATCTGGGACACGATGAAAACACTACTTTGCTCGCTGCTGCTCGGATTGCTGCCGTTGATGGCGGCCGAGACGACCATTGATCAGGGGCTGCCCGTGCGCGGCTTCTGCATCCAGGCTCCCTCGCCCCGGCGCGTGGATGAGTTCATCACCTTCATCGAACAGGGGTTGGCTCCGCATCGGGTGAACGTGCTCATTCTCCGGGTGGATTACGCCTTCCAGTTCACCAGCCGCCCGGAGATGGCGGACCCGAACGGTCTTTCCCGCGAGCAAGCGCGGAAGATCGCGGCGGCCTGCAAACGGCACGGAATCCGGATCGTTCCCCTGGTCAACCTGCTTGGCCACCAGTCGTGGCAGTCGAGCTGTGGCCGGCTCCTGAAGGTCCATCCGGAATTCGACGAGACCCCGGCGGTGAAGCTTCCGGAGAAATACGCCTGGCCCAATCCGGACCGCCTTTACTGCAAGAGTTACTGTCCGCGGCATCCTGAAGTGCACGGGGTGGTCTTCGCACTGGTCGATGAAGTGTGTGACGCTTTTGAAGCCGATGCCCTGCATGCCGGATTGGACGAGGTGTTTTACCTCGGCGAAGATCAGTGCCCGCGTTGCCAGGGGCGCGACAAGGCGGAGCTGTTCGCGGATGAAGTGCGGGCCATTCGTGATCATCTGCGCACGGCCCAGCGGAAGCTTTGGCTCTGGGGCGACCGGTTGCTGGAGGGTAAGGATTCCGGACTGGGCGAATGGGAGGCCAGCTTCAACGACACCCACCCGGCGGTGGACCTGATCCCGAAGGACGTGGTGATCTGTGACTGGCATTACGAACGCGCCGAGCCGACAGCGGCCTATTTTGCGATGAAGGGCTTGGATGTGGTGAGTTGCCCCTGGAAGAACCCGGACGTGGTGGCCGCGCAGGTCCGGGACATGGCGCGCCTCCGGGAAGTCTCCAACCCGAAGATGCGGCAGCACTTTCTTGGTGTGGTGCAGACCGTGTGGTCCGGTTCAGGGAGCTTCCTGGACGAGTATTCCGGCCGCAAACCGGCGCGGAACACGAAGAACCCCGAGCATACGGAGTCCAAGTGTTTCGAACGCATGTGCGACGAACTGGCGAGGATTGGGAAGTAGCGGAAAGGACGCGACGGGCTGTTGGGGGAACCATCCGGGGGGGAATCGAGACGCGAAACCGTGGTGCTTTCGAATGGCGTCAGGTTGAGCCTAATCGAGTCCCACTAAGTTCATGGCGCCAAGCGCGGCGAGTGGTCCTGCATCCAGGCGACATCGGCGTTGTGAGGTGATGCGACGTTGAGGGAGATTCTGACCTGATACGGGTTCGGAATGGTTCGGGGGTCACCCCATCGGTGCACCGAGACGTGACCGTCGGCGAACGCCACCCCGGCACCGCCTCGATGCCAATAGGCCGGATAGTCGACGATGCGATACGACTCGGGCTTGGGGACTGATCCGCGCGTATTCGGGAATCCGGACATGTCGATTTCGAAGCAGCCGTCGTTGATGCTGTCCTCGCGCTCGTCAACGAACGTCATCGTTTGGGCGGGGCCGGGATCCGAGAGTTGATCGACGGACGTGGCATAGCGCCACGGTGCGCTCAAAAACCAACCGGGGCCGCCAACCCAGCAGTTCAGCGACCGGCTTCGGGTGCGTGGCACTCGTCGGACGGGAACGGAACTTGCCGTATTGACGTAGATCAGGACGGGGTCGGACGGGCAATGGTACGTTGCCGCGTCGTTGCCGGCGTACTCAATGAGGGGACCGGGCCCGGGGTAAAGCTCCGGAGTGAGATTGGCGGACTGCCTGCTGTAACCGACGGAACCGCTCGCCCAGATGGGTCCCGAAGGCGGAGTAAGGGCGCCGTCGCGTGCAGCCACGATGCGTCCGTCATGATCCGCGGCGTAGAGGGCCCACCCGAATTGCAATTGCCGCATGCCCGCGAGGCAATTGGCCGACCGGGAAACCCGTCGAGCGTCGCCGCGCAGTGGGAGTTGAAGACATGCGAGCACCGCCGTCGCTAGGGCGAGGGTCAATGCCTCAGTCCGCGTGAAGCCCGGCGAGCCGAGTCGGGGTCCGGAAACGGTGCAAGCCTTCATGATCGGTCCACCCTTCGTGGATCAGCCACTCCCATGCCAACAATCGTCCCTCTGTGTCAACCACCGTGTGTCCACACGAAGCCCATTTCATGCATCGCTCCACGGAACACGTCTTCCGCGGCACCCACGCCCTTCGCCCCCAAGAGCCACTTTTTCAGGTGAAGCGGGTTCGAAAACCTGTTCCCATCGCATTCACATGAAATACCGGCGCGCTATTGCCTGGATATTCCTGCTCCTATTCTGGCCGGGGTATGGACTATTCGGCGCTGGAGCGCCGGTGACACTCCTGACCCAATCCGGGAGTCCCTCGGCCACGCCCGCGGGGGATTCCCTCCTGCCAATCCTGAGTGGGGACGGACGCTGGGTGGCATTCCAGAGCGCGGCCGGGAACCTGGCCCCCAACGACGCCAACTTCGGCGCGATGGACGTCTTCGTAAGCGAGATCGCGACTGGAACGACCCGCCTGGTGAGCGTGAACGCCACCGGGACGAGCGGCAACGGCGCGAGCCTGCTGGCAGGCATTTCCCGGGACGGCACCCGCGTGCTCTTCCTGAGCGACGCAACCGATCTCGTCCCGGGAGACGAAAACATGGCGGGCGACGTTTTCGTTCGGGATCTGCAGTCCGGCACAACGTATCTGGCGAGCGTCAACACAAACGGGGTGAGCGGTTCCATGGGATCGTCCGCCGCGTACATGACTCCCGATGGACGCTTCGTGGTCTTTCAGAGTGAGTCCGACGATTTGGTGTCCGATGACACCAATGGAATTTTCGACGTGTTTCTTCGCGATCTCGCAACCGGAACGACCCGCCGGGTGAGTGTCCCTTCGCCGTCGCCGGAGTTCTCTAGCTTCCGAACGGGGATGTCGTTCGACGGCCTGGTATCCGATGATGGAGCGACGGTCGCCTTTCGGAGCCTTGCCTTCAACTTGGCCCCCCCCGTTCCCGCGGTCGAAGGTCGCAACTTCTTTCACGAATTGTATTTCCTGCGACCGCCCGCCACGACCAACCGCATGGTGGACACCTTCAGAAGAGCGTCGACCGCTCCGCAAGTGATGGTTCAGACCATCGTTCCGGCCCACGAATTGAGCGCGGATGGACGCTACGTCGCCTTCCTGCAGGATTCGAGCTGGACCAACGTGTCGCCGAGGGCGGTCTACCGCCTCGATCTCGACACAGGGGACTATCAGGTATTGACCGATGGTCTCCCGGGGTCGCTCGACACTTACTCGGTCGAGAACCTCTCGCTGGTCCTTTCGGCCGACGGGCAGACCGTCATCTTTGAGGCTCTGGAACCGGTGTCTGATGACTCGTCCATCTTGGATTCGGTCGTCTACGCCTGGGATGCCAGGAGCGGTGAACGAACCTTGGTCTCGAGCGGAGGGTGGGTCACGAATTCGCTTGGCGAGGTCACGGAATCGCGGTTCGCCACCTTCCTCGGCGCCAGCCGGGATGGGAAGTTCGTGGCGTTCCTCGGCGGCAGCACAGGGGATGCTCCGAATGTGGCGACCCGCCAGATCGTGGTGAGAAACCGGACATCAGGCGAAGTGCGGCGCGTGTCGAGAGCAGCGAACGGCGCCCCGGTGGTCAACACGGATCTGCCCGTGGTCTCGTTTTCAGACGACGGGAAGCGCCTGGCTTTCCAAAGCGCGAACGACGCGCTTGTGCGGAATGATCTCAACCGCGCCTGTGATGTGTTCCTGTATGACTGGGATTCGGACACGACGACGCTGATTTCATCCTGGAACGCCTCGATGCCGTCGGCGACCGCGCTCGGTGACGCGATTCTGGGCGCGGGCGGAGTCAGTGGCGACGGGCGGTACATCGCCTTCCTCTCGCTCGCGGATGGAGGGGCGGACGGACATCAGTCGGGAGTGCGGGATGCCTACCGAATGGACCGATCGACTGGAAAGCTGGAATGGCTGAGCGCGACCCTGGATGGCCTCGGTTCCAAGTACTCGTCCTCGGGACCGAAGATCAGCCTCGACGGACGTTTCGTCGCGTTCGCGAGTTCGGCTGAGGGTCTGGTTCCCGGTGATACGAACCTTGTGGAGGACGTCTTTCTCAGGGACGTCGTCGCCGGGACAACGACGTTGGTAAGCCACGGACCCGATGGACGTAGCATTTCGGGGATCTACTCCGATTGGACGGTGTCACCGGACGGGCGTTGGGTCGCGTTTGCTTCGCCGAGCCGCGGGCTCACGCCGCTGCACAATAATAGGTACCAGCAAGTGTATGTGTTCGATCGCACGGATGGGAGTGTGGCGCTCGCCTCGGTGACTGCGTCCGGTATAGCCTCCGGAAGCCTGCGTTCAACGCAACCGGCTTTCAGTCCGGATAGCCGGTGGTTGTTGTTCGAATCCCAGGCTCCGGATCTCCTGGCGACATCACCGGGCACAGGGCGGAGTGTCTATGCGCGACGATTAAACGGAGGAGAATTGCGGCGGGTGGCCACCCCCGGTCTGACATCGGTCACCGGAATTCTCCCTCTCCCTAGGCCTCCTCCCGTGGCGGTTTTTTCGCCTGAGGGCCGATTCGCCGCGACGTTGCTGCCAACGATTTCGGCCTCCGAGCTCAGCATCTTCCTGCACGACTTCGAGGCGGGATCGACCACGCGACTTCTCGGACCGGCCACCGCGGTCGCACTCGCTAGGGACGCGACCCGGGTGGTCTATCGGACCTCGGAGACGTCCCGACACGGAGCGTTCCAGATTCGCATATTCGATCGTCTCACCGGCCTGGACCAAGCGGTCAGCGCCGCCCTAGATGGTACACCCGGGAACGCGCGCTCCGGGAGGCCGCAAATCACACCGGACGGACGATGGGTGGTCTTCTCGAGCTTCGCATCGAATCTGGTCGACGGAGACGGCAATGGCCTTGCGGATGTCTTTCTGAAAGACCTTGAAACCGATGGAATGCTGCGGTTGGGCGGCAATGCCCTGTCGACGTCGCAGAGCCTTTCGGCGGATGGCCGCACGGTGTTTTTTCAGAGCTTCTCGGATGACTTGATCGAAGGCGACTTCAACGAGGCGAGCGACCTTTTCGCCGCCGTGTTGCCAGGCGTGGAATCAGGCTATCGCATCACCTCGATCACCCGGATTGCCACCGGAGACGTGCGATTGATGTGGTCGGCAGCGCCGGGGAAAACGTATCGAGTGCAAGCGGGTTCAACTCCCGCCGGGCCATGGCGGGATTCCGGGCTGTCGGTGACCGTCGACGGAACCCAGGCTTCGGCGGAAGTCCCCACCGCGTCCGCCGGCGCCGGCTTTTTCCGTCTCGAGGAACGGTGACCTCGCGATCGTTGATTGCACCTCCATTCCACCCTTCCCGAATTCCCTGGGGTTGCCATCCTCTGCCGCATGAAATCCGGGAGGCGACCGGAGCGGACCGTTTCCTCCCGGGGTTGGAGCTCCTCAGATTGTTCTGAGGACGAACTTCGTGGGTTTGGACATGGCGGTGCACGCTCTGGAACTTGTCGCGCCAGGAAGCGCTTTCGCATTCTCCATGGCGGACCACGTGCCCAGTTTGCTCCTGACGTTCGATCGAAAGGCCCCTGGGACCAACCCGGCTTTGAGCCCTTCAGTGCAATTGGTGGAAATTCGCGACGACCAAGGCAGGGTCGTTCCGCCGCCTTCGTTCTTTCCCGATTTCGCTTCGGACTGGTTGAACTGGCGCCTGCGGTTTGAAAGACCCGACCTTCTTGCCACCAGCAACCCAGGTGGCATCCGGTCGATTGATCTCACGTTGGCGTTTCCCGAGGAACGCACCTTCGAGTTCACAGTCCCGTCGGTGGGAGGCCGCTAGCCCTAGAATGTCAAAACCTCAATGTTTGACCCCACCGCATTTTTCAGACCCCACCGCATTTTTCAGATTGCCGAGATCGGCGACGGTCAATGCGTCGACTTCCACCACGCCGAACTTTTCGTCCTTCAGGACCCCCTTGACCGCGATGGCGCAACGGAAATGCAGATTGGTATGACCATGCCAGTGATCCACCTGCGGCTGATAAATGGTCAACTGCTTGCCGTCCTGTTTGATGACCCGCGGCCAGCCAATATCGCCCGACGGATCGGCGGCGGCGCTACCGTTGTGGACCGCGGCGGTCAGCAGCGAAAGAGAAAGGAAACCGGCATTTTCATGGGCGGTGCGGGATCGGCGCCATGCCATGGCGGCGATGACCAAGCCCTTGGATCCCACGGAGCGGGCTCGGAGGGGCTCGATGGCGCTATTACAGCTCCGATCCTGAGGGCCCGCCAAATGGCGTCAACCGCAACCTGGGCCGACCCGTTGTCGCGGCGTCGCTTCCAACACGGCGGGATCGCGGACTCGCGAAACCGTCGATGAAGCCGCCAGGGGGCGACGAGCGCGGACAACTGTCGGGCATCACGCCTTGATAGCCATTGTCCTTGGGCTCGAGCGGCGAGCATGCTCCAACCGCCATGTCGAATATCGACGACTCCAATCGCGAGACCGTTCTCGGGGGCAAAGTCGTCCGCTATCGGTTGCCCGTCATCGAAGGTCGACCGGCGCCGGGCGCGGTGCTCCCCGATCTCAAGCGTCTTCTCCTGCCACAGGGCGAATTGGCGCAGATCCACAACGGCAATCCCGGTATCCGATACCTCGCTTGGATCGACCTCAGCAGCGGAAGCGCGCGGGGCAATCACGTGCATCGGCGAAAGGACGAATCCATTTACTTGATCGCCGGCGAGCTGCGTGTGGTGGTCGAGGACCCCGCGAGCGGAGAACGAGGCGAAGTGCGGATGCAAGCGGGCGACCTCATCCGCATCCCACCCGGCATTCCCCACGCGCTTCAGCCGCTGGTGGACGGCCATGCGCTGGAGTTCGCACCCGATCCCTTGGATCCGGCCGACACATTTCCCCACAGATTGATCCCGTAGGACGGGACGCGCGGGGAGGGAGGCAATGGGGTCAAACATTGATATTGTACAATCTGGCCAAAATGAGAGCGGAGGATTTTCCACTGTAAACGTTGAGAGCTTGCCAACGCGGGCTTCCACGCGGAAGGGATTGTGAAGTGGCGGCCACGGGCTGCCCGCGACATCGCCGATCAACGACGGAATGGTTTTCTGCCGAATTGGCGCTTGCCACCTGCAGCGGGAAACAGCTACTCGTGGGCCAGCGTCAGTCAGGGATCTGTGGCTCATCCTTGGGTCGTAGGTCGTGCGATCAGCTCGTTGGGGCGCGTCGCACCGGGTCGGGAGGGGGTTGAATCTCAGCGTGGGAATCGAGAACACGGTGCGCCCAGGGGACAAACATTCACATTCCACTATCTGAACGCGGTGAGGATGTTTGAAAAAACTCTACGCCACCCAGTGATTTTGGGGTGTCGTACACCGTTGAGCCTGGCACCAGCATCGGGAACGTGGATTCCAACGCGCCTGAGCGCGGCCCTGCATCACCGCCCACAGAGTTGCCGACACTGGCGGCTGTGGTTTGAAAGGCCGGACCTTCTTGCCACCAGCAACCCAGGTGGCACCCGGTCGATCGATCTCACGCTGGCATATCCCGAGGAACGCAACTTCGAGTTCACAGTCCCGTCGGTGGGAGGCCCCCCACTAGAGCTGCAATGTCATACAATCAATGTTTGACCCCAGCGCTTCCCCATCCTCTATGGGGTGACCCCATCGCACTCTGTCCATCGCATTACTGATCGAGATCCACGCACTCGGCGATCCAATGGACAACGGAGTTTCACGTCCCCACAAAAGGTGACTCACTCTCGCCAGAGACGGAGCACGGCATCGTCGTTGGTCGGAGTCGGCGCTCGGAGCTCCCGCTTGCCGCCGCCGGCAACCTTCCCGCCGGGGGTGGCGACGCCCGCGATGGGATTCACCCACTCCGCCGTCAATGTGCCCGATGCGGCGGTGAGGTCCACGGTCACAACGCCACCTTTGGGGACAAAAACAATGTAATCCACGCCCGGGTTGGCCAGGCAGTACTTTGTGGAAACCAGTTCGTCGTGGGGTGTCATTGCAGCTAGGTTCACGCCAGCGGCCAGTCGCCGTGACTGGCCCATCGCCTGTCGGACGTCGTCCCATCGGTTCGTTGGTCCCTTGCCCAACACCCTGTGATCATAGGGGTCCATGAAGATCGGATTGTGCCCGCGCAGAAAACTTTTCCAAACCCAAGCGGGATTGCCACCGATGCCCCAAATGTGGTCCGTATCCAGCAGACTCACCTTCCCTTCATTCCAGGCCGGCGGTTCGCCGCCGTAACCATCGTTGCGGCCGGGTGAAATCCAGTCCGCCGGGCTCGCCAACAGGCTGTCACATTTCTCGGCGCCGTGCCCCGTGAGGCCAACGGGGTGTTGCTTCGGCTTAGTGCCTTCGTAGTCGTGGAGCATTTTTACAACCCACCAGTCCCACTCCTTCTGTCCGCCTTCGTTGATCACCTCGAAAAGCACGTTGTCCAGATCATTGACGGCGTCCACGACCTTTCGAACGTAGTCGGCTTGAACGGCATTCACCGCATCGTCGTGCAAGCGATGCACTTCACCGGTGCTGTCGACATCATCGCGGTCGGCGTCGATGCCGTTCACGTTGTTGCCGGAATGAAACGGGTGCGACCGCCATGCCCATCCGGGAATCGGAGTCCGACGGTTGGCCTGGTTCAAGCCCCAGCCTTCAAACAGCATCACGGAAACATAGATGCCGCGTCGGCCTGCGGCGCTGACGCATTCCCGCATCCGTTGGAAAAAAGCCGGGTTCGGCAGGGTCAGGTCGAACTTCAGCTGTCCGTCAAGGGCCCGCCCCGGTCCGGTGCGGAGCCAGGGTTGCGGTGAAGCTTTGAGTTCACTTTTCTGGTCGGTGTACTGTTGGCTGGACATCCGATCAAACGTCGTCAGATCCCAGGCCCAAAGTCGGATGAAGTTGTGATTGTGCCGCTCCAGAAAATCGAGATAGGCCTTGAAATCGAATCGGTCCGGAGACCCTTCCGGTTCCATGTCCACAAAATTGTTCCAGGTGTGCGAGCCCGTCAGATAGACCGCCTTCAGCGAGCCATCGGCCAGTTTCACGCCGTCGGTGAAGTAGCGCGGATTGGCGGGATGAACGCGTAAAGGCCCGCGGGCGGGTTCCACAGTTGCAACTTTGCGGCCGGCGGGCGCCGCACTTACCGTTCCCGCCGCGGTTTGGCTGACGCTGACACTGAGCAAGATCGCGATGCTGGCTGACACCTGTATTCTCATGAAGATGTCTGACTCTTCGGGGAAATTCTTAGAGCCGACAAGTATGTTTCCGCCGGCCGTCGCGCCGCCTGGCATAGGGGTCAAACATTGACATTCGACAATCTAGGCCGGAAGGGACGCGGATCGCCTTCCGCTGTGGGCCGTGGAGGCCGCCCACGCAGGCTTCCACGCGGAGGGGTTTTCAAAGCGGAGCGCACGGGCAGACAGCGAGATCGTGGACCACCGGTCGGAAGGGAATCCCACCGAATTGGCGCTTGCCACCAGTTGCCGAAAACGGCTAGTCGTGGGCCAGCATCAGTCGGGGATCCGTGGCTCGTTCATGGGGCGTGCGATCAGGCCATCGCGTCGGGTCGCATTGGGTCGGGAGGAGGTTGAATCCCAGCGTGAGGTCTAGAACACGGTGAACTCAAACGGGAGGCCCAAACAGCGGTTCGGGAGTTTGCAGCGAGGTTGGCGCAGGTTTCTGGCCTTCCTGCTGGTAGCCGTCGCCTCGTGCTGGATCAACGCCCGCGCCGCCTCGCCGACCCTCGGCGACGTGAACCGCGATGAGTCGGTCGATCTCCTCGATATCGTCGCCCTCGCGAATCATCTCGCGGACCTCGTCCCCCTGCCCCTTCAGGACCAGGCGTACGCCGACACCGATCAGGATGGCCGCCTGACCCAGAGCGATCTCGATGTCCTTTCGGACGCCATCCTCGGTCTTGGCCAATCGTTGGGGGAGTTGCCGCTCGCGACACTGCGCGAAACGTCGCCGCGCCGGGGGGAATCCCTGGTCGCCCTCACTCGCGAAACCATCCTCCGCCTGACCCAACCGCTCGCTCCCGGGGCGACGGTGTCCGCGGACAGACTCCACGCCGAGTTCGGGGGCCGAAGGATCCTCGCGCGCACCGAAATATCCACCGACCGCCGGGCGGTGACCCTTTTTTATCTCGAACCCCTTCCCGCCTCCGCGCGCATCCGGGTCACGTTCCGCGGCGACGGACTCCAGGACATCCACGGGCGGGAACTGGATCTCGACGGGGACGGAACGGCCGGCGGCAGCGCCACGCTCGATTTCGACACCGTCACCCTGACGGTCGTCCCCGGCACCCGGGTGGCCGGTCGGGTCTTCGCCTCCGAACTCGTTCCGGGCAACGCGGGCCAGCAGGTGAATTTCCCCCTGGAAGGCGTGATCATCACCGTGGACGGCCTGGAGGAAACCCTGCGCGCCACCACGGATGCCCAAGGCAACTTCCGACTGGATCCCGCGCCGGCGGGCTCCTTTTTCGTTCACATCGACGGTCGGACGGCGGTGAACACTCCGGTGCCGACCCGATGGCCCGAGGGCCCGTACTACCCGACGGTCGGCAAGGCCTGGCAGTCCGTTCCAGGCGAGGAGGTCAATCTCGGCAACATCTATCTTCCCCTGGTGAGCGCCGGCTCCCTGCAACCCGTCAGCGACACGGCGGTCACCCAGGTTCGGTTTCCGGACGAAGTCCTCCGCCAGAACCCCGGCTTGGAAGGTGTGACGCTCGAGGTGCCGGCCAACTCGTTGTTCAGCGACAACGGCACACGCGGCGGCCGCATCGGTATCGCCCCCGTCGCGCCCGACCGCCTCCCCTCGGCCCTGCCGCCCGGTGTGAGTTTTCCCCTGGTCATCACCGTTCAGACCGATGGCGGCTCGAACTTCGACCGTCCCGTTCCCGTCTGCTTCCCCAATCTTCCCGACCCAGTCACGGGGCAGGTCCTTTCCCCGGGCGACCCGGCCGCGCTCTGGAGTTTCAACCACGATCTCGGCGACTGGGAAGTTGTCGGATCGATGACCACCAGCGCCGACGGACGCCTCGTCTGTTCCGACCCGGGGACCGGCATCCTTCAGCCAGGTTGGCACGGCGTCGGCCAGGGTTGTCCCGGCCAGGGCGGACCTCTCCAAACACTCGTCGCTTCGACCCGCGAAGGCGAAAAGCCGGGCAAGACGATCCCCCGGGGCGATCCCTCCAACGAGATCCGGATTCCTTGTCCCGAACACAAGAATCGCTACGTCATTCTTTACCGGAACCGAAAGCGCCCCGCATCGACCGATCCGGCGGTCGCCGATCCCGTCTACCTGTTCAATGGCGAGTTTTACCACGAGGAGATCGACCTTTGGATTCCGGGTCGCGGCTTCGATTTCGTGTGGTCGCGCCGCTACCGATCGCAATACCCCGTCGACAGCGCCCAGGGCGTCCAATGGGACTTCAGTTACAACATCTTCCTTGAGGCGAACGGAGCCGATCTCCTGCTCCAGGAAGGCACCGCGCGCAACGACTCCTACGTCCGGCAACCCGACGGCTCCTGGGTCGCCCAAGGGCTGTTCCGCCGCATCGTCCGTGAAGCGGACGGTTCGCTCACCCTCGCCTTCGAGAGCCAGGATCGCTGGCGGTTCCACCCACTGGAAGGACCGGCCGGGGGTCGTATCCGTGACATCGAAGACCGCAACGGAAACGTCATGCGCTTCGAGTACGACGCGGCGGGCCGACTCGTCACCATCCTCGACACGCTCGACCGCGCGATCCGCGTCGCCTACGCCGCTTCCGGACGGATCTCGCGCCTCACCGATTTCGCGGGCCGGCAGGTGAGCTACGAGCATTTCGACAGTGTCGTCGACGGCCAGGGGAATCCCGGCGACCTGAAGTCCGTGGTGACACCCGCCGTGCGCGACTCGGTCACCGGAAACAACTTCCCCGATGGCAAGAAGCGGTCGTACACCTACACCACCGGCGAGGCCGACGACCGTCTCAACCACAATCTCGTCAGCATCACGGACGGGCGTCGCAACGATCCGGGCGACCCCACGTTCGGCCAAGGTCCGTACCTGGTGAATCGCTACTCCGCCGGACGCGACCCCGACGCGCTCGACTTCGACCGGATCGTCCGCCAGCAGTGGGGGGATCCCGGGGAGGACTACGATTTCGTCTACCAACGCGCCCTGCCCAGCGCCCTCAATGGCATGGCCCTCACCAGCACGCTCGTCCGCGACCGCGAAGGGCACGTGAAGGAGTACCACTTCGATCGCGACAACCAACTCGTGGCGCTCGCCGAGTTCACGGGGCGCAGCCGGACGGATCAACCGGTCGACCGCGCCTCCAACCGGCCGGCGAACCGCCTTCGGCCGACGGATCCTTCCGCTTTCGTCACCCGCTACACGTACACCGACGACTTCCGCCTCCGCCGCCTCATTTTCCCCAACGGCAATTTCCAGGAAAACGTCTACGAGTCCGACCTCAACCCCGGCGCCGACGCGCGTGTCCGTGGCAATCTTCGCAAGGTCCGGCTCGTTCCCTCCGGCGGCCTTCCCGGCGCGCCAGGCGGTCTTCCGTCGGACGACGAGATCATCGAGGAAACGTACGATTACGCGCCCGGCCTCGGCGATTGCTGCGGCGGGAACTTCGTCACCCGCCACGTCGACGGCAACGGCAACGCCACCCGTTTCGAGTACGACGCCGCCGGCAACCGCACCCGCATCCTGATGGCCGAGCCCGGCGCGGTGATGGAGTTTCGCTACAACGAATTCGGTCAGCTCACCGACGAGATCTACCCGCCCTCGGGAGGCTTCCGCCGCCGGGACAGCTACACTTTCCACACGACTGGACCCATGCGCGGCTACCTCGCCTCCAAAGTCCAGGACGCCGACAACCTCCAGCTCACCACTCGATACGAGTACGACGTCCTGGGAAACATGACGGCGGTGACTGATGCCCGGGGTAACCGCCAGGAAGCCCTGGTCAACGAACGCAATCAGATCGTCCGCCAGTTCTCTCCCGAAATCATCCAGGGGTCGGGCATCCGCTACAGCGTCGACTACCATTACGACGCCAACGACAACGTGGTCCGTGTCGATCAGCTCAACGTCGACGAGAACGGCGCGGTCGACGCCAATCGCCACATCACGACCCGCTACGAATACGAGACGCTCAACCACGTCGTCCGCACCCAGCGCGAGATCGACGACAGCCGATCGATCGTCCAGGAGTTCGCCTACGACCGCAGCCGCAACCTCGTCCTCGAACGCCACGGCGAAGCTGTCGCGGGCCGCAGTCCCAACCGTGTCGTCCGCACCGAGTACGACGAACGCGACCAAGTGTTTCGCGTCGTGGCCGCGCCCGGAGATCCGACCCAACTGGTCAGTCAGTTCGACTACGATGGAAACGGAAACCTTGTCCGCGAAATCTCCGGCGCGGACCAGTCCGTCCCTCGGACCACCCGGTACACCTACGACGGCTTCGACCGGCGGGTGCGGATCGAAGACCCGATGGGGAACGAGAAACTCGTCACGTTCGACCGCCGCCACAACATGGTCGGCGGCATCGTCCGAGGCGAAATCCTCGACCTGCCCGGCTCCGCTGGGAACGTCCGGCTCGCCCAGGAGGAATTCACCTACGACCGCCTCAATCGTCTTGTCCGCCGGCGCCTCCACCATTTCGATCCCGCGACCCAGCAACCCGTGGGCACCGGCTTGGCGGACACGCTTCTTGAGTACGACGCCGCCAGTCTGTTGGTGAAGCAGACCGATCCCAACGGCCGCACCACGGTCCGCTCGTACGACACCGTCTATCGCCCCGCCGAGTCCCGGGACGCCCTCGGGAATGGGCTTCGATTCGAATACGACCCGAACTCCAATCTGGCCGCCATGGTCCGGGTCGACCGGCTGGGCAACCGCGAAGAAGCGGTCCGGATCGAATACACCCACGATCCATTGAACCGGGTGATCGGCGTCCGGGATCCGACGGGGGCCTCCCGGCGGTTCACCTACAATTCCCGCTCGCGCCGCACCCGCGTGGAGGACCTCAGAAACGGAAACGCCACGCGCATCCTGCACGACGGCCAGGACCGCATCCTGGAGATCCGCCGTATCCTGACCGCCACCGGGGAAGGCAACGGCGCGCCCGCCGGCGAGATCGTCCAGAGTCGGACCTACGACGACGACGATCACCTGACCTCCATGACCGACGGGAACGGGAACGTCAGTGCCTACGAATACGACGCCCGAGGTCGCCAAATCCGGCACGTGTATCCCGACGGCGCCATCGAGGAATGGCGCCGGGACGTCTTCGGGCAAACCGTCGAATACCTTGATCCGAACGCGACGCTATCGACCGCGGTGTTCGATCTCGCCGGACGCATGATTGAGCGGAACATCACCCCGGCCACCGGAGTCTCGACATCGACCACCCGCCAGACCTTCGCGCTGGATGGCGTCGGAAATCTGCGCCGCATGGCGGACCAACAGTCCCTCACCGAGATGGCGTACGATTCCATGGCGCTTCGGATCGCTGAAACGCGCGACGGCCAAACCGTGAGCGCCGCCTTCGACGGCGTCGGCGTGCCCCGCCGCTACGTCTATCCGGGCGGGCGCGATATCCGGATCGAGATCGACGAACTCAACCGCGCCACTCGCTTTCTCGATGGAGCCCAACCGCTCGCGACCCTGGCCTACCTGGGCGCCAACCGCCTCGCGGAAACACGTTTTGGCAACGGCGCCGTCTCGACCATCGAGCACGACGCGTCCCTCCGGATCCAGCGGATGACCCACTCGAACGGGGCCGGGCAACCGTTCCTGGACCTCGGCTTCACCCGGGATCCCATGGACAACCGGATCGGCGTCCGCGACCTGGGCGGCCCCGACGCCCGTTCGTTCGCCTACGATTCCGTCAGCCGACTGGTGCGATCGTCCGGAGGTCCACTGGGTGACCGGGTGTATCGCTATGACGCGGTCGGCAACCGGACTTCCGTGGAAGGCCCCGTCCTGGGTGGGGCCTACGAACTCGGAGCCGCGGACTCGGCCACCCGCCGGCGCAACGTCTACGCCTCGACTCCCGCGGGCCCGGTCACCTACGACCGACGGGGAAGCCGGCTCTCCGAGGCCGGCGGCGGCGTCACCTACGAATACGACTTCGCCAACCGCCTCGTTCGCTTTCGAAGCAGCGACGGCGTCGACGCCAGGTATGTCTACGATCCCCTCGGGCGACGCATCGAAAAGCGAGTCAGCGTCGGCGCCGGGCCCGAGACCCGCACCCGCTACCATTACCTCGGTCTGCAACTGCTCGAGGAACAGGACGGCGCCGGCAACACGCTGGCCACCTATGTCCACCGGGGCGCCTTGGACTCACTTCTCCATGCGCGGATCGGCGCGAGCGACCTCTATTACCATGGCGACGATCAGGGGAGCATCCTCGCCGTCTCCGACGCCGGCGGCGCTGTCGTGGAGACCTACGCGTACGACGACTTCGGCCTGCCGCGGATCGCGGACGCGGCTGGGAACCCCAGGGCGGCGTCGGCTTTTGGGAACCACCGCCTCTTCCAGGGTCGCGAACACGACACCGAGTCGGGGCTGTACTACTTCAGATCGCGGTACCTGGATCCGGCCGACGGCCGATTCCTGACCCACGACCCGATGGGCCTCTGGTACGACGGCCTCAATCTCGGGAACGGCTACACGTTCGCCGGGAACAATCCCCAAACCCTGGTCGATCCGCTCGGACTCGAAAGCGCCAAGACCCGCCAGGCGCGGCTCAACGACGCGACCGAAGATCGGAGTTCGCGATCCACCACATCCCGCAATCGGGCTCCCAGCCGCGAAGTCGCGCCTTCGGGAACAACCGGTCGCATGGCGCGCCGCCCCCTCAGCGGTTCATCGGCCGGGATCATCGACTACGGCGGGCAGTTTCTCACCGAAGGGATTGGCGGTCTTTTCGACCTGGTGGTACCCGAGGATCTCCAGCCGAACTGGGCGGCCTCGCACGAACACTATTTCACCGGCCGCTACGTGGCCCCCGGCTGCGACGGAGCGGGGTCCGTCGCGGGCGAGGACGACTACGGCTTCGGCGTGGGCGGCGGTGGCGACATGTCGACGACCAAGGAGAAGTGGAGCGACTACAACATGTCCGTCGATTCACAGGCCTTCTATGACGACGTGATGGACTGGGCCCGCGACTACATCCACGACACCTACTTCGACACCCTTTCGGTGGCGGTCTACGACGAGAACGGCAACTTCGTCGGCTACAAGGAAAGCTACTCGGACAAGGGCTACGCCATGCTGACCAACAACTGCCAGCACTACGCCGACGACCTGCGGTCCTGGTACAACTACCTGCTGAGCGGACTCTGTTCCGGACGCGGTTCCACGATGACCAACGCGCGCTCCCGTTTCGGCGACGTCGATGTCATCGAGGAGACTGTCGCGAATCCTCCCACACCCTGGTACCAGTTCTGGTGAATCGCCCAACCCGCCATCCCTCCCACCGCACCGCCGGCCGACCGCTCCTCGCGGAGCCGCCGGCAGCCGGAACGATTCGGCGGGGACCGTGGTTCACTGATTCCCTCGGTCCGACGTTTCACCGGTTGGCAGCGGTGCTTTGCCTCGCGGCCGCCCTGCCCCTCCAAGCGCAGGTCGTCTTTCCGCGGCCGCCGGCCTTCGAAGCCACCCGCCAGCAGGGCCGCCACTACTACCTGATCGAGAACCTCACCCTGGGCGTGGTCGCCCAACGTGGAACCGCGGGCGCCGGCGGATTCGCCTTCGACCGGCTCACCCTCCCGCCCAACACCCGGTTTCGTCTTTGGATCCTGCAGGCCGCCAGCCTCGACGCCGGCTACGCCGAATTCGCCACGCCCGCCACCGGCCGCGCCTTTGAATTTCCCGCGGTGCCGCTCGGGCAACCGGTTTCCAGCGACGACGACAACGACGATCTCCATGCGGACGGTGAATTCATCATGGGCACCGACCCCGCCAATCCGGACTCCGACGGCGACGGGATCCTGGATGGCGCCGAAGTCCGGCAGGGCCTTGATCCCCTGAGCGGCCGCGCGGCCCGGACCGGGATCATCGGCACCGCCGACACGCCGGGAACAGCCCAGGACATCTGCGCCGTGAACGACCTCGCCATCGTGGCCGACGGCGCTGCGGGGATTTCGGTCTTCAACATCTTCAACGCGATGAACCCCGTCATCATCGCGCAGGTCGACACCCCGGGCATCGCGCGGGCGGTCTCCTGCGACGGCAACCTGATCGCGGTCGCCGACGGTCCGGCCGGTCTGGCCATCATCGACATCGACGATCCACCGGCGGCGGGAATTCTGCGTCAGATGAACCTCGGCTCGGACGCCCGGGCGGTTTCGGTTTCCGCCGACCTCGCCTTTGTCGGGCTGCTGAACGGCCAGGTGGTGGTCGCGGACATCGAAACCGGCGGGATCTTGAACCGCGTGAACCTCGGAGCCGGCGCCGTGCAGGACGTGCTCGTTCTTGATGAGGCTGTCTACGCGCTGACCGTGGGGCGGTTGCACGTCCTCTCGTTCCGGGAGGGAGTCGTGACGAAACTCTCGGAAGTCGCTAGTCCCGGAGCGATCGGAGCGGCCCAGCGACGGTTGCGCCTCTCCGGTGGCGGCGATCGCCTCCAGGCGACCTTCACTTCCGGTTTCAACGTGTTCGACCTGGGGAATCCGGGCGCGCCGGTTCTCCTCCGCCAGCACACGACGGCGCAGTTCGGATGGAAACAGCTTGTCGCGAACGGTTCCGGCCTCGGTTTCGCGGCGGTCTCGCCCAACAGCACCGACGATGGCCCCCACCACGTCTCGCTCCACCGGCTCGACCCCGCTGGAACCAACGCGGTCTTTCTCGCCGAATTCCCCACGCCCGGCCTGGCCGCGGCGGTGGCCATCTACAACGGCCAAGGCTACGTCGCCGATTCCGGTTCCGGACTTCAGGTGGTGAACTACCTCGCGTTCGACAACCAGCGGCAGCCTCCCACCATCCGTCTCGAATCCAACTTCAGCCTGAACCGCGCGGAGGAGGGCAAACGGATGCGCATCGCCGCGGTGGTCACCGACGATGTCCAAGTCCGGAACGTCGAGTTCTACGTCGACGGCCGCAAACTGGCGACAGATGGAAACTTCCCCTTCGCCACGTCGTTCGTGACGCCGCGCGCCGGAGCGCGCTCCCTCTCCCTTCGCGCCCGGGCCAGCGACACCGGCGGCAACGCCACCTGGACCGACGAAATCACCGTCGACATCGTCCCCGACGCCACCCCGCCCTTCATCACCCGGACGGTCCCCGCGCCGGGGGCGATCGTCGGAAACCTGGGGAACGTCACCGCCTTCTTCAGCGAACCGATGGACCTCGCCAGCCTGGGCTCCGACGCGTTCGCGCTGGTCGGAAACGGCCCCGACGATCTCCCCGACACCACGGACGATGCTCCCGTCCCCGGGGGGACCTTCTCGTATCGCGACGCCTTGAACGCGGTCACCCTCACCTTCGCCACCACCCTTCCCCCCGGCGGTTACCGCCTCAGGATCGCTGATCCACTTTCCGATCTGGCCGGCAACCCGGTGAGAACCGCCTTCACCAGTGGTTTCCGGATCTTTTCCGGAGAGGACGTCGACCAAGATGGCGTCCCCGACGAACTCGAAAGCGCTCTCGGCCTGGTGGCGGGCAATCCGGATTCGGACGGCGACGGGATCCTGGACGGCGACGAGGATTTTGATAGGGACGGTCTGACCAACGCTGGAGAGATCCTTCTGACGACCGATGCGACCAATCCGGACACCGACGGTGATGGAATTCGCGACGGGGACGAGGACACCGACGGCGACTCGCTGACCGACGGTCAGGAGATTGCGATCGGATCGAGCCCAACCCTCCGCGACACGGACGGGGATGAATGGACCGACGACGCGGAATTCCTGGTGGGCAGCGACCTCACGGACTCCAGGTCCCGCCCGTTCCTCCCGATCATTTCCCAACCCGTGGCCGGACTGCTCCTGCCTTCGCTGCTGGAGGAGGAACCGGGGCTGGCCTTCGGTCCCTGGCTGTCCCGCCCCCCATTGGGAGTCGTCCTCCCTAACGACCAGGACTCGACCGGGTTCGTCGCGGGCACGCTGATGGCCTTCCCGCCGGTATCGGTGGTTCTCAATGGACTCGGAGGCGACGCCGGCTTCGCGGCCGGCACCCTGCTGGCCCGTCCGCCCGTGTCGGTGGTGCTGCCTCGAGTCGCCGAGGGGGATTCCTCTTCGGAAACCCACCTTGCCCTCCCGCCGGTCCGGGCGCGAATCGACAACTGATCCCCTGCTCCTACGCCATGAAAACGCCGACCTTGCCCCTCGCCATGAACCGCTTCTCTCGTAGCCGCGGACGTCAGTCCGCGCCATCTCCTGGCGGGAGATCAGCGCCGACTGACGTCGGCGGCTACGGTTCAAGGACTCAACTCAGGGTCCGCGAACCGCGGAGCCGGGGCCTCTCCCTGATCCTGACGACCGCGCTCGCTTCCGCGGTCGGCCTATTGTCGTCCCACGCCCAGGGATTCAACTCCGGAAGCACCGGCGCGGACGGCGCCCTCCTCGTGACCGCCAACCGGGTTCTGGACCTTCCCTCGGACGGGATCTTCCATTTCACCACGATCGAGGTGCGCGCCGGCACCACGCTGAGCTTCAATCCCAACGCTCTCAACACCCCGGTCCACCTCCTCGCCCGAAGCAACGTCGTCATCGACGGCCGGATCGAGGTCAACGCCGGCAACGGCTCGTCCAGCCCGCCCGTCGGCGGCTTGGGTGGGCCGGGCGGCTTCAACGGCGGGAATCCCGGAACGGGCGCCATCCCGCCCGGCGCGGGCTACGGCCCCGGAGGCGCCCGCGGCGGGGACAACAATTTCACCGCGACCGCCGCCGCATCAGGCTCCTTCGGCAGCATCGGAGGGGGCGGATCCGGCAACCGATCCGCTGTCTACGGCAGCCCGCTGCTCGTGCCCCTCATCGGCGGCTCCGGCGGCGGCGGTTCGGCCGGCGCCCCGGGAACGGGCGGCGGCGGCGGCGGCGGCGCCCTCCTCGTCGCGTCGTCCACCTCGATTCAGGTCGCCGGATCGATCGAATCCATCGGCGGCAATGGCGGGGTCAATGGCGTCGACAACGGCGGAAGCGGCGGCGCCATCCGGCTCCTCGCCCCCAAGGTCTCGGGTGCCGGCACCGTCCGGGTGACCGGACCCGACGGAGGAGGCTTCGGCCGGTCCCGAGTCGACACCCTCGACCGCCGCGACCTGGCACTCCGGTTCGAACCCGCCGCCGCCGCCACGGTCGGATCGCTGATGATGGTGTTCCCGACGCCGCGCCCGCGCCTCGACGTCGTCGGTCTGGCGTCGACCCTCATTCCCGTGGGGACGAATTCCGCCGTTTTCGTCCAACTCCCCTTCGGCGCGCCCACCAACCAGCTTGTCAGGATCCAGGCGACTGATTTCTCGGCGATCGTCCCGATTCGCATTCTGCTCACTCCCGACAACGGCGATCCCCGCTCATTCGACTTCGAGATCGACAATCGCCAGATCAATCCAGCGGTGCTGGACGCCACCGTGGGCTTCCACGCCAACACCCAGGTCGCCGTCCAGGTCTTCACCCGGCCGGGATCCTGACCGGGCAAGCCTTGCGCGCCATAATGTACCCCCATCCGTCCATCCGCCTGGCCTTCGCCCTCCTCGCCGCCGCCCTGACCGGGGCCCACGCCGCGGACCTCCGCGTCTCCAGCCTCGCCCTCGCCCCGTCCGGATCCGGATCGCTCCGCCTCGACCTCTCCGGCGTTCAACCCGTCGTCGGCGTCCAAATCGACTTGGTCTACCCGGCCTCCGAACTCGCGCTGGGAACGCCGCAAGGCGGCGCCGCGCTGGACAACCATGTCCTCAAGTCCGCCGAGATCGCACCCGGACGCCGGCGTTTCCTGGTCTACTCGGGCCGCAACCAGATCCTGCGCGGCGGCACGGTCGTCGAAATCCCCGTTACCCACATCGGCGCGTCCTCGACGGGCACCTTCCCGATCGTCCTCACCAACGCCATCGTCGCCACCCCCGCCGCACTCGCCGAACGGCCCCTGAATGTCTTCTCGTCCGAGTTCGTCCTCGGCGGGTCCGGTCCCCCGTCCCTCTCCGCCGTTTCGGTCGGCATCGACGGCCGGATCCGATTCCTCCTGGAGGGCGCCGACGGGGAGACCTACCAGATCGAGGGTTCGATGGATCTTCGGACCTGGATCGATCTCCTGCGTCTGACCCTCACCGGCACCCAAGTCGCCGTGGAAGACCTTCCGCCCGCCGGCGTTCTCCACCGGTTCTACCGCGCGCGCCTGGTCCGTTAGACGACGAATCCGCCTTTCCGCCCTTCCAGGGCCCTGGAGATTGTCCATTTTTTGGGAACAAGAAATCCGGAGCCATAGTTCTCGACGTCACCTCCAGGTGAAGAGCGCCCCCGCGTTGGCCGATCCGCGTCCCCGAACCAAGGTCCGTAGGACCGGCCTGTCTATAGAACGTGTCCAGAAATGGATCTCAAGCCCCAGAGGGGCGGCCCAGCGGATGTCCCTTCCGACCCCGATCCCGGGCGATGGAAGCCCATGACCGCCGCTCCGAGGGCCGCTCCCACGGAGCTTGAATTCATTGGCGACCGATCGTTGCTATAGACCGGCCGCCCCTGACGGGGGAATGGCGCTTAGTTAACGAGGACGCGTGCTTTGGCTCGGGATGCCCGGCGACGTTTATTGCGACTCCATCGCTCGACATAAGCATGTCGGGGCTTGTTGAGATGGGGGTATTTTGAACGTCGTTTGACAGCCCTTGGCTCTTGGCGCCCCGGGCGTAACGGGACCTCATCGGCGGCGATACGTTCCAAGAATTTCTGCCAGAGGGCGTTCCGACGGGCGACGCTGCCGCGGCCACGCACTTGAGTTATGGCAATGGACCACTGGCGAAAGGCGTCGAGAGTCCCGGTGAAACTGAGCCGTTCGAGATCCACCCCGCCGGAATGCGCGCCCTGGGCCATGAGCCAGCGGATGAGATTGTGCGTGATGAGAAAGACCACCAACTCGCGCTTCACCATCTCCGGGCTCCTGCACTGGAGCATCTCCATTCCGAGGGTCGTCTTCAGATCGTCGAAGCACATTTCCAAACGCCAACGTTTGAAATAGGCCCTGAGAATTTCCTCGGTGGGATAAAGATCAGCGTCCAGGAGCGTGGTCATCACGGTCAGTTCACGGGTCCGGTAGCCCGGACGGTCGACATGCCAGCGGATCAGGCGGACCAGCAACTCCTGCGGCAGCGCGGCCCATTCTTCGGGCCCAAGCAGGGGCGAGGGTACGCTGGGCTTGCGCCAGACGAACAATCCATCCTTGGGCCCAAGTCGGCGTTTGGCCTTTCGGAAATCGACCTTGCGACTGCGGGCGTCGAGTCGCGCGACCAGATCGCACTGGAGTCCCTGCAGCCAAGCCGCCAGCACGTACACGCCATAGGCCCTGTCGGCGACGACGATGTCCCTGGGTTGGAACCATTCCCGCAGGCTCATGAGCAAGCGCAACTCGCTGGTGCGCAGTGAATCAACGGCATGGGCGATCACGGCGCCGCTGGCCATGGAGAAGAGGGCGACGACTTTGAGGAGGGGGAACCCTGGATTGCCGAATTGATTGCTTGAGGGTGGAAAGTCGGCGCGGTTTGCCGGGGTGTCCTGAAGGCGGACGGTGGTGCCATCGGCAACCTTGATCGAACGTCCCTGAAGCAAACCGGACGCGGGGGCGAACCTTAGACAGCTTTTGACACTGGAGGCCAGAAGGTCGAGGAGCCGCTTGAGGGTGAGCTTGGCCCGGGCTTGGCAATAAGCGCTGCTGCCATTCTCGCAGGGCGGGAGGTTCTCGAGCAGGAGCGCGGCCTGGAGTTGGGCGACCACCTCGCGGCAGGCTGTGTTGGACTGGAGGATCTGCCAAATCCAGGACCAGAAGGTGCGGCGGAGGGGGAAGAGACGCCTGCGGGAATGAGGGCCGGAAGAGGATTTTTGAAGGAGAGCCGGATCGAGGGCTGAGGCGAAGCGTTCCTCGATCTGGGCGAGGGTATCGCGCGCCAGAGCGCGGGCGCAGGAGCTGGAACGAGACCCCATGGGAGCGAGAACGGGGCGCAGTTGGGGAAAGAATGGAGTTGACATAGGGCGGTAGATCTACCGCCCTATTGACGAATGAGATAGACTCCCTATTCATGAAAGCGACGACTTCACCGGTGGAAAGGTCGGAACGCTATCGGCAGTTGTGTCAGCAACTCAGCCGGAGCGGCTGGATCAGCGAAGGGTATGTGCAGGACCGGGGCCCTGGAGCTGGAGGTCCGTGCTATCAGTGGACCCGGAAGGTTCGCGGCAAAACGGTGAGCGTGGCCTTGTCGAAGGAACAGTATGGATGGCTGCGGACCGCGATCGAAAACTGGCGCGAGGTGCAAGCCACGCTCAAAGAAATGCAGCGGATCTCACGCCAGGAACTTTTTGAAACGATCCCGGAACCCAAGCGGCGCAAGCGCCTCGGAAAGAAAGTTTTAGGCACTATCTAAGCGCCATTCCCCCTGACGGGGCTGCGTGGGGATTTCTGTCTTCCTTGAGAGCCGTCCCGCACCGTTTGCGCAATACGACACCCCGCAAGCCCGCGTAGCCTGGCCGACCTGACTCCGTGACCAAAACCAGCCGGGACCAAACCAGGGACCAAGCCGCAATCGGTCCCCCACTTGGCCAGCATCCTCCAACCCGGATTTGAGTCGGATGCCGCTACCCGGGCGAGGTCCCAAACACGGCCTTCGCCAGGGTAGCCGGCGAGTGGATCGTAACCCCGCTGACCGTCCGTCCACGGAGTGGTCCGAAGTGGGCTCTATCCCCGGTGACCAAAGCGTCGCAGCCTGCCCGGATCGCCGCGGCAAGCACGGGCCGGTCTTTCTCCGGTAGCAGTGCCGCGACCTCGTCCGGCACGGCGAGACGGGCCGTGGATGCCAAACGGTGCGTCCGACTAAGAAGCGAATCGAGCGTCCCCAGCGCCCCCGGATATTTGGCTGCGAGATTCCGCCGCGCCTCCTCGATGACGAAAGCGTCCACCCAGATTTCATGTCCACCATCGGTCAGCAGTCCCAGCAACCGATGCACCGCTCCCTCCGACTTCGAAGCCGAAAACAGGATGTTGGCATCGAGGAAGACACGCATGATCCAATCTCACTCACCGCCCGCGTTGTTTCCGCGCCTTGGGAAGCACCGCTTCCAATGCCGTCTCTTCCTGGTCGAATTCCCGGATCCGATCCTCGCCATACATCTCGATCGGGAGTGTCGCCGCCGGTCGAAGCAGGATTCCCTCGGGCGTGGTCTCCAGGATCAGAACATCATCCGTCTTGAGCCCGAGTTCGGCTCGCACCCTGGCAGGGAGGGAGATCACGCCCCGACTGGTGAGGGTCACCGTCGCTTTCATGGATGCAGAATTTCCGCAAAGCAGATCGCCTGCAAGAACTCCTTTACGTGGGGCATCCCCGCTTTCGGCATCTGTCGGATTGAAAGCAATTGTCCGACAAATCCACTTGCGACGGACATTTAGCATCTTGTAACACTTCCTGCATGCCGGCCGACTCCCGCACGGACAGCGTTCGCTTCACGACCAAGGGACAGGTTGTCATTCCCGTTTGGCTGCGACGCCAGTTCGAAATCCAGGATGGCACGAAGGCTATCGTACAGGCTACGCCCGAAGGGATTCTCCTTCGTCCGATCACGCGTGCCAGCGTCAAGCGACTGCGGGGGATCCTGAAGAAGGCGCCCGGAGATCGCCCGCTCGCGGAGGAATGGCCGCGACATCGTGCCGAACAAATTGCAATGGAGGAGGCCAAGTATGCCCGCGGCACCGGTGCTCGATAGCTATGCCCTGTTGGCGTTGCTTCGGGATGAAGTGGGCGGCGACGTGGTTGCGCGGCTCTTGGAGCGTGCCGGCGAAGTTGACCAACCGCTCCAAATGACGGAGGCCAATTACGCGGAGGTGCAATACATCATCCGACGAAAGGACGGCGACGCGGCTTGGGAGGCGGTTGCCCGCGAACTCTCGGCAGCTCCCATTGAGTTCCATGTCATCGACCGTCGACTGGCTGATGGAGCTGCCCACTTCAAGGCCCGATATAGGATCAGTCTCGCTGATGCATTTGCGGCCGCACTCGCGAAGGAGCACAAAGCCCAACTCGTCACGGGAGATCCAGAGTTCCACCTCCTGGAGAAGGAGATCAAAATCCATTGGCTGACTTCACAGGGCTGAACACTCACCGCCTCCGTTGTTTCCGCGCCTTGGGAAGCACCGCTTCCTATGCCGTCTCTTCCTGGTCGAACTCCCGGATCCGATCCTTGCATGAGCTTCCTCGGAGAGCCACCTTTCCCATGCCATGACCACATTGATCGACATCCAAAACGCCGTCGCCAGCCTACCCAAGAGCGAGCGGCGAGCCTTGCAGGTGTGGCTCAATTCGCAGGCCGAGCCGGAAATTACTGCCCAGGAGGAAGGGTGCCTGCTTCGTTCGATCGACGAGGCAACACACGACATTGACGCCGGGCGGGGTCTGCCGTTGGAGGAAGTCCGCCAGCGCGTCCGCTCATGGGCTGCAAGATAGCTTTCTCGCCGCGGGCCATCGCGGATCTGGAGTCGGTCGTGCGCTTCATCGCCAGGGATAATCCCGATGCGGCGGTCCGCATCGGCGAAGCGCTGATTGCCCGCGTGGCGATTCTTGAGGACTTCCCGCTCGTCGACTCTCCTTATTCGAAGCGTCCCGGGGTCCGCAAGCTGATCTCTCGTCCGTTCATCATCTATTACCGGCCGACGCCGGGGGGGAATCGCGTGGACATCCCGCGCTATTGGCACGGCATGCGCCAGGAACCCGACTTGTAGTGTCGCCGGCGGCAACGCACCAGGTCCCGCACCGGTTCCCCTCATGTTCGCTGCGTTGGTCGCCGGGAGAAACGAAGACGCCGACGCGGTGGTGGCGCGGGAATCCGTCGGCAAATGGGCATGGAGACGCGGCGGCACGTGACCAATTCCGAGGAGTGGCGGGTCCATCCGACTCCGTGACTCCGGAAAGAGGCAGCTATGCCAATGCCCTTGACTGACACTTTGCCGCTCTCCTTCGCACTTCCTCTACCTGCCCCGACGCAAAGTCATCAAAGCACGAAACCTTGGACTGACCTCTTTATCGATTCTCCGCGGTTCCACCCTCAGTCTGAGATTGGGATTCCAGTTCGGTCGGATCCACATCCGGATATGGGCCGAGGAATCGCTCGCCATCGAAGTGAATCATGTGATCAGGGTCCTCGGCGATCCAGACCTCAGATTCCCATGCAATTTGAGACAGGAAGGTCTGCATCCCGCGACGGTTCTCGAACGCGGTCACAAACACCAATCCCGCGAGGCAGCCCGCGAAGAGGTCCTTCAGTTCCTTGCGGCGCTTGCCGTCCACTGGGCCAGCGCTCGTAGCGGCTTCGATAAGCAGCAGCCAATTCTTTGCCGTGAAATGTACGATAACATCTGGAATCTTGGCGGCAGAATCCAGACTCACCCCCAACGCCGCAAGCCCGTCGGCCTCGAGGTGAACGAACTTGTTCTCGGTATCGCCGATGTAAAGCACAACACCCCCGGGTGCGAATGCCGGACAGAACTCCTCTATGATGGCCTTGATGAGCGGGTTTTGGCCGCCGGGCGACATGGCCACCTTTGATCCGTCCGGCAAGATTACAGGAACTCGGGCGAGCTCCCGCTTCCGTGCGATCTCGTGTTTCAACACTTCCCGGGTTGCCAGGTACTTCTTCAACGCCGGGGACCAAGCAAGCGTCCCGACCTTCCGCAGTAAGGCCAAGGCGGTTGGCTCAATCTGGTAGACCGTCTTCCCACTGTTCGTCGGCCGGTCGGGTCTGTCGGGGTTTCGAAGCAGCAGTCCTTCCTCGACGAAGTACTTCACCGCGTCATCACGGATTGTCTCGCGGGTGTTCTCGGCGTATCGCTTGCCGTAGGCCTCCGCGGCGAACGTATTGATGCCTTTCAGGCCCCTGAGCGGCGCCTGGGCGTCGGACCAAGGCATGTCTGAACGCAGATCGAGCATCGCCAAGAGAGCATAAGCAGCCGTCTCGTTTCGCTGCCTCGGGCCAAACTGCAAGGTGGTCAGCGCCTCGACGGCTTCGGCGATCTTGCGCTCTTGAGCGGAGGCCTTTCGGGTGGATTTATCGGCCGGCATGGAGGTGTTGCTCAACCACTTGATCTATCTCGCCTTGGCTCAGGTCGAGCTTCCTTATAGCTTGGCCCATTGCCCGTAGAGTGTCTCGGTCGGGATATGCCAAGGTGCGCAGATCAGTAGCATTCACCTGAGTGTGACCACTGAAGCGTCGGAAGTACTGATCGACTACGGTGGAATTGAGGAACGCGTAGAGACCCACCGCCAACTGCCGTTCCAGTCCGTATCCCCCCGCATGAAAATAGTTCAGATGGTTTTCGAAACCGATCCACTCCGCGTGTACGAGTTGCGGATCGAAAACGCAGGCAACCAAGCGTCGGCGCTCCTCTTTGGACGTGAATCGCTTCGTCAGCACGTACATTCCCGATGGGACAAGCCACGGGCGCGTGTGAGCGTTGTCGACAATTGCGTTCGGCTTGCGGGCGCCGAGTTTCGGCCAGTGGACAACCCCACCATTGAAGTGGCACGGATATAGCAGGGGGACCGCTCCAGGTTCGGGCTCCTTCCGTAGGGCTTCTTTGAGCCGGAAATCCACGACACGGCCGGTGGACACTGAGATCCCCAGCGACGCTAAGCTCCCGCGAAGAGCACCCATGACGGACTTGGCGTTCGCGTGGGCAGAACTGGAGGGGATGTGAATGAACTTTTCCGGATCTCCAGGACGAACAATCTCTGAGAAAGGAATCGCGGCCTCGAATACTTCGGCACCCGGTTCACCGCTGCTGGTGGACACGATGACCCTGGGCGATTTCTGGCGCTGCTTGATGCCATGAAAGATGATGTTCTCCTGCAACACGGCATCATCCCGAAAGGCGGCTTGCCGGGAGTCGAATACGTGGAGACGGCGCAGCTCCAAGCTTCCGAGGAAGTCCTTTCGGAACGGGCGAAAGTACGGGCCATTGCAGAAGCTCCGAGGAGTGATAGCGACGATTTGACCGCCCGTCGCGAGCAAGCGCAGCATCAGTGCAACAAACCCTGTGTAAAGGTTGCTGGTTTCCACCCCGACCGCTCGGAGCGCTGCTCTTTCGCGAGAATCCGCACCGATCTTCCGATACGGGGGATTGGCGATGGCAACATCGAACGTCGGTGGGGGCGCACCGAACAAATCGCCCGCGAGACAGGTCGACATCACCTGAACGAAATCCGCCGAGCTAATGGTGAAGGCGAAGCGAATGCCAACAGCGTCGCAGCGTCGCTCGCAGTCGCTCATCGTGGCCGCCAAGGCGGGAACGATCTCAGGGTCCAGTTCGTAGAGGGTCGCGTCGATCGAGCGGACCTGATCCCGCCCCTCGCAGCACCGGGAGACAAAGGCCAAGGTGAGCGCTCCCGCACCCGCCCCGGCGTCAATAAGCCGGACCGACTCGGGTATCGGACCGAACATCGACGCCATCAACTCCGCTACACGCGGCGACGTTAAGAACTGTCCAAGTTCCCCTTGCCGTTCTCGACCGCCTACGGTTGCCGCGAACTTCATGTTGTTACGTCATCCGGCGCCGGCCCGGACGTTCGACTTAGAACGCGCTGGCCGGTTCTGGGCACAACAAGATCGCCGACTGCATGTTGCGCGAGGCGATCGAACACCCTCGACTCTGTCTCCCGGGCCAAAATCGCCCTTCCGCGACCGGCCCGGTAGACTCTCCCACGACCTTCGAATGCGGCACAACGCCGAATCCGCCCGGGGCGAGCCTGCCAAACCCATAGGGATATCGAGTCCCGCCGTGAAGTTGCCGTTTCCCCGATCATGAAGGGGTCAGTCCAAAGTTTTGTGTTTTTCTGGGTTGGCGTCGTTGCAGTTCCGCGGGCTGGATCTGTGCGATTTTTTCCGCCGTCACGCCAGGCGGAAGCCCGGTGCACTCTTGCAGGTAAAGGTCGGTTCCCTTGATCGAGCGCTCCGTGACGACGACCACCGTTCGTTCCTGACGCGCCCATCGAGGTTGCTCCGATCGATAGGCAGACACACCCGCGACCGGTTCGGAATTCGTCGAACCGCTACGCTGTCACGCTGTCGCCCGACGGAAATCGGCTCTTTCCAAGCACCCCCGGCCTCGGGCATAACCTGACGAAGATCAACCCGGTCCAGCAAACCTCCGTCGATGTACCGCCGGCTTTCCAGCCGGCTCCCCATCACTCAGGCCGACTGGAAAGTCGGCGCTACAACAATGCTCACCCTTCTTGGGCCTAGGCCGCCACATTCCGGTTTCTGCGACGGGGTCTCCCGACGGAACTTCCTGAAGATCGGGAGCTTGGGCCTTGGCGGAATCGCGCTGCCCGAACTGCTTCGAGCCGAGTCCGCGTCCGGAATCCGTTCCGCCGGCCAGCCCCACAAGGCGATCATCATGATCTTCCTCCCGGGCGGACCGTCGCATCAGGACATGTTCGACCTCCGGATGGATGCGCCCGCCGAGATCCGGGGCGAATTCAAGCCGATCTCCACCAACGTTCCCGGCATCGAAATCTGCGAGTACCTGCCCCGCATCGCCCAACTCGCCGACAAGTACACGATCATCCGTTCCATGGTCGGCGCCGAGGATCGGCACGACGCCATCACCTGCCACACGGGTCGCAATCCACGGAACCAACCGCCCGGCGGCTGGCCCGCGATGGGTTCCGTCCTCGGCAAAGTTCAAGGCTCGGGAGATCCCGCCGTCCCCGCCTTCGTGGGGTTGGCGCCCAAAATGGGCCATGTCCCCTGGTCGGACAACGGTACGGCCGGCTTCCTGGGAACGGCATACGCCCCCTTCGAACTCAACAAGGGTGGCGGCAAGGACGACATGATCCTCCAGGGCATCACCCTGGACCGCCTCGCTGATCGCCGTTCGCTCCTCAGTTCACTGGACGCCTTCCGCCGCGATGTCGACACCTCGGGAACGATCTCCGGCCTCGATGCCTACACCCAGCAGGCGTTCGGAATCCTGACCTCCAGCAAACTCGTCGAAGCCCTCGATCTCACCCGGGAGGATCCGAAGCTGGTCGAGCGCTACGGCAAGGGAGACCCCCGAAACCGCGACGACGGCGGCCCCAAGCTCATGGAGCAATTCCTGGTCGCCCGACGGCTCGTCGAAGCCGGCGCGCGCTGTGTGACGCTCGCCTTCAGTCGCTGGGATCATCACGGCGACAATTTCGGAGCCCTCCGCCAGGACCTCCCTCTCTTCGACCAAGGACTCAGCGCCCTCTTGGAGGACCTCCACCAGCGCGGTCTGGAAAATGATGTGAGCGTCGTCGTCTGGGGCGAATTCGGGCGGACGCCCACGATCAACAAGGACGGCGGACGCGATCACTGGCCCCGGGTCAGCTGCGCCCTCCTCGCCGGCGGCGGCCTGCGCCACGGCCAGGTCATCGGATCCACCGACCGCCTCGGTGGCGAAGCCGCTTCGCGCCCCGTCGCCTTCGGCGAGGTCCACGCCACGCTCTACCACGCCCTCGGCATCGACGTCAGCAAGGTGACCCTCCCCGACTTCAGCGGGCGACCCCAGTTCCTCGTCGACAACGGCCTCCAACCCATGCGCGAGCTCGTGGGCTAATCCCAGACCCCACCTTCCAACGCCATGCTGGTTGTTCCAGGTCCATCCCAACGCTTCTGCGACGGCGTCTCGCGCCGGAATTTCCTTCGCATTGGCGCGCTGGGTATGGGCGGACTCGCCGTGCCGCAACTGCTCCGGGCCGAAGCCGAGTCCGGGATCCGCTCGGGCCACAAGGCGGTCATCATGATCTACCTGCCCGGGGGGCCGCCCCACCAGGACACGTTCGATCTGAAGATGGACGCCCCGGCCGAGATCCGCGGCGAATTCAAGCCCATCCCGACCAACGTCCCCGGTACTCAGATCTGCGAACACCTGCCGCGCCTGGCCCGCATGGCCGACCGCTACACGATCGTCCGGTCGATCTCGGACGCCATCGACGATCATTCGGATTTCATGTGCCAGACCGGGCGCCGCAAGAACGGTCAACCACCCGGGGGCTGGCCCACCATGGGCGCCTCGGTCTCCAGGCTCATTGGCTCTCCTGATTCGGCGGTCCCGGCCTTCGTTGGACTGGAACCGCGCATGCAGCATCGGCCCTACAACGCGGCGAATGCCGGTTACGCCGGAATTTCGCATGACGCCTTCCGCCCGGCCGCCGACGCCAAGTCCGACATGGTCCTCAACGGGATCACAACCGAGCGACTCGCGGACCGGCGGGCGCTGCTCTCGGCCTTCGACACGTTCCGGCGGGATGTCGACGGCTCGGGACTGATGGCCGGGCTCGACGGCTTCAATCAGCAGGCCTTCGGAATGCTCACGTCCAGTCGACTGCTCCGGGCGCTGGATCTCACGGGCGAGGATCCGAAGCTCCTCGAACGGTACGGCAAGGGCGACGCCAAGGTGCACGGCGATGCGGCCCCAATGTTGAACGAACAGTTCTGTGTCGCCCGGCGTCTCGTCGAGGCGGGCGCCCGATTCGTCACCGTCGCCTACGGTTTCTGGGATTATCACGGCAACAACTTCGGCAATGCCCGCAACGATCTCCCCCTGCTCGACCAGGCCCTGAGCGCGCTCTACCAAGACCTCCACGATCGGGGCATGGAACAGGATGTGAGCGTCATCGTCTGGGGCGAGTTCGGCCGCTCCCCGACCATCAACAAGGACGCAGGCCGGGAGCACTGGCCCCGCGCCAATTGCGCGCTCCTCGCCGGCGGCGGCATGAAGGTCGGCCAGGTCGTCGGCGCCACCGATCGTCTCGGCGGCGAACCCTCGGAACGCCCCGTCTTGTTCGGCGAAATCTTCGCGACCCTGTACCACAGCCTGGGCATCGACGTGAACAAGGTCACCCTGCCCGATTTCAACGGACGACCCCAGTTCCTCGTCCCCGACGGCTGCCAGCCCATGAAGGAGCTGGTCGGATGAGTCGGGCCGCAACATTCCTCCTCGCCATGAACCACCCACCCGTAGTCGCGGACGTCAGTCCGCGCCATCTCCGGGCCGGAAGTCAGCGCCGACTGACGTCGGCGGCTACGGTTCATGGCCCCAATTCGTGTCCCAATTCTGGAAAACTTGGCTCTCTATGAACCGCCCCTCTCGTAGCCGCGGACGTCAGTCCGCGCCATCTCCGGTCGGGAAGTCGGCGCCGACTGACGTCGGCGGCTACGGTTCATGGCCGCGATTCGCGATGCCGAAATCGTTTTGCCTCCCCACGAGTTCCGCCGCTCCCAGCCCCGCGTTCCCGTCGCGCCCCCGGCCGGCCTGGCTCGCTTCGGCGTTCCTCCTCGTTTCGCTCGCCACCGTCGCAGCCGCTTCCGGCGCCTCCCTCGCCATCCAGTTCCGGAACGAAACCGCTGATCTGATCCTCCTCACCCGCGACGCGCGGCAACAACTGCTCGCCACCGCCGATTCCAATCGCGACGTCACCCGATCCGTCGTCTGGTCGGCCGAACCCGCCGGTGTCGTGGATATCGACTCCACCGGCCGTGTCACACCGGTCGCCGACGGTGCCGCGATGATCACGGCTCGGCTTCCGGACGGCCCGACGGCCACCTACCCGGTCCAGGTTGTCGATTCGGAAAGCTCGGCGCCGATCCACTTTGCCAACCAGATCGTCCCCATCTTAACCAAGAACGGCTGCAACGGCGGCGGATGCCACGGCAAGGCGGCGGGTCAGAACGGCTTTCGGCTTTCGCTCCTCGGATTCGAGCCCCACGAAGACTACGAACATCTCGTGCGCGAAGCCCGCGGCCGCCGTCTGTTCCCCGCCGCGCCGGAACGCAGCCTCCTCGTCACCAAGGCAACCGCGGAACTCCCCCACGGCGGCGGGCGCCGTATCGAACCCGGCTCCGACGACTACCAACTTCTGGTGCGCTGGATTTCCCTCGGCATGCCTCCCGGGGCGGCGGATGCCCCCGGCGTCGAGCGGATCGAAGTCTTCCCGGACGAGCGAATGCTCGCCCTGAACGCGGAACAACAGCTCGCCGTCACGGCCCATTACTCCGACGGCTCGACCGAGGACGTCACCCGCAGCGCCCTGTACGAGCCCAACGACAAGGACATGGCGGCCGTCAGCCCGAATGGCCGCGTTCAGGCCTACAACCAGCCGGGCGAAGTCGCCGTCATGGTGCGGTACCAGGCCAAGGTCGCCACCTTCCGGGGAACCATCCCGCTGGGCGCCCCGGTCGACTCGCTTCCCCCCAGCCGGGGATTCGTGGACGAACTGGTCTTCCGCCAACTTCAGCGCGTCGGGATGCCGCCAAGTCCGCTGACGGACGATGCGACCTTCCTTCGTCGCGTGACCCTCGACATCGCCGGGCGTCTTCCCGCACCGGACGAACTCGCCGCGTTCCTGCTGGATGCGGCGCGTGGGGATTCGGACGGCGCTCGTTCGCGGGATGTTTCCACCTTGGCGCGGCAACAGGCCCGTGAGGGCGTCATCGATCGGCTGCTCGATTCCACCGACTACGCCGAGTATTTCGCCCAGAAATGGTCGGCCCTGCTGCGCAACAAGAGGACCGACCCCAAACACCAGCGCGGCACCTACGCCTTCCACGCCTGGATCCGCGATAGCTTCGCGGCGAACAAGCCGTACGACCGGTTTGTGCGAGAGATCCTCACCGCCTCCGGCGATATCGCGGAAAACCCGCCGGTCGCCTGGTACCGGCAGGTGAAGTCCATGCAGGGTCAACTCGAGGACTCCTCCCAACTCTTCCTTGGACAACGGCTCCAATGCGCCCAGTGCCACCATCATCCCTACGAGAAATGGAGCCAGACGGACTACTGGAGCTTCGGTGCGACGTTCTCGCAGGTCAGCTTCAAGCCGGGCAGCCAACTCGGCGAGGAACGGGTGATCCACCGGCGCGGCGTCGCCAAGACCACCAACAAGAAGAACGGACAGTCGGTCCAGGCCGCCGGCCTCGCTCAGCAGGCCTTTCCGCTCGGCCCCGATGATGATGCCCGGCAGTTCCTCGCCGATTGGATGACGGACCCGGGCAATCCCTGGTTCGCCAAGGCGGTCGCCAACCGGTACTGGAAACACTTCTTCGGACGGGGCCTGGTCGATCCCGAGGACGACATGCGCGAGACCAATCCGCCCACGAACCCCGCCCTGCTCGACGCGCTGGCGACGCATCTCGCCGAAAGCGGTTTCGACTTGAAGCAACTCATCCGCGCGATCACCCGCAGCACCACGTACCAACTCAGCGCCGAACCCAACCAATACAACGGCCCCGATCGGCATCACTTCTCCCGCTTCTACCCGCGCCGCCTCCCGGCCGAGGTCCTGCTCGACTCGGTCGCCGAAGTGACCGGCTCCGAGCTTCGGTTCGATGGACTTCCCGTCGGCACGCGCGCCGTTTGTCTGCCCGACAACAGCTTCAATGCCGCCAACTATTTCCTGACCGTGTTCGGGCGTCCCGAAAGCAGCAGCGCCTGCGAATGCGAACGAAGCATGGACGCCTCCCTCAGCCAGAGTCTCCATCTCCTCAATTCGAAGGATATCCAGGAACGCATCAGCGCCGATTCGGGCCGTGCCGCTCGCCTCGCGCTGGACAAGGAGAGCGACGAAGACAACCGGATTTCGGAACTCTACCGTGTCGCCGTCGGCCGCGACCCCAAGCCCTCCGAGATCGAGACCGCCGAGCAGCACCTCGCCCGCATCGTCTCGGCCGTGAAAGAGGGCAAGGACGCCGCCGAAACCGAGGCGGCGCTGGGCAAGGCCCGGCGCGAAGCCTGGGAGGACGTGGTCTGGGCCCTGCTCAACACCAAGGAATTCCTCTTCAACCACTAGCCCGGAATCAGTTGAGGGTTTCATCGGCCTCGGGCCCGCGCGAAGATCCCGCGTCCACCCATGCGAGCTTCACGCCATCGCCGCCTCCTCTTCCTCGCCTTGATCGGGAGCGCCCTCGCCGCCAACGCCCAATTGCCCGCCCCCAGGCTCACTTGGATCTTTCCGCCAGGCGCGCCCACGGACTCCACGCTCGAGGTCACCACCGCCGGCTCCGATCTCGACGAACCGCTTACCCTCGTCTTCTCCGATCCGCGGATTACGGCGTCTCCGAGCACGAGCGGCGCATCCGCCTTCACGGTGACCCTTCCCCCTAAAGTTCCGCCGGGGCTCGTCGACGTCCGGTTCGCCGGCCGCTTCGGCGTCTCCAACCCGCGCGGATTCCAGGTCGGAACGCGCCAGGAGTCGGTCGCATCACCCACCAACACGACGCCCGCCACCGCCGTCGAGATCGCCGTCGACTCGGTCGTCAACAGCAGGGTGCTTCCGGCCAGCACCCATTGGTTCCGCTTCACTGCCAGTCGGGGTCAACACCTTCGATTCGCCGTCCAGACCGAGGAACTCGATTCCAAGTTCGTTCCCGACCTGATCCTCCTGACGCCCGAACTCCGCGAACTGCGCGTGGAGCGCCGCGGCAACCTCCTCGCATGGACCGCGCCAGCCGACGGGTCGTACTTTCTGCGCCTCAGCGATCAGACCTTCCGGGGAGGCGACGACTACGTCTACCGGCTCACGCTTTCCTCCGGTCCGCACGTTGAGTTCCCACTCCCCCTCGCGCTCGCGCCCGAAGGGAAGTCTCGCCCCCGCTTCCAGCTCCTCGGACGCAACCTCCCCGGAAGCTGCCCCACGACGTTCGAAGGCGCCGACGGCATGGAATTGGAGATGCTCGAAACGGAGCCGGAATCCGTAAGCGCTCTCCGCCCCCCCGAGGCCTTGATCCTGTACCCGCCGGCCTCCTCCATCCTCGCCGACGATCTTGTCGGCGCGGTCTTCCGCGTGGCCTCCAACAGGACGGTCCGGTTGACTCTCCCGAAAACCCCGTATCCCACCTCCTGGGGAATCTCGAATGGCCTCGTGAGCGTTACACCTCCGTGCGACTTCAGCGGGTTGTTCCCGCGACGCGGGGAAATCAGCGGTGTCACCTTCCAAGCCACCAAGGACGCGATCCACTGGATCGAGGTGTTCTCGGATCGCCTGGGTTTTCCCGCCGATCCGCATCTCGTGGTGCAGCGGGTGACGCGCACCGAATCGGGCGATGAAAAAACCAAGGACATCCTCGAACTCGCCGATATGGACAAGAACCTCGGCGGTCGCGAATTCGATACGACCTCCCGCGATGCCGTGGGACGCTTCAAGGTCCCCGAGGACGGCACCTATCGCATCCTGGTCCGCGACCTGAATGGTGGCGGGTCCCGTTCCCGGCGCCTTCCGTACCGGCTCCAAATCCGGCCCGAATCACCCGACTTCAGCCTCGCGGTCTTTCCGCAACCGCCGCCAAGGAAGGATGACAATGATCGCCAGATCCACCTCTGGACCGCAACCGTCCGACCCGGCGAGACGATTCCATTGCAGGTCGTCGCCTTCCGACGGGATGGCTTCGAAGGAGCGATCGACGTCACCGCCCAAGGGCTGTCTCCGGGAATCGCGAGTTCCCAGGCCCGCATCCCCCAGGGCGAATCCACCACCACGCTGCTCCTCTCGGCCGCGACGAATGCGCCCGCCGGACCGGGTCGCGTGGTCGTGACCGGACGGGCGCGGATCGGCGACCAGGATGTCGATCGGGAAGCGATCGCATCGTCCGGCCGATGGCATGTCCCGGATTGGAACCTGGAACGGGGCGCTCCTCGTTTCGCCGCCTCACTGGACCTGGGCGTCGTCTCAGGTGAACTGGCTCCCGTCACGCTGGCGCCCGCCGATGCCACGACTGTCGAGGTTCCGGCTCAGGGCAAACTCCCCATCCCCCTTCAAATCCACCGCGGCGGGGAGTTCCGGGGCGCCTTCAAGATCAAACCCTTCGGCCATCCGGCGCTCGCAAAGGCCAAGGAAACCGAGGCCCCCGAGAATGCGACGAACGTGGTCGTCGAACTGAACCTCGCCGATTCACCACTCCCCGAGGGCGAGCACATCGTTCATTTCGAAGCCACGGTGTCCGGCAAGTATCGAAGCAACCCGAGCGACGAAAAGGCCAAGCCCAAGGACGTCACTCTCCGCGTGTATTCGCCCCCCGTGGTGGTCAAGGTCACGTCGCCCCCGAAAAAGAGCTGAGCCCAAATCCCCCTGCCGTGCGTTCCCAAAGCTTCCTTCCTCCTGTTCACGCGGCCTTCGTCGGCGGATTGCTGGCGATCGTCCTTCCCGCCCTGGCCGTTGTCGCGGCCACTCCCCTCCCCGTCGCCGAACTCGACCGGGTCACGCCCGTCGACTTCGAACAGGAAGTGCTCCCGTTCCTCCAGCGCAACTGCCTCGCCTGCCACAATCAAACCCGGGCCAAGGCGGATCTTGTCCTCGAAACGCCGGCGACGATCTCCCGGGGCGGCGCATCGGGCCCCGGAGTCGTTCCGGGCGACCCCGACCAAAGCCTGCTCTTCCGGTCGGCGGCCCACCGGGTGGACGACCTCGTGATGCCACCCGTCGGGAACAAGTCGAACGCGGAAAATCTGAACCCCGAAGAACTGGCGTTGCTTCGGCTCTGGATCGGACAAGGCGCCCAGGGCGAAGTTCGTTCCGGCCGCGCGCTCGCATGGCAGCCGATTCCCGATTCCTGGAATGCGAGCTACGCCGTGGCTGTCGATCGCAACGCCGAACTCGTCGCCTGCGCCAGGGCCAACCGAGTCCAGCTCTACGATTCACGAACCGGACGCCCGGCCGGACGACTCGAAGATCCGGACCTTCTAGGCGCTACTCAGCGGGATGTCGTCTCCGCGCTCGCGTTCAGCCCCACCGAGGATCTCCTCGCCACCGCCGGTTTCCGCGAAGTCCGGCTCTGGCGCCGACTCCCTCCCACCGCCCTCGAATGGGTCCCCGTCGCTTCCCACGCCCATCCGTCTTGGACCGCCGCCTCGCTTTCCGCCGACCGGACACATGTCGGACTGGTCGGAGCCGGAGGCGACGTCGAACTGCGTCGGACGGACACCGGTGCGGTGGTCGCCTCATGGCCAGCCGTCACCAGCACACCAGCGGCCGTCGCACTTTCCCCCGACGCGACCCGCGTCGCCGTGGCCGGCGCCAGTGGCATCCTCCGGGTTCTCGGCGTTTCCGGAGATTCCACGGAATTCCAACAACCACTTGGCGGGACCCCGGTCGCGATCGCATGGTTCGACCAGGGGCGCGCCCTGGCCACGGTGCTTCACGACGCGCCAACGATCCAAACCTGGCGGCAGGCGGATCACCCCGAATCCACGCAACTGATCCCCGGCCCCGATTTCGCCGCCCACAAATCCCCCGTCACCTGCCTCGCGGCCGACAACTCGGGTGCCCTGATCTCCGCCGCGACCGATGGCGCCGTTCTGCGGTGGCCCCTTCAGGGCGGATCACCCACCGCCACCGTGACCTGCGATTCGGCCGTCATCAGGCTTCGTTCGAATCCGGGCGACCCACGACTCTTGGCTTCGCTCGCCTCCGGTGGCACCGCGGTCCTCGAGTTGGGGGCGGATTCCAAGGTCGCTCGAACCCTGCGGGGCGACCCCCGCCGGGCGGCGGCCGTGATCGCCGCCGAACAGGACATTGAATTGGCGCGCGTGGAGCTTTCGTTCGCCGAGAAGACGATTCAGGAGACGGAAACCGCCTCGGGGAAAGCCGCGGAGACCCTCGCCAAAGCCCGGGAGAAAAAGGAATCCCAGGCCAAGGATCTCGCGGAAAAGCAAAAGGGCCTTTCCGAGCAGCAGGAGGCGGAATCAGCCGCCACCCGCGAGCGAGACGAAATCGCCGCCGAACTCCAGCGCTCCGGCGACGAACTCGCGGCCGCGGAGAAGGATGCCGCTCAGGCCCGCATCGGAGCCCAGGAGGCGAACGAGGGTTCCTTCAACGCCCGCCTCGCCGCGGACCACGCCCAACGTCTCGCATCCGACCTGGAGCGGATCGTCCAGGCGTTCGGCGATCGTTCCGGGGAATCCTCCTTCGCCAAAGCAAAGGAGGCGTTCGAGGCGGCGCAAACCGACGCCGCCGCTCGCGCGATCGCCTTCGAGGAAGCTCGGACCCGCGCCGCCAAGGCCCTCGAAGACCTCGCCGGCAAATCCTTCCTTGCCGGGCAGCGAAAGGCGGTCGCCGACCGCGCCAACACGGAGTTGCCGCCGCGAAAAAAGAAGGCTGAGGAAGCGATCGCCGCCGCCAAAAAAGCGGTGACGACTCGGGCGCCCCAGGTCGAGAAGGCGCGAATCGCCCTCGAGGGCGGCGAGAAGGACATCGAACTCGCCGAGCAGTCGACCGATCGCGCCGCCCGATCGGTGGAACAGGCCAAAAGCGCGGCCGCCACCGCGCGCGGCCGAATCGAAGCGGCGGAGCACCTCCTCGGCACAAACCGAACCCTGGCCGAAACCGCGAGCAACCAGCCCCACCGGCTTTTGGATCCGATCCCCGCCGGGACGACCCTTCTCACGGTCGACCCCGAAGGGAGGTGCGTCGCCTGGGATCTTGCGTCCGGCGCCGCCACGCTGGCCTTCCAGGAAAGCGGGCAGCCCGTGGCGCTCTTCGCCCTCGACGAGCATTCCGCGCTCGTCGTCCGACGGGATGCCGTGGTCCGGATCGATTTCTCGCCGCGGTGGGAGCGGGTCCGCACGCTCGGGGATGTCGCGTCATCCACCACGTCCGGGTCGCCACCCCTGGTCGATCGCGTGAACGCCGTGGCGTTCAGTCCCGACGGCAAACTCCTCGCCACCGGCGGTGGGGAGCCGTCCCGGTCCGGGGAGATCAAGCTCTGGAACACCGCCGATGGCACCCTCGCGCGGGACCTGGGCGCGGTGCACAGCGATTGCGTGTTGGGCCTGGCTTTCTCGCCGCGCGGCGAGTTCCTGGCATCCGGTGGAGCGGATCGATTCGCCCGCATTTCCGAGGTCGCCAATGGCGGCCTTCTCCGGAGCCTCGAAGGTCACTCCCATCACGTCATGGCCGTCGCGTGGCTTGCCCACGGCGGCGTCCTGGCCTCGGCCGGCGCCGAAGGCGTGGTGAAAATCTGGAACGCGACAACGGGTGACCGTCTCAAGAACGTCGATGGATTCGGCAAGGAAGTCACCGGTCTGCGCGCGGTCGGGTGGACCAACCAGTTCGTGGCCGTCGCCGGCAGCGGCCAGGGACGCGTGATCCGCGAAAGCGGCGAAAAAGTCCGCGACCTGCCGAATACGCCCTCCTACCTGCTTGGCCTGGCGACTCCCCGGGATGGCAGCTGGGCGGCGGTCGCCGCCGATGACGGAATTTTGCGGATCTGGGATCTCTCGGAGGGCAAGGAACGTCTGGTTCTTCCTCCGCGCTGAAATCTCCCCGCGGACACCCCACGCCGGGCCGCGTCCGCCCCTGCGCGCCTCCGGACGCCCCATCAACTCCGACTCGTTCGATCCACGGAATGAACCCATGAAAATCCAACGCATCCTCGCCTACCGCGTCGAACTGCCTCTCCACGAAGTCACGTACAAGTGGAGCGGAGGAAAGTCCGTCACCGTCTTCGACAGCACGATCGTCCGGGTCGAAACCGACACGGGGCTCGCGGGCCACGGCGAGGTCTGTCCCCTGGGTCCGTTCTACCTCCCGGCCTACGCCGACGGCGTCCGCGCCGGTCTTCGAGAACTGGGCCCCCACCTGCTGGGCGAAGACCCCCGTCAACTTGTCCGGCTCAACCGAACCATGGACGCCGCTCTGAAGGGGCATCCCTACGTCAAGAGCGGCATCGACATCGCCTGCTGGGACATCCTGGGCCAGGCCACCGGGCTGCCCGTGTGCGAGCTTCTCGGAGGCCGGTACACGAAGGATGTCCCGCTCTACCGCGCCATCTCCCAGGAGGCTCCCGAGGAAATGGCGTCCCGGGTCGCCGGGTACCGCGCCGAGGGTTATCGGCGATTCCAACTCAAGGTTGGAGGCGATCCGGACGTCGACATCGCCCGGATTCGCGCCGTCGCCAGCCAGATGCAAACGGGTGACCGACTCATCGCCGACGCCAACACCGGCTGGACCCAGCACGAGGCGGTCCGCGTGGCGAAGGCGGTCCGCGACATCGACGTCTACATCGAGCAACCCTGCCTCACCTACGAGGAATGCCTGGCCGTGCGTCGACAGACCCCGCACCCGTTCGTCCTCGACGAGAGCATCGACGATCTCGCGATCCTGCTCCGGGCCAAATCCGATCTGGCGATGGACGTGGTGAACCTGAAGATCAGCAAGCTGGGTGGCCTGACCCGGATTCGTCAGGCGCGGGATCTCTGCGTCGCCATGGGCATCGCGATGACCCTGGAGGACAGTTGGGGCGGCGACATCGCGACGGCGGCCATCGCCCACCTCGCCCAGAGCACCCCGCCCGAACTGCTGTTCACCACGACGGATTTCAACAGCTACGTCACGGTCGGCACCGCCGACGGCGCGCCGCGGCGCGTCGACGGCCGCATGGCGGCATCCACGGAGCCCGGACTAGGGATCACGCCCAGAATGGACGTGCTCGGGCAACCCCTGGTGACGATCGGCTGACGCCGCGCCCGATTTCGCGCGGGGGCTCTTCCCGTGGTCCAGGCCGACCGGAACGAGACGGCGCGGGACCAACTTCGACCCCGATCCCGACCCCGACTCCGATCGGGATCTCGATCCGAAACGCGACCGGGAGTCACCGCGGCTTTTCCGTCCGTATGCTCCGTGTGCTCCGTGGTTGTCCCACGGTCAGAAGTGGGGGTCACCCCCACGTTGGCCACTTCGTCGTTGGAAACGGCGTTGATGATCTTGAAGTGTTCCGCGTGGATCCCCGGGTCGGGCCGGAACGAGATCTTGCCGAAGAACTTCTTCTCCAACTCGATGATGAACTTCTCGTCATCGCGTCGCATGCGCTCGTAAACCGTCGGGTGGACCACGATCCGCAATTGGAAGTCGGACTCGTCCCGGGGCCGTTTCCGCAGGATCTCCACCAGCTTGCGCTGGATCTCGACGCTCATCGTTTCGGCGCTCTTGACCCGGCCGCGTCCACGGCAGTAGGGGCAATCGTCGTACACGGAGGACTGCACGCTCTCGGTCTGGCGCTGGCGCGTCATCTCGAGGAGGCCGAGGGGCGAGATGGCCAGCAGATGGGTCTTCGACTTGTCGCGGCGGACACCGTCCCGAAGCCGGTTGAAAACCGCGCGCTGATCCTTCGGATGCCGCATGTCGATGAAGTCGAGGATGATCAACCCGCCGACATTGCGGAGTCGCAACTGCCGGGCGATCTCCTCGGCGGCTTCGAGATTCACCTGGAGGATCGTCGAATCGAGGTCCTTGCCCGACTTATGCTTCCCGGTGTTCACGTCGATCGCGACCAGCGCCTCCGTCTCGTCGATCACGATGTAGCCGCCGCTCTTGAGATGAACCGTCCGCTGGAAAGTCGTCTCAAGCTGTTTGGAGATGTTGAAGCGATCGAAGATGGGCTGCGGCTCGTTGTACGCCTTCACCTTGCCCTCCGAACGTCGCGAGATCCGCGCGATCATCTCCTTGATCCGTTCGAATTGCCGGTAGTCGTCGACGAGGATCCGGTCGACGTCCTCGGTGAGGAAGTCGCGCACCGTCCGTCCGATGAGGTCGGGTTCCTCGAACACGCAGGTGGCCGCCCCCTGCTTCTGGATCCGATCCTGGACCATGCGCCACTCGTCGAGCAGCAGGGCGAGATCCCGGACGAAGTAACGCGCCTGCTTGCCCTCGCCCGCCGTTCTCATCACCACCCCCATGCCCTCGGGGATCGACAGCTCGCGGAGGATCCGCTTCAACCGCTGACGCTCGGCGGGATCCTCGATCTTCCGGGAAATCCCGGACTGATCCGAGTTCGGCAGCAGCACCAGGTACCGGCCGGGGAGGGAGAGGTTGGTCGTGATCCGGGGGCCCTTGGTTCCGATCGGTCCCTTGGTCACCTGGACGATGATCTCGCTGCCCGCGGGATAGAGGCGCGGCACGTCCTTCTGGGTGATCTTCGGCCGATCCCGCTTGCGTCCGTCGCGTTCGACCACCTCGACGTTGCTGTCGAACTGGCTGGGGACGATGTCCCAGTAATGGAGGAAGGCGTTTCGTTCGAAGCCGATGTCCACGAACGCCGCCTTCAATCCGTCCTCCAGGTTCCGCACCCGGCCCTTGAAGATGCTACCCACCAGGCGCTCCTCGTTGGTCCGCTCGATCGTGAACTCGTCCAAGCGCCCGTCCTGGAGGACCGCGACGCGGGTTTCCAGCGATTCGGCGTTGATGATGATTTCCTTGCCGCTCGGCTTCTTGGGTCGCAGGAGGCGCGACACCTTTTCGACCATCTTCCGCGCGGCGGACCGGATGGAGTCCAGGAGGCTCTTGGGCTTGGCCTCCTCCGCGGCGGCCAACTCGGCGGCCGCCGTGGCGGCCGCGGCCGTCGCATCGTCGCCGGCATTGGGACCCGCCGCGGTTCCGGCGCCGCTGGTCGCCGTCTGGGCTGAGGCTTCGCCGGGAGGCACCCCGGGGCCCGCGCCCTCGGCCGGCGCACCCGCGCCTCCCGCCGGCGCCACCCCGCCGCCTGCCGCGGCGGCCTGGGCCTCGGTCCTTTCGATTTCCTCCTCGTACCGTCGGGTGTTGAACACCTGCTCGGTGGCCCCGGATTCGGCGGCCTGGCGGGCCTCCTGGGCGGCGCGCTCGGCCTTGGGGTTGGTGACGTGCTGGTGGTGGATGCCCCCTTCGGGGCGGAACCGCATGCCGCCACGCCGGCGGCCTTGGGATCGTGAATTTTTGCGCTCACTCATGGTCAGTAAGATCTCCGATAGATGTGGACGTTTTGTAAAAAACCCAGGGCCAGCAGCGCACCGACAGCCGCCGACCCGCCGTAACTGAGAAGTGGAAGAGGAATGCCCGTGACGGGCATCAGACCGATGTTCATGCCGACATTGATGAAGACATGCGCGAACCAAAGCGAAACCACGCCGACGGCGATCAACCGGCCCAACCGGTCCCGCGCCTGTCCGGCGATGAGCAGGCCGCCGACGAAGATCACCGTGTACAAGCCGACGACGGTGATGCTGCCGACAAACCCGCTCTCCTCGGCGATCACCGAGAAGATGAAATCATTGTGCGCGCCGAGCCTCGGGAGGTAGCCGAGCGCGTTTTGCGTTCCCTGGCGCCAGCCCTTGCCCGTCAGACCGCCCGACCCGACCGAGATCAGCGCCTGCTGAACGTTCCAACCCTTGTGCCGCTGGAGTTCCCTGTAGTACGCCCGCTGCTCGGGCGTCGCGTTCGGCGGCACGAAGTCCTTCCCGAAGTACACCATCAGCCGGTGCCGCTGGTAATCCTTGAGCTTGATCAGCCGCAGGCTTTCCGGGGCGAACAAGACGTCCGCCACCAGCAGCCCGCCGATCGCCGCGCCGACCCCCATGATTTTTCCAAGGATCGCCGGAGGCACCCCGGCGACGTACATCATCGTCACCATCATCGGGAGGAGGACCAGGGCCGAACCCAGATCAGGCTCCTTGAGAATCAGGACAAAAGGCAGCAGCACGATGCCGAGCGACCGGAACACCACGTTCGTGAGCCGCAACTCCTCGATCGGGCGGGTCAGGAACTGGGCCAGGCCGAACAACACCGCCAGCTTGGCGAATTCCGAGGGCTGCAGCTGGAACGGACCCAGGTCGATCCAGCGTCTCGCTCCGTTTCGCTCGACGCCAATCACCATCACGGCCAGCAGCAGGAGAATGGAACCCCAGTAGCCCACCCACGCCCACCGCGCGAGGATGTGGTAGTCCACCAGACACAGCAGGCCCGCCGCCGTGAGGCCCACCACGAACCAGATCAGTTGCTTCACCGTCGTTTCCGTGTCGCCCAGCGTGGAACTGTGGACGAAACACAGCCCGAGCGTCATCAGAAGCAGGGCCGCCCCCAGGAGGGCCCAGGCGATGCGGCCTCGTCGCTGGTGGAACTCCCCTGGATTCACGGCCCCACCTCCCCGCCGGCGGTCACTCCGGCCCATTGCGTCGCGGAGGGCGCCGCCATCGACGCCTCCCGCCGTGGCGCGGGACCCGTCGAAGGCATGGCCGGCCGCGCCGCGCCTTCCCGCTGCTGGATCGCCTGGAAGATCTGACGCGCGACGGGCGCGCAAGTCCGACCGCCGGAACCTCCGCTCTCCACCAGGACCACCACGGCGTACCGCGGTGATTCGAACGGGGCGAACGCCACGAACCACGTGATTTTGTCGACGAGGACGCGCCCCTTCTTCACCTCGGCCGTGCCCGTCTTGCCGCAGACGCGCATTCCCAGGATCGCGGCCTCCCTTCCCGTCCCTTCGTCCTCCTCCACATCCGCCAACATCGCCTCCCGGATCCGCTCCAGATGCCGGGCCTGAACCCCCAGTTCCCCACGAACCTTCGGCGCGATGGTGGTCGGGGGCTCGCCCGGTTTGCCGCCAATTCCCAGCACCAACCGCGGTTCGAGGATCTTTCCGCCATTCGCGACCGCGGCCGTCATGACCGCCATCTGCAGCGGCGTCACCGCCACGGCTCCCTGGCCGATGCTCAGCTGGGCCGTGTCCCCCTCCGTCCACCGATCCCCCATCGACCGCATGCGATCGAGATTCTCCCGGTTGGGCAGGTAACCCCGCACTTCGGTTCCCAACGGAAAACCCGTCTTTTCGCCCAACCCGAACTGCTCGGACATGGCCACGATCCGCTCCCGGCCCGCCTTCAGGCCCTGGTCGATGAAATAAGCGTTGCTCGACCGCTTGAACGCCCGCTTGAAGTCGTAGAAGCCGGCGGGCGCCGTGTCCTTGATCGGCGGGGTCCTCGGACCCATCGGCCAATACCCGAGGTACTCGTACGATTCGAGCGGATCCAGGACACCGGCCTCCAACGCCGCCAGCCCCACGATCACCTTGAAAATCGAACCCGGGGCGTACGCCCCCGACACCGCCCGGTTCATCTGGGGCCGCAGCCGGTCGTCGTTCAGCACCGCGAATTCCTCGTTCGACATCCCGCCCAGGAAGCTATTGGGGTCGAACGCGGGCGCCGAAACCAGGGCCAGGAGGTCCCCGTTGCGGACATCCATCACCACCACGGCGCCCCGTGTCTCCGACCCGGCGATCCGCGCCAGCGCCCGTTCCGACGCGAGTTGGATGGGAACGTCGATAGTCAACTGGACGTCCCGCCCGAGTTCGGTCGGGTGCAGGTACCACTCCTCGTGCCGGTACCCCATGCTGTTCACCCGGAGCGCCTTCACCCCGGCCCGACCCCGGAGCGCCTCGTCGAAGCCCGATTCCACGCCGGCGACTCCCTGGTAGTCCTTGAGCCGATAGCGGAAGAGGAGCAGGTCCGGATCGTTCTCCGCCTCGTCCGAGCGCCGGAGATGGCCCAGCACATGGGCCGCCAACCGTCCGAAGGGATAGCTGCGCACCGCCTGCACCTCGAGGTCGATCCCGGGAATCCCCCGGCAGCGCTCGAAGAAGAGCGCCATTTGGGACGAGTCGAGGTTGTCGACGATCGGGAGGGGCAGCGCCAGGGCCTGACGGTAGTGCCGAAGGAACCCGTCCGAACTCACCGGCAACGGGCGACCGAGGCCCGCCGAAACCGCGGTGACCGTGTTGCTGTAGACGTTCAGCCGCGCCGTCTCCTGAAGGTCGCGCCGTTCCGCCACGCTGAGCCTTCCGCCCGGGCGGCGCGCCTTCGCCGCCGGCAACACCCGGTTGGTGTATTCCTGGACGAACAGCGGACGCAGTTCCTCCAGGTACAGGTTCACATCGTAACTCGGCCGGTTCTCGGCCAGCGCGAACCCGTTCCGATCCACCACCTTCCCGCGAACCGCCGGCACCCTCACCAGACGCACGGACTGCGCCTCCTCCGAACGCACGTAACGTCCCGCGGCCATCACCTGCAGTCGCCAGAGTCCGCCCCCGAGAATGATCATCCCGGCCAGCACCACGACCGCCACGGCGCGCAGCCTGGAATCCTCCCGACGAAATGGGTCCTGGATCAGCATGGCCCTAGGACCTCCCCCGTTTGATCTCGCGACGCGCCCGGTCCACCGGCGGCGGCGCCGGCCGGTAGTTGAACGTCGCGTCGATCCACCCGAACAGGCGGAAAACCACCGGCGTCGCCAGCGCTCCCACGATCACGAGGACGAACACCTGCCACACCAGCCGCGCACTGAAATCCGGGCCCCCATCCCCTCCGGGCCTCAAGTCCGCCCGGTACAGGGGCGGCACCGGTCCGCTCGACACCAGCGGCCCGAAGACCCAGAGCAACGTCAGCGAAAGCACCGTCACCGCCAGCGTCGCCACGAATCCCAGCGAAGCCTGGGACCAGACGGAATCCCTGAGCACCAGGTCGCGTCGACGATGCAGGAGGACCCCCAGCACCGTCAGCGGAAGCAGGGACAATCCGAAGGGACCCGACGACAGGGCGTCGTAGGACAAACCGGCCACCACCGCGACTCCGGCCGTAGTCGCGAGATTCGCGTTGAAGGCCGCGTAGACCACCAGCGCGGGCAGGAGGTCCGGCTGCGCGCCCAGGCCGATCCGGGCGCTCCACGGCGTGGCTTGGAGGAACGCGGCCACCCAGGTCACGAGGAACAAGGAGATGGGGTGGACCCAGTTCATGGCAGCTTCACCCAGACATGATCGATCCCGGCCAGATTGACGGCCAACCGGACCCGGGCTTCGACATAGATACCCGCCTCGACCATGCGGGAATCGATCACCTCACCCACCGTGATTCCAGCCGAGTAGATGCCTCCCTGGCCGCTCGTGATCACCCGCTGACCGGGTCGAACCACGGCATCCCGGGACAGGTAGGAGAAGTCGACCACCGCCCCGCGGTAGTCGCCCGCCGAAGCGCCACGCACCACGCCGGTGTCGCGCGTATCCGCCAGGGCCGCCGACACCGGACAGTTGGGGTCGCCCACCAGCACGACCCGACAGGTCCGAGGCCCCACCTCGGCGACGCGCCCCACCAGGCCCTCGGCGGCGAGGACCGCCAGGTTGGTGATCACGCCGTCCTGGGCGCCGATATCCAGGTGCACGGCCTGCCACCAACTCGCGGGATCCCGTCCGATGACCCGGGCGGGTTTGAGCCTCCAGCGGGTGCGCCCCGGGTACCCGACCATCTGCCGGAGCCGATCGTTCTCGCGTGCCGCCGCCACCGCTTCCATCAGCAAGGCCCGCAGGATCCGCGAATCCTCCTCCAGATCGCGGATCCGGGTCACGAGGACCGCCCGGGGCGTCAGGGTGGCGCTGGCGCGTTCGCCCACGGCCTGCGCCGTGCCGGCGAGGCCGAAAAGGGGAAGGAAAAGGCCGCCGACAGCCAGTCGGATCCTGGAACGCGCGGAAGCCGGCAGCGCCAGGAGGACGAGCACCGCCAGCGTGACGACCAGTAGAAGGACGAAATGAGGTTTGCGCAGCATCCCAGCCCGCTAGGCGGTGCTGGAGGAGGCGACTCGTTTGAGGAAGGACAGTTCTTGCAACACCCGGCCCGTGCCCTCCGCCACTGCGCTCAGTGGATCATCGGCGATATGCACCGGCAGACCGGTCTCCTGGGCGACCAGACGGTCGATTCCACGGACCAGCGCACCCCCACCCGCCATGACGATCCCGCGGTCGACCAAGTCGGCGGCAAGTTCGGGCGGACAGCGTTCAAGGGTGAGTCGGATGTTCTCCAGAATGCTCGTGAGAGGTTCCTTGAGAGCGTCTCGGATCTCCTCGGACCGAATGGTCAGCGTTTTCGGCAGACCACTTCCGAGGTCACGACCCTTGACCTCCATTGTCAGCTCCTGCTCCAGCGTGAAGGCGGAGCCGATCCGAATCTTGATCTCCTCCGCGGTTCGTTCGCCGATCATCAGGTTGTAGGCCCGTTTCATGTGAGCAATGATCGTCTCGTCAAACTCGTCGCCCCCCACGCGGAGGGAACGACTGAAGACGATGCCGGCCAGGGAGATGATGGCGATTTCACAAGTGCCCCCGCCGATGTCCACGATCATGTTGCCCGCCGGCTCGTGCACCGGCAGACCCACCCCGATGGCCGAAGCCATCGGTTGCTCGATCAAATACACTTCGCGCGCCCCGGCATGGGTAGCCGAGTCTTTGACCGCGCGTTTCTCGACCTCCGTGATTCCCGACGGAACAGCCACGACCACCCGGGGTGCTATCAACTTCCGATGGTGAACCTTCTGGATGAAGTGACGAAGCATCGATTCGGTCACCTCGAAATCCGCGATCACACCATCCTTCATTGGACGGATGGCCACAATATTGCCTGGGGTCCTACCCAACATCCTCTTGGCCTCTTCACCCACGGCCAGAACGTTGGTGGTGCCCGCCTGAATGGCTACCACGGAGGGTTCACGCAGCACGATACCGCGGTCCCGCACGTAAACGAGCGAGTTGGCGGTCCCTAGATCAATTCCAATGTCGTTGGAAAAGAGGCCTTTAAGCTGCGCGAACATGAAGTCAGCCTACCGCCGCAACGCTACGGCGGCGCCGAAACAGGGGTCAAGAGGTTAAAAGCCTCATCCTTCAACGACCTCCTCGCTTCGCCCCCCAGATATGCCGCATCGCCCCGTCACCACCCCAAAATCCTGCGCCACACCCATCAACCGCCTCGCTTCCCATCCCTCCAAACCCCACCCTCCCCACCGTCCCCTCCGTGAACCCTGGATTCCATCACGAAGGTCGCGTAGGACTCGGAGAAAGGCGTCGCCCGTCTTGCCTCCAGGTCCTTCGTGGTGAACTAACTTCATCCCTGTTCGAAATCCCCACTGGCAATTCAAGTTCGTTCGTCCCACCCATGAAGCCCCCCACCCGCATCCCTCGTCGCCAAACGACACGCGCCCTGTCTTTCCCCACAGCCACCGCCGCCGTCACCGGCGTCCTCGCTTTCGCGGTCGCCTTCCTTTTTTCCCGCCTTCCAGTCTCCGCCGCCGACTTCCCCGGCTACGAGCAACGCCCCGCGTCAAGGGACGGCACCGGCAGGTTCTACCTCGATCGTGAAATCGCCCAGGTCATGGGCCACCAGGGCGCACCCTGGCTCGAACGCCCCGAACGCACCGACGAAGAGCGCCCCGACCTCCTTCTCTCACTCCTCGGACTCCAACCCGGCATGGCCGTCGCCGACATCGGCGCCGGCACCGGGTACCACGCTTGGCGCATGTCGGAAAAAATAGGCCCGTCCGGCAAGGTCTACGCCGTCGATATCCAACCCGAGATGCTCAGCCTGCTCGCCACCAACATGGCCCGCCGGTCCATCACCAACGTCGTCGGCGTCCTCGGCACCGAGACCGACCCGAAACTCCCGGCCGACACCCTCGACCTCGCCCTCCTGGTCGACGTCTACCATGAAGTCGATCATCCCCACGAAATGCTCGCCGCCATCACCCGGGCGCTGAAACCCGGCGGCAGGATCGCCTTCGTCGAATTCCGGGGCGAACAGGCCTCCGTCCCGATCAAACCGCTCCACAAGATGACCGAAGCGCAGGTCCGCAAGGAGGCCGGGATTCATCCGCGCCTTCGCTGGGCCGGCACCCGGCGGGAACTCCCCTGGCAGCACCTCATTTTCTTCGAGAAAACGCCCGAACCCACGCCCCCCTGAGGCGCCATGATGCAGGCGACTCGATTCTCCCGCGTCTTCAAGCCCTTCACACCAGCGGAACCAACCAGGACAGGACCATGGTCATGAGCAGACCGAGCACCGACACCGCCGTCAGCATCACCGTCCAGGTCTTCAGCGTCTCGGTCTCGGTCATGCCGCTGAGCCGGTTCACCACCCAGAAACCGCTGTCGTTCATCCAAGAGCAGGTGAAGGCGCCGAATCCGATCGCGAGGTAGACGTACATCGGATGAAACGCCAGAGCCGCTCCCGCCGCCGGGTCCACCATCGGGAACACCATCGCCGAAGTCGTCAGCATGGCCACGGTCGCGGACCCCTGGGCGACGCGGATCACCGCGGCCACCAGCCAGGACAGCAACACCACGTTCACCTGGTAACCCATGGCCGCGTCCTTGATGGCGTCGCCGACCCCCGCGTTGCGCAGCATCAGGCCGAAAGCGCCGCCCGCGCTCGTGATCAAAATGATCACTCCCGCCATTTCGATCGGCGGTCCGATCAGGCTCTCGATCTGACGGAAACTGAAACCCCGTTGCCGCGCCAGCACCCACAGCGCGAGTCCTGCTCCAATGAACAACGCGATGTTCTTGTTGCCGAAAAACGCCACCCAGCGGTTGACCGCTCCGAACGTCTCCTCCCCGCCCATCGCCGCCACCACCCCGGGGAAACTTCCCTTGATGACCACGAACGTCGATCCCAGGCTGATCAGGATGATCGGCAGGATGACCGGTAGGATGGACCAGAAAAACGACGGCAGTTCGGCATCGGACTTCTTCGAGATGCCCTCCAATTCGGCCAGCGCCGCGCCCCGAGTCTCCCGCAGGGGCACCGTCACCCGGCTGTTCAACCATTTGGCGACCCAATAGCCCCCCGCGCAGGGAAGGATGCCACCGAGGATGCCCCAGATCAGCGACAGCCCCACGTTCAGTCTCAGGTTGTCGACGACCGCGAGCGGCCCCGGATGCGGCACGGTCAGGGAATGCGTGACCACGCCGCCGCAGCAGATGCAAAGGAGATACAGCGTGTAGTCCTTGCCGGTGCGAAGGCGCAGCGCCCGGGCTAGCGGGACCATCAGCATGAACATCGTGTCGAAAAAGATCGGGATCGAAAGGAAGTAGGTGCTCCAGAGCAACGCCGCCCCCGCCCGTTTTTCGCCGAAGAACGCCAGGAACCGCCTCACCACCTTGTCCGCCGCTCCACTCTCCATCAGCGCCATCCCGATGATCGCCGCGAGTCCGATCGAGATCGAGATCGCCGCCGCCGTCGTCCCGAACTCCACCATGGTGAGCTCGACCGTCGCCAGCCAGTGGTTGCCCTCCGCGGCCGCGCGCGCGCCCTTCGACAGCTTGTCCAGCACGGCCGGCTTGAAGGGTTCGGCCAGGAAACCCGCGAGAAACGCGGCGAAGGTCAGGGCGATGAACGCGTGGAGTCGCAGCCTGGTGATCGCGAAGATCACAAACGCCACGCTGGCCAGCAAAACCACGAATGGCCAACGACTCCCCGTAACCTCCGCGGCGGATAATAGGACACTCATGGCAGGGTGATCGCTCTTGGCTATCGGAATCCCTCCCCACTTCGCAAGCCTCGCCTCGCCTTTCCTCGGCCATGAACGATTCCCCGACGCCACCCGACTTCGACCGCGACTCCGCCCGAATCCTGCTCCGCCAACTCGCCGAAGCCGGAGTCCATATCGGCACGTCCTCGTGGAAATACCCCGGCTGGATGGGCCAGCTCTACACCCACGACCGCTACCTGTACCGCGGCCGCTTCGCCCAATCCCGGTTCGACCGCCTTTGCCTCAAGGAATTCGCCGAGACTTTCACCACCGTCGGCGTCGACGCCTCGTATTACCGTTTCCCGGACGATCGTTTTCTCGGCGACCTCGCCGGCCAGGTGCCCGAGGGCTTCCGTTTCAGCTTCAAGGTCACCGACGAGATCACGGTGAAGCGGTTCACCCGCCTTCCCCGATTCGGCGACCGCGCGGGCCAGTCGAATCCGAACTTCCTGAACGCCGACCTTTTCGCGTCCGCGTTTTTGGCGCCCCTGGAGCCCTATCGATCCAAGGTCGGCGTTCTCATGTTCGAGTTCTCGCGATTCCATCCCACCGACTTCGCCCGCGGCCGCGAGTTCGCGGACGCCCTGGGGGCCTTTCTGGAAAAGCTGCCCGGCGGCTGGCGCTACGGAGTCGAGATCCGCAACACCGGGTTTCTTCATCCCGACTACTTCGCGATGCTCGCTGGGCACGGCGTGGCCCACGTCTTCAATTCGTGGGAAGCGATGCCGTCCCTGGCCGATCAACTCGCCCTTCCCGGCGCCTTCACGAGCCCCGACCACACCGCGGCCCGACTGCTCCTCCGACCGGGCCGCGCCTACGAAGAGGCCGTGGCGCGCTTCCAGCCCTACGACCGCATCCAGGATCCCTATCCGGAGGGGCGCGCCGCCATGGCCCAACTCCTGGGGAGGATCGCCAAACGGGACGCGGGCGTCCCAAGGGTCGTGTACGTCTACGTGAACAACCGGTTCGAGGGAAACGCGCTTCAGACCATCGCCGCCCTCCTCGGCGGCATCGCCCTGGATTCCATCGCCACCCCGACGCCGCGGCCCACGGCATCCTGAGGACCTCCGATTCCGTCGGGCGCCGGAAACGCTACGTCCGGAAATCGAAGGTCTCGTTCAGGAGTCCGCATTGCGGACACCGCGCGAGGTCCACGTCCGCGTCGTCCGTGTACACATAACCGCATTTCGAACAGCGAAAGACGCGATCCTCGGCCGGGCTCGGCAGGAATCGTCGGCCGCGGAACGATCGCATCAACCAGAGGACGACCAGCGACGCCAGGGGCACCGCCATGTAGACGAACATCAAGGCGTCGGGGCTCATGGGCTCTCGCCTTGCTCCTGGGCGGTCTCCACTCGCGGCGCGGGCCAGGTGATTCCAAGGAATCCCCAGCTGCGATCCGTCGCCCGGTCGGGCTCCGACTCCGTGCTCGCCCGGGTCATCCGAAGTCCCCGGACCAGGTTCAGGGCCGCCTCGTCCGCGACCGCGGCGCCGCTGCTTTCCCAAAGGACGGGCGAACTCGCGGGCGCCCCGGTCTCATCCAGCACGACCCGGACCACGGCTCGTTGGGCCAGCACCCCGCCGGCGAGCGGTTCCAATCTGAACTCCTGGTCGAGACGCCAACCCTCGAACCCCTCCAGCACGCGGACTCCGCCATCGGCCGGCAGGGGCACGGAAGCCACGGTTGGCAACGGCCCCGCGCCACCCGTCAATCCCCACCGGCTTCCCGGTCCCGGATCCCGCCTCGGGTAAACGCCCAAACCGCCTTCCGTTCCTCGGATAGCTTCGAACGGAAGCGGTTGAACGGGCGCCAGGAAAGCCTCGAGCGCGACTTCGGCTTCCGACCCGGCAAGCCAGCTCGACCCCGAGAAGTCATCCTCCGAGGGCATCAGCATCACCGACGGGCTCATCAGGGCGTTCCACGCCGCGGCGTGGCTCGGTCCCGGAGAATTCTCGGGCTCCGCGAGAATCCGGAAGCGCGGCATCGGTGAACGCGCTCGATGGGCCGTGGGGTTTCCCCGCGACGAAAGCACGACCACCAGGGCCACTTCGGCGGCGAGGATGAGCAGGGTCCACCGCAGCCAGGGTTGCCGCCACCAGCGGACGGAAGCCGCGACACGGGCGACAGCGCCCTGCTCTGTCTCTCCGCTCCTCATCGGATCCGCGCCTCGCGGGCCGTCATGGGCGCCGTCGCTCCCGGTCGCGGACTGGTCGCCAGGACGATGTCCCGCACCCCGGCGATGCGGGCCAGATTGGACAAGCGGGCCAACGTCTCCATCGACACGGTCTGATCCGCGAGCAGCAGGAGGGTCTGGTTGGTCCCCCGTTCCCGCACGTGTTCGCGAAGGCGGACGACGAGGTTCGATTCATGGATCAGCTGGTGCTCGAAGGAAAGTCGGCCGACGCGGTCCACGGCCACCGACAGGTTGGGCACCACCTCGCCCCACAGCCCTTCCGCCTCGGGCAACTGGAGGCGGATTCCCGCCGGCAGCACCAGCGAGGAATGCAACAACGTCACCATCCAAAGAAGGAACATGGTTCCCGCCACCGCCGACGCGTCGAGGCCGCCGCGGAACATCTTGAAATTCCTGGGGAGCCTCATCGATGGCCTCCCCCTCCGCGATCCGCCAGGAGGCGGATGATCTCGGTCGAGCTCTTCTCCATGTCCAGGAGGACCTCGTTCAGCCGGGACACCAGGAAATTGTGGGCGACGTACGTCGGCACGGCCACCGCGATGCCCGCTCCGAGGCAGATCAGGCCCTGCCACATGCCGGCCGCGAATTCGGTGGGTTGCAGCGGCATCCCGCTCACCTGCATCTGCCAAAAGACTTTCACGAACCCCAGCACCGCCCCGAAGAGGCCCATCAGCGGCGCGATCTGCGCGATGGTCGCCAGCGCGCCCAGCTTCTCCTCCAACCGCGGCACTTCGATCAGGCCCGACTCGTCCAGGGCCTCCCGCATCCCGTCCTTCCCCCCTTCCCGGTGAAGGATGGCGACCTTCACCATCCGGGCGACCGGCCCCGGCGTGGCGTCGCAGATGGATACCGCTTCGACGATGTTGTCCCGCTTGATCACGTTCCGCACCCCGTTGAGGAACTCCGTGGAATTGATCTGCGCCCGATGATAGTGCAGCAGCCGCTCGATGAAAACGGCCACGCCGGCGGCGCCTGTCACCAGGATCATCCACAACACCCAGCCGCCCTTGGCCATCAATACAGGCATCCGCCTGCATTAACGACCCGCCGGACAACTTCCAACCAGAAAGCTCCGGACAACGGACCACGCCCCCGTTTTCCATTGCCAGCCTTCGTTTCAGTCCGCACTAAATCTCCTCCTCCCGGCCCGTCCGCCGGCTCCCAACGACGCCACTCGTGAAACCGACCGATCTCCGCGGCATTCTGCGATACATCCCGCGCTTTCGAGAACGTTGCTTCATCCTCAGCATCGACGCCTCCGTCGTCACGGATGAGAACTTCGCGAACATCCTCCTCGATGTCGCCGTCCTGCGCTCCCTCAACATCCGCATCGTCCTGGTTCACGGCGCCGGCGCCATGATCCGTCAACTCGCCCAGGAATCCGGCGTCACCCCGTCCAATCTCGACGGATCCGGCATCACCGACGACGCCACGCTCAAGCTCGCCCTCACCGCCGCCAACCGTCTCACCCACGAAATCCTCGAGGGACTTTCCACCAACGACCTCCGGGCCGCCTCCACCAATGCCATCATCGCCCATCCGGTCGGGATCCTCGGCGGAATCGACCACCTCTTCACCGGCAAGGTCGAACGTATCGACGTCGAAATGCTCCAGAGCCTCCTCGGCCAGGGGATACTCCCCGTCGTCCCCCCGCTGGGCTTCGACGGCGAAGGTCGCACCTACCGCGTCAACTCCGATGCCGTCGCCGTCTCCCTCGGCGAAGCCCTCAAGGCCGCCAAGATCATTTACGTCACCAGCCACGACGGCCTGATCTGCGCCGGTCGCCTCATCCGCCAGATCTTCGCCAGCGAACTCGAGGATCTCCTCATCCGACAGCGCGGCGATTTCCCGCCCGAACTCCTCCCCAAGGCCCAGTACGCCGCGCAGGCCTGCCGCGCCGGCGTCCCCCGCGTCCACGTCATCAACGGCTGCCAGGACGAGGCGCTCCTCGCCGAGGTCTTCTCCAACGAGGGCATCGGCACCCTCGTCTACGCCAACGAATACGAGCAGGTCCGGCGCGCCCTCAAAAAAGACGTCCGACAGCTCCTCCTCCTGACCCGCAAGTCCGTCGACAGCGCCGAGATCGTCAAACGCACCCGCGCCGAGATCGAACGCCAGATCGGCGACTATTACCTCTACGAGATCGACCGCAATCCGGTCGCTTGCATCGCCCTTCACCTCTACCCGGAATACAGGAAGGCCGAACTGGCCTACCTCTACGTCAGTCCCGCCCACGAAAACCAGGGCATCGGTCGCAAACTCCTGCAGTTCGTCGAAACCAAGGCCCGCGAAGCCGGCGTCTCCCATCTCCTCGCCCTGTCCACCCAGGCGTTCAATTACTTCCAATCCAAGGGCGGCTTCGCCGAAGGCACCCGGGACGACCTCCCTCCCTCCCGCAGGGAACGCTACGAAGCCAACGGGCGGCGGTCCAAAGTGCTCGTCAAACCGCTCACCTGATTCCCCTCCGCTCAAGGGTCCGGTTCACCCGACGCCCGCGACCCGTTCTCCCCGGGTTCAATCTCGAAAAAACGCAACGCCGCGCGGGCCGCCTTTGCCACCGCCGCGTCCGGGTGGTCCGCCAGTTCCCCCAGCATCAACGCCGCCCCGGCATCGGGGATTCCACCCGCCGCGACGGCCTTCATGCCATCGACCAATCCCAGCAGGCCGCCGGCCAGAGAACTTCGGCGCATGCAGCATTCGCGCGCCCAAAGCTCCCGGACGACCACGACCCCGCCGCGGCCTCCGTCGGTCGACGCCAGACGCCGGGCGGCGGACCGAACCACCGGATCCACATCCCGGGTTTCGTTCGCCACACGCGCCAGGAGAGCGAGGAAGAATTCCTGTTCCCGGCCGGTGATCGCCGGGGAATCCACGACGTTCACCTCTCCGTCCAGGGCGCGGCTCACCCAAGTCGAAAGAGGAACCGCCGGGAGCCGAACGGGAACAGCCGCCTTGGACGCCGCCGCGGATACGGGCGCGGATACGGGCGCGGGCGCGGGCTTCGGATCCGCACCGGACGGGGCGCCCCTGGCGCGATCGCCGGCACATCCCCCGACGAAGCCCAGCAGGACGACGAGGCTAGCCGCCTGAACCCACACGAAAGCGTGCGAAAGGCTCTCACGGATTCCCGCGAGAGCTCCCGAACTCGTGGTCTCGATCTCGACTTGGGCTTGCCCGGTCATGTCGTCGGTCACCCGTTCGGAGGTAGCGGGACCCCGTCGCCGTCGCGGCCCGGCCTCGGAACTACCTCCCGCCGACGAGCCGTAGTTCGCGGACCAGGTCCCGCTGGACGAGGATCGATCCAAGCAGGGGGGATTCCGCCCGCAGCGTGTTGGCACCCAGTTCCACCTGACGCGCCCGAAGTTCGGAACCATTGCGAAGCGCGATCCGGTACGGCGCATCCTCCGCCTCCACCGGACCCGCCTGAACCCAGGCGGCTTCGCTTCCCGCGGCGAAGGACCGGAAGCCGTACAACAAGGAACTCACCGTCACGGAATTGGTCGCGATCGCGCGGAGGGTTCCGTCGAGGAAATCGCCGTCCACCAGCAACACTCCCCGCCGTTCCGTTTCGGCCCGTTCCAGAAGGTCCGGCGTGAGGGGGACGTACTCGATCCTCGCCAGGTTCAGCGCGGACACCAAGTTGCCCGATAATCCTCCACCCAGTCGGATCACCGATTCATCGGCCCGCACGACCGGCCCGATCAAGACGGATCCCCCTCGGAGGAGGACCCTCGGATAGCCGCTTCCCGGGGCGTAGCCGATGCCGCGGGCACCCACGACCGGATCCTTGAACAGGGCGGTCCCCGACGCTTCCCGCGTCCCCGACGCCAGCACCATGCCGGCCCGCACGGATTGGCCCAGGTTCACGTTGCCCCGCGCCAGGTTCTGCCACTGGCGGCCATCCGCCGAAACATCCGCCACCACCGAACCGCCCAACCGAACCAGGCGAAGCCAGACCGGCATCCCGAGAGCGACGTTCGTCGTGCGCATCGTCATGCCGCTCGCGATCTGCCGATACTGAAAGCAAAGGCCCGATCCGCCCCTGAATCCCACGAACGCGTACGCCGCCGATTCACCGAGGTTGTCCCGAAGCGCGATCCCCGCCATGGCCTCGTTGTTGGTTCCCTGGAACGATTCCAATCGGGCCACCAACTGCCCCGAGGCCTCCAGGCGTTGCTGGGCGAAATAGAACGAATCGGCGTTCCCGAGGAGGCCCGGCCCGCCGCCCTTCAGCAGGATTCCGTCCGCGTCCTCCCGGAAAGTCCCCTCCTGCCCTCCGCCCACCTGGATCCCGACCCACCCCGCCCTCGGCGGACGGACCGCAGCCACCCCTCCCGCCCCCGCCCCCGCGGCGGGACCAACCGAAATCTCGCCGTCGGGTCCGTCCCCCGTCTCGGGTTCGCCCTCCTCCAGGGTCAGGCTCGACAGTTCCTCCAGCGAGCACCGGACGGTGTCGCCGGAAGCGGGCTTCACCGTGAACCCCGAGGGATCCCAACTGACGTCGCCACGCGCGACCAGGCCCGAAGTCGTGCGCAACACGCCTTCCGCCACCGCGGCGGCGGCCTGACAGACGACCATCAGACCGGCAACCAGAATTCCTCCGCAGGCGAACCTTCTCATCGTTGATAAATCGGGACGTAGTTCCATGGCATCGCCAGCACGCCCGCGTACACGGCCGTCGCATAAATGGGCCCGAGCCCGTTCGAACCCATGTCGATCGAACCATCCCAATGGGCCCGATCCCCCTCGCGCACCACCTGCCGCAGCAGTTGGGCCCGGATCCGGGGATACCAGACCTTCCAACCGTCGCCGCCCATCATGTACTGCGCCGGCACCGCGTAGAATGTTCCGTACGTGAACCACTCGCGTTGGCCGAAGTTCTTGAGCAGGTACTCGGACCCGCGCTTCACCAGGGGGTCGTCGTACAAGCCGCAGACCTGCAGCGAATAGATCGCGGCCGCCGTTCGCGCGTACCCCGGGGCGCGGTTGCCCGGCTGGTAGGTGAACCCGCCCGAGCCCGCGTCATAACAGCTCTTCACGTACCGGACCGCCTTGTCGATGGTGTCCTGGGGCACGTCGATTCCCGCGTTCTTCGCCGCCCGCAATCCGACGACCTGCAACACCGTCACCGAGACGTCCGCGTCCTGGGCGATCGGACGATACCGCCAGCCACCCTCCGAATTCTGGGATGTGATGATGAGGCGGATCGCCCGGTCCAGCTTCGGCTTGATGTCGCTCGCCTGGGTCTGCCCGTACAATTCCGCCAGCGCGATCGTCGCGATCCCGTGGTTGTACATGTACTGCCCCAGCGAACGATCGCCGAATGTCCCGTCCGGTTTGGCCGTGTCCAGGAGGTATCGAAGCCCGGCCCGGGCCACCTTGCCCTCCTCGCCCTCCCCCGGGAGGTGGCCCGCCGCCAGGAAGGCCATCAGCGTGTAACCCGTCATCGCCACCGGATGCCGCCGCTCGAAGTCCGTCATCCCCCACGAACCGTTGGGCAGTTGTTTCGACGCAAGAAACCGGATCGCTCCCCGCAACACCGCCTCGGTCGGGCCGTCCACGATGATCGGACCGGGATCGCCCGGTTCCGGAATCGGCGCGGATGGCGCGGCACCAGCCGCTTCGGCCGGCTCGGCCGCGCCCAGGTCCGGGGCCCAACCGGCCGCCCCGGCCGCCAGCAAGGCCCCAACCCCAACCCGGGCCAACCAACGGGCCCCGCTACAGCGACCGGGGTGGGCCGCCCTTCGAATTGTTCGATCGTATCGCATGCTATTTCGGCGCCTCCCCCACCTGGTCCGAAAGATTCTTCAGGTACTGCTCGATCATCGGAGCGTACTCCCGCGAATACCGCTCACCCTGGGATTGGAGGAGCGCCGCCCGCTCGCGGGCCGGCAGCCCGATATACCGGCCCGTGCCGGAGGTCGAACTTCGAGGCCCGTCGGCGCCGCCCGAACCGAAGAAATTGCCCGCGTCGCCGGTCCCTTTTCCCGCCCGCGAGCCCGGACGCCGCCCTCTTCCCTTGCCCTCGCCCTGGCCCGCCGAATTGCCCTCGCCGCCCTGCCCTTCGCCCTGCCCGGGTTGTTGTCCCATGCCCGCCATGGCGAGATCGATCGCGGCCGCCGCCGCGGCCAGCGCCGCCTGGGCCTCGCCCGCTTCATTCTCCGAACCCGCCTGGTCCCCCGCCTCGGCCGACGCCGCGCCTTCGGCCAGGGCGCGATCGGCGTGCTGCAACGGGTCCCGCACCATCCTCGGCATACGCCCCAGCCTTCCCGAGGTCGCGGGCCGGATCTGCTTCGAAGCCTTCTTCAAACCTTTCGCCGCATTGGAAAGCTCCTCCGCGGACATCGCCGAATTGACGTCCTGCTGCGCCTGCTTGATCAGCTCGGCCAATTGTTCGAGCGATGCCTCCTCCGAGGGTCGGCCCAGCATTTCCTTGAGCTGCGCGAGCCTTTCCTCCAGTTCGCGGCGGGCCCGCAGGAGATTCGCCAACGCCTCGTCCTGGGGCGGTCTCGCATCCGCCGCCCTCGCGGCCCCAAGTTCGTTCCCAGCGAGAATCATCTGCGTCGCGCCATCGGCCAGATAGGTCGCCGCCGGCGCCACCGAATCCGGAAGGTCGCCCTCCAGCTTTCGGGTCGCCTCCGCGAGGGTTTCCTGGTCGCGGCCCACTTCCTTCGTCGCGCGCCCCTCGAGCTTCCTCGCCAGCCGCGCGGTCTCGTCGATCAACGCCTGCTGAGCCTCGATCAGGGCGATCAGGCGCCGCAGCAGCTCCTCCATCAGGGCGAGTTCCTTCTCGGCCGCCTCCAGTTCCGCCAGCTTGCGGTCGAGTTCATCGAGGGCCTTCGCCAGCGCATCCAACGCGGCCTGTTGCGCCCCCGGATCGTTCCGGGCGGATCCGAGGGATTTCTGGGATCGCCGCATGGCCTGCATGGCCTGGCTCAGAAACTCCGCCGCCTCGCTCGAATCCAGTCCCGCGCGGTCGCTCGCGTCGCCGGCCTTGTCGCCCAAATCCCCCTGGCGCGGAGCCATCGGCCGAAGTTTCACGGGCTCCGACTCCACCTGCGCGGCTTCCGTTTTCAGTTGCTTCTGCTGCTCCAGCAGCGCCGCCACGTCCTCCCGCACCTGCTTGAGATTCGACAAGGGATCGGCCGCCGCCTGGCGCTGTTTTTCCAGGCTGTCGATCCGCTGCTCCAGAAGCCGCTTGGCGGTCCCCAACCGCGCCAGCGCGAGATCCTGCTGGGTCGCCGCCGACAACCGACGCGCCCGAACATCCCCGCTGGCGCCCTCCAGCGCGCCTCGAGCCTCCTGCATCCGGCCCACGGCCGCCTGGACCTGCTCGCCCGCCGCCACGTCCAGCGACGACGTCATCGCCGCCGCGACATCCGTGTCGTCCACCAGCTCCGCCTGGCGTCCCGCCACCGGAGCGACCGACGCGGGCCGCGTGTCGCTCTGGCGCGTCACTTCCCGGACACCGTCCTGACGAACCAAGAGACCGTCGATCCGCCGCACCGCCGCCTGCAACGCCTCGACCTCATCCAACGGAACCACCAACTGGCTCGCCAGTTCGCGCAGGAGTCCCCGAGCCATCCGCTGCCGCCCGGTGGCGCTGAGGAGTTGCGCCGTGTTCAAATCCCTGATCACGCCGTCGAGAACCAGTCCCAGCCGCTTCACCTCCGGTTGCGCCATCGCCACCGAAGCCCTTCCCGCCGCGTCGTTGTCATCATCCCCCTCCCAAGCCAGCAGGCGCTGCATCACGGCGACCACCTCGTCGCGAAGGGACGCTTGTTCGCTCACCTGAAGTTGGAGCGAAATGCGCTGGTTCTCCGTCAACCACTCCCGCTTCCTGCCGGCGCCGCCCACCGCCAGGTTCAGCGTGTCGCGCATGGCGACATGCTGGCGCGCCGCCAGTTCCTCCAGACGGGCCGCCACGCCCGCCAATTCCTGCTGCCGCTGATATTCCAGCAGGATCTGCCGCAGCTTCACGCCCACCGTTTTCTGGTTGCCGAACGCCTCCAGGAGCCTGCCGCGCTGCTCCCCCGATTCCGACATGCCACGCGCTTCCTGAAGGAGCTCGATCACCCGGGCCATGTCCTCCTCGCTCAATTGACTCAGCAAGCCGCGGATCGCCCCGAGCAATTGAACCTCCTCGCCTCCGAGACCGTTCCGGCCGAACTCGGCGAGGATCAGGTCCAACTGCTCCCCCACGCGCGCCGTCGTCCCTCGAAGTTGCTCCTGGCCCACCTCCGCCTGGGACAGGACATCCCCGGGCCCGGCGACTCCCCGGTACGGCGCCCTTGACGGAGCGGGAGCCGGAGCCAGCGCGGCGCGCGCGCCCAGGGCACCGTGAGTGACCAGGATGGCGAGAATTCCCAACGCCACACGCCACCGTCGTCCCCAAGCGGATTCAGTTGTCTTCATCGATGTTCCCGAGGTTCGTTCGGCCGTCATCGCGGCGGCACCTTCTCCAGAATGATTCGACCCAACGAATCATTCAACCGCTCCTGGCCCTGCGCCACATCCCCCAGCCTTCCGATCGCGTCCCCGGCGCGGGTCAGCAGATCCCATCGCTTTTCGGCCTCCGAGACCACCCGCGCCAGATACCTCTCGCTCCTCCCCACGCCGGGCCCTCCCCCATCCCGCCGATCCATCGCCTCGATCCAGAACTCGAGGAACGCCCCCTCCTCCACCACGGGCCGAACGTCCGCCAGCTTCCATTCAAACCGCCGGCGAACCTCCGGGGCGGATGCCTCCTCCAGTTCCAGCTCGATCGCCGTGGGCTCGACGACCGTGTTCGTGGTCGCCGCCGGCTGGTGCATCACCCGCACCCGAGCCAGGCCATAGTCATCCTTCGCCTCGAAGGCGATCAGCACCGTCCCCCGAGGTGTCACGAGTTCCTCGCGGCGAGCCGGAAGAATGACCCGCACCGTCGGAGGCTGGTCGTCCACCACATTCAACGCGTAGACGGCGGGATCCAGCGAGGCAATGCCCCTCGTGTCCACCAGGCTCACCGAGAAGCCCGTCCATCGCGGATCGTCCACGGGCAGGTCCAGTTGAAACCGATCACCCCGTTCCGCGGCGACCCGCGCCACCCGCTGGGTCTCCACGCCCTCCAGGCGCACCACCGCGCTCGTGATCGGCTGGCTGACCCATCCCTCCACCCGGAGCCGGCCGCCGCGAAGCAGGATCAATTCCCCCGGCGCCACTTTCCGAGCCGGAAGCCCCGTGTACCCGGGAAGTTCCAAGGTGAGATTCAGGTTCGTCACCATCGGTCGCGGCAACACCCGCACCGCGAATTCCTCGCTCTCGGCGTCGTGGACGCGCACCCGGTACCGAAAATCAGCCGTTAGATTCGCCAACAACCGCTGGTATTGGCCGCGTCCCGATTCAACGGGCTCCATCGCCATCTTCTGAATCCTCCCCGAGGCGTGGCGCAGCAACAGTTGCCCCTCTTTCGGGATCAACCCGTCCACCCGGGCTGAAATCAGAAGGTCGTCGCCCCGACCCAGGACCGCGCCTCCCGTCACTTCGACCAATCGGGTCTCCCTCGGCAGCGCCTCGACGCCCCCCAGCGCCCGGCGCGCCAGGATCCCCGTCGTTTCACCACCCAACCAGCCCACAATCAGCAGGACTCCCACGTACGGTGCCACGCGACGAAACGCCCGCCGCAGGCCATCCGGCGGAACCAATCGCCCCAGATCCAAGCCCGACGCCAGCCGCTCCGCCTCCAAAACAAGACGACGCACAAACGCATCCGCCTCCCCATCCGGCGTGCCGTCGACTTTCAGTCCGCTCGTCCTTCCCAATCGGTTTTCCCGTTGAAAACCAGCGCCGCCGGTTCCCGTCGCGGCGTCCGAGTCGGTCGCGCCTCGCGCGTCCCCGGAACGCCCCAACTGAACCGCGCTCACCAATCGACTTCGCAGCCCCGGATCCCTTCGTTCCATCGCCAGGGCGAGCCGGTCGCCCGCGGGCACTTCGCGCCAGGGGCGGACTCCGTACCGGCACAACGCCCAAAGCGCCACCCCCGCGTACACAACCCACATCGCCAGCCGAGCCCAGCGCGGCCAGTCGAAGACCCAATCACCCCAAAGGCCCAACGCAACCACCCAGGTCACCCATCCCGCGGTCCACAGCAAAGCCTCCAAAATCACCCACCGAACCATCCGGCGCCGCACCACCGCACCCCACGCCCACAACCCTTCCATGCCCGGAACCGGCTCCGCCCGGCTCCCTGTGACAGCCTCTTCCCTCGAATGCATCATGTTAACGTCAGGCGGACCGAGTCACACTGACACCGCCTCCACCCGCAAAACAACCCCGGACCCAGCCGAAGGCAATCGAACTCGCCTCCGAACGCCCGGTTTTGCTGGAACCTCCTTCTTTCAGAGCCCCGAGCGCTTCACGGCACCCACCCAACACTTGGGGGCCGGAATTTCCTCGGACCCAACCGGATGAACGCGCGAACCTTTCCATGGTGAACTGAATTACTCCTAAAAACCAATTGACACTCGCGCCCCAACCCCCTATTTCAAACGGTCCAAGCTGGACCGCAGCGCACAGGACAACGCAGCCCGCGCCGGATATGTTGGAACGGGCTGATTGTCTTATTGTCGTCTGAGGGGTCTGGATTGGGTGGAACGCCCATGTAGCTCAGTTGGTAGAGCACGTCCTTGGTAAGGACGAGGTCATCGGTTCAAACCCGATCATGGGCTCCACCAAGAATGACGGAGCAACGCTCGCGAGAATCGAACGACACCAAGTTCAGGAGTCAGGCAATGGCAAAGGAAAATTTTCAACGCACGAAACCGCACGTCAACGTCGGCACCATCGGGCACGTCGATCACGGCAAGTCCACACTCACGGCTGCAATCGTCGAGGTGCAGGCCCGCAAGGGACTCGCGCCCCGGATTTCGTACGCCGACATCACCAAGGGCGGCACCGTGCGTGACGAGACCAAGACGGTCACGATCGCCGTGTCCCACGTCGAGTACCAGAGCGAACAACGGCACTACGCCCACGTCGACTGCCCCGGCCACGCCGACTATATCAAGAACATGATCACGGGCGCCGCCCAGATGGACGGAGCCATCCTCGTGGTCAGCGCCGCCGACGGCCCCATGCCTCAGACCCGGGAGCACATCCTGCTCGCCCGCCAGGTCGGCGTCCCCGCCATCGTCGTCTTCCTGAACAAGGTCGATCTCGTCGACGACCCCGAACTCCTCGAATTGGTCGAGATGGAGATCCGCGATCTTCTTAGCAAGTACCAGTTTCCCGGCGACACGACCCCCGTCATCCGCGGAAGCGCCACCGCCGCCATGGCCGGCAAGCCCGAAGGCGAAAAAGCCATCGCCGATCTCCTGGCCGCCATCGACAGCTTCGTCCCCCTCCCGCCCCGGGAAGTCGACAAGCCGTTCCTGATGTGCATCGAGGACGTGTTCAATATCGAAGGTCGCGGAACGGTCGTTACCGGCCGTGTCGAGCGCGGAGTCCTCAACCGAATGGACGAAGTCGAAATCATCGGCCTCAAGGACACCCGCAAGACGGTGGCCACCGACATCGAGATGTTCCGCAAGCTGCTCGACAAGGCGGAAGCCGGCGACAACGTCGGTGTCCTGCTTCGCGGCACCAAGAAAGAGGACGTGGAACGTGGCATGGTTCTCGCCAAGCCCACCAGCATCAAGCCCCACACCAAGTTCAAGGCGGAAGTCTACGTACTCTCCAAGGAGGAAGGCGGACGTCACACCCCGTTCTTCACCAACTATCGGCCGCAGTTCTATTTCCGAACGTCCGACGTGACCGGAACCGTGGACCTGCCCACCGGGGTGGAGATGGTGATGCCGGGCGACAACGTGTCCGTCGAGATCTCCCTGATCGTGCCGGTCGCGATGGAGAAGGGACAACGCTTCGCCATCCGCGAGGGCGGCCGGACCATCGGCGCGGGCCGTATTTCCGACGTCGTGGCACCCTGATTGCTGAAAGATCATCCAATGCGACGGCAGGGCCGGGTCCCCGGATTCGGCCTTGTCCGTCGCAACGTTTTCGGATTGAAGATTGTCCGCGTCGCGCGCTAGGGCGTTAGCTCAATTGGTAGAGTAGCGGTCTCCAAAACCGTTGGTTGGGGGTTCGAGTCCCTCACGCCCTGCCAGCGACAACTGCACACGGAGGGGTGGCAGAGCGGTCGATTGCGGCGGTCTTGAAAACCGCTGTGCGGGAATACCGTACCGGGGGTTCGAATCCCTCCCCCTCCGCCAGCCCACATTATGAACAGCACCACAAGCCTCCTCGTCTGGTCGGTCGTCATCGCCGTGGCTTTCGCCGTCACTTGGCGACTCGGCTGGCTCGCCAAGATCACGGCCTATGTCCAGCAGACCCGCGAGGAGCTTAGGAAGTGCACCTGGCCCAATTCGGAGGAACTTTGGGGCTCCACGGTCCTCGTGATGGTTGCCACCATGCTCCTCGGAATCTTCACGGTCATCGCCGACTTCGCCATGGCCTGGGTCATTCGAAGCATCGTCTAACGGACGTCTCGTCCCGCTGACTCGCCGCTCACCGTCCCCCCAATCCACCCCCACTCGCCATGCGCCACCGCTGGTTCGTCCTCCACACGCTCTCCGGTCAGGAGCTGAAGGTTAAGGACAACATCGAAAAACGTTCCAAGCCCGAGGAGATGTCCGAGTACATCGCCGAGGTCCTGGTCCCCATGGAGAAGGTGGCCGAAGTCCGGAATGGCAAGAAGACCGTGTCGATGCGCAAACTGCATCCCGGTTACGTTTACATCCACATGGCCCTCGTCGACGACGAGCATCGCCTCATCGAACGCCCCTGGTACTTCATTCGGGAAACCCCCGGCATCATCGGCTTCGTCGGCGGAGAACGCCCGGTCGAGGTCGCCGAGGAGGAAATCGACGCCATCAAGGTGCAAGTCGCCGAATCCGAGGACGCCGAACGTCCGAAGGTCAGCTTTGGCGTCGGCGAGACCGTCAAGATCAACGACGGCCCGTTCCTGAATTTCAATGGCGTCATCGAGGAGATCGACGCCGACAAGGGCAAACTCAAGATCACTGTCAACGTTTTCGGCCGAAACACTCCCGTCGAACTCGAGTATTGGAAGGTCGAAAAGGCTTAACCCCGTAAATGCATTCTCATGGCTAAGAAGGTCACCGCCCAAATCAAGCTTCAGATCCCCGGTGGACAGGCGAATCCCGCGCCTCCCGTCGGCCCCGCCCTGGGTCAGCACGGCGTCAACATCATGGCGTTCTGCAAGGAATTCAACGCCCGCACCAAGGACTCCGGCGGGATGATCGTCCCCGTCGTCATCACCGTCTTCCAAGACAAGTCTTTCACCTTCATCACCAAGTCGCCGCCCGCTTCCGCCCTCCTCAAGAAGGCCGCCGGGATCGCGTCGGGTTCCAAGGTTCCCAACAAGGACAAAGTCGGCAAGGTCACCCGGCAGCAGATCCTCGAGATCATCAAGACCAAGAAAGACGACATCCAAGCCACTTCCGAGGAAGCCGCCGTTCGTGTGATCGCCGGCACCGCGCGAAGCATGGGAATCGAAGTCGTCGACTGAACCAAACCCAGCAACCCCGGCGGGAGGGCCTCAAAACCCGTTCGCACCGCCTCCCCACATGCGCAGCAAACGTTACCGACAAGCCGTCAAATTGGTCGAACCCGAGCGGAACTACACTCTCCGCGCCGCCATCGACCTCATCGCCAAGTTCCCGAAGGCGAAATTCAACGAAACCATCGACCTCTCTTTCCGATTGGGGGTCGATCCGCGCCAGTCCGATCAGATGGTCCGCGGCACCGTTCCCCTGCCCCACGGCAGCGGCAAGAACGTCCGCGTGCTCGTGTTCGCCAAGCCCGGCACCGCGGCTGACGCCGCGCAGGCCGCCGGCGCCGAATTCGTTGGATTCGACGACATGATCAAGAAGTGCACCGAGGGCTGGACCGACTTCGACATCGCTGTCGCCACCCCCGAAGCCATGGTCGAAGTGCGGAAACTGGGCAAAGTCCTCGGACCCCGCGGCCTGATGCCCAACCCGAAAACCGGAACTGTCACCGACGACACGGCCAAGGCCGTCCGCGAATTCAAAGCCGGCCGGGTTGAATTCAAGGTCGACAAGACCAGCAACCTGCATGTCGCCGTCGGCAAGACGTCGTTCACCCCCGAGCAATTGGAGGAGAACGCCCGCACCGTGATCGAAGCGATTCTCAAGGCCAAGCCGTCCGCGTCCAAGGGCGTCTACGTCCGCACCTGCGCGATCTCGAGCACCATGAGCCCCGCGGTGTATGTCGACATCCGCGAGATCGCCTCCCACTAAGCAACCCCCTTCCCTCCAGCACACCATGCGCCAGGAAAAAAAATCCATCAGCGCCGAGTACGTCCAACGTCTCAGCGCCGCGCCGTTCTTCATCGTCGCGGATTACACCGGCCTGAAAGTCCAGCACTTCGGCGAACTTCGGAAGCGCCTGCGGGCCTCCGGGGCGGAGATCCACGTCGTCAAAAACACGATCTTCCGGATCGCCGCCAAAGAGGCGGGAATCGCCGATCTCACGGGGACCCTCACCGGCCAGATTTCGGTCGTCTCCGGCCCGAAGGACATCTCGGCCGCCGCCAAGGTCCTGAAGTCGTTCGCCGCCGAGTTCGAGAAGCCCAAGATCCGCTTCGGATTCCTGGACAACCAACGTCTCGACGCCGCCAGCATCGCGATACTCGCGGATCTTCCCTCGCTGGAAGTCCTTCGCGGAATGCTTCTCGGGGTCTTTCAGGCCCCGGCCGGCCAACTCGTCCGCCTCCTCAACGAACCCGCCAGCTCCCTCGCCCGCGTCCTCAAGGCCAAGGGCGACCAGACGCCTCCCCAATCCTGAACCCGAACCCTTTCCCGGCGATCGTCGCCGGGATCATCAAACCCCAAAAGTAAATCGTCGGAGGATGGGCCCGTCCCTCAAATCATCCGCGGCTGCGGATGGCGACGAAACGCAAAGACACCATGGCTGACATCAACTCAATCGCCGCAGAACTCGGCAAACTCACCGTCATCGAAGTCGCGGAGCTCGTCAAAAAGCTCGAAGCCGACTGGGGAGTCTCCGCCGCCGCACCGGTCGCCGTCGCGGCCGCCGCACCCGCCGGAGGTGGCGCCGCGCCCGCCGCCGAAGCGAAAACCGAATTCGACGTGATCCTCGTCTCGGTTCCCGCCGACAAAAAGATCTCGGTGATCAAGGTCGTTCGCGAAATCAAGACCGGTCTCGGACTCGCCGAGGCCAAGAAGCTCGTCGAGGAGGCTCCCAAGCCCGTCCTCGAGGCCGCCAACAAGGCCGACTCCGACGCCGCCAAGAAGAAGCTCGAGGAAGCTGGCGCGAAAGTCGAAGTCAAGTAGGATTCCGTCCTCGGGCAGGTGGCCGGAAGGCCCCTGCCCGACGATGTCGGTTCGATCACACACCAACCCGTCGCGTCCGATTGCCGTCCCGGGCGGAGGGACGCGGGGGTTCAAAACAAGCGAAGCGGGTAGCCGGCGCCGGCCGGGCTCCTGCTTTTTTATTCTCCGCTCGGGACGACCTAGCGGCCGGCTAACAGCTCAGTTCCCAACGATCCACGACCATGCCACACCGCGCGACGGAACGGACCAACTTTGGCAAGATCCGCGAGGTCATCGCCCCGCCCAACCTGATCGAACTGCAGGTCAATTCCTACGAGGAATTCCTTCAGCGTGATCTCGCCCCATCCCGCCGAAAGAACACGGGACTCCAGGCGGTGTTCACCGAGGTCTTTCCCATCGAAAGCTACGACGGCAAGGTCGTCCTGAAATTCCACAGCTACGAGATCGGCGATCCCAAGATCGACTGGCTCGAATGCATCAGGGAAGGCCTCACCTACGGCGCCCCGCTTCATGTCACGTTCCACCTCGCGGAGGAGGCCGGCATCAAGGAGGAGAAGGTCTTCATGGGCGAATTGCCCCTGATGACCCCCCAGGGAACCTTCGTCATCAACGGCGCCGAACGCGTCATCGTCTCCCAGCTCCATCGCTCCCCGGGCCTCGCCTTCGAAGCCACCCAGCACGCCAACGGCAAGATGCTCCACGGCTTCCGGATCATCCCCGACCGCGGCTCCTGGTACGAGGCCCAGTTCGACACCAGCGATCTCCTCTACGTCTACCTCGACCGCAAGAAGCGCCGCCGAAAATTCCTCGTCACCACCTTCTTCCGCGCCCTCGCGTTTCTCGACGACAAGGAGAAGGGCGACGAGAAGATCCGCGGCACCGACCATGAGGTCCTCCGTCTGTTCTACGACATCGAGGAACTCACCATCAAACAGGCCGAGGCCCTCGACGACATCCAGAACAAGGTGCTCATCGAGGACGCCATGGACCTCGACAAGGGCATCGTCGTCGCACGCGCCTTCGAACCGCTCTCCAAGGTGGTCGTCAAGCAGATCGCCGAACTCGGGGTCAACCGGATCAAGGTCGTCGATACGACCGTCGACGAGGGCATCGTCATCAAGTGCCTCAAGAAGGACCCGACCCGCAACGAGGACGAGGCCCTCAAGGACATCTATCGCCGCCTCCGTCCCGGAGATCCGCCGACCGCCGCCAACGCGCGCGCCCTCATCAAGCGGCTCTTCTTCGACCCGAAGCGCTATGACCTCGGCCGTGTCGGTCGATACAAGATCAACCAGAAGCTGGGCCTCCCCGACAAGCAGGACTCCCGCATCCTCACCAAGCAGGACCTGATCGCCGCCACCCGCTACCTTCTCATGCTCAAGAGGGGCGAAGGCAGCCTGGACGACATCGATCACTTGGGCAGCCGCCGCGTCCGGACGGTCGGCGAACTGCTGGCCAACCAATGCCGCGTCGGCCTGGCCCGCACCGAGCGCCTCGTCAAGGAGCGCATGACGCTCTTCGATCAGAGCATGGACACGATGACGCCCCAGAAGCTCATCAATCCCAAGGCTCTTTCCGCCGTCATCCGCGATTTCTTCGGCCGCTCCCAGTTGAGCCAGTTCATGGACCAGATCAATCCCCTGGCCGAACTGACCCACAAGCGCCGGTTGTCCGCCCTCGGACCCGGTGGCCTCTCGCGCGACCGCGCCGGATTCGAGGTCCGCGACGTCCACCCATCCCACTACGGCCGAATCTGCCCCGTCGAGACCCCCGAAGGTCCGAACATCGGCCTGATCGCCTCCCTGGCGACCTTCGCCCGGATCAACGACTTCGGGTTCATCGAAACCCCCTACCGCAAGGTCGAGGGCGGCAAGGTGACCATCCAGATGGAGTACCTCACCGCCGACCGCGATGAGAATTACGTCATCGCCCAGGCGAATGCCCAGATCGACGACAAGGGCCATTTCCTCACCGACCGCGTCACCTGCCGGCGCAAGGGCGATTTCATCGACGTCGAGCACAAGGAGGTCCACTACATGGACGTCTCCCCCAAGCAGCTCGTCTCCGTCGCCGCGTCCCTGATTCCGTTCCTGGAGCACGACGACGCCAACCGGGCCCTCATGGGCTCCAACATGCAACGCCAGGCGGTGCCGCTCCTCGTCACCGAGGCGCCCTTCGTCGCCACCGGCCTCGAGGAGCGCGTCGCCCGCGATTCCCGCGCCGTCCTGGTCGCCGAGGAGGGCGGCAAAGTCGCCTCCGTCACCGGAAACTCCCTGATCATCACCGCCGACGGGAAACTCCCGGAGACGAAGAAGAGGATCAAAAACGATCCGGCCGGCGGCGTCGCCGTCTATCCCGTCCGGAAATTCATGCGGTCCAACGCCGCCACTTGCATCAACCAGAAAACGCTGGTTTCCAAGGGCGACGTCATCAAGAAGGGCCAGGTGCTCGCCGACGGTCCGTGCACCTCCGACGGGGAACTCGCTCTCGGCCGCAACGTGCTCGTCGCGTTCATGCCGTGGAACGGCTACAACTTCGAGGACGCGATCCTCATCAGCGAACGCATCGTCAAGGACGACATCTTCACCAGCATCCACATCGACGAATTCGAGGTGGGCGCGCGGGACACCAAGCTCGGCCCCGAGGAGATCACCCGCGACATCCCCAACGTCGGCGAGGAAGCCCTCGCCGAACCTCGGCCCCGACGGCGTCATCCGCATCGGCGCCGAGGTGAAGCCCGGGGACATCCTGGTGGGCAAAATCACACCCAAGTCCGAAACCGAGCTCGCCCCCGAGGAACGCCTGCTCAGGGCCATCTTCGGCGAGAAGGCCGCCGACGTGAAGGACACGTCGCTCAAGGTCCCCTCGGGCACCTACGGCATCGTCATGGACGTGAAGGTCTCGTCCAAGAAGGACAGCGAAAAAGGAATGGCCGCCCTGCCGATCGCCCCCACAAGGGCCATCTCCGGCGACGCCCGCAAGCAGGCGAAGCAAGTCCAGGACGACCACAAGGCCAAGGCGGAGGAGCTTCGTGAACAGCTCACCGAGGCGCTCTCCAACATCCTGCTCGGCGAAAAGATCCCGCTCGACGTCGTCAACAGCGAGACCGGCGAGATCATCATCCCCGCGAATCGCAAGATCACCAAGACGCTCCTGCGGAAACTCGCCCAGGTTTACGACCGCATCGAGATCGACCCGTCCCCGATCCGAAACAAAATCAACGAGATCATCGGACAGTTCAAAAAGAAGTTCGACGACCTCCAGATGCAGCACGACGAGGAGATGGACCGCCTCGAATCCGGCGACGACGTCGACCCCGGCATCATCAAGCAGGTCAAGGTCTACATCGCGTCGAAGCGCAAACTCTCCGTCGGCGACAAGATGGCCGGGCGCCACGGCAACAAGGGTGTCGTCGCCAAGATCGTTCCCGAGGAGGACATGCCCTTCCTCGCGGACGGAACTCCCGTCGACATCGTCCTCAATCCGCTGGGCGTGCCCTCCCGCATGAACGTCGGGCAGCTCCTCGAAACCCACTTGGGGTGGGCCGCGCAGGTGCTCGGAATCAAGTTCGCGACGCCGGTGTTCGACGGCATCAAGGAATCCGAAATCCGGGAGCACCTCAAACGGGCCTCCAGCAAGCTCAAGGCCGAGCACGGCGAACCGCTCGTCAACGAGGCCGGCAAGACCGTCCTCTACGACGGCCGGACCGGCGACCCCTTCGATCAGGAGGTCGTCGTCGGCTTCATCTACATGATGAAACTGGGACACTTGGTCGCCGACAAGATCCACGCCCGGGCCGTCGGTCCCTACTCCCTCGTCACCCAGCAACCCCTGGGCGGCAAGGCCCAGTACGGCGGCCAGCGCTTCGGCGAGATGGAAGTCTGGGCCATGGAAGCCTACGGAGCGGCCTACATGCTCCAGGAACTCCTCACCGTGAAGTCCGACGACGTCCAGGGTCGAACCCGGATCTACGAGAGCATCGTCAAGGGAGACAACGCGCTCGAAGCCGGCGTCCCCGAATCCTTCAACGTCCTCGTCAAGGAAATGCAGTCCCTCGGTCTCGACGTCCGCGTCGGGTACACCGGTCCCGTGGATCCCGCCACCCAATCGGGCGCGCTGGGTCTCACGGGCATGGCCTCCTGATCAACGTCCCATCCCTCCACTGCCTCCCACTCATCCCATGCTCACCAACGCCAAGGAAACGGCCCGCGAGTTGCTCGGCCTCGACAAGGTCAACCAGGTGGACCATGTCGCGATCTCCGTCGCTTCCCCGGAGTCCATCCGCGCCTGGTCCAAGGGCGAAGTCAAAAACCCCGAGACCATCAACTACCGCACGTTCAAGCCGGAAAAGGGCGGCCTCTTCTGCGAACGCATCTTCGGTCCCGTCAAGGACTGGGAATGCTCGTGCGGCAAGTACAAGCGCATCAAGCACCGGGGCGTGGTCTGCGACCGTTGCGGTGTCGAAGTCACCCTCAGTCGGGTCCGCCGCGAGCGCATGGGGCACATCGAGCTCGCGGTCCCCGTCTCCCACATCTGGTTCTTCAAATGCATGCCGTCGCGCATCGGGCTCATGCTCGACATGACGGCCCGCAACCTCGAACGGGTGATCTATTACGAGGATTACCTCGTCATCGACCCCGGCAACACGCCGCTCAAGGAACACCAACTCCTCAGCGAACTGGAGTTCCGTGATGCCCGCGCCACCTACGGCGTCGACGCCTTCACCGCGAAGATGGGCGCCGAGGCCGTCCGGGATGCCCTGGTGAAGGTCGACCTCATCAATCACGTCGACGTGCTCCAGCAGCAGATGGTGGAGACCAAGAGCAAGCAGACCCGCAAGAAGCTCGCCAAACGCATCAAGCTCTTCCAGGGCTTCACCATCGGAAAGTCCAGGCCCGAATGGATGATCCTGACGGTCCTCCCCGTCATCCCTCCGGACCTCCGCCCGCTCGTCCCGCTCGAGGGCGGCCGCTTCGCCACGTCGGACCTCAACGACCTCTACCGCCGCGTCATCAACCGGAACAACCGGCTCAAGAATCTTCTCCAGCTCAAGACCCCCGAGGTCATCATCCGCAACGAGAAACGGATGCTCCAGGAGGCCGTCGACGCCCTCTTCGACAACGGCCGCCACGGCCGCCCCGTCACCGGCGCCGGCAACCGCGCGCTCAAGTCCCTTTCGGACATGCTCAAGGGCAAGAGCGGCCGGTTCCGCCAGAACCTGCTCGGTAAACGCGTCGATTACTCCGGCCGTTCCGTCATCGTCATCGGACCCGAACTCAAGCTCAACCAGTGCGGCCTTCCCAAAAAGATGGCCCTGGTGCTCTTCGAGCCGTTCATCATCCGCAAGCTCAAGGAGCGCGGCCTCGTCCACACCGTCCGTTCCGCCAAGAAGATGATCGAACGGCAGGTGCCCGAGGTCTGGGACATCCTCGAGGAGGTCACCAAGGGTCACCCCGTCCTCCTCAACCGCGCCCCAACCCTCCACCGCCTCTCCATCCAGGCGTTCGAGCCCATGCTCATCGAGGGCGAGGCGATCCGGATCCATCCCCTCGTCTGCACGGCCTACAACGCCGATTTCGACGGCGACCAGATGGCCGTCCATGTCCCGCTATCCGTCGAAGCCCAGATGGAGGCCCGCCTCCTCATGATGGCGCCGCTCAACATCTTCAGCCCGTCGAGCGGAAAACCCATCATGACCCCCACCCAGGACATCACCCTGGGCTGCTACTACCTCACCGCCGAACCGCGCGCCGCCCGCAAGGACACCGATCGGCTCAAGCTCTTCGCGACCAAGGACGAGGTCAATTTCGCCCACTTCGAAGGCGACCTCCGCACCCACGAGCGCATCCTGCTCTCCAATCCGGACTACGGCCGGAAGACCACCTACGGCGACGCCAGCAAGAAGCTCATCGAAACCACGGTCGGTCGGGTCATCTTCTCCGAGATCTGGCCCACCGAGCTGGGCTTCCCCAATCGCCCGATCAAGAAAAGCGAGATCGGGGATCTCATCTGGAATTGCTACAAGTTCTGCGGACACGAAACCACCGTCGTCGTCCTCGACCGCCTCAAGGAACTCGGGTTCCGGGAAGCCACCCGCTCCGGAACGTCCATCGGGATCGATGACATGATCATCCCCAAGGAGAAGGACCAGGAGATCGCCAGCGCCCAGCGCCAGATCGCCGACGTCGAGAAGCAGTACCGCAAGGGCATCATCACGCCCGGCGAACGCTACAACAAGATCGTCGACATCTGGACCCACTGCACCGACCAGATCGCCAGCGTCATGCTCAAGACGCTCGAACGAAACGACGACAAGAAGAACCGGCTCGGCCGTTCCGAATACAACCCGGTCTTCCTCATGGTCGATTCGGGCGCCCGGGGTAACAAAGCCCAGGTCCGCCAGCTCGCCGGCGTCCGCGGCCTCATGGCCAAACCGTCCGGCGACATCATCGAGAAACCCATTCTCTCGAACTTCCGCGAGGGCCTCACCGTGCTCGAGTACTTCATCTCGACCCACGGCGCCCGGAAGGGTCTCGCCGACACCGCCCTCAAGACCGCCGACTCCGGGTACATGACCCGAAAGCTCGTCGACGTCGCCCAGGACGTGATCATCCGCGACGACGACTGCGCCACCACCAACGGCATCTTCGTCCACTCCATCTTCGAGGGTGAGGACGAGATCGTGAAGGTCGCCGACCGCGCCCTGGGCCGCTACGCCGCCGAGGACATCGTCGATCCCAACGATCCCAAGACCCCGCTGGTCAACGCCGGCGAGCTCGTCGACGAGGAAAAGGCCAACCGCATCTCGCGCCTCGGGATGGAACGGCTGAAGATCCGCTCCGTCCTCACCTGCGAGACCAAGCAGGGCATCTGCAAGAAGTGCTACGGCCGCAACCTCGGCACGGGCCGGCTCGTCGAGATGGGCGAAGCCGTCGGCATTATCGCCGCCCAGTCCATCGGCGAGCCGGGCACCCAGCTCACGATGCGGACCTTCCACATCGGCGGCGCCGCCACCGGCGCCTTCAAGCAGCCGCAGATCCGCGCCAAGCACGACGGCATCGTCAAGTACATCGACATCCGGTTCGTCACGCTCGACGAGGGAAGCAACATCGTCCTCAACAAGACGGGTTCCGTCGGGATCTTCGACGATCAGGGTCGCGAACTGGAAACCCACATGGTTCCCATCGGCGCCATCATCTCCGTCCCCGACGGCGGCACCGTCAAGGGCAGCCACCTCTCGCCCACCAAGCAGAAAATCGAGGGCGAGATGTTCGTGCAGTGGGATCCGTACAACGTCCCGATCATCTCGGAAAAGGCCGGTCACATCCGGTTCCACGACATCATCGAGGGCGTCACGATGAAGTACGAGATCGACGAGACCACCCAGCAGGAGGCCGTCGTCATCATCGAGCACAAGGAGGACCTCCACCCGCAGATCATCATCGCCGATGATCGCGACGAGCCCCTCGCCAGCTACCCGATCCCCTCCGGCGCCCACATCGTCGTCGAAGAAGGGTCCCGGATCCCGGCCGGCGCGCTGCTCGCCAAGACCCCCCGGAAGTCATCGAAGACCAAGGACATCACCGGCGGTCTGCCGCGTGTCGCCGAATTGTTCGAAGCCCGGCGTCCCAAGGATGCCGCCGAGATTTCGCGCATCGACGGTCTCGTCGACTTCGGACCGAGCATCCGCGGAAAACGCTGCGTGATCGTCCGGGACACGACCACCAACCAGGAGGAGGAACACCTCATCCCGATCGGCAAGCACGTCATCGTGTTCAAGGGCGACTTCGTGAAGAAGGGTCAGCAGCTCACCGAAGGCCCCGTGGTGCCCCACGAGATCCTGGACGTCCTCGGACCCCAGGCGCTCCAAGAGCATCTGGTCAACGAAATCCAGGAGGTCTACCGCCTCCAGGGCGTCACGATCAACGACAAGCACATCGAGATCATCATCCGGCAGATGCTCAGGAAGGTCCGCATCACCGAACCGGGCGACACCACGTTCCTGTGGGCCGAGCAGATCGACAAGATCATGTTCGAGGACGAGAACAACCGCGTCGAAAAGATGGGTGGCAAGCCGGCCGAAGCCGTCCCCGTCCTCCTCGGCGTGACCAAGGCCTCGCTCGAAACCGAGTCGTTCCTCAGCGCCGCCTCCTTCCAGGACACCACCCGGGTCCTCACGGATGCCGCCACGATGGGCAAACTCGATTACCTGCGCGGCTTCAAGGAGAACGTGATCATGGGTCACATCATCCCCGCCGGAAGCGGCTACGTCAGCCATCGCAACGTCAAGGTGAAGCCCCTCGTGGATGTCGGACCCGACGAGCCCGAACTCCCCGCGGCGTTCTCCGATGAGGAACAGCCCGTCGCGGGCTGATGGATTCCGCTTCAGCGCCGGTTTGCGAGGCGTCCGGGTTTCCCGGACGCCTTGTTTTTTGCCCACCCGATCGCCGGCGACTTGCGCCCAACCCGTCGCCCGGGTCTTCTTGGCGGCACGCCCATGGATGCCCTTTTCATGTCGCCCAAACCGGCCGACCGCCTGCTGCGCTTTGTTGGTGATTCAGTCCGGTTCTCCATCAAGGGGAGCCCCGGCGCTTCGCCGGCTTCCGGCTGGCGGGCCCGCCTCCGGACCACCCTCGGCCGCGCCCGAATCGTCCGCGACGAGATCATCCGGGCCCACGTCGCCCGGGTTCCCGCCTTCGGAGCCCGCTGGCACGATGTCCCCCTGGAATGGAACGGTTCCGAATGGACCCGCGAAATCCTCCTCGCCGAACCCGGGTTCGCCTCCGCCAAGGCGTACCTCATCGATCCCACCGGCTTCCAACATTGGCCGCGGGGATCCGACGCCGGCATTTCCGTGCATCCCGACTGGACCCGCACCGGCAACACCCTCTACTGCGCATTCACGCGGCTCTTCGGACCGACCCGCGGCTCCCACCGCCTTCTCCCGGAATCGGAGGAGTCCACCCTGCGCCAATTCGAGGCCCAGGGCTACGCCACGCTCCCAGCCTCCGGCACCTTCCGGGACCTGGCCCGACTGCTTCCCCATGTGGTTCGGCGCCTCGGATGCCGGATCCTCCATCTCCTCCCCGTCCATCCCACCCCCACCACGTTCGCCCGGTACGGCCGCATGGGAAGCCCGTACGCCGCGCTGGATCTGACCACGGTTGATCCCGCCCTCGTCGAGTTCGACCACCGCACGACCGGCATCCAGCAGTTCGAGGAACTCACCCGGACCGCGCGCAGCCTGGGCGCCCGCGTCTTCATCGACATCGTCATCAACCACACCGGCTGGGGCTCCCGCCTCTTCGAGGAGCATCCCGAGTTCTTCCGCCGCGACGCCGAGGGCAAGTTCGCCTCACCGGGCGCCTGGGGCGTCACTTGGGAGGACCTCGTCGAACTCGAACCCCACGACGTCGCCCTCTGGGACATTCTCGCCAAGGCCCTCCTCACCTGGTGCCGACGCGGAGTCGATGGCTTCCGCTGCGACGCCGGCTACAAGGTGCCCACCCACGTCTGGCAATACATCGGCGCCCGCATCCACTCCGAATTCCCCGATGCCGTCCTTCTCCTCGAAGGCCTCGGAGGATCCTGGGAAACCACGGAGGATCTCCTCACCGAAGGCGGCATGCAGTGGGCCTATTCGGAGTTGTTCCAGAACTACTCAGGCGACCAGGTCCAGGGCTACCTCGACTACGCGCTGCGCCAGTCCCAACGCGTCGGAACTTACATCCACTACAGCGAGACCCACGACAACGAGCGACTCGCGCAACGCGGACGCGAATGGTCCCTCCTCCGCAACCGCCTCTGCGCGCTCACCAGCGTCCGCGGAGGTTTCGGTTTCACCTGCGGCGTCGAATGGCTCGCCACCGAGAAGATCCTCGTTCATCAGCGCACCGGCCTCGCCTGGGAGTCGGCCGATCATCTGGTCGATGAACTCGCCACGCTCAACCAGCTGCTCGCCGGCCACCCCGCCTTCTTTGACGGCGCTTCGCTCACCCGCCTCAGCGCCGACGCTTCGCCGGCCTTCGCGCTGCTCCGCCGCGGCGCCGATCGGAAGTGGACCGCCCTGGTCCTCGTCAACCTCGATCCCGAGAAGCCGACACGCCTGGACCTCTCCACCACGGCCCTGGAACTTCCCCCCGTCGCGTTCACCCAGGATCTCCTGGGTCAACCGCTCCCCAGGTTCGAGTCCGCCGACGGCCGGACGACCTTCACCCTTCCGGCGGGAAGCGCCTATTGCCTCTCCGACCAGCCCGCGCCTCCCCGCGAACTGGGCGATGAATACCGCACCACCCGGGCCCGCGTGGGTTGGGCTCTCCAGGCCGCCTGCGAACTGGCGCCCGCCGAGTCGGTTTCGGGACTCGACGTGGACGTCACATCCCGACTGGTGGCGGAAAACGCTCCGCGCTGGCTCGCGTTCTTGTCCGAAGCCACCGCCCGGCGTGCCCAGGGCGGGAACGGCGGGCTCGATCTCGCCTCCATCGCCCAGGCCTGGACTGGAGCCGATCCTTTTCCCTGCGTCATGGTCTGGCGGGTCGACCAAGCCCGACGAGTCACCGTCGTCCCGCCGGGTTGGTGGCTTGTGCTGTTTCATCCCACTTCGTTCCAGGCCCACCTGCTCCTCCAGGACGGCCAGCCTGAACTCCACCGGGACTCCATCCCCGTGACCGACGGATTTCTGGCCGCATTCCCACCGATCGCCCCGGCTCGATCCCAAGCGGCTTCCCTCCGCCTGGACGCCCCGGATTCCGCCGCCCCTGTCGTCGGGTCCTTGCGGTTTCTAGCCGATCCCACCGACACCCCCCCTCCGGCCCAGGCAGTCGACCCGGAAGGCCTTGTCCTCCTCACCAATCGGCGCGGCGGCATGGCCCGGATCCGTATCCACCTCGGCACGGTCCAGTCCAAATACGACGCCGTCCTGGGCGCCAATCTCCATCCCGCCGTCCCCGTCGACCGCCATGTGCTCGTCAAGCGGGTGCGCGCCTGGCTCAACGCCGATGGTTTCATCTCGCCCCTCGACGGAAACAATCTCGTCCGCTTCGAGGCCGATCCCCTTCCCTCCTGGACTTTCCAGGCCAATGCCGGCGACGGCCGCAGCGTCCTGATCGTCCTCCAGGTGGTCATGCTCCCGGACCGGAATACCGTCGCGTTCCGATTTTCACGATCGGCCACGGGCGCCCCGCTTCACGCGAGTCTGACCCTCCGCGTGGATGTCGAAGACCGGAGTTTCCACGCCGAAACCCGGCGCAATCCGGGCGCGGAGGACCATTTCAACCGCCACTGCCGCCCGCTCGAGGGCTCGTGCGGATTTGAGTTCACCCCGGCACCTGACCGCCGGCTCCGCGTCACCGCGACAACCGGCGTTTATCACTCCCAACCGGAATGGTCCGAACACATTCCCCACCCCATCGAAGCCAACCGGGGTCAGGTCGGCGAAGGCGACGCGTACAGCCCGGGCTGGTTCGCGGTTCCTCTGACCCAGGGCGAATCCGTCGGCCTGACCTTGGACGCGGAGTCCACGCCGGTTGAGCCCGGGGAAATCGCCCGCGCGTTCTCCCAGGTTTCCAACCCTGAAGCCCCGACCGCGACAACGTCGTCCCCGCCCGTCGACGGAAGGCTCGAGTCGGAATCCGAAAAGACCGCCCCCCTGGTCCGCCATCCCGTGCCGTCGCCTTCGGCCTTCGCCCGCCAACTCGCCCGGGCGGCCGACGCTTATGTCGTGCGACGCGACGCCGGTCAGACGGTCGTGGCCGGCTACCCATGGTTCCTCGATTGGGGCCGCGACACGCTCATCGCCGCCCGCGGCCTCCTCGCCTCCGGTTGGGATGCCGAGGTCGACGACATTCTCCGGATCTTCGGTCGCTTCGCCGATCGCGGCACGCTTCCCAATTCGATTCACGGCGACAACGCCTCCAACCGGGACACCAGCGACGCCGCGCTGTGGTTCATCCGGGTGGTCGAGGAGGCGGTCTCCCGGCGCCAATCCGGATTCCTCTCCCAACCCGTTCACGCCGACGGTCCGTCGCTTCTCGACATCGTCCGCGACCTCGTCGAAGGCCACCTTCGAGGAACCCCGAACGGCATCCGCGTCGACCCGGACAGCGGGCTCGTCTGGAGCCCGTCCCACTTCACCTGGATGGACACCAATCACCCCGCGGGAACGCCTCGCGAAGGGTATCCCGTCGAGATCCAGGCCCTCTGGATCACCGCGCTCCGGTTCGTCGCCCGCGTGGATCCGGCCGCCGCCGACCGTTGGAATGCCCTGGAACGACAGGCCTCGGAGTCTTTCGCCCGACTTTTCTGGCTGGAGGACCGCGGATGGTTCTCGGATGTCCTGCTGGCCCAGGCCCACGTCCCGGCCGCGCGGGCCGTTCCCGACACGGCCCTTCGTTGCAACACCCTCCTTCCCGTGACCCTCGGGCTCGCGACCGAAACCCAGGGGCGACGGTGCGTCGATGCGGCGCTCCGGCACCTCCTCGTCCCCGGCGCCATCCGGTCGCTCGCGCCGCTTCCTGTCAGTCCTCCGTTGGCCGTCCGTGCCCACGACGGCCGCCTCCTCAACGACCCCGACAATCCCTACTGCGGCCGGTACGAGGGCGACGAGGACACGCGCCGGAAACCCGCCTACCACAATGGCACCGCGTGGACGTGGTTCCTGCCCACGTTCTGCGAAGCGCTCGCCGTCGCCTGGAATCAGCGCCCGGAAGCCCGCCGCGCGGCGCGCGCCATCCTCGCCACCGCCGCCGATCTGCTCCCCGCGGGCTGCCTTGGCCAGCTCCCCGAAATCCTCGACGGCGACGCCCCCCATTCCCAGCGCGGTTGCGACGCCCAGGCCTGGTCCGTCACCGAAGCCCTGCGCGTCTGGCTTTCCCTCGAGGATCCACTCCCGGAAACCGCCTCGGACGCAATAGGTGGGGCCGACCCCGTCCGCCAGGCCCAATAACTCGAAACTGGATGGAAGTTCGGGGTTGTTTCAGCCGACCCTTCCGATAGGCTTTCTGGCCTCCGGTTTGTGGAACGAATTCGCCGTTTCGCTCGCCCGATTTTGCGCCATGTCCGACGACCCCGAGACACCCCTTTCATCGCCCTCCACAGCCCCGGATCCCGGGCAGTACGATTCCTCGAAGATCGACAAACTGGAGGGGCTCGAAGCGGTCCGGAAGCGCCCGGGAATGTACATCGGCGACCCCGATGAACGGGGTCTCCACCACTGCGTCTTCGAGGTCCTCGACAATTCGATCGACGAACATCTCGCCGGCCACTGCTCCAAGATCGAAGTGACCGTCCACGTCGACGGTTCCGTGTCCATCCGGGACGACGGCCGCGGCATTCCCGTGGACATCCACCCCAAGTGGGGCATTCCCGCGGTGGAACTCGTCCTCACCAACCTGCATGCCGGCGGCAAGTTCGGTCAGGGCGCGTACAAGTATTCCGGCGGCCTCCACGGGGTCGGCGCCAAGTGCGTCAACGCCCTCTCGGAATGGTTCAAGGTCGAGGTCTCGCGCGATGAGTGCGTGTACCACATGGCCTTCGCACGCGGGAAGACGACCCAGAAACTCGAGGTCATCGGCAAGTCGCGGCACACCGGAACGCTCATCACGTTCAAGCCCGACGCCGAGATCTTCACACTCACCACCGAGTTCAAGTCCGAACGACTCGCCAACCGCCTCCGCGAACTCTCGTTCCTCAATCCAGGAGTCGAGATCGTCCTCACCGACGAACGCGTCGAAGGGGAATCCGAACACTTCTTCTACAAGGACGGCATCGCCGAATTCATTCGCCAGCTGAGCAAGAACAAGGACGTCCTCCACCCCAAGCCCGTCGCTCTCACCCACATCCGGGACGAGGTCATCGTCGAGTGCGTCCTCCAGTACAACGACAGCTACAACGACCACATCCTTTGCTTCGCCAATTCCATCCCGAACCCCGACGGTGGCACCCATCTCACCGGCTTTCGCACGGCCTTGACCCGCGCCATCAACCAGTACGCCCGCTCGAACAACATCCTTAAAGACAAGGATCCCGCCCTCACCGGGGACGACGTCCGCGAGGGCCTCATCTGCGTCCTCAGCGTCAAACTCCCCAACCCACGCTTCGAATCCCAGACCAAGGTCAAATTGGTCAACACCGAGGTCGAGGGAATCGTCTCGTCGATCATCTACGACGGGCTCATGACCTACTTCGATGGCACTCCCGCCCTCGCCAAGAAGGTCATTGAAAAGGCCCTCATGGCGGCCCGCGCCCGCGAAGCCGCGCGAAAAGCCCGCGAAGCCGTCCGCAAAACCGCCCTCACCGGCGGCGGTCTCCCGGGAAAGCTGGCCGATTGCTCCGACCGCGACCCCGTCAACACCGAGCTCTACATCGTCGAGGGCGACTCCGCCGGCGGCTCCGCCAAACAGGGCCGCGATCGCCGATTCCAGGCCATCCTTCCCATCCGCGGCAAACTCATCAACGTCGAGAAGGCCCGCCTGGACAAGGTCCTGCAAAACACCGAGATCCGCACCATGATCACCGCCGTCGGCACCGGCATCGGCCTGGGGGACGGCGAGGGAGCCTTCGACCTCGAGAGGCTCCGGTACCACAAGATCATCATCATGACCGATGCCGACGTGGACGGTTCCCACATCCGCACCCTGCTCCTCACCTTTTTCTACCGACAGATGTCCGCGCTTTTGAAGGGCGGGTACATCTACATCGCCCAACCCCCCCTCTACCTCATCAGCCGCCGAAAGCGCGAGGAGTACGTCGAGGACGATCTCCAACTCAACCGCATCCTCATCCAACTCGGCGTCGAGGACGTCCGCCTCCGCAACCTCGGCGACGACAACACCCTCACCGACCAGCAACTCTCCGACATCCTCGAACTCCTCGAGTCCCTGGACAAATACGCCCTCGCCATCCGGCGTCACGGCGGCGATTTCGCGACCTTCGTCGAACAGCGGGACCCCGATACCGGCGAGTTTCCCCGCCACCTGGTTCGCATCCGCGCGGGCAACGAGGAAAGCGTCCACTACTTCAACAGCGAAGAGGCCCTCGGCCGGTTCAGCGCCGCGAATCCCGATCTCCGACTCTTCGAGGAGGAGGAGGCCGCCCCGGACACCGCCTCGATTCCCGCGGCGGACTCCTCGCCGAATCCCGCCGAACCGCCCGCCGACGGGATTCCCGTTCCCGCCCCGGATTCGACGACCACGCCCGTCCCACCCCCTACCCCGGCGGCCGCCGCCGCGCCGACGCCGCCAGTCAAGGGAGCCGTCGTCCGCCGCGCCCGGCACGTCGAACTGCACGAGGCCAAGCCCGTCGGCGAATTGCTCCGGCAGCTCTCCAGGAAGGGACTCAGCGTCGACCACTACTCCGCCCAGGACAAACCCCTCTTCGAACTGATCGAAGGCGAAGGCGAGAACGCGAAGACCCGGCCTCTGTTCTCCATCGCCGAGATCCTCACGGCCGTGAAGGAAGTCGGTCGCCGCGGGATTGAGATCAAGCGCTTCAAGGGACTGGGGGAGATGAATCCGCACCAGCTCTTCGAGACCACCATGAACCCCGCCAAGCGAAAACTCCTTCGGGTCGACCTCGCCGACGCCGTCGAGGCCGAGGAGATGTTCACGACGCTCATGGGCGAGGAGGTGGAACCCCGCCGCCAGTTCATCGAGGACAACGCCCTCAACGTCCGGAACCTTGACGTCTGATTTCCATGCCCGACCCCACCCCCCCCGACGCGCCCCAGCCGCCAGCGTCGCCCGCATCCTCCCTCTTCGCCCCGAACGAGAAGGTCACCAAGGTCAACGTCGCCGACGAGATCAAGAACTCGTTCCTCGACTACTCGATGTCCGTCATCATCTCGCGCGCCCTCCCGGACGTGCGCGACGGACTCAAGCCGTCCCAACGCCGCATCCTGTACGCGATGAACGATCTCGGCGTGCAGCCGAACAGGAAGCACCTCAAGTGCGCCAAGATCGTCGGCGAAACCATGGGCAATTACCACCCCCACGGTGACCAGGCCATCTACCCGACGCTCGTCCACATGGCCCAACCCTGGGCCATGCGCGACAAACTCATCGACGGTCAGGGGAACTTCGGCTCCGTGGAGGGCGACCCCCCGGCGTCCATGCGGTACACCGAGGCGCGGCTCGCCCACCTCGGCGCCGTCCTCATGGACGACATGGAGAAGGACACCGTCGAGTTCGTGCCGAACTACGACGAGACCCGCTCCGAACCCACCGTCTTCCCGGCCGCGTTTCCCAACCTGCTCGTCAACGGCGGCACCGGCATCGCCGTCGGGATGGCCACCAACATCCCGCCGCACAATCTGGGCGAAGTCATCGACGCCGTCTGCGCCCTCATCGACGAGCCGTCGCTGTCCATCGACGCCCTGATGCAGCACGTCAAGGGCCCCGACTTTCCCCAGCGCTGCCAGGTCTGCGGCCTCGAAGGCATCCGCAATTATTTCCGAACCGGCCGCGGCACCGTCAAAATGCGGGGCCGCGTCGGCGTCGAGGAACTCAAAGGCGGTCGAAGCCAGATCGTCATCACCGACGTCCCGTTCCTCGTCAACCCCGCCACCCTCGAGGAACGCATCGCCACCCTCGTCACCGAGAAGATCCTCACGGACATCTCCGCGATGCGGAATGAGTCGGACGACCACTGCCGCATCGTCCTCGAACTCAAGCGCGATGCCGTCCCGAAGGTCGTCATCAACAACCTCTTCAAGCACACCCAGCTTGAAACCACGTTCAGCGTCAACGCGCTGGCCATCGACGCCGGCCGCCCCAAGACACTCAATCTCAAGGAGATCCTCACGTGCTACATCGAGCACCGCCGCGAGGTCATCCTCCGGCGCACCCGGTTCGAACTCCGTGAGGCCGAAAAACACGCCGAGAAACTCGAAGCCTACCTCCTCGCCCTCGCCCACCTCGACGACTTCATCCGCATCATCCGCGGCTCGTCCAATCGGGACGAGGCCCGCATCAAGCTCCTCGCCTACGACTTCTCCCGCGCCACGGTCGAGCAACTCGGCATCCTGATCCGCAGCGAAGCCCGGATCGTCGACGGCCGCTACGCCTTCACCGAAGCCCAGACCGACGCCATCCTCGAACTCCGCCTCTACCAACTCACCGGCCTCGAGCGCGACAAGGTGAAAGGCGAGTACGACGAACTCGTCGCCCGCATCCGGGATCTCCTCGACATCCTCGCCCGCGAGGAACGGGTTCTCACCATCATCAAGACCGAACTCCTCGCCATCCGCGCCAAACACGCAACCCCCCGCCAGTCGGAGATCGTCCCCGACGAAGGCGAGATCGCCATCGAGGACCTCATCGCCAACGAGGGCGTCATCATCACCCTCACCCACAACGGCCTCATCAAACGAACGACCCTCAGTTCGTACCGCAGTCAACGCCGCGGCGGCCGGGGAGTGATCGGAATGGCCACCCGCGAGTCCTCCGCCGTCGAAGGCGAGGAGCCCGACTTCATCGAGCACCTCTTCACCGCGGGGACCCATGATTACCTCATGTTCTTCACCACCCTTGGCCGCGTGTATGTTGAACGCGTCCACGAGGTCCCCGACCTTCCCCGCACCTCCAAGGGCCGCGGCATCGCCAACCTCCTCGAACTCCGCCCAGACGAGAAGGTCGCGGCCATGATCCGCATCGAGTCCAAGCTCGGACCCGACCGCGAGAACATCACCTGGCAGCAGCCCGGTTTCCTGTTCTTCGCCACCCAGCGGGGAACGGTGAAAAAGACGGCCCTCGCGGACTTCGCCAATGTCCGCAAGGGCGGCATCATCGCGATCGGCATCGAGGAGGGCGACGTCCTCATCCAGACGCTGCTCACCCAAGGCACCGACGAGGTGATCCTCATCACCCAGGGCGGGATGAGCATCCGATTCCAGGAGGATCAGGTCCGCTCCATGGGACGCCCCGCGGCCGGCGTCAAAGGCATCGCCCTCGATCCCTCGGACCGCGTCGTGGCCCTCGCGATCGTCGACCCCCAAGCCACCCTCCTCGTCGCCGGTGACAACGGCATCGGAAAACGAACCGCGTTCGACGAATACCGCGTCCAGTCGCGCGGGGGCAAAGGGATCATCACCATGAAGACCACCGACAAGACCGGACAGGTTGTCGGCGCGCTTCCCGTCCGGGAAACGGGCGAGATCATGCTCATCACCACCGGTGGTCAATTGGTCCGCATCCAGGTCGGTGAAATCCGCGAGGCCGGCAGAAACACCATGGGCGTCAAGCTCATCAACCTGGAAACCAACGACAAACTCCAGGCGATCGCCCCCGTCATCAGCGAGGAAACCGCCGTTCCGGATTCCCCGGCCGGCGTCGACCCACAGACCGAACTTCCCGTCTGAACCCGATTCCGTCTCCGCGAACCGAATTCAACCCGCCCCCGCCGCCAACGGCGCCGGGCACCACGATGAACACCATCGACCGTTTCCACGACGTCGTCAGCGCCCAGATCGACGCCGTGATCGCTTCGCAGCGTCCCGCCCTGGAACATGGCGCCGGCCGGATCGCCGCCGCCCTCGTCGTCGATCGATTCCTCTACGCCTTCGGCACCGGGCACTCCCACCTCCTCGCCGAGGAGATCTTCTACCGGGCCGGCGGTCTCGCCCGAGCCTGCGCCATCCTCGCCCCTCCCCTGATGCTCCACGAAAGCGCGTCCACCAGTTCCCAACACGAACAGGAATCGGGCGTCGCCGCGGAGATCCTGGACCGCTACCCCATCGCGGCCGGCGACGTCCTGATCATCGCCTCCAATTCGGGCCGGAACGCCGTCCCCGTCGAGATGGCCCTGAACGCCCGCGAGCGCCGCATCGAGACCATCGCCATCACCAGCCTTTCCCATAGCCGCGCCTTCCCGTCGCGTCATGCTTCCGGCAAACGCCTCTTCGAGGTCGCGGACATCGTCCTCGACACGGCCGGCGTCCCGGGCGACGCGGCCCTCGAAATCCCGGGCCTGCCCCTCCGGATCGGCCCCACGTCGACCCTCGTCGGCGCCTTCCTGATCAATGCCCTCGTCGTCCGCGCGATCGAGCTCGCCGTCGAAGCCGGCCAGACGCCCGAAATCTACGCCAGTTCCAATGCCGACGACTCCGGACGGAACGAGGCTCTGCTCAACCAATTCCGCTCCCGCATCCGCCACCTCTGATCCTTGATCCCGCGACCCAACCCGGCGTCGACAACGCCGGAGCCGGTCCGCGATGGTTCACGCCCGGTCCAATGAAGAAAAAGCCGCTGAAAGCCTACGCCGCCGCCGGCGTCGACATTGACCTCGGAAACCGGGTCAAAAACACGCTCCCCAAACTCCTCGCTTCGACCCACCGCAAAGGGGTTCTAGGCAAGGTCGGCGGGTTCGGAGGGCTCTTCGCCCTCGACACCACCCGCTACCGGGAACCCATCCTCGTCTCGTCCGTCGATGGCGTCGGCACCAAGCTCAAGATCGCGTTCGCCCTCGATCGCCACGACACGATCGGCCAGGACCTCGTCAATCACTGCGTCAATGACATCGCGGTTCTCGGCGCCGAACCCCTCTTCTTCCTCGACTACCTCGGCACCGGCAGACTCGAGCCGCACGTCTTCACCGAGATCGTTCGCGGCTTCGCCCTGGCATGCGCCCGGAATCACTGCGCCCTCATCGGGGGGGAAACAGCCCAGATGCCAGGGTTTTATCAGGAGGGCGAATACGACGTCAGCGGCACCATCGTCGGCGTCGTCGAGAAGTCGAGGATGCTCAACGGAACCCGGAACGCGCGGTCCGGCGACGTTCTCATCGGCATCGCCTCCAGCGGTCTCCACACCAACGGGTACTCCCTCGCCCGAAAGATCCTCTTCGAGCAACTCGGGCTCCGGACCTCCAGCCGGATTCCAGGCTTGAAAGGCACCCTGGGTGACGCCCTCCTGGCCATCCACGTCAGCTACGGTCCCCTCATCCAAAAACTTCTCCGGAAGTTCAACCCGGCGGCCTCCGCGCAATCCACCATCCAGCCTCGGAAGCGTTCGACCCGCCAAGGCTCCATTCGGGCTTTCGCTCATATCACCGGAGGGGGATTCCTCGACAACATCCCCCGCGTGCTGCCGGCCGACTGCGACGCGACCCTCCAAAAGGGTTCGTGGGACCTCCCTCCGCTGTTCCGACTCCTCCAGGACCAGGGAGGCGTCGACGAAACCGAACTCTACCAGGTCTTCAATATGGGGATCGGCATGGTCGGCGTCGTCGCCGCCGAGGCTTCCGACGCCATTTGCCGCTTCATTCGGACCCAAGGCCACCCGTGCTGGGTCATCGGAGAAGTCACCCGCGGCAAGGGAAAAGTCACGCTCGCCTGATCCCGCCGACCGGCCTGGCTGGGATCGCCGGGTTTCCCTGGTCCGAAGTGGGCTTGGACGGCTATTGGTAGGCCGATCCGCCACCGCGAACCAAGGTCCGTAGGACCGGCCTGTCTATAGCCCAGCCCTCCGAGATCGATCCCGAGCCATCGCAGCCCTCAACCCGCTCTCGGAGGGTCGCCTCGGTCAACTTCGCCGGACGTCCAGTCGGTGGGTTCGACACGGCCCAATCACTTCAATGTCACCGCCCGGGAATTCAATTATAGGATTCCCCTAGCCGCCGCTGAAAAACGGGGCGCGATCCGAGCTGAATTGGGGGGTTCGATCGGGGGAGATCTTCAGACGTCGGTTTCAGTCGCAACTCATTGATTCAGAACGGTTCTTGGACCAATCCGCTAAGCGTCTCCGGCTCCGGGAATTCCGGCATTGACTTTATCTCTTAGGCCATCATCCTCACCAAGGCTGGTTTGGTTGGTGATCTTATGATCCTAAGCGTCAGCTAGCAGAGGAGATCACCTGCCCGGTCCGCTACGAACCTGACAACGAAACGCCGTTTGACATTGAATATGAATCGCATTTGTAAAAGCGCGCTTGGGACGGTCCTACTCGCCGGCGGCCTGGTGGCTCAAGCCGACGGACTGGTGTACGACAATCTCCAAAGTCCCCTCGGAGTTTATCTCGGAGGATTCGGACCCTATGGAGAGACTGCCGACGACATTCAGATGACGGGCTCTGGGATCTTCAAAAATGCCCGCGTGTCCTACGCCGCGGTCGGTTTTGACGGTGACGAGACGCTCACTCTGAACCTGTACGCGATGGATGGAGCCCCCACCGCGGGGAGCTTCGGCTTCAACACTCCCGGATCGCTGCTCTACACCCAGACCCTGCCTTTGGATGGGAGCGGACTCGTGGATTTCCTCGACACGACCCCGGATGTCTTGCTTCCGGACTATCTCGGCGTCGGCCTGATCTTCGGTGGTGTGGATTTCGATCCCAACACCTCCGACGCCGGCCCGAACCTGTTTGATCCCCCGGTGGCCCCGGCGGACAGCTTCTACGACTACTACCTGAAGGGCTTCGCGGGTGACCCGGATTGGGCGCTGTACGACTTCGGCGGCAATCCCCCCGTCAACTTCGGAGTCCAGATCGGTGTCGTTCCGGAACCCGGAACCTGGGTTGCCATGATCGGATTCGCCACGATCGCCGGATCGATGGCCTTCCGCCGGATCCGCGGCTCGAAGTAAGGTAGAGAGCTCCACGATCTGCCGAGGCGCGGCCGGCCAGAGCCTGCCCAACGCGCCGAACGTGCCTCGGCAAGTCCGCAAGCCTGCTTCCGCCCATCCGAGATCATCGCAGGTTCGATGGATCGTTGAATTGTTGTTCGATGGCCCGCCTTCCGAGGCGGGCCATTTGCTTTCAGACGGATAGGTTCACTCCATCCCACCCATGAACCCCCGGCACGCTTGCGCGGGTTTTTCTCAAACCCCAATCTGCCGCGTCCCCATGAACACGTTCTCCAGTGTCTCGTCATCGGATTCCGCCGCCGCCGAAATCCTTTCGCCAACCTTCCCCTTCGCCTTCGCGAAGCGGCGCATGGCACTGAAGTTCACCGGCGTGCTCGCCGCCGCGTGGGTCGCCGCCACCGCCTGCTGTCACGCCGAGAATTGGCCCCGATTCCGCGGCCCAACCGGCCAGGGTCACTCCACCGAAACCCAGGTGCCGCTCTCCTGGTCGTCGTCCCAGGGGGTTCGCTGGCGGACCGCCATCCCAGGGCTCGGTTGGTCATCCCCGATCGTCTGGAACGATCTGGTGTTCGTGACCACGGTTTCGGAAGACAACACCCAGTGCCGCATCCTCGCCCTTGATCGAAAGACCGGCCAAATCGCCTGGAACACGCGCGTCCATGAAATCGTTCCACTCCGCAAGGAGCGGAAGAACTCCTACGCCTCCCCAACGCCGGTCACCGACGGCCAACGCGTGTACGCCGTCTTCGGCGACGGAACACAGGTCGCGGTGGACATGAAGGGTCGTGTGCTCTGGAAGAACGATGAGATCCGCTTCTACAGCCGCCACGGACTCGGCGCCTCCCCCCTCCTCCACGGCAACCTTCTCATCATGCCGTTCGATGGCAGCAATCGCGTCGAAAAGCCCGGTGAATGGCCCAAGAACTCCGAGGAGGAACAACTCGGCTGGCGAATCCCCTGGGACCGCGCCGAGATCACAGCGCTCGACATCACGACCGGAAAGCGCGTCTGGGTCGCCCACCGCGGCAGCTCCCGGATCGCCCACGTCAGTCCGAACATCGTGCCCGTCGACGGCAAACCCCAACTCGTCAGCCCCGCCGGCGACGCCATCCAGGGCTTCGATCCGGTCACTGGCCGGCGACTCTGGACCGTCTACTCCCAAGGCGAGGGAGTCACCCCCGGTTTCGCGTTCGGAGACGGACTGATCTTCACGTCGTCGGGCTTCGAAAAGACAACGCTCCGCACGGTCCGCGTCGGTGGCGCCGGCGACATCACCGCGACCCATGTCGCCTGGGAACAGCGCAAGGGAACACCGACCCAACCGTCGCTCCTCCACGTCGCGCCCCACCTGTACTCGATCACCGATGGCGGTGGCATCGTCCATTGCTACGACGCGAAGACCGGCGAGATCGTCTACGCCGAGCGGGTGGGCGGAAACCACAGCGCCTCCCCCGTGTTCGTCGACGGCCGAATTTTTTTCCTCTCCGAGGAGGGTGAGACGACGATCGTCAAGGCGGGCCCGAACTTTGAAATCCTCGCCCGCAACTCCGTCGACGAAAAATGCCAGGCCTCGCTAGCCGTCTCCCAGGGAAACCTGTTCCTCCGGACGGAGACGCGTTTGTTCTGCATCGGTGAGTAGGTCGGACCGCTTGCCCGCGGAACTTCCCGCGCTTGCTCCCTCCGTGAACGCCTCCGCCGCGCGCTTTGTCCGGGTCGAACCCGCCGAATTCCATCGGGTCGCCGATCTTGCGCGGCGCATCTGGCCCGTTTGCTTTGGCTCCATCATCTCCGCGGACCAGTGCGAGTACATGCTCCGCCAACGGTACTCCCAGGAGGGCTTGGCCCGGGCGATCGCCGAGGGCGTGACCTACGAATTCATCCAGATCGACGACGCCGTCGTGGGTTTCGGCGCCCAGGGTCCCGGGTCGAACCCACGGGAATGGAAGCTCTGGCAGGTCTACGTGCTCCCGGACGAGCAGGGCCGGGGATCCGGTCGGGAGTACCTCCAGCACGTGATCCGCACAGCCGGGATCCAGGGACGCGCCTCGGTGGTCCTCACGGTCAACAAGGGGAATCAACGCGCCAAAGCCCTCTATGAACGGTGCGGTTTCTTGGTTCGCGAATCGGCCGCATTCGACATCGGCGGCGGCTACATCATGGACGACTTCGTCATGGAGAAGCGCTTGGACGAACCCACGACGCACGTCCCGGCGCCCGGACTCCTCGCTGCGGCCGTTGCCCTCGCGATCTCCCTGGGCGCTTCCGGAATCGCTCCCCTTCGGGCCGCGGATCCGTTCTTCAGCGAAATCGTCAGCCAGAACCACGCTGGCCTTCGGGACGAACAGGGCCGCCACCCCGATTGGATTGAACTCCGCAACCCCGGCGCGACACCCGTCGACCTCGCCGGTTGGTCGGTCTCCGACGACGCCGGTGATCCGACCCGATGGACGTTCGCCGGGGGTTCGATTCCCGCGGGAGAATCCGTCGTCGTGTTCGCCTCGGGTCGGAATCTCCAAACAGTTTCCGTTCCCGCCCGAGCGCCGGATCAGATTCCGGGTCTGGCGCTATGGCTGCGGGCCGACGCCATCGACCCGTCGAATCCGCTGCACATCCGCCGCACTCCAACGGCCAATTTCGTCACCTCCTGGCCGGACGCCGGCGGCCGGAATCACGACGCCATCCAACCGCGTTCGGATTGGCAACCCAGACTCGTCCTCCAACCGCTTCCGGCCGTCCGATTCGATGGCTTGGACGATCTCCTCCGCCTCGCGACCCCTCCCGCGAGCGATTCGTTCACCCTGTTCGCGGTCTTCCAGCCCACGCGCTCCCACGAGGTGGATCCGGCGGGGAACGTCGGTGTTGGCGGAACCAGCGGCCAAGCCTGGCTTTTCGGCGCGGCCCACGGAGGCGACGCCGCCGCGGGCATGGGCGTCTCGGCCGGAACCAACGGCGTCAGCGTCTACGAACACGGATCCTCCTACATGCCCGCCGTGGCGACCTTTGAGGGATTCCTAGCCGGCTCCCGCAACATCGCGGTGGCCACCTACTCGAACCGCGTCGCGCAACTGGCGGTGAATGGGATCCCAGGTTCCCCAGGGCCGCCGTCCAACCGCTCCCGCGTCTCGGCGCCGACCGAGATCGGGTCGGGCAGTTACGGGGCCTTTGCCGGTGACATCGCCGAGATCATCGCCTTCGACCGCGCTCTCCGAGACGAGGAACGGAGCGCGCTCGAAGCCCATCTCGCCGCGCGGCATGGGGTCGTCTTCAAGCCGATCCACCACACGAATTTCCGAATCAGCGCCGACGGCGAACGTCTCGTTCTCACCCGCCCCGACGGCTCCCGGGCCGACGACGTGCGCGTCCCGGCCCTCCCGCGCGACGTCTCGTGGGGTCGCCCCGAAGGTTCGCCCGGGGTCTTCCGGTACTTCGCGGAACCCACCCCGGGCCAACCCAACCCGGACCACGGAGCCGTCGCCTTCCTGGAAGCTCCGACGTTCGATGTTCCGCCCGGCTTTCATCCGGAGGCCGTCGCCGTCTCGTTGATGTCCAAGGATCCCTCGACGGAGATCCGGTACACAACCGACGGTTCGGAACCCGGTCCCTCCTCCGCGTTGTACACCGGGGCCATCGTCGTCACCAACCGCGCCTCCCTTCCCAACCGCCTCTCCGCCATCCCCACCGCGCCCGGCTGGACCGCCCCCTCCGGCCGGGTCTTCAAGGGAACAGTCCTCCGGGCTCGCGCCTTCCGCGCGGACGCGCTCCCCAGCGCGATCGTCACAGGCTCGTATTTCATCCACCCGCGCGGACGCGAACGCTACTCGTTGCCGGTGGTTTCCCTCGCCACCGACGAACGGCATTTCTTCAGCCCGGAGTCCGGGATCTACGTCGTTGGCAATGCGCCGGGTGGCAACTACGCCCAGAGCGGCGACGCCTGGGAACGTCCGGTCCACGTCGAGCTGTTCGAACCCGACGGCACGCGCCCGATCGCCCAGGAGTCGGGCGTTCGCATGCACGGCAACACCTCCTTCGGATTTCCCATCAAGGCCCTGAGGCTCCATCCCCTCAACCAGCGCGGCAACGGTCCGTTCCGCCACCGCATCTTCCCCGACCTCCCCATCGACTCGTTCAATCGCCTGCTCCTCCGCCCGTCCGGGCATGACCACTATCTCACGATGATGCGCGACGGCCTCATGCAGAGCCTCATGCGCGATACCGGCCTGGACATGCAGGGCTACCGCCCCGCGATCCTCTTCCTCAACGGCGAGTACTGGGGAGTCCACAATCTCCAGGAAGCCTTCGAGAAAGGGTACTTCGCCAGCCATCACCCGGAAGTCGACGCGGAAGCCATCGATTACCTCGAAGGCTACGCCCCGGGCGCCTACCCGTACGAAGGTGACGCCAACCACTACCACGAACTGGTCCGCTACCTGGAAACCCATTCCGCCGCCGACCCCGCCGCCTTCGAATCGGTCGCCACCCGGATGGATGTCCCCAACTTCCGCGACTACAAGCTGGCCGAGATCTTCTACTACCGCTGGGACATCGGAAACCACCGCCTCTGGCGCCCGCGGACGGACGATGGGCGCCTCCGGTGGATCCTGTTCGATTGCGACGTGGGGTTCGGTGGGTTCTGGAGCGAGCCCAATCCCTGGACCTTCAACATGCTCCGGGCCGTCCTCGAACCCACGGGAACACTCCATGGCCACAACAACTCCGCCACCGTGTTCCTCCTCAAGGCTCTCCTCCGCAATGCGCCATTCGAACGGGACTTCGTGAATCGCGCCGCCGATCTCATGAACACCACGTTGAGCCCGGCGCGAACGCTGGGGTTCATCGACCGGATGGCCGAGGAGATCGCTCCCGAGATGCTGGAGCACACGCTGCGATGGAGGGCCCCCGCCCATCTCGCCGACTGGCGGCGTCGCGTCGACGAACTCCGCGCCTTCGCGCGCGAACGCCCTCGATACACCCGCCAGCACTTCGTCGGTCAGTTCGGCCTCCAGGGCACCAACGAAATCACCCTCAACGCCCCGCCCACGAGCACCGGCAGGCTCCGGTTGAATTCGATCGACGAAGTCCCCCACTCGAACGGCCCCTGGAAAGGGATCTACTTCCGCGGAGTTCCCATTGAGTTGGAAGCCATCCCTCAGCCCGGATTCAGCTTCGCGGGTTGGACCGAGCTTCCGGGCCTGACCAACAATCCCGTAACTCTCGCGCTCAATGGGAACTTCACTCTGACGCCCGCATTCGTACCCATTGGAGTTCTCCGTCTGGAGATCCTCGAGCGCCTCGCCGATGGATCCTTGCGCATTCGCTGGAACGGCGGGGCTCCGGCCCCGCGAATCCTCCAGTCTTCGTCCGACCTGCGCGACTGGCGCACGGAACGCGCCCTTCCGACGGACGAACAGGGACGCGCCTATGTCGACCTACCGGCCGGCGGCCCGATGGAGGCCCGATTCTACCGACTGATCGTGGCGCCCTGATCCACCTCGAGGGTCATCGCGCGCGCGCCCTTCAACGCCACACCGCCCGATTCGAATCCCTGTTCCGCATGCGCCTATTCCTTCTCTGGGTCGCCCTCTCCAGCCTGGTGACCTTCGGCGCCATGGCCGTCGACAAGTACCGCGCCGCCAAGGGGCGTTGGCGCATCCCCGAAAGCCGCCTGCTCACCTTCGCGCTCGTTGGAGGATCCCCGGGGCTCGTCGCGGGCATGCTCGTCTTTCGACACAAGGTTTCGAAGCCCATGTTCCGCCTCGCCGCCGGCGCCATCGTGGTCCTGCACGTCGGAATCTTGGTTTGGTTCGCTTTCCGATGATTCCCACGCCGAAAAGTGTCCGGCCCGAGGCCCAAGGCGTCCGAAAAAATTGGGTTTCGGGAACCCGGAGCGTCGCTACCCTGACTCCGTCATGATTTTTCTAGGCAAACTGCTTCTCGCCGTCATGACGGGTTGCCTCCTGCTGGCCTTGCTGTGAAGCGCTATCCGTACGCCGCCGATCCTCTCTGCCTGGCGGCCTGCGCCCTCTACGCCTTGAACCGTTGGGTCGCCCTTCCCCGCCTCGGAGGCGCCTTCCTCCACGGCCAATTCAACGACCTCCTGCTGATTCCCGCCGCGCTGCCGTGGGTCCTGGGCGCCCAGCGGTTCCTTGGCTTGCGCCTTCACGATGCGCCCCCGACCTGGTCGGAAACCGCCCTTCATCTGGCTGTCTGGTCGCTGATCTGCGAGGTCATCGGTCCGCTCGGATGGCATCGGGGCGTCGCGGACCCCTGGGACGTCGCCGCCTACGCCGCCGGTGGAATCGCCGCGAGCCTGTGGTGGAATCGACGGGGGCGGCCCGAGGAACTCGCGACGCCATGAGTTTCGAACGGCTCGCCCCCCACTACCTCGCCATGGAAGCGGTATTGGCGGGCGGGATCCTTCAGCGATCCCGCACCTGGTTCCTCGACGCAACCAAGGACCGTCGCCACGCGCTCCTCCTGGGCGAAGGACCCGGCCGATTCGCGGTCGAACTCCTGCGATCCAACCCTCTGGTGCGAGTGGTCTGCATCGAAAAAAGCGCGGGAATGATCCGGGAAGCCCAAGCGCATCTCGCCCGCCAAGGCCTCGACACAAGCCGCGTGCGTTTCGAGGAGCGCGATGCGCTGGCCTGGACTCCGCCGCGCGACACCTTCGATCTGGTCGTCACCCACTTCTTCCTCGATTGCTTCCGGAGCGAGGAACTCGGAACGCTCATCCCCAAGGTCGCCGAAGGCGCCACGCGGCGGGCCCGCTGGTTGCTCGCGGACTTCCACCGACCGGACCGCGGCTGGCGGAAATGGCGGGCGCGCGTCATCCTCGCGGTGATGTACGCCTTTTTTCGAGTGGCCGCCGGCCTTTCGGCGTCATCCCTCACCCCGCCCGACCCCTTCCTTCTCTCGGCGGGTTTCTCGCTTGTGAAGCGGCGACTCGCCAACGCGGGGTTGGTTAGCTCCGATCTCTGGGAACGAATCCGGCCATGAAACCCTTCGTTCAGGAATTCCGGCGCCGCCTCCAGCAGGCTCCCGCGAAGTGGCGGTCGGTGGTGACCCACGCGATCTACGGCATCGCCGCGGGCGCGTCCGCGGTCGCCTTCCAACTCGGCATCCACTGGTTTTACCAGAACGGGCTCGTCCGTCTCTCCGGGCAATCCCTTGGAGTCTTCCTGTTCGGGAGTTTCGTCCTGCTCATGGGAACGTCCCTCGCGGTCGGCTGGCTGCTCAACTCCTATTGCCGCGAAGCCGCCGGCAGCGGAATCCCCCAGCTCAAGCTGTCCTTTTGGAAGGATTTCGGCTTCGTCCCGTGGCGCGTCGTCTGGGTCAAATTCGTCGCCGGCGTCCTCAGCATCGGCGGCGGAACCAGCCTCGGTCGCGAAGGGCCCAGCGTGCAGTTGGGCGGCGCGATCGGGTCCAACCTCGCGGGCCTCGCCGGGGAAGCCAAACAAAGCCGCCGCGCACCCGCGGCCGCTGGAGCCGCCGCCGGCCTCGCCGCGGCTTTCAACACCCCCCTCGCCGCCACCACCTTCGTCCTCGAGGAGATCATCGGCGACCTCAACAGCCGGTGGCTCGGTCCGGTGCTGCTCGCCTCGGTCCTGGGCGCGTTCGTCGTCCACGCCACCATCGGGAAGCAACCGTCCTTCACCCTGACCGGCGTGGAATCGCCTTCCTGGGTCGGTTACGCCCTGACTCCGGTCGTCGCCGCCCTCGCGAGCCTCGTCGGCGTCCATTTCCAACGCCTGTCCCTGGGACTCCGGGCTCGTTCGCGCCGGTCCCAACGGGTTCCCGGCTGGGTCCTGCCGGCGTTCGGAGGATTCATCACCTGGTCCCTGGGAGCCCTCATCTTCTGGCGAACCGGACATCTCGGAGTCTTCAGCCTGGGTTACGAAGACGTCTCGAGCGCGCTCGCCGGCGACCTCGGCTGGCAGCTCGCCGCCGCGCTTCTCGCGACCAAGTTCATCGCCACATTCTCGTGCTATGGCTTCGGCGGTTGCGGCGGAGTGTTCTCACCCACCCTCTTCTTCGGCTGCATGACCGGCGTCCTCGTCGCCGGTCTCATCGGCCTCCAATGGCCCGTCTCCCGCGCCGACACCCTGACCCTGGCGGTCGTCGGCATGAGCGCCTGCCTGGGCGCCGTCGTCCACGCCCCCGTCACGGGCATCCTCATCGTCTTCGAAATGACCCATGAATTCGCCCTGGTCCCGGCTCTCATGCTCGGCGCCCTGATCAGCCAGACGATCAGCCGGAAGATGAACCACGTGAATTTCTATGACGCGCTTCTGACCCAGGATGGCCATCGCCTCGAACACGTCCGGCCGCCCCGCGACCTGCACAGCTGGCAGCAGTTGCCCGTCTCCGCCATCGCCAATTTCAAGCCGGTCGTCATCGAGGATCTCGACTCGTCCCGTCTCCAAGCGCTCCTCGGCAGCCATCCCTACGAGCGCTTTCCCTTGCTCCAGGGAAAAACCCTTCTCGGCGTCCTCGCGCGCAAGGAGGCGCTGGCCGCTCTGGCCGCCGGCCGGGCTCCCATCCCAGTCCGCCCGGCAACCTGCCTCCGAGACCAGACGGTCGCGGACCTCCAGTTGTCGCTGATCGAGTCCGAATCCCATCTCGTCGTGGTCCTCGACAGGCCCGATGGCGAGGTCATTGGACTGATCACCCTGCACGATCTGTTGCGCGCGGAAGCCGCGATGGCCCAGAAATCGAAGGACGGCGCCTGAACCTGCAAGCGGAAAGTTCAACCACGGAACGGCCTGAACACACGGAAGGGGAGGGATTCGGAGAGGCGGTGAGTCGAGGCGGTGGTTATCTTCAGGAGGTCAGCAGCACTCCCTCCGCAACCCACTCTCGTTCCGTGCTTTTCGCTTCTTCCATGGTTGTTGCCGCCGTTCGTAGGATGAACCGTCAACCGCCCGCCATGGCGCCCACGACCATGAAGGGTTCCCGCCCCTGAATCACCTCGTCCGGAAGGGCCGTTTCGGTCGGCTCAAGGGAAAGGTCCTCCTTGCAGGCGAAATAACGGATGAAGGCGCGGCGCTTCAGTGTGCCGTGCTCGCGAATGGTCCCCCGAAGCACCGGATAAGCCGCCTCCAGCGCGTCCAGGACCGCACCCACGGTGTGCGGAGGCGCGAGGTCGAGGCGCGCCTCACCGTGCAATCGCGCCAGGGTCCTCAGATGGTACGGAAGCACGACCCGGATCATCATGGCAGGGTCTGGACTTCGACCGACAGAACCGCCGGCAGATCCCGGACGATCGCGCTCCAGGTGTCGCCACCGTCGGGCGATCCGTAGACCTGCCCACCCGTCGTTCCGAAATAGATCCCGCCCGGCTCCAGCGAATCCACCGCCATCGCATCCCGGAGCACGTTCACATAGCAGTCCTTCTGCGGCAGACCCCGCGTCAACGCTTCCCATTCGTTCCCGCCCGTCTTGCTCCGGTACACCCGAAGCTTGCCGTCCGGGGGGAAATGCTCGGAGTCGCTCTTGATCGGAACGACGTAGATGGTCTCGGGTTCGTGCGCGTGGACATCGATCGGGAAACCGAAGTCGCTCGGCAGATTCCCGCTCACCTCGGTCCACTGGTCGCCCGCGTTGTCGGTTCGCAGGACGTCCCAGTGCTTCTGCATGAACAGCACGCCGGGACGCGCCGGATGCATCGCGATCCGATGCACGCAATGACCCACCTCGGCGTCCGGATCGGGGAGTTCATACTGCGATTTCAATCCGCGATTGATCGGCCGCCAGGTGGCGCCCCCGTCATCGGTCCGGAAGGCGCCCGCCGCCGAGATCGCGACGTAGATGCGCTTCGGATCCGTCGGATCCAGGACGATCGTGTGCAGCCCCATCCCTCCCGCCCCCGGCTGCCACAGATGCCCCTTGGCCCCACGCAATCCGGGCAGTTCCTTCCATGTCTTGCCGCCGTCCACCGTCTTGAACAGCGCCGCGTCCTCCGCCCCCGCGTACACCGTGTCGGGATCCGTCAGCGACGGTTCCAAATGCCAGATCCGCTTGAATTCCCACGGGTGCTGGGTTCCGTCGTAGAACTTGTGGGTGCCCACCTCACCCTCGTACACGAACCGGTTGCTTTCACCCTTCGGCATCTCCCCCGGCGCGGGCATGGTCTCGCCACCCGGCGTGTTCCAGGTCTTGCCGCCATCGTCCGACCTCTGGATGAGTTGCCCGAACCATCCGCTCGATTGCGACGCGTAGATCCGATTCGGATCCACCGACGATCCCTTCAAGTGGTACAGCTCCCATCCCGCGAAATGGGGACCGCTGACTTCCCAGTCCCGACGCCGCCCGTCGGCGGTCAGGATGAAGGCGCCTTTCTTCGTTCCTACGAGGACTCGGATCTTGCTCATACTCGGTTTGCTTCTCGTTGATGGGTCCGCGACAGCATTCGCCCGCTCTCCACCGGTATCAGTCCTTGCAAAAGCAGATGAAGGCCCTCTCCCGTCCGACGGGAGAGGGTGGCCGAAGGCCGGGTGAGGGCTCCTCGTCCCTCTCCCGTCCGGCGGGGAGAGGGTGGCCGAAGGCCGGGTGAGGGACTCCTCGTCCCTCTCCCGTCCGACGGGAGAGGGTGGCCGAAGGCCGGGTGAGGGGCTCCTCGTCCCTCTCCCGTCCGACGGGAGAGGGTGGCCGGAGGCCGGTGAGGCGGGTGAGGGTGACTCCCACGACTCTTCTTCATGTGCTTCCACAACGATTGACAAGTGCCGCGCGAACCTAGGTTGGCTTAGTGAAACGACGAACGAGAAAGCCATTCCAGGACGTTCCTTGCGAACTTTTTCTAATCGCCGGTATTCGTACTCCATTCCAAGTCCCCGGGCTCCCTCCCCAGACCGTTCCCAGAAGGTCCGAAATCCCGCCCGCCGCCGTCGTCCCTTCCGCCCGAATCCTCCAGCCCGACCGCCCATCTGGCTTTGGGTCCATTTGCGCTCGCCTTGAACAGGTCAGCCTGCGATCCAATTCCCCATGCCCGCTTCCTCGACCAAGGTAGGCCGACGCATCTTGTGGCTCGCGTTTTCACTCGCCAGTGCGGCCGGTCTCGTTGGCCCCCCTGCCCGCGGCCAGGTCCCCCAGGGTTACCATCGGTTCCCCGCACTCCATGGCGACACAGTCGTCTTCACGTCGGAAGGCGACCTGTGGCGCGTCGCGGCGGGTGGGGGCGTCGCCCAGCGCCTGACGACCCACCCGGGGACCGAGGCGCATGCGGCGTTTTCACCTGACGGGCTGACCCTCGCCTTCAGCGCCGAATACGAAGGACCCCGCGAAGTCTACACGATGCCTCTCACCGGCGGGCTCCCAACCCGTCGCACCTTCCACGGAGCCGCCTCCGACCCCGTCGGCTGGACCCCGGACGGCCGGATCCTTGCGCGAACCACCCACCTCTCCGGACTTCCCAATCCCCAACTCGTCTCGATCGACATCGGCACCGGTCTCTCCCGGCCGATCCCTCTGGCGCAGGCGGCAGACGGTTCGTATTCCCCCGACGGTCCAACCCTTTTCTTCACCCGCCTCCCTTGGCAGGGCAGCAGCACCAAGCGCTATCAGGGCGGCACCGCCCAAAACCTTTGGCGCTTCTCACCGAGAGAACCCGAGGCTGTTCCGATGACGCCCGATTTCAAGGGGACCAGCAAAAACCCCATGGTGTGGCTGGACCGCGTCCATTTCCTCTCGGATCGGGACGGCATCATGAACCTGTGGTCGATCGGAACCGACGGTTCGGATCCCCGCCAGCACACCCGGCACCGGGACCTCGATATCCTGGGCGCTTCGCTCCACAACGGACGGGTCGCCTACCAACTCGGCGCCGACCTACGCCTGCATCACATCGGAAGCAGCGAAGACCGCCTGATCCCCATCGTGCTCGCCTCGGACTTCGATCAACTCCGGGAGCGCTGGATCCAAAAGCCCCTCGACTACCTCACCGCCGTCCAACTTTCCCCCAAGGGCGATCGCATCGTCCTGACCGCCCGGGGGCAAGTCTTCGTCGCCCCAGTCGAACAAGGACGGTTCGTCGAGGTGCCCCGCCAGACCGGCGTGCGGTATCGCAACACCCGTTTCCTGCCCGATGGCCTTTCCCTGGTGGCCCTCTCCGACGAAAGCGGCGAACTCGAATTCTGGCGACTGGCCGCGGACGGCCTCACCCCTCCCGTCCAAATCACCACCAACGGAACCGTTTTTCGCTTCCCCCCCAACCCGTCCCCGGACGGCACATGGATCGCGTATTCCGACAAGGACCTGAAGCTCTGGATCCATCATTTGGAGCGTCGGGAAACCCGGCTGATCACCGAGTCCCCGGTCGACATCCTCCTCGACATGGCCTGGTCCCCCGACAGCCAGTGGCTGGCCTTCACCGACCCGGCCACCAATGGCTATGGACGGATCTCCATCTACCACCCAGCCACCTCCAACCTGACAGCCGTCACGAGCGACCGAGTCAACAGCTTCAGCCCGGCCTGGTCACCCGACGGCGCCTGGCTCTATTTCCTCAGCGACCGCGAGATCCGGTCGATGGTCGATTCCCCCTGGGGCGCGCTCCAACCGGATCCTTTCTTCACGGAAACCACCCGACTCTATCAGTTGGCCCTCACCCCAGGGCTTCGCTCCCCCTTTGCGCCCAGGAATGAACTCACGCCCGAATCGTCCGAAAAACCCGCTTCCGTGGCGTCGACCAATCCTCCCCCATCCCACCCACCGGCTCTCGTCGCGACTCCGCCGCCGGCCACAAACGCCATTCCTGCCTCCCAATCCAGTGTCCCGTCCGTGGCCATCGACTTCCGAGGCCTCGCCGGACGCCTCCACGAAATCCCGGTACCAGCCGGCAACTTCTCCGGCCTCCAGGTCACGGCCAAATACCTCCTCTGGACGTCCCGCGACACGTCCTTCGAAGGCAAGCGACACCTGAAACAGCTCGAGATCACTTCGAAGGATCCCAAGGCCAAAACGCTGGCCGAGGACATCCGCGACTTCCAACTGTCCGGCGACGGCAAAAAGCTCCTCATCCGGAAAGCCACCGATTTCCACGTGATCGCGGCCGATGCCTCGGCTCCGGCCAAACTCGAGGACAAGGTCAAATTCGAGGGCTGGACCTTCTCCATCCAGCCGCGGGAGGAATGGCGCCAGATCTTCACCGAGGCGTGGCGCATGCTGCGCGACTACTTCTACGACCGCGGCATGCACCAGGTCGACTGGCCCGCCATGCACCGGAAGTATCTTCCGCTCGTCGACCGCGTCAGCGACCGCGGCGAACTCAGCGATGTCCTGTCCCAGATGGTGGGCGAACTCTCGACCCTCCACATCTACGTCGCGCGGGGAGACCACCGGAAAGGTCCCGACCATGTCCACCCGGCTTCGCTCGGGGCCCGGCTTTCCCATGATCCGGCCGGCGGCGGGTGGCGGATCGACCACATCCACCGCGCCGACCCCGATTACCCATCCGCCGTCGGGCCGTTGGCGCGCCCCGACGTCGACGTCCGCGAAGGCGACGTCATCCTCTCCATCAACGGCCGATCCACGCTGTCGGTCCCCGATCCGTCCCTCCTCCTTCGAGGCCAGAACGGCAGGCAGGTGCTCCTCGAAGTCCGCGCGCGCACCGACGACAAGCCCCGGCGCGTCGTCGTCGTCCCGATCTCACAGGGCCGGGCCGCCGACCTTCGATATGACGAATGGGAACTCACCCGGCGGGAGAAGGTGGAGACCCTCGGGGAGGGTCGGATCGGATACGTCCACCTTCGGGCGATGGGGACCGAGAACATCGCGGAGTGGGCGCGCAACTTTTACCCGGTGTTTCAACGCCCGGGATTGATCATCGATGTCCGACACAATCGAGGAGGAAACATCGACTCGTGGATCCTCGGAAAGCTCCTCCGGAAAGCCTGGTTCTACTGGCAGGCGCGCGCGGGTATCCCGACCTGGAACATGCAATACGCCTTTCGCGGCCATGCCGTGGTCCTGTGCGACGAATTCACGGCCAGCGACGGCGAAGCCTTCAGCGAGGGCTTCCGCCGACTCGGCCTCGGTAAAGTCATCGGAACCCGAACTTGGGGAGGGGAAATCTGGCTGAGCGCCGACACCTGGCTGGTGGACCGTGGCATGGCCACCGCGGCCGAGTACGGCGTCTACGGTCCCGAAGGCACCTGGCTCATCGAGGGACACGGTGTTGATCCCGACATCGTCGTCGACAACCTCCCGCACGCCACGTTCAACGGCGCCGATGCCCAACTCGACGCCGCGGTAAAGCACCTCGAGGAACTGATCGCGCGCGATCCCCGCCCCGTCCCGCCGCCTCCCCGCTATCCCGACAAGCGGCTCGCGCCGTCGCCCTAGCCCAACGACCTCCCGATCCCCCGCCACACGCCCAACGCCACCAGTTCCTTCGTCGCCGCCTCCGCCCATCCCCGGTTGGCGGCCGGACTGGCCGGGCTGGGATGCAGGATCCGGCGGATGCGCGCGCGGGCGCCGGAATCCACACCCGCCAGGGCTTCCGTGGCCCGGCCCTCCGCGAAGGCGCCCACTCCCACCACCCACTCCGGCTCAAGCGCCGCCACCACGGCCCGCAGATGCGCGTCGCACAGCGCGTACAACGGGCCCACCTCCACCGCCGGCAGCTTGTCCGGCGTCAGATTGGCCCCGGTCGCCGTCATGAAAACGAGAGGGCAGTAGTTGGCGACGAAATGTTCCGCGAAAAACGATTCAGACGTTCCGAACCGTTCCGAAAACAACCCCCACAACCGTCGTCCGCTCACTTCCGACCGCTCGCACGCGAATCCGTCGACCGGCCGCTTCGGATGTTCCGGCGACGGTTTGCCAACCCTTCCTTCGAGACCCATCCAATCCCGGACCATCGCGACCTCGCCGAAGGGAACGCCCGTCTGGGCCATCCCGAACGGCCCGGGGTTCATCCCGAGGAACAAGACCCGCTTCCGCCCGGATCCCAAACCGGCCCAGGTACCGCCCATGAACGTCCCACGCGTACTGAAGCGGGTTGTAGACCACGGACACGGGCTCCCGGAACCGAAGCACGCCCACCGCGTCCCGCAATTCAGCCGCCGCTTTCACCATCGCCTCGTCGTTTGCCATCGTGGGTTCCCCCGGGTTTGGGCCCCGGCGAGCGCCGACATTGACGGCCAGGCACCAATTCCGCGAGAACTCGCGGCATGGATTGGGCGAGCAACCCCGAAATCTGGATCAGCCTCCTCACCCTCACCCTCCTTGAGGTGGTGCTGGGCATCGACAACATCATCTTCATCTCGATCCTCAGCTCGAAACTCCCGCCCGACCAGCAGAGCAAGGCTCGCAAGGTCGGTCTCGGCCTCGCCCTGATCACCCGCGTCATCCTCCTCTGCGGAATCGCCTGGGTCGCCAAACTGGACCGTCCCTTCTGGACCGCCAATTTCTTCGGGCGCGAATTGTCCCTGGCTTGGCGCGATATCGTTCTCATCATCGGCGGCCTCTTTCTCCTCGCCAAGAGCACCTACGAGATCCACGAGAAGCTCGAAGGCGACGACGGCGAAAAGTCCGCCCGCGTGGTCCCCAGTTTCCTCTCCATCGTCACCCAAATCCTCCTCCTCGACATCGTGTTCTCCCTCGACTCGGTCATCACCGCCGTCGGCATGACCAACCGCGTCCCCGTGATGATCGCCGCGGTCATCATCGCCATGGTGGTCATGCTGATCTTCGTGAATCAGATCGGCGACTTCGTCGACCGGCATCCCACCATCAAGATGCTGGCGCTGTCGTTCCTCATCCTCATCGGCGCCATGCTCGTCGCGGAGGGATTCCACCAGCACATTCCCAAGGGCTACATCTACTTCGCCATGGCCTTCGCGGTCGGCGTCGAAATGCTCAATATGCGCCTGCGCGGCCGCGCCAAGCCCGTCACCCTCCACCAACCGTACCGTTGATCCCCCACATACTTACTATGAGAACAACGGCCCTCCATTCCGTCGGCGCTTTCCGAAAGAACCCGGTCTTCCGCGTGGTCCTCGCCATGGCCTGCGCGCTCCTCGCCGCGTCCGGTTGGGCGGCGGAATCCCCCGGCGCCCCGGCGCGGGAAACCACGTTCCAATGGTCCGCCTTCCTCGGACCGTTCCACATGGTGCTGCTGCACTTCCCGATCGGCTTCATCGCCGCCGCCGCCATCTTGGAGGCGATCGTCTGGTGGCGGCCGTCCGACGAACTTCGGCGCGCTGTTCGGCTGATGCTTTGGGCCACCGTCGCGAGCGGAGTCGTCGCCGCGGCGGCGGGCCTCCTGCGGGCCGAGGGTGGAGGATTCAATCTCGAGTTGGCCCTGGAACATCGGAATTTCGCGTTCGCGTTCATTGGAGTCACCGTCGCGAGCGCTCTGGCCGCCCGATTCGCCGCCCGCCGACCCGGCCAACCTCGTCCCGTCCTCATCTACCGCGGCCTGATGGTCCTGGCGTTCCTCCTGGTCGGAGCCGCGGGACATCACGGCGGCGACCTGACCCATGGAACGGGTTTCCTCAGCTCGGGCGCGCCCAAGTTCATCGCGGAAATCCTCGGCTCCCCGGCCAAGGGGGCCGACTCCGTCACGGCCCCTCAAGGTGGAGGGGGCGCCACGGGAGCCGGACCTGGAGAATCCTCCCCCCAGCGGCTCTACGCCGAAACAATCCAGCCCTTCTTCGAGAGTCGCTGCTATTCCTGCCACGGCGCGGAGAAACAAAAGGGCGACTTCCGCCTCGACCTTCAAGAGAACGCCTATCGGGGAGGCGACAGCGGCCTGGCCGGCATAGCACCCGGCGAACCCATGAGGAGCAACGTGCTCCGTCTCCTTCTCCTCCCCCGGGAACACGACGACGCCATGCCCCCTGAAGGCAAACAAGCGGCGAGCCCGGAAGAAATCATGGCCGTCGCCCACTGGATCCAGGCCGGAGCGCCCTTCGGGGACCCAACCGCGGGCGCCGAAACCCCCTGAGCTTCGCCGCCTCGACCGCGCGAGCGGCACTGGCGCCGCGCAACTCGAAAGGTCGCCTGGAGATGGCCATTTTTCCCAGGCTCACCGACCGCGGGCTGAAGCACGGCGGCTACCGGAGCCGAGGGAAGGCGACCGCGCCCGTAGCGCAGACAGCCTTGTCTGCCGTTTCGCCGACTGCCAGTCGGCGGTGCGACGACGAGAGTCCTACTAAAATAAACGACTCGCAGACGTTGGTCCGCAACACGGTCCCCGCCGGTTGGCAACCGGCGATACGGCAGGCTAGGCAGCCTGCGCTACATCGTCTGGCCACTAAGGGATCCGCCTCGACTCCTGCCTCCCTTGTCCCCCAAAAAACTGGCCGAACCCCAGCCCTCCCCCTTCCGTGTGTTCCGTGCCTTCCGTGGTTGAAACCGCCGTATCCAGGTTCACTTGCCCCGGAAACCGCCGAGCCCGCCCATTCCCCCGAGCCCCCCCAAACCACCGGGCATACCCCCACCCATCTTCGACATCATCTTCTGCAGCTTCCCCATTTTCTTCATCATCTGCTGCATCTGGGCGAACCGGTTGAGGACGTTGTTCACCTCGGAAACGTGGGTTCCGCTGCCCTTGGCGATGCGCTGACGGCGCTTGGCGTTCAGAATGTTCGGAGTCCTCCGCTCATGGGGCGTCATCGAACAGATGATCCCCTCCATCCGTCGCATTTCCTTCTCCCCCTTGGAAAGCGCGTCGCCCTGCATCATGTCGCCCGCCCCGGGCAGCATCCGCACCAGGTTCTCCAAGGGACCCATTTTCCGCATCGCCCGCATCTGATCGAGCATGTCCTCCAGCGTGAACTGACCGCGGCGCATCTTCTCCTCCATGCGCGCCGCCTCGTCGATGTCGACGGCTTCCGCCGCGCGCTCCACCAGGCTCACCACATCACCCATGCCCAGGATCCGGGAAGCCATCCGCTCCGGGTGAAACGGCTCGAAGTCGTCCAGTTTTTCGCCGACACCCACGAACTTGATGGGCCTGCCCGTCACCGATTTGAAACTCAGCGCCGCTCCACCGCGCGCGTCGCCATCCAGCTTCGTCAGGATCGCCCCGGTCACGCTCAGCGCCTTGTCGAAGTGCGTGGCCACGTTGACCGCCTCCTGGCCCGTGGCGGCGTCGAGCACCAGGAGAACCTCCTCCGGATGGACCAGTTCCTTGAGGCGGACCAGTTCCTGAACGAGCGGTTCGTCGATCTGAAGTCGTCCGGCCGTGTCGAACACGACCGTGTCGTGACCGGAGACACGGGCCTGATCCAGGGCGTTGCGCGCGATCTTGAGCACGTCCTTCTCGCCCCGCATCACCAGCACGGGCAACTCCAACTGCCGGCCGAGCGTCTCAAGCTGATCCATCGCGGCGGGTCGATAGACGTCCGCGGCGACCAACAGCACCTTGCGCCCCTGCTTGGTCAACAGGCGGGCCAGCTTCCCGGACGACGTGGTCTTGCCGGACCCGTGAAGCCCGACCATCAGGATGCACGACGGATTGCGGCTGGTGATGAGGGCGGCGTTGCTTTCCCCGAGAAGCGCCACGAGTTCGTCGTGGATGATCTTCACCACCTGTTCGCCGGGTTTGATGCTCTGGATGACCTGCTCCCCGATCGCCTTGTCCTTCACCCGCTCGATGAAATCGCGGGCGACCTTGAAATTGACGTCGGCGTCGAGCAGCGCCAGTCGCACCTCACGGAGGGATTCCGAGACGTTGGTTTCCGAAATCCGACCCAGCCCCCGAAGGTCGCGAAACACCTTCTGCAGCTTCTTGCTCAGGGAATCAAACACGGTCGAACCGTAGAGATCGCCCGGCGTGTTGACAAGATGCGGCGGCCCCCGCCTATACTGACCGTCCCGCGTCGGAGCGGGATTCTGGGCGGTAGGATGCCGGAGTGGTCAATCGGAGCAGACTGTAAATCTGCCGGGCTAACGCCCTACGAAGGTTCGAATCCTTCTCCTACCACCATCATTATCAACGACTTGCGACGGTCGTTTCCGCGAGTTGACGAAAAGTTGACGGTGAGAGCCGGTGAAGGCACCCGGACATTCCGTCTCCCGGTTCGTCGCGGTGTGTCCTTTCCTCCGCTCGCCGTCCGTCGGCTTCCCACTGCCGAAATGGCGCGCCTGAAATGTCGGGACATCCGGCTCCACGGATAGTCTGTCGTCGAGTCGATGATTTCGTTCCGGTGCCCGCCATTGCCGCCCGCGTGGCGTCTTGACCAAAAAGCCGACACGGAATTCCCACCGTCTAAGAATTACCGCGCGCCTCTCGCACTCGACTTGGCGGAAACGCCAGGATCTCCAGCGCATGGGTGGGGAGCAGATCGAGCACATCGAATCTCGGGTACGCCCTGGCGAGAGAAGTCCCGGAAGTGAGGGAATGCGACCGCTGCGCCGACATACCCAACCAACTCGTGTCAATCCGGCGGCAGACTCGGCAGCGAGCCGATCCTGGCAAAAGTGATACCTGACACCTGTTGGCGTTACTTTTTGTATTCGAGGATGTCCCCCGGCTGGCAATCCAATGCTGCGCAAATGGCTTCCAGGGTCGAGAATCGGATCGCTCGCGCCTTTCCGTTCTTCAATATGGAAACGTTGGCCATCGTGATGCCGACTTTCTCGGTGAGTTCGGTAACACTCATTTTCCGCTTCGCCAGCATGACGTCGATATTGATGATGATTGCCATGCTGGTCTGTTACACCGTCAGGTCATTCTCGGATTTGATATCCAACGCATTCTTCAATATCCGTTCAAATGTGGCGGCCGCCGCGGCCACGACGATGGATCCGAAGATGGCGAAAAGGCGCATGACAATTCCTTGTGGGCGGTCATCGGGGTCGCTAAACAGCATGAAAATGAAGCTTACAACCACAAAGGCGATAATAGCGATTGCACAGTGTTTTATGGTTCGCAGACCTTGCACTGCCGCTGGCGATAGCACTTTGTTTTGGCCGACATAACCCAACACCTTGATCGCATAATAGAGTCCCACGAAAAAGGGTATGGAGGCGACGTATGCATACGCCAGAAAGGGATCGTGGAAATAGATTTCAAAAGGCGTGGCGTTCGCGTTCCTGCCTTCGACGTGAGGCTCCCACAGCAAAAACGCCATGATGCCGATGCCGACGAGCGCGATCACCGCTTGAAGAAATACTATCGAACCCTTTTTCATGGTTGATTCGTAAAGCATGTACCTGTTGCATCTTGATAAATATACATTGTTTGTCAACAAGTTTGTATTGTTAAGAGGCCGCCAATAGGGCGCGAAGTCGGAAGAAGTGTCGGTTCTCACTATTGCGACCAGATCATCGAGACGCCCCAGCCCAATCTGGTCGAGGGAGTGAAATGGCTGCCGGGCGCGTTCACCCAGCGCTTCAATCTGGTCGCAAGCTCTCCGACCACCTGTTCGGCCGCCGCTGCGAGGACCTTGTCGTGGACGGATCGGTGGACGGGCTGCTTCGTGGCCCGAATGAACTTCCATCCAGGTGCCATCTTCGACTTTATTGCCAAACAACACTCGACCTTCCCAAGACCATGAGCACTTCTTCGAACGTTGACCCCCACCTTTCCAACAAGCTGCCGATCCCCCAGGAGGCGTTCGATTGGTACGACGAGTACGCCCACGGAATCATCGACCGTCGCACCTTCATGACGCGGCTTTCGACGCTGGCCGCGGCGGGATTCACGTTGCCGGTGCTCCTCGGGGTCCTGATGCCCAACTACGCGCAGGCGGAGGAGGTTTCCTTCAACGACCCCGCCATCAAGGCCCGCTACGTCACCTACCCCTCCCCCCAAGGACACGGCGAAGGGCGCGGGTACCTCGTGGTCCCCACCTCGCGGAACGGCAAAGGCCCGGTCGTCCTCGTGATCCATGAGAACCGTGGACTCAACCCCTACATCGCCGATGTGGCGCGTCGACTGGCCAAGGACGGTTTCGTCGCCCTGGCTCCGGACGCCCTGCATTCCCTCGGCGGCTACCCCGGCAACGACGACGAAGGGCGCTCCATGCAGTCGTCGCTCGACCGCGCCAAGATCGAGCAGGATTTCATCGCGGCGGCGAAATACCTGAAGGCCCATGAGTTGAGCGACGGGAAACTCGGCGCGGTGGGATTCTGCTTCGGCGGGTACATCGTCAACCTGCTGGCGGCGGCGATCCCCGACACCGTGAACGCCGGCGTTCCGTTCTACGGCACCCCAGCGGCGAAGGAGCTTCGCAAGAACATCAAGGCCCCCCTGTTGATTCAGCTCGCGGAATTGGACCAGCGGGTCAACGCCGCCTGGCCGGAGTACGAGGTGGATCTGAAGGCGGCGGGAGCGGAGTACACGATGCACATGTATCCGAAGTGCAACCACGGGTTCCACAACGACTCCACGGGTCGTTATGACGCGGGAAACGCCAAGCTGGCCTGGGATCGAACAATCGCCTTCTTCAAGAAGCAACTGGCCTGAGCCCACACATCGCACGCCGGCATCGTTCGCCCGAAGGGGAGCGCCAACCCGCCCCTTCGACATCTCACCCTAAAAACGGCGGCAACAACCACAGAATGAGAGTGGGTTGCGGAGGGAGTCCCTGGTCACCCTCCAGAGGGATACCCACCGCCTCTCTAAATCCCTCCCCTTCCGTGTGTTCCGTGCCTTCCGTGGTTGAACTTCCGTTTCCAGGCTCACAACTTGGTGGTCGTCCCCCACAACTTCGCCACGGCCCGAATCACGTGGGACCATGGCCCCGACTGGGCCACCACCTGGCGGATGCTGTGCGTCGCGGCTTTTCGACGGATCGCCTCGCACTGCTTGTCGATGGTTTTCACCGCGGTGTCCCGGCTCACCGCGATCTCCTTCGAGGAAAGCCCCTGGGAAAGCATGTCCAGGACGTCCAACTCGGCCGGGGTCAGTCGGGCGATCCACGGAGGCTGACTCGGACCCAGCGACATCTGCCGCAGTGACCACGCGATTCTGGGCGACAGGATCGCCCCGCCGTCGGCCACCAACCGCACCGCCGCATCGATGGTGCCGCGACCGTCGCCCTTGAGAAAATACCCGGAGGCCCCCAACAGGTACGCCCGCAGGATTTCCTCGCTGGAATCGACCACCGTGTGCATCAGGACCGGCTGGTCCGGGCGCGCCTTCCGGATCGCCGCCAATGCGGTGAGCCCGCTGCCCCCTTCAAATTGGATGTCCAGGATGACCACATCCGGATCGGCACCCACCACCAACTCGACCGCGTTCCGAACGCTCGACTCGGCCAGGACGCAGCGAAAGCCCGGGTCGCCGTTGAAGAGGTCCCTGAGCCCCCGGAGCACTTCGGGTTGATCCTCGAACACCGCGACAGTGATGCGACCGGACGCCGACACCCCGCGCTTATGCCCGTGGAATCAACGGGATACAAGGGACGATTCCCAACTCCGTCCACCGCGCGACCGCCTGACCGCCTGACCGAGACCCGACGTCACCCCTTATGACCCAACAACCGCGCGGGCAGCAGGAAGACGGCCTTCACCAAGGCGAGCACTCCCTCCACCGCCACCCCCAACACGCGGAACGGCAGGAGGATCAGCCAGACCACCGGCGCGAGGACAAGCAACAGCAGGGCCAGGGGCCAGCACAGGGCGAGGAGGATGAACCAGGCGATCAGGACCATCAGGAATTTCATGGCGGCGCGTTCCTTTCTTCACTTCGTCGACGTCTCTTTCAACGGCGGGAGCGCCCTCACGGGCGCCAGCGGCCGGTATCGATACCGACTCTCACCCAGCCCCAACCCCTCCGGTTGCATCGGATTTCGTCGCCCCGCTATTCATTCAGCCACCTTCGGTTCGCCTCGGAGCATCGCTCCGATCCGATCCCGGAGTTCCTCCTGGACCAGGTCCATCGGCCGATCGCCGTCGACCATGGTGAACTCGTACTCGGTCCGGAGCTGGCGAAATTTGTCGACGATCCGCTTCTGGTACTCGATGAAGCTCTCGAACATGTCGCAGGAAATCCCCAGATCCATCCCGCTCTCCCAGTAGTCCAACGCGAAATCCTTCGCGAAATTCCTTTCAATCAGGTTCTCCGGGGAGACGTGGAGGTAGAACACCGCGTCGGGCACCAGCGCCATCCCATACAAGTGCTTGAGCCAATTGGGGTCCATCCCCCGCACCAGATCCCGGGCCATCAGGGTGTAGATGTAACGGTCCGCGAGAACGATGTAGCCCGCCCGCAATCCCGGCAGGATCACGTTGTCCAACTGGTCCGCGAAGTCCGTCGCATAGAACAGGCTGATCGTCGTCCGGCTCAGCGTGTTCCGATGCTTGGCGTCGTCGAGTTCGTCGCTCACCAGGTTCGAACGCTTCAACCCCACCTGGCTCGTCGCGTGCCCGGTCCCCTCCAGCCAATCCACCAACCCGGCGATCTGGGTCGAACGTCCCGAACCGTCCGCGCCTTCGATCACGATCAGGCGCCCGCCCAGTTCCTCGGGCTGAACCCCGGGAACGCCATGCCCGAAGAACCGTTTGACCGAAGGCTTCAACACGACCACGTCCTCCCCGAGATCCTCGGGCAGGGTGATCGTCTCCCGTCGGGCCCGCTTCGCGGTTTTGCCCATGGTTTTGCGCATCAGCGTCGGGGATAGGTGAATCGCGCCGGATCGATGAATTCATCGACCATTCGGCGAACGATCTGCTGCTGGGCCTCGATCGGCTTGGTCGCGTCGATCACCCGGAACGAATACTCCGTGCTCATCCAGAGGTACTGCTCGAACAGCCGCTGCTGGAACAGGCGAAAACTCTCCCGCGGATCCAGCGACAGCCGGAGGTCCATTCCGGCCTCGAAGTATTTCGGCTCCAACCGGTCGGTCCGGATCCGGCTCAGACACAATTCGAGCGGCGCCTTGAAGAAAAACGTCAGGTCCGGTTCCGCCGCGAAGTCGTAGATTCCCCGGACCCACGGCGGCGGACATCCGCGGACCACGTCCCGGGCGAAGGCGGTGTAGAAGTACCGGTCCCACAACACGACGTACCCCGCCCGGAGCAAAGGAAGGACCTGCCGATCATACCGATCCGCGAAATCCGTCGCGTGCAGCAGGGAGAAGGTGGTCGGCGTCAGCAATTCCCGGCTCCGCACCTTGGAGGTCGCGTTGCGGACGAATTCCGAAGCGTCCCATTCGCAGTGAAAAACCTTCACCCCGCGCAGTTCCAACCCACGCTTCAGCAGATGGATCTGGGTCGATTTCCCCGATCCGTCGATGCCCTCGAAGGCGATCATTCGCCCGCGGAACGGGGGTGACGGTGTGGTGCTCATGCGCGCCCCGAAAGTCTAGGGGCCACCGGGGTTCGCGCCAACCCGGATTTCCGTTGTGATTCCGCGACGCGCGCCCGGAGGCCATCCATCCATCCATCACCTCATCACTTCACCGGGACCGCCTCCGCTTCCACGGGTCCCGAGGTCCGTCGCCGTCGGAGGAGGGCCGCGACATCCTGGAAGACGCCATAAACGAGGGGCACGACGAGAAGCGTCAACACGGTGCTGGTGATCATCCCACCCACGACCGCCACACCCATCGGCCGCCGGCTCTCCGCCCCCGCCCCGAACCCGATCGCGATGGGAAGCGTCCCCGCCACGGTCGAGAAAGCCGTCATCAGGATCGGTCGCAGCCGAATGGCTCCCGCCCGGATCATGGCGGTCGCCGCGTCCATGCCCTGGTCGCGGAGCTGGTTCGCGAATTCCACCAGCAAGATCCCGTTCTTGGTGACCAAACCGATGAGCAGCACGACCCCGATCTGGCTGAAGAGATTGATGTTCATCGCTGGCACCGGAGGCAGAAGGCTCGCGTTCGAGGCCGCACCCACCAGCCAGAGAGCCCCCAGCGCGCCGAAAGCCGCCAGCGGCACGGTCAGCATCACCGTCAAGGGATGGATCAGGCTCTCGAACTGGGACGCGAGGACCATGAACACGATCACCAACGCCAACGCCATCACCCACGCGATCTCGTCGCCGGCGTCCTTCATGTCCCGCGACTCCCCGTACCACGAGTAGATCATCCCCGGGGGAAGCTCCGACTTCAGCATCTCCTCCACGCGCGCCACCGCGGTTCCCATGCTCACGCCGACCGGCGTTCCCGACAGGGTCGCGCTTCGAAGCCGGTTGAAGCGCTCGATCTTGTTCGGCGCGACCCCCACTTCCCGGCTGATCACGCTGCTCAGCTGAACCAGCTGACCCGCCCCGTTCCGGACGTAGAGACGGTCGAGGTCCTGCGGCGTCGATCGCGATTCCCGTTCGAGCTGCGCCACCACGTCGTACTCCTTCCCGTCCCGCTTCAATTTCGCGAGGTCCAGACCGCCGAACAGGATTTGAAGCGTCCTCGAAACATCCTCCACCGAGACACCCAGCGACGAGGCGCGGTCGCGGTCGATCGTGAGGCGCAGCTCGGGTTTGTTCACTTCGAACGACGACTGCACGTTCTGCAGAAATCCAGAGGCGCGAAGTTTGTTGGCCAGGTCGCGCGCCGTCGCGTCGAGGTGCGCCAGGTCGTTCCCCTGGATGACGAGTTGGAACGGCGAATTGAAGCTGCGATCGATCGCTTTCGGGATGTTCGGGATGGCGATGGCGCCCTCGACGTCGCGGATGAACTTCGCCCGCAGTCCGTCCGGCCCACCCACGATCTCCTGGACGGACCGATCGCGCTCCTCCTTCAGCTTCACGAACACGATCCCGCTGTTGCCCTGCCCGGGTCCGGAAAACCCGGGCGCCACCATCGCCCCGTACAGCTCGATCTCGGGTGTCGACGCGAGGATCTCCTCCATCTCCCGCAGCATCGAATCCGTGTACTCCGGCGTGGACCCTTCCGGCGCGACCACGAAACAGAAGAGTCGCCCCTTGTCCTCCTCCGGCAGGAAATCCCCCTCGAGACTCCGATAGAGCACGACCGTGCCCGCCGTCAGGATACCCCCCGCGATGACGAGTCCCAGAATCCGCGCCAACAGGCTTCGCCTCAGGATCCCGCCCAGCATTCGTTCGTAGCCCGCCGAGACAGCGTGCATGCCGGACTCGAACCAGCGGACGAGGCTCCCGGGTTTCTTCTCCACCCGCTTCAGGATCCGCGCCGCCATCATCGGCGTGAGGGTCAGGGCGACGAAGGACGAGATCATCACCGACCCGGCGATCGCGATCGCGAACTCGACGAACAGCCGGCCCGTGCTGCTCGTTTGGAACGCCAGGGGCACGAACACCGCCACCAGCGCGACCGTCGTCGCGATCACGGCGAAGGTGATCTCCTTCATCCCCTTGAACGCGGCCTCCATCGGCGTTTCGCCCAACTCGAGATGCCGGTGGATGTTCTCCAGCACCACGATCGCGTCGTCCACGACGACGCCGATCGCGAGCACCAGCGCGAGCATCGTCAGGATGTTCACCGAGAACCCCAGCCAGTACATCACCACGAAGTTCGCCAGGATCGAGACCGGGATCGCCACCACGGGGATCAAGGTCGCCCGGAAGTTGTGCAGGAAGACGTAGATCACGATCACGACCAGCCCGAAGGCGATGGCCAACGTCTCCCACACTTCGCCGATCGCGCGGCCCACGTACACCGACTCGTCGTAGGCCACGTTCAATTCCACGTCCGGCGGAAGAGTCGGCTGGATGGCTTCGATCTCGCGCTTGATTCCCGCCGCCACGTCGACGGTGTTCGCCTTCGAGTTCTTGATCGCCCCCAGGAAGATGCAGGGACGCCCCAACTGCCGCGCGCGCGTCCTCATGTTCTCCACGCCCTCGCGGGCCTCCCCGATGTCCTGGAGCCGCACGATCCTGTCGCCGTCCCGCGCCACGACCAACCGGTTGAATTCCCCGACGGTTTTCAGTTCGCCCTGCGTCTGGATCGTCATTTCGCGATCCCGGTTTTCGACCCGGCCGCTGGGCAGTTCCACGCTCTGCTGGCGCAACGCCCGCTGAACGTCCAGGACGGTCACCCTGTGCGCCGCCATCTTCTGCGAGTCCAGCCAGAGCCGCATCGCGAACCGCTGCTCGCCCCCGATGAAGATCGAGGAGACGCCCGGGACGGTCTGAAGCCGGTTTTTGATCTGCTTCTCGGCCAGCGTCGTCATCTCCAGGGGAGTGAGGCGGCTGCTGTTCATCCCGATCCACAGCATCGGCCGGGCGTCGGCGTCCTGCTTCGCCACGATCGGTTCCAGGATGTCCTCGGGGAGCGATCCCCGCACCGAGGCCACCCGGTCCCGCACGTCCTGCGCCGACAATTCGATCGGCCTGGAAAGATTGAACTCGATGGTGATGTTGCTGACCTGCTCGCGACTCTGGCTGGTGAGGGTCTTGATCCCCTCCACCGTGTTGATCGCGTCCTCCAGCCGTTCCGTCACCTCCGTCTCCACCACCGACGCCGCCGCCCCGGGGTAGACGGTCGTGACGCTCACGATCGGCGGGTCGATGTCGGGAAGCTCGCGGACCGGAAGGCGCGTCAGCCCGATCGCGCCGAAGAGAACCAGCGCGAGGTTCATCATCGTCGCGAACACCGGACGACGGATGCAGATATCAGGAAGTTGCATGGGGCTCCGTGCTGGCTCGGTTCATTCGGAAGACCGATCGATTCCACCTCATACCGGCGGTTTCCCGGGCTCCGCCGCCGCCTCCGGCGAGGCTGTCGCCGGCGCGATCTGAACCTTCATGCCGGGCGCGATTTTCTGGAGTCCCTGGACCACCACCCGTTCCGAACCCGCCAGACCCTCGGTGACCTCCACCAACCCGGGGAGTCGCATCCCCAGTTTCACCCGGCGCACCTCCACCGTGGAAGCCGCGTCCACCAGCATCACGACGGCGCGATCGCCTTCCAGGATCTGGCTCAAAGCCGTTTCCGGGATCACCACCGCGTTGGTCCGAATCTGGAGAGTCAGGTCGAGATTCGCGAACATGCCCGGCTTCAGTATCCGCTCGCCGTTGGGGACCTCCGCCTTCATCAGGACGGTCCGCGTGAACGGATCGACGAAGGGCGCCACGAAGAAGACCTTCCCGAGGAACTTCCGCCCGGGCCACGCGGCCACCGTCACTTCGATCGACTGACCCACCTGGACCTGGCCCAGGAATCGCTCGGGCACGTTGAACTCCACCTTCACGGGATCGAGGTTCACCAGCCACGTCAGGGTCATCGAGCGGTTCACCAGCTGGCCGGGGCTCACCTGGCGCGCACCCACGACGCCCTGGAACGGAGCCACCACCCTGGCGTCCTTCATCTGGCGACGTCGCAGCGACACGGTCGCCTCGTCCGAAGCCAGCCGGGACGAGGCTTGGTCATATTCCTGCTGCGAAATCAGGCGCGCGCCGAGCAGTTCCTTGGCGCGTTCGAAGGTCTGGCGGCTGAGCTTCAGCGTCGACTCCGCTTCCTCCAGGCCGGCCTGGAGCTTGGTCTCGTCCAGCGTCAGCAGCAGATCGCCTTTCGCGACCATCTGGCCTTCCGCGAAGGCGATCGATTCCACGAACCCTTCGCTTTCCGCCCGAATTTCGACCTGCTCGTTGGCGGCGAAGGTTCCCACCAGGGGAAGGGTCTCATGAACGGCCTGCCGCCCGACGGGCGCCACCACGACCTGCATCACCATCCCGCCACCCCGGCCTCCACCCGGCGCGCCGCCGCCCGCGGCCGCCTTCGGTTTGCAACCAGCGGCCACCAGCAGCATCCCCGCCAGAAGCACACCCGCCGGCCTATGCCAATTGATCATCAGTGACGGGACCGTAGGAACCCCGTCACCTCACCGTCAACCGTCAACACCGACCGGCTCGATGGCGCGATGCCCATCCCACCTCATTCACGCCGGCGGGGATCCAGCGCATCGCGCAGACCGTCCCCCAGCAGGCTGAGAACCAGGAGCAATGTCACCAGAACGACCCCGGGCCCCGCCAATGGCATCCAGGCGGTCCGGAACGGGTTGATCTGTCCCGCCCCGTCCGCCAGCAAGGAACCCAGGCTCGCCCCGGGAGGCTGAACCCCCAACCCAAGAAAACTCAGGAACGATTCCCCCAGCACGATCGCCGGGATGGTCAGCGTCAGGTACACGAGGATCACCCCGGCGGCGTTCGGCAGAAGATGCCGCAGCAGCAATCGGCCATGCCCCGCCCCCAACGCCCGCGCCGCATCCATGAACGGCATCCGCCGCAGCGAAAGCACCCGGGCCCGGACGATCCGGGCCATCGTCAGCCAGGACACCCCTCCGAGTCCCAGCACCAGGAACACCACCGGCGCCGCTTCCGCGCCACGCCGACCCGCCATCGATTCCAACCACCCCGCCACCGGCCCCTGGAACATCGTCACCATCACGATCACGAACAGGATGGACGGCATCGAATAGAGGACATCCACCACCCGCATCATCACCCCATCCCAACGCCCTCCCAGGTACCCGGCCATCAACCCCCAGGCCACGCCGATCACCAGGCTCACCAGGGACCCCGCCAATCCCACCACCAGACTCACCCTCGCCCCCTCGCACACCCGCGCCAGGAGATCCCTCCCGTTCGCGTCCGTCCCCAACCAATGCGCCCACGAAGGCCCCTCCCATTGGGCATCCGACAACGCATCGGCCTCCACACCCAAGACCCCCGGCAAAACCACGAAGGCCAGGAGCATCGCCGCCAAAATCGCACCCGCCCAAATCCACCGGACTCGCCTCCCCTCCCGGATCCGGCGCGTCCCGACCGGCGGGGCCGACGTCCTCGCATCCGTCGTCCCTCCGGCGCCCCCGGCTTCCTGCGGCGATTCCTCACGCATGGCGCACCCTCGGGTCCAACCAGGCGTGGACGATGTCCACCACGAGGTTCAGCACCAGCAGCATTCCCGCGTACAACAGCACCAACCCCACGATCACCGGATAGTCCCGATTCAAAGCACCGTTCACGGTCATCGTCCCGATCCCCGGCAGCTGAAACAGGTTCTCCACCACGAACGATCCCGTCAGAAGATCGGCGAGAAGCGGGCCCGCGTAGGCGAGGAGCGGCAGGGAAGCCAACGGAAAGGCGTGCCGCGCCAGCACCACCCATTCACCCGCGCCCTTCGCGCGCGCCGTGCGCACGTAGTCCGACCGCAAGGTCTCGGTCATCCCCTCCCGGACCAACCGCGCCACACGCCCCGCGAAATAGGTTCCCAGGGTGATCACCGGCAGAACCAGATGTTCCACGCCCCCCCACAGGGCGACCGGGAACCATCCCAACCGCACTCCGAACACCAGCACCAGCAACGGCCCCGCCACGAAGCCCGGTACGCACACGGCCAACAACGAGAGGGTGCCCGCCACCCAGTCGCCCCACGCCCGACGGCCCACAGCCGAAATGAAGCCCAGCGGAACCCCCACCCCCAACGCGAACAGGAAGGAAAGCCCACCGAGGACCGCCGACACCGGGATTCCCGCCGCCAGGATCTCCGCCACGGTGTGATTCCGATGTTTCAGGGAAGGCCCCAAATCCCCCGCGAGACAGCCCCGCAGAAAGCGCAGGTACTGGGATGCCACCGATTCGTCCAGGTGATAACGCTCTCGCAACGCCCGCTCGATCTCCGGCGAGACCGGCGCCCGGTTGTGGTCGAACGGCCCGCCCGGCGCCAGACGCACCAACCCGAAGGCCAATAGGCTGATCAGTCCCAATAGGGGAACCAATCCCAACACCCGCGTGATGCCGTGCCGGATCATGCTTCGCAGCCCGTCGTCGATTCACCGATTCAAAATCCAACATTGCCGGCTGGAAAGCCGGCGGTACAGCCCACCGTCGCGCCAACTTTCCAGTCGGCACAAACTCTGATCCCGAACCCCCTGCCGGCTGGAAAGCCGGCGGTACAGCCCTCCGTCGCGCCGACTTTCCAGTCGGCTCTGGAATACCGAGCCCAACCTACCTGCCGGCTGGAAAGCCGGCGGTACAGACTGGTCGTCGGAATCGATCCGGGTTCGCTTCCCAGGCCCCGGTATGGTACCTCCCTGCCCGTGCGCCCGGACACCGTCCATTCCCGTATCGCCCCCGCCCCGGAATCCGTGTCATCCGCGGAGGTCTCGGCCTTCATCCAACAGGTCTGCCCAGCCTCGGAGTACCAGGGAAAGCGGGTGCTCCTGATCGTCCCCGACCACACGCGAACCGCCCCCGTCGGCACCCTGTTCCGGGCGATCCACGACTCGATCGGGTCCGCGACCAGCGCCCTCGACGTCCTCGTCGCGCTGGGCACCCACCCCCCCATGTCCGAGGAGGCCATCCGCCAGCGCCTCGAGATCACGAACGCCGAGCGCGCGTCCCGATTCTCCCGCGTCGGACTGTTCAACCACGAATGGGACAACCCCGCGGCCCTGAAGCGCGTCGGCACGCTGACCTCGGCGGAGGTCTCCGATCTCACCGGCGGGCTTTTCGCGATGGACGTTCCGGTTGAAATCAACCGGCGCCTGTACGACTACGACCAGATCATCATCGTCGGGCCGGTCTTCCCGCACGAGGTGGTCGGATTTTCGGGCGGCAACAAGTACCTGTTCCCGGGCGTGGGCGGTCCCCAGATCCTCAATTTCTTCCACTGGCTGGGCGCGGTCGTCACCAATCCGATGATCATCGGGAACCAGTGGACCCCGGTTCGGAAAGTCGTCGATCGCGCCGGGAACATGGTGACCGTTCCCAAGCTCTGCCTGGCGATGGTCGTGCGACCCGACAAATCCCTGGCCGGTCTCTTCGCCGGCACTCCGGAATCCGCCTGGACGGGCGCGAGCGACCTCTCCAGGGAGGTGCACATCACCTACAAGGATCGCCCCTTCGACACCATCCTCTCGTGCTCGCCGACGATGTATGACGAGCTTTGGACGGGCGGCAAATGCATGTACAAGCTCGAACCCGTCCTCGCCGACGGCGGGGAGCTGATCATCTACGCCCCGCACATCACCGCGATCTCTGCCACCCACGGGAAGGTCCTTCACGAGATCGGGTACCATTGTCGCGACTATTTCCTGAAGCAATGGGACCGGTTTCAGCACCTGCCGTGGGGGGTTCTCGCCCACAGTTGCCATGTCTATGGGCAGGGCACCTACGTCGATGGCGTGGAGACACCCCGCGCGCGGGTCACCCTGGCCACCGGCATCCCGGAGGCCACGTGCCGTCGGATCAACCTGGGTTACCGCGATCCACGTTCCATCGATCCAGCGACCTTCGCGAATCGCGAGGCCGAGGGCGTCCTCCTGGTGCCCAAGGCCGGAGAAATGCTGTACCACCTGAAACAAAAGCCGGTTTGGGCGGGTGGATGACAAGCGGTCCAACCGCGACTTCAGCCCAGCCCGATGAACCCGGAATCCAATCCCCCGCCTCCCATGGAAACACTGGCCTCCCTACCGCCGGGCCTCCCGGAAAAGGACATCCGCACCTGGTCCATGCTCTGCCACCTCGCCGCCCTCGCCGGACTTCTCGTGCCCAGCGTGGGCACCGTGGTGGGCCCGCTCGTCGTCTGGCTCGTCAAGCGCAACGACCATCCCGTTATCGACGCCAACGGCAAGGAGTCCCTCAACTTCCAGATCTCCTTCTTCATCTACACGTGGGCCCTGGGTCTGATCGGCCTCGCCACGACCTTCCTCCTGATCGGATTCGGCTTTCTCCTGCTCGCCTTCGTGACGGGTGTCGTCGGACTCGTTTTCTCCGTGGTGGCCTCCATCAAGGTCAGCAACGGGGAACACTACCGCTACCCGCTGACCATTCGCTTCCTGAATTGAACCGTCCCGCCAGTGGACACCCGCCCAGCGCGTCCCGTAGACTTCCGCGCTGCCCCAAGGGCAGGAAACCCCCACCATGGGTCAGGATTTCATCCGGATCGGCGGGGCGCGTGAGCACAACCTCAAGAACGTTTCGCTCACCCTGCCCCGGAACCGACTCGTCGTCTTCACCGGACTGAGCGGCTCCGGGAAGTCCTCCCTTGCCTTCGACACGCTCTTCGCCGAAGGGCAGCGCAAGTACGTCGAATCGCTCTCGGCCTACGCGCGACAGTTCCTCGATCAACTCCGGCGGCCCGAGGTGGATTTCATCGAGGGCCTCTCCCCCGCCATCGCCATCGAACAGCGCACCGCCGCGTCCAATCCGCGCTCCACCATCGCCACCACCACCGAGATCTTCGACTTCCTCCGGCTCCTCTTCACCCACGCCGGTCTGCAACACTGCCCCGACACCGGCGAACCCATCCGCCGCCAGACCACCAGCGACATCATCGACCGCCTTCTCGCACTCACCCCCCGCACCCGACTCATGGTCCTCGCCCCCGTCGTCCGGGCCCAGAAAGGCGAGTTCCGCGATGTCCTCGATCGCCTCGGCCGCGAGGGATTCGTCCGTGCCCGCATCGACGGCGCCCTTTCGGACCTCGCCGAGAACACGCGCCCGCGCCTCGACCCCCGGAAAGCCCATGACATCGAGGTGGTGGTCGACCGGCTCGTCGTCGAAGACCGCATCCGGGGGCGCCTCACCGATTCGGTCGAAATCGCCCTCAAATGGGGCGAAGGAACCCTGATCGCCCTCCACCAACCGCCCGCGAGCCCCACTCCCGAGGCCTGGACCGAGGAACGCCTTTCGAATCGCAACTACAGTCGGGCGACCGGGCGCAGTTTCGACGTCCTCACGCCCCGCCACTTCTCGTTCAACTCCCCGCACGGGGCGTGTCCGGTGTGCCAGGGGCTGGGTCAGAAACTCGTCTTCGATCCCGAACTGATCGTTCCCGACGGCGCGAAATCGTTCGAGACAGGCGCCGTCCTCCCCTGGCGCCGGGGTGGCAAGCGAATGGTCGTCTATTACAAGGCCCTCCTCCGCGGCGTCGCGGCCCATGCCGGCCAGAGCATGGAAACGCCTTGGCGCGACCTTCCGGAGCCGTTCCGGCATCTCGTCCTCCACGGTTCCGGGGACGCGCCCATTCCCTTCACCTTCCTCAAAGCGGGAACTCCGACCCGTGTCGAGAAACCCTTCGAGGGAGTCATCCCCCATCTCCAGAGGCTCTTCCAGGAAAGCGAAAGCGAGTTCACCAGGAACCGCCTCAAGACGTTCATGTCGCCCACCCACTGCGACTCCTGCCACGGCCGACGCCTCAGCCCCACCGTCCTCGCCGTCACCATCGGGTCCCAAGAGCACCACGACCGATTCGTTCCCGCTCGCGACGCGGCGCCCACCAACGTCCCGCTTCCCGGACTGTCCATCATGGACACCTGCGCCCTGTCGATCGATCAGGCCGCCGAATTCTTCGAGTCCGTGGAGTTCCCCTCCACCCAACAGTCGATCGTCGCCGATGTCCTCCATGAAATCCGCTCCCGGCTCGGCTTCCTGCGCAAGGTGGGCCTCGGCTACCTGACCCTTGATCGCGAAAGCGGCACCCTCAGCGGCGGAGAAGCGCAGCGCATCCGGTTGGCCACCCAGATCGGCGCCGGACTCGTGGGAGTTCTCTACATCCTCGACGAACCCAGCATCGGCCTCCACCAGCGCGACAACGACCGGCTTCTCGAGACGCTCGTGCGCCTCCGGGACTTGGGAAACACGGTCCTGGTCGTCGAACACGACGAGGACACAATCCGCCACGCCGACCACATCGTGGACCTGGGGCCCGGCGCCGGGGTGCATGGCGGGGAGATCGTCGCCGCCGGACCCTTGCCCGAGATCCTCGCGAACCCGAAATCGCTCACGGGCCGCTACCTGAAGGGCGACCTCTCCGTGCCCGTCCCCCGCAAGCGACTCGCCCCCTCGAAGGAGCGGGGCTGGCTCGAAGTCCTCGGCGCCGCCGAAAACAACCTCCGCGACATCGACGCCCGCTTTCCGCTCGGCAACCTCACTTGCGTCACCGGCGTCAGCGGTTCCGGCAAAAGCACTCTCGTCGACGATATCCTCCGACGCGCTCTGGCGCGGCAGTGGCACAATTCCCGGGAACGCCCCGGCGCCCATCGGGAAATCCTCGGATCGGAGCGTCTGGACAAGCAGATCGTCATCGACCAGAGCCCCATCGGCCGCACCCCCCGGAGCAACCCCGCCACCTTCACCGGCCTCTTCAACGAGATCCGCGATCTCTTCTCCGAACTCCCGGCCGCGCGGGTCCGCGGCTACGGTCCGGGGCGTTTCAGTTTCAACGTGAAAGGCGGCCGATGCGAAGCCTGCGAGGGCGACGGCGTTCTCCGGATCGACATGCATTTCCTGCCTCCCGTCGACGTCGTCTGCGAGAAATGCGGCGGACGCCGGTACAATCGCGAGACGCTCGAAATCGCCTACAAGGGTCTCAACATCGCCGATGTCCTCGCCCTGACCGTCGACGAAGCCATTCCGTTCTTCCGCTCGATCCCCAATCTCCACGAGATCTGCACGACGCTCGCCGAGGTCGGACTGGGCTACCTGCGCCTCGGCCAGGCGGGCACGACGCTCTCCGGCGGGGAAGCGCAGCGCCTCAAACTCGCCGCCGAACTCAGTCGCAAGTACACTGGGCGCACGCTCTACATTCTCGACGAACCCACCACCGGGCTCCACTTCCACGATGTCGCGAAACTCCTCGAAGTCCTCTTCCGCCTCCGGGACGCCGGCAACACGCTCATCGTGATCGAACACAACCTGGACGTCATCAAGACCGCCGACTGGGTCCTCGATCTCGGCCCCGAAGGCGGTTCGGGCGGCGGTCGCATCGTCGCCGAAGGTCCGCCCGAGCGGATTGCCGCCTGCGAGGCATCCCACACTGGCCGACACCTCCAACGCCACCTTCACCGCGCTCCAGTCCCCGCCCCATGAACCGCACCACCGCGCTCCCACCGGCAACCGACGCGCCCGACTCCACGCCGGGAACCTGTCCCGGCGGCTCTCCGGACCGGGCGCGAAACCGGATCCGCGCCCTGCCATTCCTTCTCCTCCTTCCGCTGGCGCTGGCGCTGCTTGGCCTCCCGTCCGCGGCTCAAACGCCCGAGGAACGCATCGCGTTCGACGCGGCGGTCCGGGCGCTTCAATCCGGATTCGCCGAAAAGGCCGCCACCGACCTCGCCGCGTTCCGGGCGGGGAACCCCACCTCCTCGCTCCTTCCCGACGCCGTCCTGTTGGAAGCGCGGGCGCGCGCCGACCTCGACCAGACCGACGTCGCCATCCAATTGCTCGAGGAACGCCTCGAGAGCATCGGAAGCCTCAAGGATCAGGCTCTCCATTTCCTCGGTGAGATCCAGATGCGCCGCGGGGATTTTCCGGCCGCCGCGCGGGCTTTCCACCGGTTGATCGTGGAGACGCCCAATTCCAGCCTGCTCCTGAAGGCGGGTTTCGGCGAAGCGCTCGCCCGGTTCCGCTCCGGCGACTACCCGGCGGCCGCCGACCTGCTCTCGGTCGCCACCAACGCGTTCCCGGTCGCCGTGGCCGCGCAGCCCAACGACGAACTCGCGGTCCGTGGCAGCCTGCTGCTGGCCGAAGCCCAACTCCGCGGCGGGAACGCGGTGGTCGCCGCGGAGGAACTCGATCGTTTGACGAACCGGCCTCTCACCCCGGTTCAAGCCTGGGAACGCCAGTTCCTCGTGACGTCCCTGTTGCTGACGAATCAGCAGACCGTTCCCGCGATCAACGCCAGTTCCAATCTCCTCGTCCTCGCCCAAGCCGCCGCCTCGCGCGACCTCGTGGCCCGAAGCCACAGCACGCACGCCGACGTCCTCCTCCGCACCTCGCGACCCGCGGAAGCCTTCAGCGCCTTGACCAACAATCTCAGCGAAATCACCCCCGCCGAGTGGCGCCGCGACGCTCTCCTCGGTCTGTCCCAGATCCCCCTCGACCCTCCCAGGATCGAACCGGCCATCACGCTCCTGTCCGCGGTGGCCGGCGATTCCTCCAACGACCTCGCCTCCGCCGCCGCCCGCGTCGCCATCGCGGAACTCCGTCTTCAACAGCACTTCTCACAGTCCAGCCCGTCCTCCGCGTCCAACCGGATCGCCGAAGTCCAGGTGCTGCTGTCCGGCGTCGTCTCCAATGCCCCGTCCCCAACCGTCGCCGGACGCGCCTGGTACGGCCTTGGCTGGTGCGGTTTGACGACCGACCAGCCCGTCGCGGCGCTTCAGGCGTTTCAACAGGCCGCGAACCTCCTCCCGCCCTCCACCGCCAAGGCCATCGCCCAATTCAAGCTCGGCGACTGCCTCCTCCAGGTCACCAACTACGCCGCGGCGCTCACCAACTACCTGCACGTCATCCAGGACTACGTCGGATCCCCCGACGTGCGCGGCGCCGTCCGGGAACGCGCGCTCTACCAGGGCGCGCTCGCGGCGCTGGAATCCGGGAACAGGGACCTCGCAAGCGACCTCGCCGGACGCGCGGTTCTCGAGTTCCCCGACGGCAAGTTCCGGGACGACACCCGGATCCTCTACGGCCAGGCGCTCGCGCGGCTCGACCCGCCCCATCGCGCCCGCGAAACGCTTCAGCAACTCTCCCGTCAGCTCGTCAATTTCAGCGCCCTTCCCGACCTCAAGCTCGCCGTGGCCCGGTCGTACCTGCGGGAGCGGAACTGGACGCCCGCCCTCCAGCAACTCGACGATTGGACGCGATCCCACCCGACCCATCCGGGGATCGCCCGCGCGGAATTCGAGCGCGCCTGGGCCGCCTTCAAGGCGGGGAAGGAAGCCAAGGCGTTCGAGGTCTACACCAACTTTCTCGCCCGCTTTCCCGACGATCCGGACGCCCCCCAGGCCCAGATGTGGGTCGCCGACCATCTCTATGGCCTCGGCAACTTCGCCGCCGCCGAAGGCAGTTATCAACTCGTGTTCCAGCGGACCAACTGGCCCGTCTCCCGGCTCTCCTTCGAAGCCCGCCTCATGGCCGGGCGCGCCGCGTTCGCGCGCCAGGGTTACAAGGATGCGAAGCCCTACTTCCGCTGGCTCATCGCCAACGGCCCACCCGCCGTCACCATTTCCCCCGTCCCCCCCGAACTCGTCGCCCGCGCGTACTTCGCCCTCGGCGACGCCTTCCTCCTGGATCCCGAATCCGACGACAAACTCACGGACGCCATGAACGCGTTCGTGTACGTCATCGAGAAATTCCCCGAATCCCGCGAATCGGTCCTCGCCCAGGGCAAGCTCGCCAACTGCCATCTCCAACGCGCCGAACTCAATCCATCCCAGGCCGCGGCCGCCTACGCCGAGGCGGCGCGGCTGTACCTCGAGATCCTCAAGGCGCCCACCGCCGACATCGCCACCCGCAGCCAGGCCGAGGTCGGCCTCGCCCTTGTGCGCGAAAAACAGGCGCCCAAACCCTCCGGCGCCAAACTCCACCCGCTCCACAAGGAGGCCCTCGACCACCTGCTGAATGTCTTTCAGGGCGGCAATCTCCGGCCCGGAGAAAACGCCTCGCCTTTCTGGCTGAACCGGGCCGGCGTCGAGGCCGCCCGGCTCGCCGAGTCCCTCGGCCTCCGCGAGCAATCGGCGGCCGTGTACGACACTCTCGCCCGCACGTTTCCGGCTTCGGCGGCCGCCTTCCAGCTTCGGGCCTCCCAATTGCGCGCCCCGCGGTAGTTCTCCTGTCCCGCCGGCTTTTGTCGCGCCGGCTTTCAGCCGGCTCGGCCGAAATGTCGGTGCCGCCCACCCTGAGCCGACTGAAAGTCGGCGCTACCTAAACAGACCGAAAACGCCGCTTCCGCCTGGGGACTGGCTCTCGCGCCGTCCACCGGATGCGGTCCGCGCGCGAACCCCAGACTTCGCCCCGCGTGAAACTTCAACTCCTCGACTGGATCACCGTAGCCGCCTCGCTACTGATCTGTTTTGTACCGTCCCTTTTCTTCGGACGACGGGCGGGAAAGAGCACCATCGGGCTCTTCGCGGGGTCCGCCGGCATGGTCTACCTCCTCGACACCGCCAAGGACAGTTTCGACATCATCCTCCAGATCGGCGCCGGCACGGGCCTCCTCTATCTCCTCCGCTGGTTCTGGTGGCGCATCAACGCGTGGTGCGAAGTCGTCGCCATGGCCAGCTGATTCACCCTCCTCAAGGTCATCAGCCGCCTCTGGGACCGCCCCTCGGCCGGGTAGCCCGACCCGCGCCTCTCCACGGATCAACCAAGCGACCCGGTTCCCAGCGCGGGTCGGGCGCCCGTCTCCGACATCAACTCCCGGAGCGGGACCCTTTGCCGGCCGGCTTCGTCGAAGTTCGAAGGCGCCAGCCACCGCTCAAAAGCCCGCTCCACGGCGGGCCATTCGGAGTCCAGGATCGAGTACCACGCGGTGTCCCGGTTCCTCCCCTTCACCACGGCGGCCTGGCGGAACAGGCCTTCGTACCGGAATCCCAGACGCTCGGCGGCCGCCCGCGACGGCGCGTTCAGCGCATCGCACTTCCACTCGTAGCGCCGGAAACCCAGGCCAAAAGCATGCCGCATCATGATGCACATCGCCTCGGTCGCGGCGGGTGTGCGCTGAAGCGACGGCGAATAACCGAGGTGCCCGACCTCGATCGAGCCGTTCACGCGATCGATCCGAAGGTAGGCCGCGACCCCGGCCGCCCGTTCCTTCGCGCGATCCATGATGGCGTAAAACATCGGGTCCTCCCCTTTCGCCACCGTTTCCATCCAGCGGCGGTGATCGTCCCCACACCCGAACGGCCCGTACGGCAGGTAGGTCCACATCCGCCCTTCGGAGTCCTCCGCGTTGGCGGCGTGAAGGTCGGCGGCGTGCCGGCCCCGATCGAGGGGTTCCAGGCGGCAAAACCGTCCCTCGAACACCTTCCGCTCCGGTGGTTTGGGAGGTTTCCACCCCGAAAGAAGTCGACCCAGGGGTTGTCCCATCGCATTCGTTGCTGGTTCGCTCATCGGCCGGCCCTCGCGCATCCACCCGTGGTTCTCACGGGCCCAGTCTGCGGCGGGCCCGGGAATGCTGTCACTCTCCCCGGGGCGCCGGGGCCGCTCCCGGGTGTTTGCCGAATCCGGCGACCGCGGATAGTTTTCGTCCGTGCCCTTCGAAACGAGTGGCGCGACACTTGCCACCGCCTCAGGCTCCGTCGCAACCCGTCAATCCACCTATGGCCCAGGCAATCATGAATCCGGAGGACGTCCGGCGCTTCGCCGACGAGTTGAAGCGGTTCAACACCGAGCTCCAAGGCGGGATGACCTCGCTCCAGGCGCGTTTCATCGCCCTCGGCGATTCGTGGCAGGACCAGGAACACCAAAAGTTCGCCGAGGAATTCCGCTCCGCGATGAGGTCCCTGAAACAGTTCGTCGAAGCGTCCAACCAGCACGCCCCCTACCTCCTTCGCAAAGCCCAGCGCATCGAGGAGTACCTGAACCAACGCTGACAACATCCCGTTCCGTCCCGTCCCGTTCCATGCCTGAGATCGCCCAGGTCCGGTCCATCGACACGCTCGACGCGTTCCGCACGAACCTCGTCCTGTACCTGGAGAAGGCTCGGCCGGCGCTCGAAGAGATCGGGTCGGACCTGCGCCGAACCCAGCTCTGGCTCGAATCCGACCGCCTGCTTCATTGGCAGCGCGAGGTCCTCCGCCGAACCCGGGTCCTCGAAGCGGCCCAACAGGCCCTGCTCAGCGCCCGGATCGCCACCTTCCGGGAAGTCACCCCGGTCGAACAGAACGCCGTCCACACGGCCCGCCGGTCCCTGAACGACGCCGAGGAACGCTTGCGCACCGTCAAACGCTGGATTCGCGAACTGGGGCCCCGCACCGAGTTTCTCGCCCGCCAGCTCGGCTCCCTCGACTCGGCGCTCTCCCAGGACGTCCCCCGAGGCATCGCCTGGCTCACCCAGGCCATCCACACCCTGGAGGCCTACTCGGAGCGCCCCGCCGGACCCATCCCTCGACCGCCACCGACCGGCGAGGACCACCTCGCGCCCGACGCCCCCGGATCTCCAACGCCCACCCCGCCGGGAACCCAGCCATGAGCCTCGCCGCCAGCCGCTCCCGCCTCATGGCCCTCACCCGTGACCTCGCCCACCAATGGCAGTCCACCCGCGACACCTGGACCGACGCGAAACGCGCGGAGTTCGAACGGACCTTCCTCGTCAATCTCTTCGCAGCCGCCGACCGCGCCGGCGGCGCCCTCGAACAACTGGATGAAGTCGTCAACCGAGTCAGGAGGGATTGTGAGTAAGCCATGCCCCGGGCCCCAGCAGATCCTCCAATCCCTGGATCGCTTGCGTTCGCTTTCCCAGGATCTCGCCGATCGCCACGACAAGATCTCCGAGGCCGAACGCGAACGCGAACGCGCCGCCCTGCGAAGGGCGGAAGCCACGCGAAAGTCCGCCGACGAACAACGCCGCGCCGGCTTGGGACTGGCCCGACGCGACCTCTCGGAGGCCGTCGCCCAGGCCGAGGCCAGCGCCCAGCATCGCACCGCCTGGATTCGGCAGGCCCAGGTCAAGGTCCGCAAGGCCGCCGCGCAGCGGGCTGAAGCCGAGGAGGGCAAACGCAAGTTCGAGATCCAGCGGGAGATGCTCCGCGTCACCCGGAAACGCGACGCCGGCCTGGCCGCCGCCAAGACCGCGTTCGAGACTTTTGCGGTCTCGCTCGACGAACTCGAAGGCCACCTCGCCAGCCTCGAACTGGAGTCCCTACGACTCCTCGGCATCTACGGCACCGCCATGAGGAAACCGGCGGCCGGATCCCCCGAATCCGTTCGGCCGGATCTCTTCCCCACCGAGGACATGCTGCTCCAAAACCTCGCCGCGCTCCTCGACGAAACCCGGTCCGATCTCGCCCACTTCGCCAAGCGACCGCTCCCCGCCGTTTCCCGGGCCTGGCCGGTCACACTCGTCCTCGTCCTGTCCCCGCTGGCCGTCGTCCCGCTTCTCCAGCACTTCCGAGTCCAGTCGCCGTCCTGGCCCGAACTGGGCGGAGGCGCCGCGGGCCTCGCGCTCGTCGCGATCACCCTCCATTTCATCGGGCACTATCTCGCGCTCCCCGCCGGCCGGCGAATCACCCACCACCTCGCCCAGGCCAGGGACCTCCTCCGCGCCTGTCGCGAGAAATCAAGGGAGACGTTCCGGAACACAGGCGCCCATCTCGAGGCGGAATTCGAGGAGGTCTCCCAAGCGTGCCAGAAATCCTGGAACGACCTGGCCGACTGGCTCGAAAGAAACCGCGGCGCCCTCCCCGCCCAAGTCGATGCCCGCGCCGCCCGCGCCCTCGCGCGCAACGAACGCATCCTTCAATCCCATCTCGGCGAAATCCGACGCCAACACCAGTCCACCCTCGACGGCCTTCAAGCCCAGGCCGAACGCCGGGTCGCCGAGGCCGTCCGGGAAACCGAGCTTTCGGGTAAGAACGCCGAACGGGAACGCGGCGAAGCCATCCAGGGATCGGCCGCCGATTGGATCCGGGATGGACTGCCCCTCCTCGAGAGCCTCGACACCTTCCGCCAACGCGACCCGGACGATTCCCCGGACCGCATTCCGTACCCTCCGTCCGCCTGGACGCCGCCCGTCGGTTTTTCACCGACCGTCCGCTTCGGCCGTCTCGAAGCCGATCTCGACCAGATCCTCGGCAGTCTACCCGATGCCGCGGCGCCCGCGCCCCGCCCCTTCGGCCGGTGGTCGCTTCCTTTGCTCCTCCGGTTTCCCGGAAACGGTTCGCTCCTGGTCGAAGCCGATCCCTCCCGGCGAACGCTCGCGCTCGGCACGTTGAACCATGTGATCTGCCGGTTGCTGGCCCAGTCCCCCGCCGGCCGGATCTCGTTCACCGTCTACGACCCGATCGGCCTCGGACAAAGCTTCGCCGGCCTGACCCACCTCGCCGACGACGCCGACCACGTCATCGACGGCCGGATCTGGACCCAGGCCAACCAACTCGAAGAGCGTCTCGCCGAGCTGAACGACCACCTGGAGAAGGTGATCCAGATGTATCTCCGCAACGATTTCCCCACGATCGCGGAGTACAACGAACAGGCCGGCAACATCGCCGAAAAATACCGATTCCTCGTCGTCGCCGATTTCCCCCACGGCTTCAGCGATCTGGCCCTTCGCCGGCTCCAGACCCTGGCCGGAACGGGCCCGCGCTGCGGCGTGTTTCTCCTCGTCCACCAGGATCTCGCCCAACCGTTGCCGGCCGACTTTTCGATCCAGGCGTTCCGGGAATCCGTCGTGCGCCTCTCCCTGCCGCCAGCTTCGGATCCCAGCCCACCGCGGTTGGACGATCGAACCGCCCCGGGGACCAACCTGATCCTCGATCCTCCCGCCGACACCGAGGACGTCACCCGGTTCATTCATCAGGTCGCCCGCGCCCACCGCGACTCCCAGCGGGTCGAAGTTCCCTTCGCCCATATCATTCCCGGACCCGAGGCCATCTGGAGCGGCGACACGGGATCCGAACTGCGGGTGCCCATCGGCCGCACCGGCGCCACCAAGCTCCAGGTCCTCGCCCTGGGCAAGGCCACCCGCCAGCACGCCCTGATCGCCGGCAAGACGGGTTCCGGAAAATCCACGCTTTTCCACGTCCTCATCACGAATCTCTCCCTCTGGTGCCCTCCCGATCAGGTGGAATTCTACTTGGTCGACTTCAAGAAAGGCGTCGAGTTCAAGTGCTACGCCACCCACCGCCTTCCCCACGCCCGGGTCGTCGCCATCGAAAGCGACCGGGATTTCGGATTGAGCGTCCTCCAACGCCTCGACGAGGAACTCCGCCGGCGGGGTGAACTCTTCCGGGCCGCCGAGGTCCAGGACATCGCCGCGTACCGGCGATCCCCCGGATCGCAGCCCATGCCGCGCGTTCTCCTGCTCGTGGACGAGTTCCAGGAATTCTTCGTCGAGGAGGATCGCATCGCCCAGAACGCCTCGGTGCTCCTCGATCGGATCGTCCGCCAGGGCCGGGCTTTCGGGATCCATGTCGTCCTCGGTTCCCAGACCCTCGGCGGAGCCTACACGGTCGCCCGCAGCACGCTGGGGCAGATGGTCGTGCGCATCGCGCTTCAGTGCAATGAGTCGGACGCCCTCCTCATCATGGACGAGGACAATCCCGCGCCCCGGCTTCTCTCCCGCCCGGGGGAGGCGATCTACAACGACGCCGCGGGCGCGCGCGCCGGCAACAGCCCGTTCCAGGTGGTCTGGCTCCCGGACGAGGTCCGCGATACCCATCTCCGGCAGGTCCGTGAACGCGCGGACCAACTCGGCTTCGCGGCCAGCGAACCGCTGGTCTTCGAGGGGGACGCTCCGGCCGATGTCCGGGAGAACGCCCTCCTGCGAAAACTCCTCGTCCAAACCCCCGCGGGACCGCCGGCTCTCGTCCGAACGTGGCTGGGCGCGCCCAATTCGATCAAGGGCCCCACCGAGGTGGTGTTCCATCGGCGAAGCACCGACCACCTTCTCTTCGTGGGTCAGCGCGACGACGCCGTCCTCGCGATGCTGGGTGTCGCTCTCGCTGGTCTCGCGGCCCAATTCCCGGCCGGCGGCGTCGAGTTCTTCATCCTGGACGGGAGCCCACCCGACGGCGCCGCCCACGAGTTCTTCCGGACGATCACGCGGGACCTGGGGCATCCCTCCACGCTCGTCCGTCCCGGAGACGCCGCGCCCGTCGTCCAGCGACTCGCCGAAGAACTGCGTGCCCGGACCGCCGACTCCACCGTCGGTCTGGCGCCGGCGCGTTTTCTCCTGATTTTTGGCCTCCAACAGTTCCGGACGCTGCGGCTCGACGACGAATTCGCGTTTGGCTCCGGTGATTCCGCCCCGCACCCGGGCGCTCTCCTGCGGGAACTGATCTCCGAGGGTCCGCCCCAGGGGATCCACGCTCTCGTCGCCTGCGACACCCAGGCCAACGCCGTCCGCTACCTCGGCCGCAAGGGCGTGGCCGAGTTTGGTTCCCGTGTGCTCTTCCAGATGAGCGCCAACGACTCGGCCAGTCTCATTGACAATCCGGCGGCCAGCCGCCTCGGCCTTCACCGCGCCCTTCTCTACCAGGACCGCGAAGGTCATCTCGAAATCTTCCGCCCGTACGCGACGCCCGAGCCGGCTTCGCTCCGCCGGAACGCGCCGTCGACGCCCGCTCCAATCTGAAGCAACCTGGACCCCTGCCACCGGGTTCAACCCGTCGACACGTCCGCCCGGAACCGGGCACCCGTCCGTCATGAGCAACGAATCCTTCCCCCAACCACCTCCCGCGGCCCCCCTCCATCCCGCCCTGGCTTCGCCCCCTCCCAAAGCCCGCCGTCGCTGGTGGGTCTACGCCCTGTGGATCTTCGGATCCGCGTTCGGCCTGTTCCTCATCGCGATTCTTTCCGCGTGGCTCTATTGGAAGTCCCTCGTCAGGACCTACACCTCCACCTCGCCGAAACCCCTCCCGCAGGTCGAGGCTTCCGATGAGCAGTACGCCGAACTCAAGGAACGCTGGGATTCCTACGCCCTCCTGTTCATCCGCCGCCGGGAACCCATCCCGCCCTTCGAACTCACTTCCGAGGAGTTGAATGTCTTCGCCGGCCGCTTCGGTCCCTTCCGAAAGGAAGCGCACGTCGAAATCCTCGGAAAAAGCCTCCGCCTTCAATTCAGTTCCCCCCTCGACCGAACCCGCAACTCAAGCCTCCAGGGCCGGTACCTCAACGGAGTGGCCACGTTCGCACCCGCCATGACCAACGGTCACCTGGCCATCCGGCTCACCGCGGTCGAAGCCAACAACAAGCCCATCCCCCGCTGGCTCCTAAAACGGTTCCAGTCGTTCAACTGGGGCGAGGCGCTCAACCGTCGTCCCGAATTCGACCTCGCGATCCGCGCCCTCGACCGCATCGAACTCGAACCCGACAAGATCATCCTCCATCCGAACGCGGCGGCGGGCGGCCGCTGAACCAACGCGCCTCTCCGAAGGCCGCGCCCACCGATCAGACGTCCCGCCGTCCCGAATCTGGAACCGCCTCGTCTCGAATCCGGAGTCCTCGTCGGTGCCGGACATCACGCTGGCAACCGGCCACCTTCTCGAGGGGAGCCCCCTGCGTGGCAGGCACGTTTCCTGCCTTCTCCCGGGCGCGACGCCCATTCCCACCTCACGATGAACGATCTTCGCTTCGGCATCCGGCAACTGGCCAAGTCCCCCGGCTTCACGACCGTCGCCGTCCTCAGCCTCGCGATCGGCATCGGCGCCTGCGCGATGGCGTTCAGCTGGATCCAGGGGGTTCTGATCGACACGATCCCGGGCGCCCGCGAGCCCGGCCAGCTGGTCGTCCTGGCTTCCCGTCATTCCAGCGGGCGGATTTCCGACACGCTCTCCCTCCCCGACATCGTCGATCTGCGCGCCGAATCCCGGCTCTTCGAAGGCGTCATCGGATCCCAAATCGAGGCGGTCAGCGTCCGCATTCATCGGGATTCGGAATGGCTCTGGGCGCAGCCGGCGACCGCCAATTACTTCGAAGTCCTCGGCGTCCGCCCTTTCCTGGGCCGCGGCTTCCGGCCTGACGAGGACCATTCTCCCGGCGGCGACGGCGTCGTCGTCATCAGTCACAGCCTCTGGAAACGACGCTTCGACGGCGATCCCTTGATCCTCGGTCGATCCATCGAGATCGGTCGCCGGCCGTTCACCGTGATCGGGGTCGCCCCGGCCGATTTCGGCGGGACCATGGGTGGGCTCGAGTTCGACCTCTGGTATCCGGTCACGATGTCGAATGAGCACGAGGACATCGCCCGCGCTCTGTCTTCCCGCGGCACACGGTGGCTCCACACAGTCGCCCGCCTCCGCGACGGCGTGTCCCGCGGGCAGGCTCAAGCCGCGGTCGACATCGTCATGCGCCGGCTCGAAGGCGCCCATCCCAACAGTAATCGCAATGTCGGCGTCGCCGTCCTGCCGGTGTGGAAATCCCCCTGGGGCGCCCAGGGCCTGCTCCTGCCCCTGCTGACCGCCCTCGCCGTCATGGCGATCCTCCTCCTCCTCCTCGTCATCGCCAACGTGGCCAATCTCCTCCTCGCCCGCGCCACCGCCCGTGAGTCCGAGATGTCGGTCCGCCTCGCTTTGGGCGCCCGGCCCGGAAGGCTGATGCGCCAAGTCCTCGTCGAGAGCCTGGTCCTCGCCACGGCGGGAGGCGTCGCCGGGTGCGCCGTCGCCCTGGCTTTGCGCCGGAGCCTGCTCTGGTTGTTCCCCCCCACTCACCTGCCCATCCGCCTCGAATTCGGATTGGATCCTCGGGCACTTGCCTTCACGACGGCGGTCACTCTCCTGGCCGGCCTGCTCTTCGGACTCGCCCCCGCCCTGCGCGCCACCAGGACCAACATCTCCGATGCCCTCAAGGCGGGCGGCCGTTCAGGAACCGGAACCCGCCGCGCCTCCCGTCTGAGCCAAACACTCGTCATTGGCGAAGTCGCGGTCGCCACCGTGCTCCTGATCGGGATGATTCTTTGCGCCCGGAGCCTGGAGCGGGCTCGAACCCAATACGTCGGATTCAACCCGGGCCCCGTCTGGCTCGCCGGTTTCCGGCTCCCCCCGGGGACCTACTCCCACGACCAGGCCGCCGAGTTCTATCGTCGCCTTCGCGCGGAACTTCAGCGCATTCCATCGGTTGAATCCGTGGCGCTCGCGGACTGGCTTCCCCTCGGATTCGAAGGCGGCTCAGCCACCGGATTCGAGGTTCCAGGTTACCAACCCGCCCCCGGGGAAAATGTCGAAGCCGGAGTCAGCACCGTCTCGGCGGACTACTTCCGAACCCTGGACGTCCCGATCCTTGAGGGTCGCGAGTTCGATTCCAGGGACCAACGGGAGTCACCCGCCGTGGTGGTCATCAACGGTGAACTCGCCCGCCGCTACTTCGCCGGCCGGAATCCTCTCGGTCTCACGATCCGGGTTTGGGGGGCTCCCCGCACGATCGTCGGCATCGCCAAGACAGGCCGGTATCGTTCCCTCAACGAACCGCCCCGCGGCTACCTCTACATGCCTCTGGAACAAATCGGCGACCACACCCTCACCGCCGTGATTCGAACCCAAGGCGGCAATCCGGCCGCCATCGCCGGCGACGTCGAACGCACGGCGATCGCCGTGGACTCCCAAGCCCGTCCCGTGGCGGCCACCTCCATGACCGAGTACATGGGCGCCGCCTACGTCGTTCCCCGGACGGCGGCGCTGCTGCTCGGGGTCCTGGGCGCCGCGGCGTTGTTCCTTTCGGGACTTGGGATCTACGGCGTCATCGCCAGCTCGGTCGGACGTCGAATCCGGGAAGTCGGGATCCGAATGGCGCTCGGGGCCGGACGCCGCGCGGTCCGACGCATGTTCCTTCATCAGGGCCTTCGACTGCTGGCCGTCGGCGGGATCATCGGAATCGTGGGATCGCTTCTCGCCGGCCGATTGCTGGGAGGAATTCTGGTGGACGTCCCCGCGCTGGATCCCTGGACCTACCTCATCGCCCTCCCCGTGCTGGGAGTGCTCGGGATCGTGGCCTGCTGGATTCCCGCGCGCCGCGCGGGCGCCATCGAACCGGTGGTGGCTCTCCACACCGACTGAAAGAAGTCCGGAAGAATACCAACCTATCTATCGAGAAAAGCACCGGCGACCCACGACCGCCGCCATCCCCAGCAAACCAAGCGCCGAAAGGTAGGTGCTCGTCTCCGGGATTCCCGCGATCAGCATGCGGAACTCGAATTCGCTGATGCCCGCCACGGACCGCGAGAAAGTGGGCGAGGACACCTGCGAGGCGCCGACTTCCGCAATAGCCCACAAGTGGTAATTCCCGGGGGCGAGAGGTCCGTCGGCCAGGAAATTCCCGTCGTTGGAACCCGACGTGAAGATCAGCGTGTTGTCATCGGTCCGCACCAACGCCACTTCGTTGTCCAAAGTGGGAGCGCCGGAACCGCCCGTCATGATCCCCTGGGTGTCGACAAATCCGGAGATCGAAAACTGGCTCGGCTCATCAATCGAAAAGAAAACTTCGAAGAAGGACTCGCTGCCAGCTTCTCCGCTCAGGCCCGCCGCGGGAGGCACCAGCGTGATCGACAAACTGGCCTCGCCTTGCGCCGTGAACGAGGAAAGTCCCAACACCGAATTCTGCTTGGCCACTCCCTGGGCCACGGAAACCAAACCGCCGCTGATCGCAACCGCCAGCGGTTCGATCGCTTCGTTGAAATCCCCAAAACCAGGCGATGCGGCCGATTCCACAAACGGTCCCACCACCACCGCGCCGGAGGTAGCCTTGGCCGAGGCGTCGAGCGTCCGGGTCTGCGATATCAGCGAAACCGCCGCCAACCCGTCGACCCCGGTCAGAGTCTGAGCGCCAATCCATGCGGCCAGCAGAGCGACTCGTGTGGGCCGAGAAACGTTGCAATGCGGATTTGATTTCACGACTTGTCTCCCCAGTTCACCGAATCCGCTAGGGACCCTGAAGATGGGCCAGTTTTCTGTCAAGCGACACGATTTCCAAATCCCCTACGACAATTAGGAGTCCGCACCGCTCGACACGCTCGACATCGTGGCCGGGCCCCCTGGCTCACGGACAACCCAAGTCCATCAACACCAATAGGTTGATAAACAAGTCGTCCCCGGCGGCATCCCGCGGATCGGGATGAAGCCCACCACCGACCGAACCCCGGACGATCCTCACTGGGCCGCGGCCAGCGGCTTGGGCTGCGCCGCCTTCCATTCATCCTGCCCCACCCGCCGAACCTGGTGCCGGTGGACAAAGACACCCTTCTTGTTGCCGACGACGACGTCCAAGAGGCCGTCCCCGTTCACGTCCGTGGCCAGCACCTGCGTGCCCACCCCCGAGTCGTCGTCAATCCGGTGCGGGATGAAGTCGACCGATTTGTCCGGATTCCGGACCAGCTGAAACCAGTACAACACCGCCGGCGCCCCGGGTTCGGGATCGCCCGTCGGGCCATGGGCCCAGAAGCGCTTCCCGGTCACGATGTCCATCAAGCCGTCGCCGTCCATGTCCTTGAGGTCGATCGCGTGCAACTGGGAGAACTTGACTCCATACCGGTTCTCGCCCGGCTCCTTGTTCATGAAGGTGTGATCCCGAAAGGTGATCCCGCCGTTTCCGTCATCGACGTTCTGGAACCAGGCCAGCCCGAATCCGTGGGCCGCGAGCGAGGTGATCACGTCGTTCCGCCCGTCCCCGTCGACGTCGTACGCGAACATCTGCGCCCCGCCCGTTCCGAACTGAAACGGATGATGTTTCCACAGCGGATCCCCGGCCAGCGACGCGGGCTGCTCCCACCATCCATCCTTCTCAAGGAGATCGGCGCGCCCGTCGCCGTTGACGTCCCCGACCCCGAGGCCGTGGGTGTACTTGTGGTAGTTCTTGTTCGGCGACAACGCATGCCACGTCCACGGCTTGGTGGGATCGGTCCGGTCCGGCTCCGACCATCCGTAGGCGCCTTTCGAACTGCAGACGACCTCCGGTTTCCCGTCGCCGGTGAGATCGAGGAAAGTCGGCGATTCGTTGTCGGTGACGTCCAAAGCCATGTGGCGCGGCCAGGGTCCGCTCGCGCCCTTCGGATTCTCGTACCACCAGGTCTGCTCGCCGGGGAAACCCATCACCAACACGTCGTCCCATCCGTCGCCGTTCAGGTCGCCGGCGTAGGAGAGGAAGTTGTTCGAATACGCGTTGTTCTTGCCCAACCCGCCCTCGAATCCGGGCACGGCCTTCTCGACGCCATCCGCCCCCTTCACCTGGAACGTCTGCGTCGCCGCGTAGTACGCGTGGCGTTCCTTGAAATCCGGCCCCGCATACCAGTAGGGACCGGCGACGATGTCCTTGCGACCGTCCCGGTTGAAATCGCCGACGTGCGCGCCCTCGGCCCAGAATTCGCGGTTGAGGACGGATTTCGAAAACGTGTGGAGCGGCTTGGTCTGGGCGGCGGCCGGGAGCGTCGACGCGACCGCGAGGAGAACCAACGAGGGGAGATTCATGGGCCAAACATGGGCGGCCCGCGCCTTCCCGGTCAAGCCGGGCTAGGGATGATGGATCGGCGACAGGAGATTCGTTCCCCAAAAGGTCAGGACCACGAAAAGAAACCCACCCAGGGCGCCCCAGGCCAGCCGGTGCCCGGCCTGGCGAAACCTCAGGCGCGAGATCACGAGGCCCAGGTACACCACCCACACCAGGATGGACCAGGCGATCTTCGGATCCGGCCGGACCAACACGCCGTAACGTTCCCGCATCAACCCGAAACTCATCACCAATCCCGCCGTCAACAGGACCAGTCCGCCGCCCAGGGAGCGGAGCAACACCCGCTCCAGGCGTTCGCCGTCCGGCAGTTGGGCCGACAACGATCTCGCGGTCTCGGAGGCGCCCGGCCGCTCGCGGATCAGGTAGAGGATTCCCGCCAGGGAGGCCAGGCCGAAGGCGGCGTACGCCAACAGGACCATCGAGACGTGGAGGCTCACCGCCGTATGTTCCAGATCCCAATTCGGACCGGGCTCGTCGAGGCGGGGCTGCAAGGCGAAGAAGCCCGCGGCAAGGAGCCCGGGAGCCAGGAAGACGCTGACGAACCGGGTTTTCGGCCAGACTCCGCCCGTCACCAGGTAGGCGCCGCAGATCGCCCAGGTCACGAACATCAACGCTTCGAACAGGTTCGTCACCGGACATTGCTTCAGGGAAAAGCCGCGCCCCATCAGAGCGGCGGTGTGGGCGCAGAAGCCGAGAGCCAGCGTCGCGTAGTTCCACAACTCCCCCCGATGCATCCCCCGCCGCCAGAGCAACACTCCGTGCGCCGTCGCCAGCCCGTAGCAGGCCACCGCCAGGGCGTACCAAGTGCGATCCGCGAAGAAATCCACGCGGCGACTCTACGCCCCCGGGCCGCTGGCACAACCGGGAAGGCGCGAAAGGGCCGGGGCCCCGTGTTCCGGAGGGGCTGTAAGCCGAATTCTGTCTGCCCGCGTTGCCGCGGGGAGGGGACCATTTCTCTTAGCGACCATACCCGGGACCCGTTCCGCCAGGCGGAACCGGAGCGGGCCGCTCCAGGGTCCCCTATTTGGTCTTGCTCCCGACGGGGTTTTCCGTGCCGCCTCGCTCACGCTCGGCGCGGTGGGCTCTTACCCCACCTTTTCACCCTTACCACCCGGACCTCGCGGCCCGGGTTCGGCGGTATGTTCTCTGTGGCACTGTCCGTCGACGGGCCTCGCGGCCCGGTCTCCCGCGCGTATCCCCGGATCGAGCCGGGGTTGCGCGGCGTCGCGCCCTGCGGAGTTCGGACTTTCCTCCCCCGGCTTTCGCCGGGAGCGATCCCCCGCCCCTCCGGAACGCGTCCAGCTTGCCCGCCCTTCCTGGCCGTCCGCAAGGAGCGAGGCCCGATCTTCTCAGGTCAGGGCGCGTTCACGCCGGGAATTGTCAGTGGAAACACCGAGTTCTCCGTCACTTCGCGACGGAGGAGTTCGACCGCCCGCGCCACGAGTTCCGGTTTTTCCGAGGCGAGATCCTTCGCCTCCCCGGGGTCGTTGGTCAGGTCGTAGACCTCCCACGCCCCGGGCGTCTTGGTCTTGAGTCCGCGCCGCACCGCCTTGATCGCCCCCATCCGGACCGCCACTTGCCCCCCATACTCCGGAAACACCCAGACCATCGGTTTTTTCCGATCCGGCACCTTCCCTCCAATCATCGCCGGCCAGAGGCTTTCGCCGTCCAATCCCGTCGGCCCCGGCAATCCGACCGCCTCGCACAACGTGGGGAACCAATCGGCGAAATATCCCGGCGTCCCGTTCACCGTCCCCGCCGGAATCCTTCCCGGCAGCCGCGCGATCATCGGCACCCGGATGCCTCCCTCGTGGACGCTGCCCTTGTAACCCCGCAGGCCCGCCGTGCTCCCGAAGAAGACCGGATCCGCCCCGCCAACGTGGAAGCGCGAATCCCGCTGCCCGGCATGGGTGCTCCCGTTGTCGCTCGTGAACACAACCAAAGTGCGCTCGACCAGGTCGTGTCGATCCAAGGCCGCCAGGACGCGTCCCACGTAGCCGTCCAGGTCCGAGATCATCGCCGCGTAGGCCGCCCGGGGACGGGGATGCGGCAGGTAACCATTCCCGCCCCGGTAGGGTTCCGAATCCCAATCGGCGGGAAACTTTTCCACCGACTCGCGCGGAGGATGCATCGCGACGTGGGGTTCGATGAACGGCAGGTAGAGCAGGAACGGCTGTTCGCGGTTCGTTTCGATGAACTTCTCCGCCTCGGCGATCATCAGTTTCGGCGCGTAGGTCTCCCCAATCCAATCCTCCATGCGCACGACGCCTTCCGGTTGGGCTCGGTGACCCGGAATCGGCTTGCTGTTGATCGGGATCTTTTCGGCGTTCCGCCACACGTGCGGAGGGAAATAGCTGTGGGCGACCGACTGGCAGTTGTAACCGAAGAACAGGTCGAAGCCCTTCCGGTTGGGATCGCCCGTGCTCCCCACGGGACCCAATCCCCATTTCCCCATCGCGCCCGTCGCGTAACCCGCCTCCCGAAACACCTGCGCCAGCGTCCGGGCCGATTCCGAAAGCGGATACTGCCCTTCATTGAATTCCGGGAACCGGGTTTTCGCCTGGAGATTTCCCCGCACCTCGGCGTGACCCAGGTGCTTGCCGGTCATCAGGACGCATCGGGAGGGGGCGCAGACCGGCGCGCCGCTGTAGTGGCGGGTGAACCGCATTCCCTGGGCCGCCAACCGATCGATGTTGGGCGTCGGAATCTTCGACTGTCCGTAGCACCCGAGTTCACCCCAACCCAGGTCGTCCGCCAGAATGAACACGACGTTCAACCGCTGGGCGGTCGCGGCCCGACCCTCGACTTCCCCCACGGTCCAGACCAGCAGGCCGAACACGAACAGGAGGAAGCGGGCGTGTCTTCCGGAAAAAAGGCGAGGCGTTCGCATGGTTCTTCGGGTTGGGTGACGCCCGACAGGCTAGCGCCTTGGAACCGGATTGGAAGGTTCCACGCCGGTTGGAATCGGGAGCGAACTTGGCTCGGTCCAAATAAACTCGGGGTCGCGCGATCACGCGTCCGATGGCATTCTCCGGCCAGCGTGAGTTCGTTTCATTCCGAATCCTTGGTCCCGCACCGACCCCCCGCCGCTCCGCCGCGGAACTCTGTTTCCGTTTCGCGCGCGGGGACCCGCGAACAGCCCGCCCGCCAACGACCCGACCGCCGCGGGCTTTTGCTCGGCGTTCTGCTGGTGGGTTCCTTCCTGATCGCCGCCTTGTCCGGTCGCGCCGAGGAGAACGTCTATCTCACCGAAGTGCCGGACTACGACTGGCACGTGGGCTGTTTCGGAACCGCCACGGGAAACCTCTTCGGCTATTGGGATCGGCACGGCTTTCCCGATTTCTACACGGGACCAACCCAGGACGGATTCGCGCCCCTCGACAGCTTCGGCTCCCACCGGGGGATCCGCGCGCTCTGGTCGTCGCGAGCCGGCCTCGACGGTCGCCCGGAATCGCTTCCAGGGCACTACGACGACTACTACATCGACTACGAGATCACCTCCGCGGATCCCTACCAGACCGCCGGTCGCGCCGAACATTCCCCCGATTGCACCGGCGATTTCATCGGCCTCAGCCAGCGCAAGTGGTCGGATCTGGCCGGCGAGTGCTCGGGGAACATCGACGGATACGCCTTCAACTTCTTCGACCACGACGGCGGACGCCGAGACAACTACGAACCCACCGGCGACGGCTCCTCCCACGTGCGCGATGTCCAGTCCGGGATCCGGGCGTTCTCAATGTTCCGGGGCTACGGCGCGGACTCCTTCTCCCAGCTCTCGGATTTCAATCCGGACAAACCGCCCGGACTCGGATTCGGCTTCCTGGATCTCAAGGCCGAGATCGACGCCGGCTACCCCGTCCTCCTGTTCATGCAGGCGTTTGGCGATTATTCCCGGGAACTTGATGGCTATCCCCGGGTGAATCCCAACATCCACGCCATGCTCGCCTACGGTTACTTCATCACCGACGGGGGGGATGTCTTCGTCCGGTACCGAACCAGCTGGGCCAGCGGCGACCTCGAGTTCAGCCGATGGGACGCCGGCAATTGGACACCCGACGAGTCGCTGAACCTTCCGTTGCGGGGCGTGATCGGGTTCCGGCCCCGCCCCAAGATCGTCGGGATCAGCCGCGCGTCGGGCGGGCTCCACCTGCGATGGCACGGACCCCAGAGCGTGCTCCGCGACGACGGCGCCGACGTCGAATACCCGACGCAACGATTCATCGTGGAACAGGCGGATCGTCTGGACGCCTCCGCCTGGACACCGGCAACCGAACCCACCACGGGCCTCAGCGCCACCGTTCCGGACTGCTGCGCTGGAGCCCGCTTTTTCCGCGTCCGCGTGCTGGAGCCCGCCGAGTGAATCCACCCGGGTTCGCCGTGGTTTGAATCAGCGAAGTGGAATCTCACGGAGACGCGGAGGCACGGGGATGAAGGGGATGGGATCCGATCGATCATTGCGAAAGTAGAGTGGATGCACCCTCACCCCCAGCCCCTCTCCCGTCGACGGGAGAGGGTGGCGACGCGACGCGGCGCCGGGTGCGGGTCAGTCCGGCCCTTCCTCAGTGCCTCCGCGTCTCCGTGAGGAAAAGAGTCACCGACCCGGGCGTCCCTCGGAACTTGGCTTGGCCGGCGCTTCGACCGGGTAGTCTTCGCGCGCGTCGACCAGGCGAGGCGCGCCACCGGCCGGCGGCGCGACTCCCACCTCCCGCATCACCTCGTGCAACGCGGCGACGGTCTCGGGCGACGGCTTGAAGTTGCCCACCCGATACCCCTCGGCGATTCGCAACGGGGTCCAGCCCCACCGGTTCGTCCTGTTCCACACGCCGATGTCCGCCCCGTGTCGGGCCAGGAATCGGACCACCTCCGGGAGGCTCTTGTAGGCCGCCCCGTGCATGGCGGTCTCGCCGTTGTCATCGACCGCGTTGATGTCGGCCCCGCCTTCCAGGAGAAACTCGAGCACTTCCAGGACCTCGGGCTCGGACCCTGCCTCCTCCGTGGGAGCCAGGGTACCCACGCCGGCGGCGGCCAGAAGCGGGGTGCACCGTTCCGCGTTGGGAATCGTGGGATCCGCGCCGCTCCCCGCGAGGACCTTCAGGTAGGCCAGGTCGGCGGTGGCGGATGCCATGAGGAACGGAGTCGCCCCGCGTCGCGACAGCACGCCTCGGCCGGATCGGCCCTTCTCCAATCGAACATTGACCCCCGCCCCGTGTTCGACCCAACGCCACGCGAATTGCAGGCTCCCCGTCCGCCCTGAACCCCGAGGCGACGGATCGCCGTCCTCGCCGTCGCCGCGGTTCGGTTTCCGCACCCAGGTCAGCGCGTGGAGAGCCGTGAAACCCGACCGCTGGTCGTCGGGATCCGCCCCGGCACCCAGCAGGTCCAAGGCGAGATCGAAATGGCCGTTCTCGACCGCGAGGAGGATCGGACCCATTCCCGATCGGGGTCCCTTCGCGACTCCCTTCCCAGGACGGGCCACCGCGTTCACGTCGGCACCCGCGCCAAGGAGCACCCGGGCGACGTCCGTCTCCCCGTTTCTCGCGGCCAGCATCAGGGGCGTCAGGCCCGATCTTTCCAACGGCCTCCGGAAGTCGGCTCCCTCCCGGATCAAGAGGTCGACCACGGACGCATGCCCGTCGGCGGCCGCCCACAGCAGGGCCGTCTGCCCCTGGGGCCCCGGCGCGTCCGAAGGGGCTCCGCGCGCCAGCAGCGCCTTCACCACCTCGGGCCGTCCCGTCCGCGCCGCGGTCATCACAGCCGGTTCCCCGCCCGGCAGTTCCGTGTTCGGATCGGCGCCCGCGTCCAACAGCAGTCGAACCAGTTCGACGTCCCCGCCAGCGCACGCCAGGGAGAGCGGCGCGACCCCGTACCTGTTCGTCGCCCCCACCTTGGATCCGGCGGCGACCAGCAACCGCGCCGCCTCGATGTCGTCCAGGTAGGACGCCCAATGCAGCGCGGTCATCCCGTCCACCTGCGGCCTGTTCACGTCCGTCGGCGTGGTCGACCGCGCCAGCAACTCCCTCAACCCAGCCGCATCCCGCCGCTGAACCGCATCCGCCACCGGGGAATCCGCGCCCGAAATGTCGGGTAACGAAATGGAAGAAGCCGTCGGGGACTCACCCCATCCAGCCAAGGCACCCGCCGCCACGATCATCGCCCCCAGAACCGCGCGGCAGCGCCCGACGACGGGAACACGATCTCCGATACCGAGCCGCGGTCGTGGAGAGGGGTAACGATCTTGGTATCGCGAGTTGGTGCGTTGAACCGTAGCCGCCGACGTCAGTCGGCGCTGACTTCCGGCCCGGAGATGGCGCGGACTGACGTCCGCGGCTACGGAGGGGTGGTTCATGGTAGGGGTTTTTTCAAACTCGGAGCTACGGATCGCGCAGAGGCCGGGAGAGGGGCGGGGGGGGGGGTTCATGCGGAGGGAAACCACATGACGGCGATCAGATCGTGACCGGCTCGAACAGTTCGTCGACCTTTCCAGTGCTGTCGGCGAACGCATCCAGGCGAACGCCGGCCTTGTCGAGGAGGGTCAGGTGCAGGTTGGCCAGCGGAGTCGTCTTGCTGAATCGGATGTGGCGCCCGCCTTTCATCCCGGCCACCGACCCGCCCGCGACGAGGATCGGGAGGTTGGTGTGGTCGTGGAGATTCGGATTCCCCATCCCGCTGCCGTACAACCAGAGCGAGTGATCCAGCAGGCTGCCCTGCCCATCGGTGGTGGCCTTCAGCTTGGCCACGAACTCCGCGAACAGCGACACGTGGAATTGGTTGATCTTCGCCATCTTCGCGATCTTCTCGGCGTCGCCGCCATGGTGGGAGAGCGGATGGTGGGGATCGGGAACGCCGATCTCCGGGTAGGTTCGATTGCTGGTTTCGCGGGCGAGTTGGAAGGTGATCACCCGCGTCACGTCCCCCTGCATCGCCAGAACCTGAAGATCGAACATGAGCCGCGCATGATCGGCGTACGCGGCCGGAACGCCGATCGGCCGGTCGAGGTCCGGCAACGGATGGTCGGCGGCATCGGATTCCGCCCGTTGAATCCTCCGTTCGACCTCCCGGACGGTGTCGAGATACGACTCCAGCCGGGCGCGGTCCCCCGCCCCGAGTTCGCGTTCCAGGCGGGCGATGTCGTCGCGAAAGGAATCGAGCAGGCTCGCCCGCCGACGCAGGGCCGCCCGCCGTTCCGCCGCGTTGCCGCCCTCGCCAAACAACATTTCGAACACGATGCGCGGATGGGCCTCGGCGGGAAGCGGAGTCGTGGGCGACGACCACGACAGGTTGTTCTGGTACACGCAGGCGTAGCCGTTGTCGCACTGCCCGACCGTCTGCATCAGGTCCATCGACAGTTCGAGCGAGGGCAGCTGCGTGTCGCGCCCGAGTTGCCGCGCCGCGATCTGGTCGACGGTGGTGCCCAGATGGTAGTCCGAACTTTCGGTCAATTTCGCCCGCGCCGCGCTCAGGAAGGCCGCGTTCGACGTCGCATGGGTGCCCGGGTAGGCGTTCGCCAGCTCCATCCGGCTCAGGACATTGACGTGTTCGCGCACGGGCGCCAGCGAGGACAGGATCGGGGAAAGTTCGTCCAGCGTGTCCCCGGGCGGAGTCCATCGCGTGATGTCGCAGCCCATCGGCATGAAGATGAACCCCAGGCGACGCACCGGCTTGGCCGCGGTCCGGGCCAGCGGCGTGGCCGCGGGAATCATCGCCTCCAACAGGGGGAGGGCCAGGGTTGCTCCCATCATTCCCCGCAGAAATCGACGGCGCGGGATGGCTCGTTGGGTGAGGATCATAGAGTGGTTCTCCGCAGGTTGAATGGAGCGCTTCGAACAATGCCGACGACGAGGCTCGAAAGCCGGTACCGCTCCGGTTCCGCGTCCCGAAGAATCTTCCGGATGGCAGGGGCGTCGCCCGGTTCCACGCCACGCCCCAGGGCGAACGTGAGCAGCTTCTCGGTCAGCGCGCCCACGAAAAGCTCCGGCCGTTTCAATAGGCCGTCTTCCAAACCGGCGACACCCGAAAACCGGCTGCCATCGGGCAGGCCGCCCGAGGGGTCGATCGGAACGCCGTCCTCGGCCTCCCGCCATCGCCCCGTCGCGTCGAAGTTCTCGAGCGAAAATCCCACGGGATCCATCAGGTTGTGACAGCCGGCGCAGGCGGAGTTCGCGCGGTGGGCCGCCAGGCGTTCGCGCATCGGGAGCGACTGCGAGACGGTGTTTTCCTGCAGCGCGGGCACGTCGGCGGGCGGAGGAGGCGGAGCCGCGCCGAGAAGAATTCCCAGAACCCAGTTGCCGCGAAGCACCGGCGAAGTCCGCGTGGCGTAGGACGTGACCGAGAGGACTCCACCCTGGCGCAACAATCCGCCCCGCATCCGACCGTCCTCCAGGGACACCTTCCTGAACCGGCTTCCCACCACGTGGGGAATCCCGTAGTGCCGGGCCAGTCGCTCGTTCAGCCAGGTGTGATCGGCGCGCAAAAGATCCAGCACGCCTCGGTCCTCCTCCAACACCTCGAGCACGTGAAGTTCCGTCTCCCGGCGGAGCGCCTGGCGCAGATTGTCGTCGAAATCCGGGAACAAACGCTGGTCGGGCGTGAAGGAATCCAGGTTCCTCAGGTGAAGCCACTGCGCCGCGAAGTTCACCGCCAGGTTCCGTGCCCGCGGATCGGCCAGCATGCGCCGCGCCTGGCTCTCCAACACACCCGGCCGCGTCAGCTCACCCCGTTCGGCGGCATCGAGGAGTTCGTCGTCCGGGAGGCTGCTCCAGAGGAAGAAGGCCAGGCGCGACGCCAGGGTCCAGTCGTCCAACCGGTACACGGTCCCCGGCTCCACCCCGGCAGGATCCCTCTCGATTCGGAAGAGAAAGGACGGACTCACCAGGATCGCGCTCAGCGCCGCCTCGATCCCCGCCTCGAACCCGCCGTTCGCGCTCGACTCCCGGTAGAACTCCATCGGCTTCACCCGATCCGCGGGCGTCACGGGACGTCGGTAGGCCCGACGCATCAGCCGTCCCACGATCCGTTCCGCGCAGGCTTCCTCGTCCGACGGACCCTCCGGCCGGGTGAAGAAGATGCGGCGTCGACTCGGCGTGTCGCCCGGACCTTCCGCTTCATAAGGGCCCTGGATCGACACCTGGTAGACGGCCGGAGTCCGGCGGGGATGCCGGTGCATGTTGAAGTGCGCGTCGTAGGGCTGGCGCCGGGTTTCGAGCAGGGTCTTGGGTTGTTTCACGAACGTGACCCCGAGCCGGTGCGGCCCCGCCTTCACCGGGAATCTCACCGCCAGATGCGCGTCGACCGTCTCGAAGTCGCGCCCATCCTTCGGCGGCGCGACCTCGAAAGTCCCGACTCGCGCGCCGTCCAGCAGCACTTCCATCCGATGCTCGCCCCGCAGGCCTTCCACTTCCTCGTTCCGATCCCGCGCAAGCCGAACCCGCACCTCGTAGTCACCGTCCTGCGGAAAAGGATGCGCCCAAACCGCGCCGCCCCGGGTGCCGATTGGCAGGCCCTCCACGTGCTCCTCCTGGGTCAGGTCCGGTCGGATCCGGTAGGTCTCGCCCCCGGGCGCATGCAGGCCCGCGCCCACCGCCCAGCGGCTGATCTTCCCGGCCGCGCCAAGATAGCGACTCAGCAGGGTCGGCGACAGCGCCCCAACCGTCACGTTGTCGAACCCGTGACCAGCGTCGTCCTTGGGCAGGAGGTCCATCGCGTCGATCTCCAGCGCCAGCAGATCGCGAATGGCATTCCCGTACTCGGTCCGGTTGAGCCGTCGGAAGGTCTCGGTTCGTCCCGGTGAAGGATTGGCGGCTGCGGCGGCGTCGAGAGCCCCGGACAACTCCGCTTCCAACCGGGAATAGGTTCCGTCGTCGGGTCGTTCCTTTCCCACCGGCGGCATTTGGCGCGCCCGCACTTTTCGGAGGACGCCTTCCCACGAATCCGTGTGGTGTTCCACGCCCTCCCCAAGCAGGCGCGCTAGGTCCAGGTCCCCTTTCGCCACGTCGGAGTCATGGCAATCCACGCAATAGCGGCTCACAACTTCGGAAACCGCATTCCCCGGCGACGACGCCCCCAACACGGAAACCGCTTCGCCCAGGACCACGAGGCCACCGACCAGCACCCATTGGGCAACCCATCGACCGACTCGCCAGGAAGGGCGCCGGGGCGGGAGCGTGTCGATGGGGTTCGTTCGATTCACGGCGGCCGCCAGAATGGCCCCTTTCGCCCGCCCACGACAAGCCAGAGATCCGGGAGAACATTGCCGCTACTCTTCCCGCGCCCTGAAGAACACCCCGCCCGTTCCTCCCAGCTCGACCTCGACCCGCCGGCCCCCCGGAATGCCATCGACCACCGTCGCCTGGGTCCAGTTTTGAAGGTCGTTCGAGACGTCCACCACCACGCGGGTGCCCAAAGCCCCGTGAACCCGAACCCGCGCCTTCCCGGCGTGTCGCCCATCGACCCGGACCAGCGGCAACTGGTCCACGGGAAGCAGCCAATGCCCCACCACTTCGAATGCGACGCGCCCTCCGCTTCGTTTCCCTTCCCGATCATCGAAGCCAAAATGGATTCCTCCATAAATCCGGCTCCGGCCCACCTCCGCGGCGCACGCCGAAAGGCTGTCGTACGTCCAGACCACCCCGGGCAGCGTGTCCGACTTCGCGCTGAACGTGATCGCGTCCGTTCCGAAGAAGTGCGTCAGGACCTCCGCGCCCGCCTGGCTGAAGGTGGAATGTCCACTCGGATAGGCCGGGAACGGGGGAGCCACCAATTCATGATCCCAAGCCGCATCCTTCACGGTCGCCGGATTCCCGTCCTCGTCCGCCCTCCGCGCCGCGGTCACCGGGCGCCAGAGATTGTACCGATACTTCCCCTCCCAACAGACGATGGCGCTGTCCGCCTGCGCCAGACTCAGCAGACCCATCAGCCGCGCCGTCCCGCTCAGATCCGTGCCCGCCTCCGAGGCGATCGTCGACGCGATCTCCTGCCAGTGGCCGGGCGGCATCGCCGTGTAGCTGAAGTCCGACCAGAAATGCGCGATCTGGGTCTCCTTCTCCGTCCGTTCGACACTGGTGCTCGACCCGAGTCGGTGAACCTCCTCCCAATCCCGGGCGTACTCCGCGCTGTCCAGGGGCGGCGGAGGCGGCACGACGAACGGATCCACCTCCTGGATCGCGAATGGCCGGACGTACCGCCATCCGGGGGTCAACGGAGGCCGGAAAAACGGTGGTGTCCGGCGCCAGGCCCCCGGTTCGCTGCTGGGAATGTACGGAACCTCGGTCGACGCGCCGTCCCCCGCCCGATTCGCCAACATCAGCCGCGCGATCTCCCCGCCCAGTTCCAGTCCGTCCCGCGCGGACGCGTCGTCGGGCACCCGGGCCCGCCAGGCTTCGAAGGTCGCGTCCGCCTGGGATCGAATGCCGGGGTACAAAGCCTGGAGCACTCCGTATCCCGCCGCCGCGGCCGCCGCCTCCGCCGAGGCGCCAGGAGGCGCCTGCAATCCGAAGGCGTACGGTTGATGGGTCCGAACGACGGAATTCACGGCGTCGTACATCGCCAGGTTCAGGATCGCCAGGTTCCTGGTCGAAAGGGTGGGCGCCGTTGTGTCCAACCGGATCGCGGACAACATCACGGCATTCCAATCGAGGATCACGTTCCCGCGCGCCGTCGTTCCTCCGGCGGCACCCAAGATCGCCGTCACCACCGCCATCCATGCTTTGGCCTGTTTCATTCCGCTGTGACGGTTCCCTTACCCCACATGGCCGGATTTTCCTAGGCCCTGAATTCATTTCCTCCCGCGATCCGGCTTCCGAAGGCCGCCCCGACCGACCATGCTCGGCCTCCAACGGGCCATGCTCTGGAGAACCCGCAACCTCGAATTCCGCTTCCCGCGCCCCGCCCTGATCCTCGGCGTCGTGAACGTCACGCCCGACTCCTTCTCGGATGGCGGTCGATGGGCCAACGTCGACGACGCGGTGGCCCACGGACTGAACCTCGCCCGCGAGGGTGCCGATATCCTCGACATCGGCGGCGAATCGACCCGGCCGGGTGCTGTTCCGGTTTCCGAGGAGGAGGAACTCCGTCGCGTCCTCCCGGTGATCCGCCGCTTGGCGACCGAGACGCCCGTTCCCATCTCGATCGACACCATGAAACCCGCGGTCGCCGAAGCCGCCATCGAAGCCGGGGCGGCGATCATCAATGACGTCGCCGCCCATCGCACCGATCCGGCCCTCTGGCAGGTGGTGGCCCGGACGGGTGCCGGATACATCGCGATGCACATGCGGGGCGCGCCACCGACCATGCAGGAGGCCCCGACCTACCGGGATGTCGTCGGGGAGGTTCTAAGGTTCTTCCGGGGAATACTCGCGCGCCTGGCGGCCGCTGGAGTTTCGACCGAACAGGTCGCCCTCGATGTGGGAATCGGCTTCGGAAAGGCGTTGGAGCACAATTTGGAGTTGCTGGGGAGGATGGCCACCTTTAGACAGCTTGGCCGGCCGTTGGTGATTGGGGTTTCCCGAAAGTCGTTCCTCGGACGCCTGACAGGCGCGCCCGTCGATGGACGCCTCCCGGGAGCCCTGGCGGTGTCGTGCCTGGCCAGGGCCAGCGGCGTCGAAATCTTCAGGACTCACGACGTCTCGGAGACCGCCCAGGCACTCCGCGTCGCCGAGGTCGTGTTGGCCCGCGGATCTCAAGAATGATCGAAATTTTCCAGGACGGCTGGCGCGCGGTGTTGGAGGTGCTCCTCCTCGCCGTGGCCATTTATTACGTCCTGATCTTTCTCCGCGGCACCCGCGCCGCGCCCGTCCTGATCGGATTCCTGATCCTGCTCCTCGTCCTGTTCGCCCTCGCCGCCGTCCTGAATCTCGAGGTCCTGGGCTGGATGCTCGGCGCGGGCACGGCGTTCATCGCTTTCGCCGCCTTGGTGATCTTCCAACCCGAGATCCGGCGCCTCCTCGCCCGGGTGGGCGACCTGCCTCTCTTCGCCTCGGTGCGCGAACAACGCGAGAATCTTGAGGTCATCGTCCAGTCCTGCGGGCGCCTTTCCGAGGTGCGCATCGGCGCCCTCCTCGCCATCGAGCGCGCCATCAACCTCCAGGAGGTCGTCGAGATCGGAATCCGGGTGGGCTGCGAAGCCACACCCGAGATGCTCGAAACCATCTTCTTCCCGAACAACGCCATCCACGACGGCGGCGTCATCATCCGCGGCGACCGCATCGCCTTCGCCGCCTGCATCTTCCCCCTCACCCAGCGTTCCGACCTCAGCAAGTCCGTCGGCACCCGACACCGCGCCGCCATCGGGCTCAGCGAGGAAACCGACGCCGTCCTCGTGGTGGTGTCCGAGGAGACCGGCTCGATTTCCTACGCCCACAAGGGCCAGTTCCGGCGGGGCGTGTCGCTGGAAGAGCTGCGGCTGTTCCTCAGTTCGGTCTTCGTCCGTCAGACCGACCCCAACACCTCCCTGGAACAGATCAAACTCTTCATCCCCACCTGGCTCCGTCGCAAACCCGCCGACGTCCAGCCACCGTCGTCCAAATAGGCCGCCACTCCGCCATGCGACTCTGGCACAACATCGTCAACAATCTTTCCTGGAAGTTCCTCTCGCTCGGCCTCGCCGTCCTTATCTGGTATGGAGCCCACCTCTTCATGCGCGAGGACATCCGTCCCATGGTGGGCTCGCTCCAACCCTACGGAACCCGCGATTTCCCAACGCTCCCCGTCCGCATCCTCAGCCCGACGACCCCCGTCCAGTCCGTCCGGATCACGCCCTCGACACTCCTTGTCCGCATCGGCGGCGATCTCACACTGCTCGAGCGCCTCACCGAACAGGACCCCATCGTGTTCGTCGAACTCCCCGACATCCCGATCGTCGACCCGATCACCAATCGCGTCGAAATCCGACTTCCGCCCTCCCTTCGTCTTATCGGCGCGTTCCCCGATCGGGTCGTCATCCGACCGGCGAATCCGCGCTAACCCCTCCACTCCACCACGTTCTTTGCCGATAAGGTGGGAAACAGCGCCCGGCGCCTCCCAGCGCCGTCGCCAACCGTTCTTTCAGCGAACCCTGTCTCGAGCGCAGTTCAACGCCCCATCCCATGAGCCAACCCCGACGCATCTTTGGCACCGACGGTGTCCGCGGCACCGCCAATATCGAGCCCGTCACAGCCGACACCATCCTCAAGGTCGGCTGCGCCGCCGCGCACGTGTTCAAGAATCTCCAGCAGAAACCCAGGGGCCGCGGCAAACACCAGATCGTCGTCGGCAAGGACACCCGGCTCTCCGGGTACCTCCTCGAAAACGCCGTCTCCGCCGGCATCCTGTCCATGGGCGTCGATGTCCTCTTCATCGGCCCCCTGCCCACCCCCGGCATCGCGTACGTCACCCGCAGCCTTCGCGCCGACGCCGGCATCGCCATCACCGCGTCCCACAATCCCTACGACGACAATGGCGTGAAGTTCTTCCGCTCCGACGGCTACAAGCTCGACGACGACATCGAGGCGCAGATCGAGAACCTCGTCTTCGGCGGTGAAATCGAGAAGATCCGCCCCCGCGCCAGCGCCATCGGCAAGGCCGTCCGGATCGACGACGCCCTCGGCCGCTACATCGAGTACGCCAAGACCAGCTTCCACCGCGGCATGACCCTCGAAGGGGTCCGGATCGTCGTCGATTGCGGGCATGGCGCCGCCTACAAGGCGACCCCGGCCGTCCTCCGGGAACTCGGCGCCGAGGTCTTCGCCTTCGGAGTCCAGCCCAACGGCACCAACATCAACCTCGATTGCGGTTCCATGCACCCCGAGATGATGTGCCAGAAGGTCTGGGAACACAGCGCGCACATCGGCATCGCCCACGACGGGGACGCCGACCGCGTCCTCCTCTGCGACGAACGCGGCAAACTGATCGACGGCGACGACATCATGGCCATCGTCGCGCTCGACATGATCCGGACCGGAACGCTCGCCGAAAAGACCCTCGTCTCCACCGTCATGAGCAACGCCGGGCTCGACGTGGCGATCAACCAGGCCGGAGGCCGGATCGTCCGCACCCAGGTCGGCGACCGGTACGTCATCGATGAGATGCTGACCCACGGCTACAACTTCGGCGGCGAACAGAGCGGCCACATGATCTTCCGCGACCACAGCACCACCGGCGACGGCCTGGTGTGCGCCCTTCAGATCCTCCAGATCATGCAGAATACCGGCAAGCCGCTCTCCGAACTCGCCCGGTGCTGGACCCGCTTCCCCCAACTCGTCACCAATGTGAAGGTCCGCGAGAAACGGTCCTTCGACGAACTCGACGGCGTCCTCGAACTCGTGAAGCAGGCCGAAGTCGAAGTCGGCGAAGGCGGCGGCCGCGTCCTCCTCCGTTACTCCGGAACCGAACCGAAGGCGCGCCTCCTCATCGAAGGACGCGACGCCACCACCATCGAACTCTGGAGCCGCAAGATCGCCGATTCCATCCGCCGCCAGGTGGGGGCGTGAGCCTGCGCCTCAGCCCGCGCTTTCGGCGGTGAGTTCGCTTTGAATCACCGCCAACCCGGCGATCGCCGCGGTTTCCGCCCGCAGAACGAGCGGCCCAAGGCTGACCGGCCGCGCCCCGGCCGCCCGGAGGGCCTCCTCCTCATCCGGTGAAAAATCGCCCTCGGGTCCCAGGACCAGCGTGACGCCACCAGCCGGCGCCGCCGTTCCCGCCAGCGCCCGCCGCACCGGCAAAGCATCCGACCGGAGGGATGCCACCAAAAGGATCCCAGCGCCTCGGCCCTTCAGAAAGACCGCGAGCGTGGCCGGCGCCTCGATCTCCGGCAGCCACGGATTCCCGCACTGCTTGCACGCCTCCACCGCCGTGCGCGTCCAATCCGCCACCCGGGCGGGTCCCTCGTCCTCCGTCACCCGGACGACCGAGCGCTCCGTCGACAGCGGGTGAAGTCGGGCCACGCCCAGTTCCGTCGCCTTCTGCACGAGGAAATCCATCGCCTTGCCTTTGATCAGGGACGCCGCCAATCCCACCCGCGGCGGCGCCGACACGTTCCGCACCGCGAGAACTTCCACCCGCGTCGCGCGCTTGCCCACTTCCACCACCCGGCCCCGCAGAATTCGCCCCCCGCCATCCAGGATCTCGACGGGATCGCCCTCGCCGATGCGCAACACCCGCGCCGCGTGGTGACTGTCGCCCTCGTCCAGGACCAACGTCTCCCCGCGCCCCGCGCCGGTTCTCAGGAAGAACCGATTCATACGGTCGATCGATCCGCCAGTCCCAGGCGCATCGCCTAGTTCCCGAGCACAAAGGGGTCGAGGTATTTCGCCCCTCCCGGCACGAAGTCCGGACTGTGGATGTCCCGGACCGACGCGAACCGGAAACCTCCGGTCCCGCCCGCCACCTTCGGCACGGCGCCCCCGCAGACCGCCTGCGCGCACGCCGCCCACGCCTCGGCTCCCGGCGCCGCTTCCAGCACGATCTCCTTCGAGGCCGTCTCGTGGTGCTTCACGAACGAAACCACCGTCAGAAGGTCATGCACCCGCTGCTGAAACACCGAGGTGTTGTACCCGAACGTGTACGCCGCCGCCTCGCGCGGGTTCTTCACCTTGGGAGTCCGGTCCATCGCCCTGCCGCCCGCCACGAATTCGCCCTGATGAATCAAGTCCACACCCACCACGGTCGCACCCGCATTCAGGTGGCGGCGCACTTCGACCGTGAACTCGCCATCCGCCCCGTACAGCCCGGCCTTCCCCGCCTTCGTCACCCGGACGACCGTCCTTCCACTCCACGTCTTGGGATGCAGGAACGTCGCGGGCACCACTTCGCCCCGCCCCTTGTTCCGCAACAGACCCGTCATCTCGATCACCTGACCATGGTCCGTCTTCGGTCCGAGTTCCCATTCCACCTTCCCCACCGCGGCCAGGGTTCGTCCCAAGGTGGTCTCGATGGCCGGCTGAATCACCGTGCGCCGACCCTCCTCGGTCGCCGCCGCCGCCGTCAGTTGCTTCGTCGCGTCCGCCGTCCACCACTGGATCAGGTCCCGTTCGAAATCGTCGCCCCCGCGCGGCTTCGGATGGCGGTCGTTCCAAACGGTCAGATCTTCGGCCACCAACCGCGGATAGTCCTCCTCGAGGACCGGTTCCGTCAGTCCGAGGCCCAGATGGCGGTTCATCCATTGGTACATCGCGGAACGGCTGACGTAGTTGTAGTTGTGCCCGAAGTGGGGCAGGTGCTTGAGCATCACCCGATCCTTCGCCCCGACCAGTTCGTAGAGCCCCACCAGTTCCGGGTAACCCTTGGAAGGCATGTCGACCGTCCAGTCGTTGGCCCCCGTCAGACCCATCGGCTTCGGCGCGAAAAGCCCCGCCAGTTCGATATTTCCAGTCCCGACGCGCAACCCCGACGCGTTCTCGCAGGTGCATCCCCCCTGCATCGCCGTCGAAACCATCACCGCCGGAAACGCCACCGCCGGCCTCGAATCAATCCCGCAGAGCACGAAGGTCTGGGTCCCGCCTCCGCTCGCCCCGGTCACCGCGATCCGTTTCGCGTCGACGTCCGGAAGGCCCTCCAGGAAATCCAGCGCCCGGATCGAATTCCAGGTCTGCAATCCCATCACGCTCTGGAAGCGCGATTCCGCCTGGGGACTGAAGAAACCCCAGCGCGCCGGGTCGTTCGCCTCGGGCCGCTGCTTCGCGAATCCATGCACCAGCGCCATCGAAAGCTGCTTGCTGTCCGCGTACCCGATCATGTCGTAGTGGAAGACGACGCATCCCATCCGCGCCAGGGTCACGCACCGCGCCTGAAGCGGACTCCGCCCTCCCTCCTCGAACCGCTCCGCGCCCGCCGCGATCTCACGCCGGACCGTCGCCTCCCCTTGGTCCATGAATCGCCCGTTCTCCCAGTGCCCGTGCGGACACAGCACGCCCGGCAACCGGCCCGACCGGCCTTTCGGCCGATACAAACTGCCGGTGACGAAGAATCCCGGAGCGCTCTCGAAGTACACCTTCTCCACCGTGAAATCGCCCTGGTCCCGCCGTCCGTGAATCACCGGCTCCAAGGGCGCCTTCACCGGCATCGGCCACAATCCCTGCGAAACCAGCACCTGCCGCCGCACCTGCTCCGCGCGGGCTTTCCAGTCCTCCTTCGTGGCCGGCACGTCGAACGGAAAGTAGCCGTCCAGATCCTTCGGCGGCGCCAGCCGGACGTCGTCCGGGACTTTCCCCTCCGGCAACGCACGCGCCGGAGCCCCCACCGCGGGGCCGCCCACCGAGGTCATCACAAGGGCCGCGACAAGGGTCATCCCGACCGCGTTCCAGGTGAAAGATCCGGGCAAACGATCGCGGTGCGATTCCTTGGCGTGGGTCGCACCCGACAGGGGGAGGTCAGATTCCGGGGTGGGCATGCGCGGTTATAAACCGGCGCCGCGCGCCACCGCAAGCCAGCGCATTGGGGTCGCATCTAAATCTTTGACAATTGACGTGGCGCGGTCCGTCGAGGCGACCGGGATGGGGCATCGGGAGCGTTCTCAATTGTCAAAGATTTAGATGCGACCCCAATGCCTCAGTCACCAATCCACCACCGAACCGTCCCGTTCGTCGTAGGTCTCCGGATTGCGCCAGTCGTGCCCCAAGCGCTCGGCCAGCAGCTCCTCGTCGATCTCGATCCCCAACCCCGGGCCGGTCGGTAATTCCACGTGGCCGTCCACCACCCGAAACGGGGTCTTCAAACAACCCTCCCCCAGGTTCACCCTGCTCCTGGCAGAGGAAGTTGGGGATCGACGCCGCGAGCTGGAGTCCCGCCGCCAGGGAGATCGGCCCCAGCGGATTGTGGGGCGCGATCGCCGCGTAGTAGGCCTCGGCCATCCCCGCGATGAGCCGGCACTCGGTGATCCCGCCGGCGTGGCACAGGTCCGGTTGGAGCACCACCGCCGCGCCCTTCTCGAGGATCTCCCGGAAAGCCCCACTTGGTGAAGATCCTCTCGCCGGTGGCGATGGGCAGGTGGGTGCCGCGGGCGATCTCCGCCAGCACGTCCACGTTCTGGCAGGGCACCGGCTCCTCCACGAACATGGGCTGGAAGGGCTCCAGCTCCTTGATGAGGATCTTCGCGGTGGCGGGGCTGATCGCCCCGTGGAAGTCGATGCCGATGTCGATCTCGGGTCCGACCGCCTCGCGCAGCTCGCCGAACTTCTCGCCCACCAGCTTCACGAAGCCCGGGGGCTCGATGAACCGGGCGGGCCGCTCCTTGAAGGGGCCGGTCTTGAAGGCGGTGAAGCCCTCGGCCCGCTTCCGCCGCAGGTCCTCCGGGAGTGCGGGCGTGGGCGTAGACCCGGACCCGGTCGCGGGTGGGGCCGCCCATCAGCTCGTACACCGGGACCCCGAGGGCCTTGCCCTTGATGTCCCAGAGGGCCTGGTCGATCCCGCTCAGGGCGCTGGTGAGGATGGGGCCGCCCCGGTAGAACGCGTGGCGGTAGATGGCCTGCCAGTGGTGCACCACCTGGCGGGGATCCTTCCCGACCAGGTAGGGGGCGATCTCCTCCACCGCGGCGGCGCACCGTCTTCGCCCGCCCCTCGGTGATCGGCTCGCCCCAGCCCCACGAGTCCCTCGTCGGTGTGGACCTTCAGAAAAAGCCAGCGCGGCTTCACCAGCATGGTCTCCAGACGGGTGATCTTCAGTCGCGTCTTGAATCTCGGAGGGCGCCCCTGCCCCGTGGTCCGGGATCCGTAGGGCGCGGAACCCCGCGTCGCTTCCGGCTCCGCCGACAGCGCCGATCGCCCCACCCCGCCCGCCGCCACACCCGCCCCCAACCCGGCGCCCGTCATCAGTCGCCGAAGAAAGCGCCGGCGACTCGCGCCTTCGGGAATCGCGGTTGCGGATTGAACGGGGGCGAATCTTGGAATCGGCGTTTTCATGGCGGGAGTGCGTTGGTCTAGGTCGCGGTGGTGGTGGTGGTCGTTTCGGCGGTGGAACCCGGCGGCAAGCCTGGCCTGAGGCGGCGCATCCAACGGGGAAGAAGGGCCGCCAGCGCCAGCAGCGCGATGAGCGCCAGACAGAACGGGCGGGTCAGGAACGGGGTGAAGTCGCCCTGCGACTTGATGAGTCCCGTGCGCAGGTTGTCTTCGATCATGGGCCCCAGGATCAGCCCCAGGATGAGCGGCGCAGGCGGAACCCCGCGGGCTTCCAGAATCAACCCTCCCACCCCGGCGGCCAGCATGACCCACACGTCGAACAGGCTGTTGCGGAGGGAATACGCACCCACCACGGAGAACACGATCACCGACGTCATCAACGCCGCGCGCGGCAGGCGAATCACGAATCCAAACGCCCGGATCCCCAGCAATCCCGCGGGAATCAGGAGCAGTTGGGTGATGAAGGCGATCAGCAGAATCGACTGCATCTGGGTGGGGTTCTGCTCGAAAACCAGGGGGCCGGGCCTGATGTCGTACATCAGCAAGGCCCCCAGGGCGACCGCCGTGATCGAGTCGCCAGGAATCCCGAACACCAGCGCCGGAATCCAGGCCCCGGCCACCGCGGCGTTGTTCGCCGTGGACGGCGCCATCACGCCTTCCACACACCCCTTTCCGAAGCGCTCCGGCCTTCTCGAAGTGCGTTGCGCCGCCCCGTAGGCCGCCCACGCCGCGATGTCCGCGCCCGCCCCGGGCAGAACACCCACCACCGTCCCCACCAACGCGGAACGGAGCAGCAGCAGTTTATGACGCGCCATTTCCCTCAGCGTTTCCCAGATCCCGGCGCCACCCTCCTCCCGCCGCACACCTTGGGACGCCATCGAACCACGCCGCACGTGGCGCAACACTTCCCCCAGGCCGAACAACCCGATCATCACCGCGATGAAATCGATCCCTCCCGCCAACTCGGGCCGTCCCCAGGTGAAACGGGGCGTTCCCGAGACCCGGTCGATGCCCACCGTCGCCAGGAACATCCCCAGCAAGGCCCCGATCATCGCCCTCCAGGTGGACCCCTGCGTCACGACCGCGCTGATCGCCAACCCCGCGACACCCAGCCAGAAATACTCGAAGTGACTGAATCGCAAAGCGAATCGCGCCAATTGCGGCGCCAGGATCCACAACAGCAAAGTCCCCACGAGGCCACCCAGGACCGAGCACCCGAGATCCAGCGTCAGCGCTTTCCTGCCGTGCCCCGCCAGAGCCATCGGATGCCCGTCCAGAATCCCCGTCGCCGACGCCGGAGTTCCGGGAATGCGGAGATACACCGCCGGAATGTCCCCGGCGAAGATCGCCGTGAAGCTCATCCCCAGGATCAGCGCCAAACCCGTGTTCGGATTGGGCAGGTAAAAGGTGAACGGCACCAGCAGCGCCACCGCCATGGTCGCCGTCAGCCCCGGAGTCGATCCCACGAACACACCGAAGATCATCCCCAAAAGCCAGGGAATCAGGACGTCGTATTGAAGGAGCGGGAGGAGGCTTTCCATGGCCGGACTTCCTTAAGGCAGCGGAACCTTGAACAGCCCGACGAACAGAAGATAGCACACAAACTGAACGAAG